>NZ_JBPZGZ010000004.1:0-610190 GCF_051857475.1 Roseateles sp. NT4 | reverse complement strand
ACATCGCATTCAAACTTTCGTTTAACTGCGGCGCTGACGTCGTTTAGTTGTCAGCAGCAAAGAAGCGAGATTCTAATCTGCTTTTTTGCTTGTCGTCAAGTATTTTTGAAAATTTCTTTTCGCGATACTCAACAACTTGCTTTCTTTGTCGCTTTCGTTTGATTCGTTTCCGATTCATTCGTCAGCAGCAAAGAGGCGAGATTTTGATCTGCTTTCGCAGCGCCGTCAAGTACTTTTGAAAAATTCTTTTTAGAACCTCTCGAAGCACTCGGCGACTCTTTCAAGCTCGCCCAGGTTCCAAATCAACTTGCGTCAACTCAGAACCCGTCTTCTCCAACCACTCCACCGCTAGCTGCCGTTCCCGACAAGCGCTGCGTTGTGATCAGCGAAGCCCACGACTGTAGCACAGGTTTTTCCGTACGTGGAAGCCCTTGGCTCAAATTATTTTGAGGCTCGCGTGGTCTGCCTCCCGCCTGCCCTGTCAGTCTGGTCCCGGAAGGCAGAAGGCCGGACTGCTCGCGCTGTCCGGCCTTCTTCTCCAAGCGTCCTCCGCCGTCAGGCTTCTTCCTGGAAGGCTTCTTCTCGCTTGTTCTTTATAGAGGGAAGCATCACCACGATGATCATCAGTGCCGCTGCGATCAACAGGCCCGCCGACAACGGCCGAGTGAGGAAGGTGCTCCAGTCACCGCGGGCCAGCAGCAAAGCCCGGCGCAGGTTCTCTTCCATCATGGGCCCAAGGATGAACCCCAGCAGCAGAGGCGCCGGCTCACAGCTCAGCTTGTAGAAGACGTAGCCCAGCAGCGCGAAGGCCGAGGTCAGATAGACGTCGAAGCTGTTGTTGTTCAGCGAGTAGGTGCCGATACAGCAGAAAACCACGATCGCCGGGAACAGGAAGCGGTAGGGCACCGTCAGCAACTTGATCCAGATGCCGATCAACGGAAGATTCAGCACGATCAGCATCAGATTGCCGATCCACATCGATGCTATCAGCCCCCAGAAGAGCTCCGGGTTGCTCGTCATGACCTGCGGGCCCGGCTGGATACCTTTGATTGTCATCGCGCCGACCATCAACGCCATCACGGCATTGGGCGGAATGCCCAGGGTCAGCATCGGAATGAAGGAGGTCTGCGCGCCGGCGTTGTTGGCGCTCTCGGGGCCAGCCACGCCCTGGATGGCGCCCTTGCCGAAGGGCACGCGGGGATTGCGGACGACCTTCTTCTCCAGCGTATAGGACGCGAAGGAGGCCAGCAGCGCGCCACCGCCGGGCAACACGCCGAGGATGGAGCCCAGCGCCGTGCCACGCACCACCGACGGCCAAGCCTCTTTGAAGTCCTCCTTCGTCGGCCACAGGCCCTTCACTTCCTTCGTGAAGACCTCGCGGTGCTCTTCAGGCTGCCCCAGGTTGGCAATGATCTCGCCGAAGCCGAACACACCCATGGCGATGACGACGAAGCCGATACCGTCGGTCAGTTCCGGAATGTCGAACGAGAAGCGAGCCGTGCCGGTGATGACATCGGTATTGACCTGCCCCAACAGCAGGCCCAGTACGATCATGGAAATGGCCTTGATCAGCGAACCCGACGCGAGCACCACGGCGCCGACCAGGCCCAGCACCATCAAAGAAAAGTATTCGGCCGAGCCAAACTTGAAAGCCAGCTCGGTCAGGGGCGGCGCGAAGGCCGCAATGATGATGGTGCCGACGCAGCCCGCGAAGAAGCTGCCCAGACCGGCCGCCGCCAGCGCCGCGCCGGCGCGGCCACGGCGCGCCATCTGATAACCGTCGATGGCGGTCACCACGGAACTGGACTCGCCGGGCACATTGATCAGGATGGCCGTCGTCGAGCCGCCGTACTGGGCGCCGTAGTAGATCCCGGCCAGCATGATGAGAGCGGGCGTCGCATCCAGCGTGTAGATGGACGGCAGCAGCATCGCGATGGTGGCAACCGGCCCAAGTCCCGGCAGCACACCGATCAATGTGCCGAGCACCGCTCCGAAGAATGCATACAGCAGGTTCTGCAGGCTCAGCGCCGTCTGGAAGCCGATACCCAGGTTATTCAGCAAGTCCATGTCGCGCCCTCAGCCGCTGAAATAGATGGGCCAGAGCGGAATGGTCAGCTTCAGGCCAAGGATGAACAGCGCCCAGCTGCCGACAGTCAGCACGACGCTGCTGATGAGCACATCACGCCAACGAAACTCGTCGCCAGCCAGCGCCGACAGCGCAATGAGAACCGGCAAGGTGCAAGCCAGGCCCAGGCGAGGCAATGCGAAACCGAAAAAGGCAATGGCGCTGGCGATGACCAAAAGTGGCCGCCAGGCAATCGCACCCACCGGGTCCCCGCCCTCCGATTCCAGCGTCAGCGCCTTGAACAGCACGAGGCCACCCAGCAGTGCGAGCAGGATGCCAAGACCGAAGGGGAAATACCCCGGGCCTGGGCGAGCCGAGGTGCCGAAGGAATATTCGGTTGCGCCCCACGCGAATGCCACGCCCACCACCAGGAACATCAGCCCGGACCAGAAGTCCCGCTGGCTTTTGATCTTCATTGCCTGTCGCCTCCGGCGCACCGGGGCGCGCATCTTTGTTGCCGGCGATTCTGGCAGTCGGGTCATCCCTCCCCGACTGTGGATTACACGTAAGGCCGCTCGGCTCAGCCTTCCCAGGCCGGCGTGCCGCGCAGCACTTCCTCTACGGTCGTCGCACCTTCGGCAACTTTCATCGCGCCCGCTAGGCGCAAGGGCCGGAGCCCTTCCTGCATGGCCTGGCGACGCAAGGCCGTCAGGTCAGCAATCGCGCCCTTGACGCCTTCGGACACCGTCAGCAATTCATACAGACCTGCGCGACCACGGAAGCCGGTATTGCGGCACTCGAGGCAGCCGACGGGCTTGTAGGGCTTCACACCGCCACCCAGGCGCCAGTGCCGCGCCAGATCGTTGAGGCTCTCGCGCGTGACCATGGGGTCGGGTTGCTTGCAATGCGGGCACAGCGTCCGCACCAGGCGCTGCGCCAGCACGCCGATGACGGTGGCGCTGATCAGATAGCTGGGGACGCCCAGGTCCTGCAAGCGCGTGATGGCAGAGACCGAATCATTGGTGTGCAGGGTGCTGAAGACGAGATGCCCCGTCAGCGCCGCCTGGATGGCCATCTCGGCCGTCTCCAGGTCGCGGATTTCGCCCACCATGATGATGTCCGGATCCTGACGCATCAGCGCACGCAGGCCCTCGGCAAAGCCGAAGTCCAGCACGCTCTGCACCTGGGTCTGATTGAAGGCCGGCTCGATCATCTCGATCGGGTCTTCGATGGTGCAGACATTGACCTCGTCGGTCGCCAGGCGCTTCAGCGTGGAATACAGCGTCGTGGTCTTGCCGCTGCCCGTCGGCCCCGTCACAAGGATGATGCCGTGAGCCTGCTTGACCAGGCTCTCCCAACGGTCCGAGTCGTGCTGGCCAAAGCCCAGGGACGACAGATCCTTGACCGCCGTCTCGGGGTCGAAGATGCGCATGACCATCTTCTCGCCAAACGCCGTCGGCAGCGTCGACAGCCGCATTTCGACTTCTTCGCCGGCCGGGTTGCGAGTCTTGATGCGTCCGTCCAGCGGACGGCGTTTCTCGACGACGTCCATGCGGCCCAGCAACTTGATGCGCGACGTCATCGCCGCCATGACAGTGGGCGGCAACTGGTAGACGGTGTGCAGCACGCCGTCGATACGGAAGCGAATGACGCCCATCTCGCGGCGCGGCTCCAGGTGGATGTCCGAGGCGCGCTGGTCGAAGGCGTATTGCCACAGCCAGTCCACAACCTGCACGACGCCCTGGTCATTGGCATCCAGCTGCTTGTTGTTCTTGCCCAGCTCGACGAGCTGCTCGAAGCTGGCCACCTGGCTTTGCTCGCCGGCCTTGGCCGCGGCCCGCACCGACCGGGCCAGCGTGAAGAACTCGGTCGTGTAGCGGACGATGTCCAGCGGATTGGCAACGACGAGCTTGACGGGCTTGCGCACATGCGACTCGATCTGCGCCACCCAACCCGTATCGAAAGGCTCCGAGGTCGCAATCGTCACCTCGTTCAGGCCGAACTGCACCGGCAGGCAGCGCTTGGCCTCGGCATAGCCGACGGACATCACATCACCAACGCGGCCGACGTCGACCTTCAGCGGATCGATGCGCAGATAGGGCAAGCGGGCGCGCAGCGCCAGCCATTCGGACAGGGCATCCACATCGAGCGCCTTGCCGGTGCTCAGGCGCACGAGCGCCGCATGGCCCAGGCGCACGAGAGGATGCAGGGCGCTGTCGCCCGCCGCAAAACGCTGCTCCGTACGCTGCACCTGAGCCTCGTCGATGAGACCGTCCTCCATCAGCCAGTGCAGCAACTGGCGCCACTCCAGGCGGCCTTCGGTCTTGGCGGGGGCCAAGGGCTTGGACTTCGTCGACATCGAGGGCTCAGCTTCTCAAAGGGCGTTCAGGATGCTCATCGGCAGCGGCCGCACCAGCCTAAGCCATTTGCGCGCCGGCAACTTGAAGCGTGATTCGATGTTAGCGGCACGCTGCTCAAGGACTTCACGGTGCGGCACCGGCACCCCGCGGGCTGCGACAACGATGGTGTTGCCCTCCTTGGTGGGCGCCAGGCTCCAGACCTGGTCCGAGCCAAAGACCCGGGCGATGCGCAGCGCGCTGCGCGCAAAGCTGGCGCTGCGGCCGAACAGGTTGACCGTCATCAGACCGCCATCGGCCAGCACGCCGCGGCAAGCCGCATAGAAAGCCTCGTCGTCCAGCACGGGAGCGGCCGCGTCATGGTCGTAGAGGTCGACATTGAGCACGTCGACGGTCTGCAGATGGGTGTCGTCCATGACCCAGCGCGCCGCATCGTCGTTGACGACGTTCAGGCGCGCATCGTTGGTCGGCAACCGGAACCACTGCCGGCAGGCGGCGATGACCTCGGGGTTGATCTCGACGGCCGTCGTGCGCATCTTCAACTGGCCCTGGCAGAAGCGCGTCAGCGCCGCCGCCCCCAGACCCAGCTGCACGGCATGGCCCTCACCCAGCGTGGCCGCATCGCGCCACAGCATCCAGGCGCACATGCGCTGGACGTATTCCAGCTCGAGCTGGTCGGGCTTGCGGATGCGCATCGCACCCTGCACCCAGATGGAGTCCAGATGCAGAAAGCGCACGCCGTCGAACTCGCTCAGCGTCGCCGGGCCCCAGGTTTGCGGCTTGGACTTCATTGCTGCGCCACCCAGTCACTGACTTCTTTCAGCATCGCGTCCAGGCGCGGGCGGTCCAGCAGCCGGCCGCGAGTGATGACGGCATCGATCTGCCGCGTCGCCGCAATATCCTCCAGCGGGTTGGCTTTCAACACGACGATGTCGGCCGTCTTGCCTTCGGCCAGTGCACCATAGCGCTCCAGCTTGCCGAGGAAACGCGGCCCGGCAACGACGGCCGAACGCAAGGCCTGGGTCGGCGTGAGGCCCGAGCGCACATAGACCGCCATCTCGTCGTGCAGGGCCTGGCCGGGATAGTCGAAGCTGTTCAGGAAGCCCGCGTCCGTGCCGGCGACGATCTCGACACCCGCCTCGGCCAGCAGCGGCAACAGCCGGGCCGTCTTCTCGTAGCTGGCATGGCGGTAGGCAATCGCATCCGGGCCGTCCAGAGCCGCGCGCTTGACGCGCCAGTCGTAGGTCTGACGCAGCTTGGGGCCGATGTACTTCAGATAGTCGTCCTTGGCATGATCGTCCTGGTCCAGATAGGCGGTGATGCGAATGACCGACAGCGTCGGCACGACGGCCGTGCCACGTGCGGCCAGGCGCTTGAAGGCGGCCCGGGCCGTCGCCTCGTCATAGCTGACCAGGCTTTGCTCGGCGGCCGAGCGTGCCGTGATCGTGCCGGCCGCGACTTGTGCCGTCAGCTCCGCCTCACGCGGCGTGGCAGCACGCAGCAGATAGTTCAGGTGCTCAAGCGTACCCAGGCCTGCTTCGGACGCCTGGTCCAGCGTCACCTGTCCATGCAGATGCGCCGAACTCGGCAGGCCACGCGCCTTGGCCTGGCGCAGCGCGTCCAGGTAGATATCGGCGCGCATCGTGTTCTCGGTGATCTTGACGAAGTCGGCGTGCTCGTTGCGCAGCTTGTCCAGCGCTTGCGTCACCTCTTCGGGCGTGCCGACCTCCTGCGTGCCCTTCCACAGCGGCTTGTAGCCCTCCAGCTTGGCGCCGGAGACAAAGAGGGTCGGGCCCAGCAGCTTCTTGCTCGCAATGTCATCGCGCCACTGCAGCACCGTGTCGCTGAGGTCGCCGGCGCAGTCCCGCACCGTCGTGATGCCATGGGCCAGGTAGAGCGGCAGCAGATGACGGTTCTCTTCGATCAACGCCTCGCCACCGCCAAAATGCACATGGCTGTCCCACAGGCCGGGGATCAGATAGCGCCCCTTCAGGCTCACGGTTCGGCTGGCCTTGTAGTCGCCGAGCTTTTTCTCGTCGACCACGGCCAGGATGCGCTCGCCACGCGTGACGATGGCCTGGCCCTTGACCAGGCGGCCTGCCGCCACGTCGACCACGGTGGCGTCGCGCAGGATCAGATCGGCCGAAATGGGTGCAGCAGCAACCCAGCCCGACCAGGCCGCCAGCGCGGCCAGCAAACTTCTTTTCATGAAGGCATCCTAGGCCAGATAGGGCGCCAGTTCGGCTCGCCAAGCGGCGATCTTGTCGGCCTGGCTGCGACCGGCATGGGCCGGGCTGGTGGAAGGCAGGCGCAGGACTGGAATGCCCGGATCACCGAGGGCCAGCAAGGTCTGCTTGTGTGCCAGCGCGCCGTTGCAGGCGATGGCCCGCAGATGGGGCAGGCGGGCCACGAGGTGGGGCAGGTCGCTGGGCTCAGCGGCTTCGATGGCCGTGTCCAGGCTGCCCTCGCGCTGGCAGGCGGCCACGGCGTCCCACAGCGCGACGCGGTGACGGCGCAGCGCCTGCAATCTTTCGGCATAGGGCAACCCCGCCAGCCCGGCCTCGCCCAGCAGCGCGCCCATGATGGGCCAGAAGGCATTGCGCGGATGGGCGTAGTACTGTGCCGCCTGCAGAGACGCCGCGCCGGGAAAGCTGCCAAGCACCAGCAACCGTGCCCGCGCATCAAAGACCGGCGCCAGGCCCACCAGGCGCAGCACAGACTCGGGGTTTGCAGGATTGGCAGCCGCATCAGGCGGCTGCGAGGATTCGGGCGTCTTCAAAGGGAGGAGCGAGCGATGTATACCGAAGCGGTCTGGCAGTTTCTCAGCACTCAGGGTGTGGACTTCGGCCTGAAGATACTCGCAGCCATCGCGGCCTGGGTGGTCGGACGGTGGCTCATCTCACTCGCGCTGCGCCTGTTCACCGGCGCGCTGGAGCGCGGCCGGCGCATCGACTCGACGCTGGCGGCCTATCTGCGCTCCATCCTGGGCGTGTTGCTGAACATCGTCCTGGTCCTCGCCATCCTGGACATCTTCGGCGTCAAGACCACCTCCTTCGCCGCCCTGCTGGCCGGCGCCGGCCTGGCCATCGGCACGGCCTGGGGCGGGCTGCTGACGCACTTCGCGGCCGGCGTCTTCATGCAGGTGCTGCGGCCTTTCAAGGTCGGCGACTTCGTGCAGGCCGGCGGCGTCACCGGCACGGTGACCGAGATCGGCCTCTTCGGCACCAGCATCAACACGCCGGACAACGTGCACACCATCGTCGGCAACAACACGGTGTTCAGCGGCGCGATCCAGAACTTCTCCGCCCTGCCCCACCGCCGCGTGGATTGCACGGCCAAGGTCGCCAACGGCGTGGACCCGCTGGAGGCCATCGAGCGCCTGCGCCCGGCCATCGCCGCAATCCCCAATGTGCTGGCCAAGCCGGCACCCGACCTCGAGATCCTGCAGTTCACACCCGAAGGGCCGCTGCTATGCGTCAGGCCCTACTGCCACACCGACCACTACTGGCAGGTCTACTTCGACGTGCACAAGGCTATCGTCGCCACCTTCGGCGCCGCCGGCTATCCGGTACCCGAAACACCCATCGCTCCCCGCAACCGCTGACCACCTCCGACGCGCCATGGCCGACCTGACCGCCCGCATCGCCGCCTTGTGGCGCTACCCCGTGAAGTCCTGCGCCGGCGAGGCCGTCGACACGCTGACCCTGGATGCTGACGGTTGGCCCGAAGGCGACCGCGGCTGGGGCATCGTCGACGCCGGCGGCGAACTGACCTGGATGGGCGCCCACCCCCGCCTGGCCCTGGTCAACGCACGCTGGCTGGCTGGCGGTCTGGAGCTGGAAGCGGAAGGCCGGGTGCTGCAGGTGGCCGCCAACGCCGGTAGCGCGGTTGACGTGCGAGGCTGGAACGGTGAGCGCCAGGACTTCGACGCCCTGCAGGCCTGGGACGCTGGCGACGACGCGGCCGCGCTGCTGCGCGCGACGACCGGCGAACGCCTGCGCCTGGTGCGCCTGAGCCTGGAAGCCCAGCGTCGCCCCATCCTGAATGCCCTGCACCTCGTCGGTGACGGCTCGTTGCGCGCCTGGTCCGAGGCCATGGCCCAGCCGCTGAACGGGCCCGCCCAGCGCGCCCGGCCCAATCTGCTGCTGCGCGCCGATGACGACAGCGACGCCCTGCCTGCCTTCATCGAGGACATCCTGACCGAGGCCCGCATCGGCGCGCTGACCCTGAGCCGCACCTTGCCCTGTGTTCGTTGCGTCGTGCCGACCGTCGACCCGGCCACCGGCATTCCCCAGCCACCGGCCTTGGATGCCCTGACCCGGCTCAGCGCCGAGCGGGCGCCCGGCGCGCCGGTGCAATTCGGCATCTATGCGCGAGGCAGCGGCGCCGGTCAGCTCCGCGTGGGCGACCGGGTGGAGTTGTCGCTGAATTTTGGCTGAGCCCGATCAGCGCAACCGCGGCAGCGCGGCGCGCGCATTGGCGCTGGTGACGGCCGCCGTCTTCTCCAGTGTCCAGCCGCGCAGTTCGGCCAGGCTCGCGGCAATCCGCGGCAATTCGGACGACTCGTTGCGCGCCTGCCCCGGCCTGGCTTCTCGCTCCTCGGCCGTCTTGTAGAGCCAGTGCGGCGGGATGTCGGGCGCATCGGTCTCCATGACCAAGGCCCTTTCCGGCACGCTGGCCGCGATGCGCCGGATCTGCAGCGAGCGATCGAAAGTCAGCGTGCCGCCAAAGCCGAGCCTGAAGCCGAGATCGATGAAGGCTTGCGCCTGCTGCTCGCTGCCGTTGAAGGCGTGGGCAATGCCGCCGTGCGTGAAGCCGACGCGGCGCAGGCCGGCGAGCAGCTTGTCGGCGCTGCGGCGAACATGCAGCAGCACTGGCAGGCCGGCGCGCTTGGCCAGCTTGAGCTGCTCGACATAGAAATGCTGCTGGACGTCGGGGTCCAGGCCGTCGACGAAGAAGTCCAGGCCGATCTCGCCGACGGCGACCAGTCGCGGGTCGGCGCGATGGGTCTCCAGCGCCTCGGCGAGCTGGTCGAGATCGCCCTCGGCTGCGCTCATCACGCACAGCGGATGGATGCCCAAGGCGTAGGCGAAATCATGCTGGATGGCCAGCATCCGCACCGTGTCGAGGTTGCTGGCGGCGACGGCCGGAATGACGATCTGTCCGACGCCGGCCGCACGGGCACGGGCCACCACCGCATCACGGTCGGCGTCGAACTCGGCCGCGTCGAGGTGGCAGTGGGTGTCGATCCACACTGCCGCGCTCCTTACCGGAACACCACCGTGCGGTTGCCGTTCAGCAGCACCCGGTGTTCGGCATGCCACTGGATGGCGCGCGCCAGCGCCACGCATTCCATGTCACGGCCGATGCCGACGAGCTGCTCCGGCGGCATGCTGTGGTCGATGCGGGCGACCTCCTGCTCGATGATGGGACCTTCATCGAGGTCGCTGGTCACGTAGTGGGCCGTCGCGCCGATCAGCTTCACGCCCCGCTCATAGGCCTGGTGATAGGGCTTGGCACCCTTGAAGCTGGGCAAGAAGCTGTGATGGATGTTGATGGCCCGGCCGCTCAACGCGCGGCACAGCTCCGGCGACAGGATCTGCATGTAGCGGGCCAGCACGACCAGGTCGATCTTGTTGTCGTTGACGACCTCAAGGATCTTGGCCTCCTGGGCCGCTTTCTGCACCTCGGTGCCACCCAGCAGCGGGAAGTGGTGGAAGGGAATGTTGTGCGAAGCCGCGAGCTGATAGAAATCGCGGTGGTTGGAGACGATGGCCGGGATCTCGATGGGCAGATGCCCGGTCTGCACGCGGAACAGCAGGTCGTTCAGGCAGTGGCCGAGCTTGGACACCAGCAGCAGCACGCGGGTCTTGCGGGCGCGGGCGACCAGCTCCCAGTCCATGCCGAACTCGTCGGCCAGCGGCTGAAAGGCCGACTGCAGCACCGCTTCCTCGGCCGCGGCCTCGAACTCGATGCGCATGAAGAAGCGCGCATGGTCAGCGTCGCCATGCTGGTGCGAGGTCAGGATATTGCCGCCCTGCTGCAGCAGCATGCCGGTGACGGCGTGCACGATGCCGGCGCGGTCGGGACAGGAGAGCTTGAGGATGAAGCGCGGAGTCATGTCTGCCTCTCGCCAAACGGGTACGTTTGTCGATTCCCCGAGAGGATACGGGCCGGCTCGGGAGCGGCCCAGCGCTCGGCCCGCGCGGGTCTTTTCAGTGCAGAGTAAGTCATGTCGTTTGGAACTGCCCCGCCACCAGACGCAGCTGGCGGTCGCAGCGCGCCGCAAGGTCGCGGTCGTGGGTGACGAGAACGAAGGCCGTGCCCTGCTCGCGGGCACGCTCCAGCATCAGCGCGAAGACGGCGTCGGAGGTGTCGCGGTCGAGGTTGCCGGTGGGCTCGTCGGCCAGCACGCAGGCCGGACGCGTGACGAGGGCGCGGGCGATGGCCACGCGCTGGCGCTCACCCCCCGACAGCTCGGCGGGGCGATGCTGCACGCGTTCCTTCAGGCCGACGCGTGCCAGCATGTCGGCGGCCGTCTCGCGTGCCTGGGCCGGAGCCTGGCCGCGGATGCGCAGCGGCATGGCCACGTTGTCCAGCGCACTGAACTCGGGCAGCAGGTGGTGGAACTGGTAGACAAAGCCCAGATGCTGGTTGCGCCAGCGGCCGCGCTCGGTTTCGTCCAGGGTCGCGAAGGCGCGGCCCATCAGCGTGACGCCGCCCTGCGTCGGCGTGTCCAGCCCGCCCAACAGGTGCAGCAGGGTGGACTTGCCTGAGCCCGATGCGCCGATGATGGCCACGGTCTCGCCGCGCGCCACATGCAGATCCACGCCCTTCAGCACCGTGACGTCCAGGCCACCTTCGCTGAAACGGCGCGTCAGACCTGTCGCCTGAAGAATCTGCTCACTCATAGCGCAGCGCCTCCGCCGGCTGCACGCGGCTGGCGCGCCAGCTCGGGTAGAGGGTGAAGATCAGCGACAGGAACAAGGCCACCAGCACGATGGGCGTGATGTCGGCCCACTGCGGGTCGCTGGGCATCTGGCTGATGAGATAGATGCTGCCGGGCAGGAAGCTGGTGTTCAGCAGATGCTCGATGGCCGGCACGATGACGTCGATGTTGAAGGCGATCAACAGCCCCACCACCACGCCCGCCAGCGTGCCGATGACACCCGACACCGCGCCCTGCACGATGAAGATGCCCATGATGGAACGCGGGCTGGCGCCCAGGGTCCTGAGGATGGCGATGTCGCTCTGCTTGTCGGTCACCGTCATGATCAGCGTCGAAAGCAGGTTGAAGGCGGCGACGGCGACGATCAGCGTCAGCACGATGCTCATCATGCGTTTCTCGATCTGCACGGCGTCAAACCACACGGCGTTGGAGCGGGTCCAGTCGCGCACGCGGATCTCCGGGGCCATCTGGCCGGCCAGGTCAGCGGCGACCTGGCGTGCTTCATGCACATCGCGCAGCCTCAGCTGCACGCCGGTGGGGCCGCCGGTGCGGAACAGCTTGGCGGCGTCATCGACATGGACGACGGCCAGGCCGGAGTCGTACTCGTAATGGCCGGAGCTGAAGGTGCCGACGACGTTGAAGCTCTTCAACCGCGGCACGACGCCAGCCGGCGTGACCTGGCCGCCCGGCGCGACGATGGTGATCTTGTCGCCCTCGCCCACACCCAGTTGGCGCGCCAGTTCGGCGCCCAGCACGATGTTCCAGGCGCCAGGCACCAGCTTGGCGTAGGCCGTGTCCTTGAGCTGGGCGCCCAGCACGGTGACCGTGGCCTCCTCGGCCGGCGAGATGCCGCGGATGACGGCGCCGCGCATGTCCTCGCCGCGGGCGATCAGGCTCTGGCTGGCGACGAAAGGCGCCGCGCCGACAACCTCGCGGTTCTGGCGCGCCCTGGCCGCCGTGGCCTGCCAGTCCGGCAGGGCCTGGCCGCCGGCGTCCAGCAGCTCGACGTGGGCGATGACGTTGAGCATGCGGTCGCGCACTTCCTTCTGGAAGCCGTTCATGACCGACAGCACGACGATCAGCGCCATCACGCCCAGCGCGATGCCCACCATGGACGCGCCGGAGATGAAGCTGATGAAGCGGTTGCGCCGCCCGCCGCGGCCGGCGCGTACATAGCGCCAGCCGACCTGGAGTTCAAACGGCAGAGCCATAGGGCGATGCAAAGGGTGACAGCATGGGGCCGGGATGGTAACTGGGCGCCCCGCGCAGAATCAGGGCCCCGCCCTTAGAAACCCGCGATGAAGCCCTTGTCCGTCCTGTTCGCTGCCTGCTTTCTGACAGGCGCCCTTGTCTCCTCGCCCGCCGTCGCCATGCCCGACCTTGTCATCCTCGTCCGCCATGCCGAAAGGGCCGCCGAGCCCGCCGGCGACCCCGCCCTGACACCCGCTGGAGAGCAGCGCGCCCAGGCGCTGGCCCAGGCCCTGGCCGGCCTGCGCGTGAACGCGATCGTGACGACGCCGCTGCGCCGCGCGCGCGACACGGCCGCGCCTCTGGCCAAGGCCCTGGGCCTGACGCCCCAGGTTGTCGAAGCCCGCGGCGCCGCCCATGCGGCGGCGGTGGCTGACGCGGTGCGCGCCCAGACCGGTGTCGTCCTCGTGGTCGGTCACAGCAACACGGTGCCGGCCGTCATCGCGGCCCTGGGCGGACCCAAGCTGGCCGACCTGTGCGAGACCAGCTTCCACCACGCCTTCCTGCTGCAACCCGGCATCGAGCCGCCACGCTTCGCCCAGTTCAGCTACGGCGCGCCCAGCACTGCCCCGCAGGCCGGCTGCCTCTAGTTCGCGCCGCGCTTGAGCTCCCACTGCGCCAGCGTGAACTCGCGATAGGGCACCGCCTGGGTGGACAGCGTGCGCTCGAACCAGGGCAGCGCCTCGCCGCGCCGGCCCTGAGCCGCCAGCTGCTGGCCGATGAAGAAATAGGCCTCGGCCAGGCGCAGCCTCTCGGTCTCGGGCTTCTCACGGGCCAGCTTGAGCAGGGCCTCGCGATCCAGGCTGCCGCCCAGATAGCTCAACAGCGCGCCGCTCCATTTGCTGGCATCGGCCGCGGCCAGTTCGTCGGCGATGGCGGCCTTGCCGCGGCCGCCCTGGTGCTCGGCGGCGAGGTACAGCCACAGCAGCATGAACTGGCGCGTCTCGCCGCTGGCATTGGCCGCACTGTCACGCAGCGCGGTTTCAGCCCGAGCGTAGTCGCCCAGCATGTAGTGGGCCGTGCCCAGCCAGCTGCCACCGGCTCCGGCCAGCTGGGCTTGCTGGCTGAAGGCCATCAAGGCCTCGGTCGGGCGGCCGAGGCCGATCAGCGCCGCGCCCTTGGCCTCCAGCGCTCCACTGCCTTCTTCGCCCTCGGCGCGTATGGCCAGGGCCGCCTCGGCATCCGCCAGCGCAGCCGCGAAGTCACCGAGCTGGTTGTGGGCCTGGGCGCGCTCGACGCGAACCCAGGCCGCCAGCCGGCTGGTGGGCGCCACCTGGCCCAACAGCTCGGCGTCGATGAGGCGGTTGATCTCACTGCCCAGCATCAGCTCCCACAGCGCGTCCGGCCGGTTGCCATTGCGAAAGCGCGCCATGCGCAGCGCGATCTCCGTGAAGGGCGTCTCCAGGGCCTTGCGGTCCACCAGGTTCAGGCGCAGGTGCTGGGAGGACAGCATCTGGCGGGCGCGTCCGACGCGCTCGCGGTAGCTGTCCACATCGCCCGGCAGGACCTCGTCGGTGCGGCGCTCCACGCGGCTGACGAACTGGACCGTCGCAGTGCTGACCTCGACACGGCTGGAAAAGGCGAAATGCTTGTCCGTCAGCTGCAGCGGGGCCGGCGGCTGGGCCGTGAAGGGACGCGCGCCGGTCACCGTCAGGCGCAGCTCGGCCACGCGCGTGCCTTCCAGCTGGAAGGGTTGGCGGCGCCTGGCTTCGGGCGGCACTGGCAGGGCGTCGACCAGTTCGGCGGCCGGGAACTCCAGGTCCAGCCAGCCGCGCTGGTAGCGCCCGATGCTGGGATGTTCGAAATGCAGCTTGAGCACCCACTCGTTGCTGTCTCGGTCATCGCTGACCTCGGGTTGGCCCACGCTGGCCAGGCCCGGCAGCAGACGCACATAGGCGCCGCCGATGGACTCTGCCAGGCGCTCCAGGCCCACCGTGGCCAAGTTGCTGCGCCAACGTTCGGCAGCCAGGCCCACCGCCTTGAAGGACGTCGTCAACTGCGCGGGGCGGGCCAGCTGGCTGAAGTCCCAGTCCTGGCGGAAGCTCAAGGAGTCCTGGGCGAAGGCCGGCGGCACGACGGCCACTGGCCCGGCCTCACCCTGGCCCACCACCAGCGCCGCGCCATAACGGTAGTAGCCACGCTTCTCCAGGGAATGGCCCTGGCCATTCATCGTCGGGTCCAGGAAATAGACCGTCTCGCCCAGCCTCACTCGGCTGATGACATGGTCGAACTGGTCATGCGAGGGCAGATAGCTGGCAATGCCGCGGTTGCGCGCCATCGAGATCAGCGCCGGCTGGGCTTCGATGCCCATGGCGGCGAGCAGACTGTTCAGCAGCAGCGTTTTGTCCTTGCAGTCGCCCAGGCGCTCTGACAAGGTGCGGGCCGCGGGTTTGGGCCGGTGCGAGCTCTCGCCCAGCGAGGCCGAGAAATAGCGCACCTCGTCCTGCACGAAGCGCAGGGCCGCGGCCACCTGCTGCTCGGGCGTGCCGCTGGCACCGACTGAACCCTTCAGCTCGGCCGCCTTGGCCAGGATGCCGGCCGAGGCCGGCTCGACAGCGAACAGCCGCTGCGCCCATTGGTCCACTTCGCCCCAGTTGACGTATTCGCTGACGTGCAGGGCCGGGTAGACCTTGAACCAGGGCGGCGTGGCGGCCTCGTCCGGCACCGCCGGTACGCGCTCGCGCAGCACGCGGATGACCTGGCGGCCGCCCTCCTCGAAGCGCTCGGGCACGAGATCGGTCGCCAGCGCCTTGACGACCAGCTTGCGCTCCAGCGGCGCCTCGATGCGCAGATGTAGGCGATCGACCGGCGCGTCCGAGGCCAGCTGCAACAACGCCGAGTAGCGGCCTTCGAAGATGGGGTTCTCGCCCTCCAGCGTGTAGGCCAGATCGACGACGTCGCCGACGCGCACATCGCTGAGCACCACCAGGGCGGTGCGCACGCCGTCGATGAGCTGGCGCTCCAGCTGCTGCTCACGGCGCATCAGCTCGATGCGCACGCCCTTGAGCCTGTCCAGGCGCTGGCCGTCGCGGATGACGGCGGCCTGGTGGATGACGAGCTGCTGGTAGGCCGGGTTGAAGCTGATCTGCGGCTCGGACACCTCGCGCAGCGTCGAGGTGTCCAGGGCTTCGTGCTGCAGATGGATATAGGAGGCCGTGGCCGACCGGGGCGCCAGCTGCACCTGCACGTCGACCAGGGGCTCGCGGCGCGCCTTGGCGCCCACGGTTGCGGCAGGGCGGGCCTCGGCGGGCGGCAGTGCCTTGACCCAGGCGGGCACAGGGCCGAAGCGGTAGCCGCTGCCGGCGGGTACCGCGGGATGGGCGGCGGTGGCAAGCTTGGCCGCAGGCTTGGCCGGCGTCTGCGCGGCGGCCACTCCCAGGGACAAGGCCAGCACCAGGGCTGGCCACGACTTCCAACTCATCCACATCCTCCCGGCATACCGCCCCGATTGTGCGGCTATGCCGGAAGGCCGCTCTCAGTGCAGCATTTGTTCCACTTCCGCCGCCGGGTCGCCCGCGGCAGCGATCTTGGCGGCCAGCAGCTCCAGGTCCAGGTGCAGATGCTCGATCAGCTCGGGCACGGCCACCTTCAGCGCATGCACTGGCTCGTCGTGGTGCTCGGACGCATCGGCCAGCACCTCGGCCACATGCAGGATGGCGGCGATCAGCGAGAAGGGACGGATCTCCAGCGGCGTGTTGGCATCCTTGAAAGCCTCCACCATGGCATGCGGGAAATGCCAATGCGCCGCCAGCGACGCCGTCACGTCGGCATGGGTGCAGCCGAAGCGGTGCTCCTCCAGCGAGAAGCGGCTGCCGGGCTCGGCGGCATGGGTTTCGACGTCGGCCACCAGATGCGGCTCATCCATGGCCATCAGCAACTGGCCGGTGCGCAGCATCAGGCCGGCGAGATAAGCGGTGTCGGTGGTCGCCCCATCGGCACCCAGCATACGGGCGAGGACGCGCGCGTAGTTGGCGGTGGCCACGCTGTGGCGCCAGAAGGTGGCGCGGTCCAGGCCCTCGATCTTGGGGAAGGCGCCACTGAGGCAAGCCGCCATGGCGAGGTTGCGCAGCGTCTCCAGGCCCAGGGCGTGGGCCGCGTCGATGACGGTGGAGATCTGGTGGGAAGGGCTGTAGTGGGCCGTGTTGGCCAGGCGCAGCACCTTGGCCGTCAGCGTCGAATCCTTCTCGATGAGGCCGGCGATCTGGCTCAGGCCGACGTTGTCGTCGTCGAAGCTCTTCAGCAGCCGCGATGCCACCTCGGGCATGGTCGGCAGGGCGTTGTGCTTGACGAAGAAACGTTCCGCTGCTGCGCTCATCTTCTGGCCTCCGTGGCGATGGGTGTCGACCCAGTCTAGGCCCAAGATTTGGCCCGCGCCACGCCCTTCACCTGCCCTAAACGATCAGCAATGCACGGAAGTCATTGACATTGGTGAAGCTGGGGCCGGGCTGCAGCAGGTCGCCCAGCGGCGCGAAAAAGCTGGCGCTGTCATGGGCATCCAGCAGGGCCTGCGGGTTGAGGCCCAGGGCGCGGGCGCGGCCCAGGCTGGTGGGTGTCAGCAGGGCGCCGGCATGAGGCCCGACGCCATCGATGCCGTCGGTATCGGCCGCCAGGCCGAAGACGCCCGGCTCGCAGTGCAGGGCCAAGGCGCAGCCGAGCAGGAACTCGGTGGCGCGGCCGCCCTGTCCGGACGGTTTGGTCGCATCCACCGTCACCGTCGTCTCGCCGCCGGACAGGATGACGCAAGGTTTGGCAAAAGGCTCGCCACGGCGCGCGACCGCCCGGGCCAGCGCCGCATGCAGGCCACCGACGACGCGCGACTCGCCCTCGATCTCGTCGCTGAGGATGTGGGCAGCGATGCCCTGCTCCCTTGCGAAGGCCGCCGCCGCTTCCAGGCTCATCTGCGGCGTGGCCAGCATGACCAGCTCGTGGCCGGCCAGGCGCGCGTCGCCGGGCTTGGGCGTCTCGAAGGCGCCGGACTCCAGGCCGGCACGGGCGGCGTCGGGCAGCTGGATGCGATAACGACGGCAGATGGCCAGGGCGTCGGCGCAGCTCGTCGGGTCGGCCACCGTCGGGCCGGAGGCGATCACCGCCGGGTCGTCGCCCGGCACATCGCTGATGGCCAGCGTCAGCACCCGCGCCGGTGCGCAGGTGGCGGCCAGCCGCCCGCCCTTGACGCTGGAGAGATGCTTGCGCACGCAGTTCATCTCGCCAATGGCCGCGCCACTGTTCAGCAGGGCGCGGTTGACGGCCTGCTTGTCGGCCAGCGTGAGACCCGGCGCGGGCAGACTCATCAGCGCGGAGCCACCGCCGGAGATCAGGCAGATGACGAGGTCGTCGGCCGTCAGCCCGCGAGCCAGGGCCAGCATGCGCTCGCTGGCGGCCAGGCCCGCGGCGTCAGGCACCGGGTGGGCGGCCTCGACCAGCTCGATGCGCCTTGGCTTCCAGCCGCCCGGCACATGGCCATAGCGGGTGATGACCAGGCCCGACAGCGGCGCGTCGGCCGGCCAGGCGGCTTCCAGCGCCTGCACCATGGACCCGCCCGCCTTGCCGGCACCCAGCACCAGGGTGCGGCCTTTGGGAGGCGGCGGCAGATGGCTCGCCAGCACCCGGCCCGGCAGCGCGCGCGCGACGGCGACGTCGTAAAGCTGTCGCAGCAGGGCGCGGGGGTCGAGGGTCATGGTTGCTGTGCCCAACGGCCGATCAGGGCGCGCTCTTCATCGGTCATGCCGGTGGCGTTGTTCAGCGGCATGGCGCGCTGCACGACGACCTGCTGCAGCATCTGGGCCTTGTGGGCGGCTAGACCCTCGGCGCTGTCCAGACGCACGCCCTTCTGCGCCACCTCCCCCGTGTGGCACATCGCGCAGCGCTGGCCGACGACGGCCTGCACCTGCTCCAGCGTGACAGACGCCACGGCCGCCACGGCCGGCTGGGGCTTGGGTGCCATCCAGACGATGAGGGCTATCAACAGGGCCAGGGCCAGCGCGACGGCACCCCAGCTGTTGACACCCTTGTGGCGCTTGACGAAGAAGATGCGGATGGCCACGCCCGCGGCCATCAGCACACACAGCACGATCCAGTTCTGCGGGTGCTGGTGCAGCATGCCGTAATGGTTGCTGAGCATGGCGATCAGCACCGGCAGGCCGAAATAGGTGTTGTGGACGCTGCGCTGCTTGCCGCGCTGGCCGTAGATGGGGTCGGGCTTCTGGCCGGCTCGCATCTGGGCGATGACCTTCTTCTGCCCCGGGATGATCCAGTGCGCGACGTTGGCCGTCATCATGGTCGCCAATGTGGCGCCGACGATGAGGAAGGCGGCCCGGCCGGCAAACAGATGGCAGGCCAGCCAGCTCTCCAGCACGACGAAGACCACGACGACGGCCATCACGCGGCCGTCGTTGCCGATGCTGCCGTCCTTGGTGCGGCCCAGCGCAGAGCAGGCGATGTCGTAGACGGCCGTGCCGACGACGAGGAAGCCCAGCGCCGCCGCCACCGCCTGCCAGGGTGCCCCCCAGGCGTAGACCCGCGTGTCGATCAGCATCTGGCTGGCGTTGCACAGATAGAGGACGATGAAGAGGGCGAAACCGCTCATCCAGGTCCAGTAGCTCTCCCAGTAGAACCAGTGCAGGTCCTGGGGCAGGTTGCCCGGCGCCACCATGTACTTCTGCGGGTTGTAGAAACCGCCGCCGTGCACAGCCCAGAGTTCGCCATCCACGCCCTTGGCCTTGAGGTCGGAGGCACCCGGCTTGACGAGGTGGTTGTCCAGCCAGACGAAGTAGAAGGAGGCGCCGATCCAGGCGATGACGGTGATGACGTGCAACCAGCGAATCAGCAGGTTGGCCCAGTCGAACAGATAGATATCCAAGTCGCGAATCTCCGCGGCTCCACCACGGCGGGTGCTGTGAAGCCTCTTGGGTCGCGTCCGCGGGCCCTGCCGGACCCGACACCGCTGCGACAGCGCCCAGGAGTGTATGCAGACGTGACTAGCTTCACGTCGTGGGGCCGCGACGTCATCGCCACGCAAGAAGGGCCTCCCACAATCCGGCCATGCCCGCCCGTTCCTCCCGGAAGCCGCGCCGCCTGCTGGTGGCCCTGGCCGCCGCCTGTGCGGGCATGACGGCCCAGGCCCAGGAGCCCGCCACCGTGCGCATCGCCACCAATGTCGAGCGCGCCTACTTCCCGCCGGCCGAGGCCCTGCTGCGCAAGGCCTATGCCGCCATCGGCCTGCAGGTGGAGTTCGTTCCCTGGCCGCTGCCCCGCACCCAACTGGAGCTTCAGACCGGCCGCGTCGACGCCGTCGCGATGCGCGTCGGGGGTTATTTCGAGCAGACGCCCTTTGTGCGCAAGGTCGACGTGCCCCTGCTCAATCTCTTCGTCTACGCCTATGCCCGGCCGCCCTGCCCGGCCACATTGGCGGTCGAGGAGCTGGGCAAGGTGCGTGTCAGCTACCAGCGCGGCATGGTCGCGGCCGAGAACCTGATCCCGGAAGCCTCGCGGCTGGCCGCCAACACGCCCAGCGACGCCTTCCTCAACCTGAGCACGGGCGCGGCCGACTACGCCCTCACCCTGACCACGCCCTGGATGGCCGAGGTGCCGGTGGACACCCGCCAGGGCACGCTGTGCCGCATCCCCACGCCGCTGGCCCGCTCGGTGCTCTTCCATGGCGTGCACGAGTCGCACGCCGCCTGGGTGGGGCCGCTGGAGAAGGCCCTAGGCGCCCTGCGCACCAGCGGCGAGATCCAGCAGGCCTGGGCCGCCTATGAGCGCGAGATCGCCACGCCCAGCAACCGCTACCAGGCCGAACCTGGCCGCAGCCTCACGCTGACGCCGGCGTCGGCACCAACGACAGGATCTGCGCCAGCACGGCCACCGCGATGACGGCGGGCTGCTTGCCCGCCACGCCCGGTACGCCGATGGGGCAGACGACCCGCGCCAGATCGTCCTGATGGAAGCCGCGCGCCTCCAGGCGCTGGCGGAAGCTCGCCCACTTGGTGCGGCTGCCGATCATGCCGATGAAGGCCAGGTCGCCGCGCTCGCGCTGGCGCCTCAGGCAGGCGGCCACGATGTCGAAGTCCTCGGCATGGTTGTGGCTCATGATGAGGACGGCCGAGCCCGGCGCCAGATCGTCGACGGCGTCGGCCGCGGGATTGCTGACCTCCTGGCGCCAACCATAGGCGGGTGGCTCGTCGGGGAACTGGCCCTCGCGGCTGTCGATCCAGTGCAGGTCCAGCGGCAGATCGCGGGCGATATGGGCGATGGCGTCGCCAACATGGCCGGCGCCGAACAGGGCCACGGGCCGCTGGGGCGGCCGCGGCAGGCGGGTCGCGAGATCTTCATCCGCGGAGATGCGCTCGAAGGCCAGCCAGACGACGCCGCCGCAGCATTGGCCGAGACTGGGGCCCAGCGGATAGCGCACCTCGGCCTCCAGTGCGTCGCCTTCCAGCGCGCGGCGGGCGCGGGCAATGGCGTCGAACTCCAGATGGCCGCCCCCCACCGTGCCGGTGAATCCGTCGGCGGTCACTGCCATCCAGGCGCCCACCTCGCGCGGAACGCTGCCCGTCGTGCGGGAAACGGAAACGAGGACGCTGTCAGCCACGCCGCGCCCTCCTCTTCATGCGCAGGCGCTTGAAACGCAGGAACACGCCCAGGCCCAGCGCCGCCAGGGCACCGCCCAGCATGAACTTGCCCATGGCGACGGCAAAGCCGGCGCTGCCCCAGACACCCAGGTGCACAAAGCCCTCGATGACAGTGAGCAGGCCATAACCCAGGTCTTGACCCAGGTTGGAGGGGTTTGGCGTCTTTTCAGCTTCCACGGTAGGTCGAATAACTCCACGGCGATGCCAGCAGGGGCACGTGGTAGTGGGAGTTCTCGTCGGCGATGCCGAAGTCCAGCGGCACCTCGTCCAGGAAGGCCGGCTGGGGCAGGTTGGCGCCGCGGGCGTTGAAATAGCTGGCCACCTCGAAGACCAGGCGGTAGCGACCGGCCAGGAAGTCAGGCCCTTCCAGCAGCGGGCCGTCGGCGCGGCCGTCGGCGTTCAGGTGCAGGCTGCGCAGCCATTTGGGGCCTTCCGCGTCGAAGCGGTAGAGGCGCACGGCCATGCCGGCGGCCGGGCAGCCGTTGGCGGTGTCCAGCACATGTGTTGTGAGCTTGCCCATGGAATCTCCGTTGATTGATGCAAAGTGTAGGGATGAGCTCACCCCGCTACCCCCGCGATTTGATCGGCTACGGCGAGAACCCACCCCATGCGCAGTGGCCGGGGGGCGCTCGGGTGGCCGTGCAGTTCGTTTTGAACTACGAGGAAGGCGGCGAGAACTCGGTGCTGCACGGCGACGCCGGCAGCGAGCAATTCCTGTCCGAGATGTTCAACCCGGCCAGCTATCCGGCCCGGCATCTGAGCATGGAGGGCATCTATGAATACGGCTCGCGCGTCGGCGTGTGGCGGCTGTTGAAGGAGTTCGAGCAGCGCGCCCTGCCGCTGACCGTCTTCGGCGTTGGCATGGCCTTGGAGCGCCACCCGGATGTCACGCAGGCCTTTGTCGAGCTCAACCACGAGATCGCCTCGCACGGCTGGCGCTGGATCCACTACCAGGCCATGGAAGAGGACACCGAGCGCGCCCACCTGGCCCAGGCCATGGCCAGCTTGAAGCGCCTGACCCTGGGCCGCGACCCGCACGGCCTGGGCTGGTACACCGGCCGCGATAGCCCCAACACCCGCCGCCTGGTGGCCGACTTCGGCGGCTTCGAGTACGACAGCGACTATTACGGCGACGACCTGCCCTTCTGGCTGCAGGTGCGCAAGACCAATGGCGACTTGGCGCCGCATCTCGTCGTGCCTTACACACTGGATTGCAACGACATGCGCTTCGCCCTGCCCCAGGGCTTCAGCCACAGCGAGCCCTTCTTCGAATACTTGAAGGACACGTTCGACGTGCTGTATGCGGAGGGCGCCGACGCGCCGAAGATGATGAGCATCGGCATGCACTGCCGCCTGCTCGGCCGCCCGGGTCGGATGCGCGCGCTGCAGAAGTTCCTGGACCACATCGAGGCGCATGACCGCGTCTGGGTCTGCCGGCGTCTGGACATTGCGCGGCATTGGAAAACTGTTCACCCGTTCGACGCTCGAACGGCCTTTGTCTGGGAATGATGACTCTCGATCAACTCAACAACGCCAGCGCCGCGGACTTCGTCGCACTGCTGGACGGTACCTACGAACATTCGCCGTGGATCGCCGAGCGCGCCGCGGCGGCCCGTCCTTTCAAGTCCCTGGCCGCGCTGAAAGTGGCGCTGGCGCGCGTGGTGCGCGAGGCCACGGTCGACGACCAGCTCGGCCTGATCCGCGCTCACCCCGAGCTGGCCGGCAAGGCGGCCGTGGCGGGCGAGCTGACGGCGGAGTCGACGAACGAGCAGCAGAAGGCCGGACTGACGGCCTGCACGCCCGAGGAATTCGCGAAGCTGCAAAAGCTCAACGCCGACTACAACGCCCGCTTCGGCTTCCCGTTCATCCTGGCCGTGCGCGGCCCGCGTGGCACCGGCTTCACGCGCCAGGAAATCATCGCCACCTTCGAGCGCCGCCTGCGTGCCCACCCGGATGTGGAGCGGGCCGAATGCCTGCGCCAGATCCACCGCATTGCCGAGATCCGGCTCAACGACAAGTTCGGCGTCAAGCCCGAGCTGGGTGAGCAGTTGTGGGATTGGGCCGCGGCCCTGGCCGCGCACAGCGACACAGACGACTTCCTGACCTGCACCTACGCCACGCCGGCCCACACCGCCGTCGCCGAGCAGCTGATGGCGTGGATGCGCGACTGTGGCTTCGACGAAGTGAGCCGCGATGCCGTGGGCAATGTCGTCGGCGTCTACAAGGGCACGGGCGACAAGACATTGCTGACCGGCAGCCACTACGACACCGTGCGTCGCGCCGGCCGCTTCGACGGGCGGCTGGGCATCTTTGTGCCCATGTTGGTGGTGCGCGAACTGCATCGCCAGGGCAAGCGTCTGCCGTTCAGCCTGGAGGTGGTGGGGTTCTCGGAAGAGGAGGGCCAGCGCTTCCCAGCTGACTTCCTCGGCTCCAGCGCCGTCATCGGTGGCTTCGACCCGGCTTGGCTGGACAGCAAGGACGCCGCGGGTACCACGCTGCGCGAGGCCATGCAGGCGGTGGGCCTGGCCGGCACGGCGGAAGCCATCGCGACCTGCAAGCGCGACCCGTCGCGCTACCTCGGCTTTGTCGAAGTCCACATCGAACAAGGCCCGGTGCTGGGCAGCCTGGACCTGCCGCTGGGCATCGTCACCAGCATCAATGGCAGCCGCCGCTACACCGGCGAGATCATCGGCCTGGCCAGCCATGCCGGCACCACCCCCATGGGCCAGCGCCGCGACGCTGCGGCCGGCGTGGCCGAGCTCATCCTGTTCACCGAAGAGCGCGCCGCCGCCGTGCCCGATGTCGTCGGCACGGTGGGCATGCTGGAAGTACCCTCGGGCTCCATCAATGTCATCCCCGGCCGCTGCGGCTTCAGCCTGGACCTGCGCGCAACGACGGACGAAGCCCGCGATGCGCTGGACGCCGATGTGCGTGCCAAGCTCGACGAGATCTGCCAGCGCCGCGGCCTGAGCTTCACGCTGCAGCCCACGTTGGCCGCCAACGCAGCGCCGAGCGACGCGACCTGGCAGTCGCGCTGGGAAGCCGCCGTCACCGAACTGGGCTTGCCCATCCACCGCCTGCCCTCGGGCGCCGGCCATGACGCGATGAAGATCCACGAACTGCTGCCCCAGGCCATGCTGTTCGTTCGCGGCGGCAATGGCGGTATCAGCCACAACCCGCTGGAGTCGGTGACCGTGGACGATGCGGAGCTGAGCATCCAGGCCTTTGCTCGCCTGCTGGATGATCTGACCGGCCCATGAACACTGCGAGCTCACCGCCGCTGATCAGCGCCATGCGAGGCCGGCTGTGGCTGGCTGGCGGCCTGCTCGCGCTGGGCGGAACAGCGCTCTGGATGCCCTCCCCCATGGCGCGCGCAGCCGGCGCGCTGCTTCTTGGCTTGTCCTTGCTGCTGGCGGTGTTCTCGCTGCGCTGCCCCAGCTGCGGCGTGAGCCTCTTCTGGCACGCCGTCTCGCAACATCCCATCGGCCGGTGGTTGAGCTGGCTGCTCGACGTGCGCGAATGCCCGGTCTGCCATTACCGCATCGATACCTCAACATGAACAGCATCGACACCTGGATTGCTTCGCACTTCGACGACGAGGTCCGCTTCCTGCAGCAGCTCGTCCGCATTCCCACTGACACGCCGCCCGGCAACAACGCGCCGCATGCCGACCGCACGGCCGAGTTGCTGGCCGGGCTCGGCTTCGAGGTCGAGAAGCACGCCGTGCCGGCCGCTGATGTGCAGGCCGCCGGTATGCAGTCCATCACCAACCTCATAGCTCGCCACCGCTTCAGCGAAGGCGGCCCGATCATCGCCCTGAACGCCCATGGCGACGTGGTGCCACCGGGCGAGGGCTGGGCGCATGAGCCCTACGGCGCCGAGATCGTCGACGGCAAGCTCTATGGCCGCGCGTCGGCCGTCAGCAAGAGCGACTTTGCGACCTACACCTTCGCGCTGCTGGCGTTGAAGAACTCGGGACTCAAGCTCAAGGGCGCCATCGAGCTGCATTTCACCTACGACGAGGAGTTCGGTGGCGAACTCGGCCCGGGCTGGCTGCTGGCCCAAGGCCTGACGAAACCCGACTACCTGATCGCCGCCGGCTTCAGCTACCAGGTCGTCACCGCCCACAACGGCTGCCTGCAGATGGAGGTGACCTTGCACGGCCTGGCCTCGCATGCGGCCTACCCGAGCACCGGCATCGACGCGCTGCAAGCGGCCACGAAGCTGCTGACGGCGCTGTACGCCCACAACGACGTGCTGAAGATGCGCCGCTCCGAGGTGGCCGGCATCACCCACCCCTATCTGAACGTGGGCCGCATCGAAGGCGGCAGCAACACCAATGTCGTGCCGGGCAAGGTCGTCCTCAAGCTGGACCGCCGCATGATTCCCGAGGAGGACCCGGCCGCGGTGGAAGCCGAGGTGCGCGCCCTGATCGAGAACACGGTGGCCCAAAGCCCCGGCATCCAGCTCGACATCAAGCGCCTGCTGCTCGCCAACTCCATGAAGCCCCTGCCCGGCGCCGCGCCCCTGGTCGCCGCGCTGCAGAAGCACGGCGAGGCAGTCTTCGGCGAACCCATCCCGACCTCGGGCACGCCGCTGTACACCGATGTGCGCCTGTACACGGCCCATGGCATCCCTGCAGCCATCTACGGCGCCGGGCCGCGCACGGTGCTGGAGAGCAACGCCAAGCGGGCCGACGAGCATCTGGTGCTGGTCGACCTCAAGCGTGCGACCCAGGTGGTGGCCGGTGCGCTGGCGGATTTGCTCGCCGCCTAGAATCGCGGCCCCATGACCCGGCTCCCGATCACGACCCGCACCGCCCGCCGCTCGGCGTGGTGGTTCGTCGCCGTGTTCCTGCTGGGCGTGCTGGCGCCGGGCGTCAGCGCAGCGCTGGCCCATGCGCGGGGCGACTTCTCGGCCTGGCAGGACATCTGCCGTTCGCCCTCAGCGTCAACGACGGCCGTCAAGCCCAAGCCCATCGAGGCCGCGCTGGACCTGCTGGCCCATGGTCATTGCCCGGCCTGCCACCTCGGCGCCGTCGACCTCCTCGAGCCCCCCGCAGTGCCCGAGCTGCAACTGCGTGACGACCTGGTGCTGGAAGCCCCCGAGCGCTTCTGGACCGCGCCCGTCACCGCCCATGCCTGGCGCCCTGCCAGCGCACGTGCCCCACCCGGGCTGATCTGAGTCTCTTCCTGCGCCGCCGCGGCTGATCCAGCCCGGCGAATGCCGTCGCAGCTGCGACGGCCGGACTCCGATCAATGCCCTGTCATGAACACCCACGCCCTCACGCGCACGGCCACGGCCGTCTGCGCCGCCCTGCTCTCGTGGCCCGCCCTGGCCTGCGATGAATGCGACTGCGACGACGCGCCCTCCGTCGCCGCCCAAGCCAGCGAACCGACAAACCGCAACAAGCTCGACCTGGTGCGCGTGCAAAGCGCTGCCCCTTCTTCCCTGCCCACCAACATCCCGACCACGCGCGAGACCGTCACGCGCGAGGACATCGAGCGCAGCATCAACGCCACCGACGCCGAGGACGCGCTGAAGTACCTGCCCAGCCTGCTGGTGCGCAAGCGCTATATCGGCGACTACAACCACGCCATCCTGTCCAGCCGCGCCTCGGGCACCGGCAACAGCGCGCGCTCGGCCGTCTATGCCGACGGCATGCTGCTGTCCAACTACCTGGGCAACGGTGTCGGCGGCCTGAGCTTCCCGCCGCGCTGGGGCCTGGTGACGCCCGAGGAGATCGAGCGCGTCGACGTCATGTATGGCCCCTTCTCGGCGGCGTATCCGGGCAACTCGGTCGGTGCGGTCGTCGACTACCAGACGCGCATGCCGACGAAGTTCGAAGCCCATGCCAAGCTGGGCTATGTCTCGCAACCCTTCGAGCTCTACGGCACCAAGACGAACTACCGCGCCTGGCAGGCCAGTGCCTCGGTGGGCGACCGCTCAGGCGACTTCAGCTGGTGGCTCAACCTCAACCGCACCGACAGCGACGGCCAGCCGCTGACCTTTGCCAACCGCCTGGCGAGCACGGGCACGGCAGCCACCAACGGCACCCCGGTAACGGGCGCCGTGCTGGTGCCCAACAGCAATGGCCTGCCCTGGTACATGCTGGGCGCCGGCACGGCCTACAGCACGCGCCAGGATCACCTCAAGCTCAAGCTGGCCTATGACCTCAGCCCGACGCTGCGCGCAAGCTATGTGATGGGCGCCTGGCGCAACGACTCGGACGGCAAGTCCGAGTCGTATCTGCGAGATGCCGGCGGCAAGCCTGTCTACTCGGGCCCCATCGTCATCGACGGCCAGCAGTTCACGGCCCTGACCGGCGGCGATTTCGCGCTGACGCGCGAGCAGTTGCTGCACGTGATGCACGGCCTGTCGATCAAGAGCCGCAGCGGCGGGGAATGGGACTGGGAGGCCGCCGCCAGCCGCTACGACTACCGCAAGGACGCGAAGCGCCAGAACGCCGCGACCAACCCGCAGCCCGGCGCACAGACGGGCGGCGCCGGCACCCTGGCCGATGGCAGCGGCACGGGCTGGAACACGCTGGCTTTGAAAGGCATCTGGCGGCCCACGGGCACGGCGCATGTCGTGGATTTGGGCCTGCAGCAGGACAGCTATCACCTGCACTACCTGACGTCCAACATCGCCGGCAACTACCTCGCCGACGCGGCGGGCGCCCTGGCCGCCAATGTGCAGGGCCGCACGCGGCTGCAGGCCGCTTATGCCCAAGATGCCTGGCTGCTGGCCCCAGACTGGAAGGCGGTCATCGGCCTGCGCGCTGAAGCCTGGCGCGCCCATGACGGCCGCACCGACTTCTCGGCCACGTCCAGCCAGTCCTATGCCACGCGCCGCGAGAGCTTCCTGTCGCCCAAGGCGGCCCTGTCCTGGCAGGCCACGGCCGACACCGTGCTCAAGGCCTCCGTCGGCCGAGCGGTGCGCATGCCCACGGTCGCCGAGCTGTATGGCGCCACGTCGACAACCAACTCCCAGTACATCAACGACCCCCATCTGAAGCCCGAAAAGTCCTGGACGGCCGAACTGAGCGCCGAGCAGGCCTGGGGCGCGCTGCAGTCGCGGCTGACGCTGTTTGCCGAGACCACGCGTGATTCGCTGTACTCGCAGACCCTGTTCGACGCCGTGGCCAACAAGAACATCAGCCGCGTGCAGAACATCGCCAGGATAGGCACGACCGGCCTGGAGGCGACGCTGGCCGCTACGGACTGGCTGCTGAAGGGCCTGGACCTGTCGGCCAGCGCCACCTACACGGATTCGAAGATCAAGGCCAACAGCGGTTTTGTGGTGACGCCGGGTGACACCATCGGGCGTTGGCAGCCCAACATCCCGCGCTGGCGTGCCACGGCGCTGGCGGCCTGGCGTTTGGACGAGCACTGGAGCGCCAGCCTGGCCGCCCGCTACAGCGGCCGCCAGTACCGCACGCTGAACAATGCCGACGTGAACGGCTTTGCCTATATGGGCGTGAGCAAATACACGACGGCCGATGTGCGGCTGCTGTGGAAGATCGACAGACAGTGGAGCGCCGCCTTCGGCATCGACAACCTGAACAACTACCAGTACTGGAACTTCCACCCCTACCCACAACGCAGCTACTCGGCTGAGCTGAAATTCGATCTATGAAAAACCACCTCACCGCCAGCCTGCTCGCCATTGCCGGCGCGGCCCAGGCTCACATCACCCTGGACCAGCCCGAGGCCCCGGCCGGCAGCAGCTACCGCGCCGTCTTCAAGGTCGGCCACGGCTGCGAGGGTGGCGCGGCCACCAAGGAGATCGTCGTCACCCTGCCCGAGGGCCTGCGTGGCGCCAAGCCCATGCCCAAACCCGGCTGGACACTGACGACGAAACAGCGGCCGCTGAAGACGCCCTACGACAGCCACGGTAAGCCTGTCACCGAGGAACTGGCCGAGGTGCGCTGGATGGCCCAGGGCGAGGCCAACCATCTGCCCGACGCCTGGTACGACGAATTCATCCTGCGCGCCTCGCTGCCGGCCGAACCGGGCGAGCTGGCCTTCGCCGTGCGCCAGGTCTGCACCCAGGGCGAGTGGAACTGGGCCGAGCTGCCGACCGCCGCCAACCCGAAGCCGCGCGCACCCGCCGTGAAGCTCAAAGTGATGCCGGCTCGCGTCGAGGGCCATGTTCACTGAAGCTGAAAAAAGCCCTGCCGACCCCGGCTGATCGCGGTTTCGTTCACGGCCTGCTGCGCCGATGATTCAGCCCGTCACCAGTGCACGGCCCCCGGCAACGCTGCGGCCCCTGGCGAGGCGGAACATCGCGATCCGCCCGCGACCATGAAAGCACAAGTTTCCGGCCCGCCCGCGTCACTCTGGTGTCGCCCGTCGACGGCCACCTGCGCTGTGTGAACGCCGCAGCCCTACGCACCTTGGGGTGTGTCCCGGGCGGCGTGAAGCGCTCTTTGCGCCCCGACTGGCTCACGCCAGGCGGGGCTTTCCTTTTTTTCGATCCCGCCTCAGCGCACGGCCACGATGCCGCCGTCGGCCGCCGGCGCCAACAGGAACAGGCCGGCCTCGCTGCGGTGGCCGCTCTGCACTTGCACGTCTACGAGGCAGGCCTCGCCAACGACCGTCGTCTTCAGCAGGCGGGTCTTGCGCGGCAGGGGCGAGCGGCCCAGCCGTTCGATCAGCTCCCGGTAAACGGCCTGCCGGCCGGATTCGCCGGCGGCGCCCAGGCTGCCGTCCATGGTGAACTGGGCCGTCAGACCCCAGGCATCGCTGGCGTTCCAGCGGGTGTCGAAATCATCGAGCTGGCGTTGCAGCGCGGCGCGGTCATCGCATGAAGATCCGGCGGCATGGGCCTCCAGAGGGAGGGTGAGTGCGCTGGCGGCCACCAAGCCAAGGGCGAGGACCAGGGCCGAGCCCAGGCTCAGCGGGGCAGAGGTATCGGAAAAGCGTTTCATGGAAATCTCCTGGTATGAGGGGGCGCGACGGCGTCATCGACGACCACTCGCGCTGGAAGCCGGCCTGGGTGTTGAGGGCCGGCACATCGTCAAACCGACCCTGCTGTGTTGCTGGCCGGTCGTCAAAGGCTGTCAGCGCCGGTCCTTGCCACGCCGCCGGCGCAGCACGGCGATGCCGAACAGCCCGCCCGCCATCAGGCCCAGGCTGCTCGGCTCCGGCACGGGCGCCGCCACCGGCGAGAAGTGCCCCGAGGCGGACGTGTAGGTCCAGCCTTGCGGCAGGTCCCAGTGGAAGGACATGGTGTGGCTGTAGTCGGCCACGGCGCCACTGTGCGCCGACACCGACAGCTCGCCGAACACGTACAGCGTGATGGGCTGGCCGTTGCGTGCCTGCACGCTGCCGCTCACCTCCATGTTGCCGTTGCCCAGCGTGCGCGTGTTCGGCGTGTACCAGCCGTTGGCGGCGGTGCCGATGTAGTACGAGCTCGTGGCCGTGGTGCCGCTGCCGTAGGCCCACGGGCCGCGCTTCCTGAAGCCGTCGATGCTGAACCGGTAGTCCAGCGTCTCGGTGCTGTTCGCCGAGGGGACGATGGTGACGGTGTCCCATACCGACACCGAGGCGCTCGTCTGCCACGAGCAGGTGTAGACGGTGCAATAGACCGGCAGCGTCGGGTTCTCGGACGTCCAGGCCAGCGCATGCACGCTGAAGGACTCCGAGTCGCCCCAGGCGTGGGCTTCGGTGTTGCCGCTGGCACTGCCGTGCGAGGCGGAAGCGGTGGACTGGTACCAGCCGCCGGCCTTGACGCTGCCGGCCTGTGCCGTAGCGCCGAAGCTGCTGCCCTGCACCACCACCGCGTGGGCGTGCAGCGCGGCCAAGGCCAGGGACAGGGCGGTCAAGGCCCGAGTAAGACGAAAAGACATGAGGCACTCCTGAAATGGGATCTAGAAAGGGAACGCGCCGCGCCGGGCGCTCGAGGTGAGGATGTGAGCGGGTATCACTGCGGCCGCCCGAGCGACCAGCTGCGTTCACCCAGGCCCGAGTCCGAGCCCTGGATGCGGCCGCCAGCCACGACGCCCTGCGCGGACCAGACGTGGCCGCCGACCATGGGCGCGCTGGTGCTGCCCCGCGGGCAGCTGACGGTCAGCGTCGAGTTCCAACGCGTGCTCAAGTCCAGCGTGTAGCGGGCCGGGATGGTGGACTCGTCAACGACGAGCTGGCCCGTGGTGTCGGCCTGGGACAGCGACACACGTGTCGGCGAGACCTTGTGGGTGCAGACCGGGTCGAGCATGGTGTAGATGTGCTCGGCATCGCCGCTCGGACGGTAGACCCGGCGTGTGGTGGTGCTCTGCGCCGCATCCAGGGTCCAGCGCGTGTCGAGCTTGAACTCGTGGCCCGCCAGCAAGTCGCCGACGACAGCCTGCAACGAGCCCGTCCAGGCATCTTCCGCGACGCGCACCTTGGCGGCCAGCACCAGGCGTTGGCCGTTCGCGCTGTTGATGCTGCGAAAGCGCAGCGTCAGCGGATTGGTCGCCGGCACCTGGGCCGGGGCGGTGTAGACCACGCCGGCCTGGGGCTCGACGGCCAGCGTCCCGAGGGCGGCAGCCGGCGTGGCGGTGCCCTCCAGCGTCCATTCGCGCTGGAATCCGGGCTTGCTGTTGAGCACCTGCACGGTGACGTCACGCACCACCGGCGTCGGCAAGCACAGTTCCCCCACGCTGGCGTTCTCGCAGCCCTCGCTGCCGCGCACCGCGTAGATGCTGACCGGTACGAAGCGCTGGCTGCCGAGCACGCGCACCGTGGCGGCGGCGGGCACCAGCTTGTGGGCCTTGACGCGGACAAACTCGCCTTTCAGCGCTCCGCCTGCGGCACCGGGCCGGGCCTGCAAAGCCGCGGCGCCGGGCTGGACCGGCCACAGGCCCGGCGGCAGGCTGACCTGCAGCAGGCGCTGGGCCTCATCGTGCGCGGCGAGTGGCAGCACCCACCAGCTGCCGTCGGACTGGCGCAGCGCGATGCGGTCCTGGGAGACCTCTTCGGCGCTCTCATCCGCGCCATAGCGCAGGGACAGCGCCAATGTGCGGGCCGGACGCTCCGGCAGGCTCAGGCTCAGGCCCGGACCGACGCCATCGGCCAACGGGTTGGCAATGGGTTGTAGCGAGGCCGTGCCGGCCTGGCTGAAGCTGCCTGCGGGCAGTTCCAACTGCAGGCTGCCATCCGCCGTGCTCAGGCGCGCGGTGGTGGTCGTGAAGGGCAGCGCCGTGGCGGCGCCCAGCACCGCCGGGGCGGCCGTCGTCAGCACAGCTTCACTGCCCGTGCGCGCGCTGGCCGAAGACGCCACGCTGCCGTCCGCGCGGACGAGGCGGTAGGCATAGCTCGTATCTGCGGCCAGGCCGCTGTCCAGCCACAGGCCGGCGCCGCTGTCGACTTCGGCAACAGCGGCATAGGCGCCGCCGTCGCCGCTGCGCCGCTCCAGCCGCCAGACGCTGCCGGGGTTGCCGCCGCTCCAGCTCAGCGTGGCGTGCGTCGCCGATCCCGCCAGCGCGGTCAGCGTGACGCCGGGTTGGGAAGGCGAAGGCGTGGATGGGGTTGAAGGCGTGGAGGGGGTGGAGGGTGCGGTCGGCGCGGCGTTGTCGCCACCGCCGCCGCAGCCGGCGAGAAGCCACAGGGCGGCGCCCAGCGGCGCCAGCAGGCGTGAGGTCAGGAACATGGAAGACTCCGAAAGAGGTTGCGGATCGGCGCGGCGGACTCGGGCTTCACAGCCAGTGGCGCATCAGCACGACGTCGAGGTCGCTGCCGTTGGCTTCGCCAGCCTGCAGCACGCGCACCGTCGTCACGCGCTCGTCGGGCTGCAGGGCGAGGGCACGACCGGCGTCGGTCTTGCTGCCGGCCGCCACGGCCGTGGTGCGAATGCCGCCGGGGCCGAAGGCGGTGTCGGCGCTGCCGTCGGCCTTCAGGCGCAGCAGCACCGTGTCGGCGCTGGAGCTGTTGCCGGTGTAGACCCAGCCGCCCAGCAGCAGGCGGCCGTCGGCCTGGCGGACGATGGCGGTGGCCTCATCCCAGTTGCTGGCGCTGACAGCGACGACGGCCCGGCCGCCGGTGCCGAAGGCGGCATCCAACGCGCCGTTGGGCAGCAGGCGCACGGCGGCGAAGTCGTGGTCGCGGTGGCCGGCCAGCACCAGCTGGTTGTCGGGCGTGACGACGACGCCGCGCGCTGCACCGGTGACGCTGCCGAACAGGCTGCGCACGATGCCGCCACTGCCGAAGCTCGTGTCCAGCGTGCCGTCGGCGCGGTAGCCCGCGGCAATGAAGTCGCCCTCGCCGCCCACGGCGACGAGGCGCGAGACGCCGCCCACGGTCTGCAGGGCCAGGCCGTAGACAGTCTCGCGTGCGCTGCCGCTGCCGATGGCGGTCAGCACCTTGCCGCCCGCGCCGAAACCGGCATCCAGGCTGCCGTCGGCGTTGTAGCGGGCGAGCGCGAAATCGCTGCCGCTGGCGCCCTGGTCGCTGTCACCGGCCAGCACGATCTTGCCGTCGGGCTGGAGCAGCAGCGCATAGGCCTTGTCGGCGCCGTTGCCGAAGGAGGTGATCACGCGGCCGCCGCTGCCGAAGCTGGTGTCCAGCGTGCCGTCGGCGTTGTAGCGCGCGACGGCGAAGTCGTAGCCGCTGGCACCCTGGTCGCTGCTGCCGGCAACGAGAATCTTGCCGTCCGGCTGCACGGCCACGGCCTGCGCCTCGTCGCTGCGGCTGCCGTTGTTGAAGGCGGTGCTGACCTTGCCACCGGTGCCGAAGCTGGCGTCCAGGCCGCCGTCGCGCAGGTGGCGCACCAGCAGGAAGTCGGTGCCGCTGGCCACCGTGGTCACGCCGAAGCCGGCCACGACAGCCTTGCCGTCGGCCTGCACCGCCACGCCACGCACATAGTCGTCGGTGAGGCCGCCGGGCGTCACCAGCGTGCCGCCGCCGAAGCTGGTGTCGATGTCACCGGCCGCGCCGCGCACGGTCACCGTCAGCGGCTTGCTGGCGTTGACGGTGCCGGCCGTGCCCTTGACGGTGACGGCGGTCGGCAGCGAATGCGGGGCGGTGATGGCGGCCTGCAGCGTCAGCGTGCCGGTGTTGCTGCCCGCTGCCAAGCTGAGGGCGGCCGCGGTAGCGCCGGTGGGCAGGCTGTCGGCGCTGAATTGGATGGCGTCGGTGAAGCCGGCATCGCGCTGCACGGCGACGGCCACCGTCGCCTGCTGGCCCTGCCAGACGATGGCCTTGGAGGTGTCCAGCGTGAAGCTGAAGCCCGGAGCGGGCGCGGGAGCCGGACCGGGCTGGGGCTGCGGTTGGGGTTGGGGTTGGGGCGCAGGATCCGGCAGGCTGGTGCTGCTACCGCCCCCGCCACAGGCGGCCAGAGTGGCGGACAGGGCAGCGCTCAGCAGCAGATTGCGGACGCCGGGACGGTTCGTGGATCGATCAGACATGGGATTTCCTGAGGTGAAAGGTGGGGGGAGCCCTGGGTCGGACGGGGGCTCCGTTCAGGGGGTGACGTCACTGTGCCGAGCGGCCCTGGCGCACACATCGCCCCGAAGAGCCATGCGACGGGCCATGGCCCTGGCTCCGGGCCCATGGCCCGTCGGAGCGATGCCAGGCGCGGCGCCGGCCGGAACACTGCCGGCCATCCGGTTCACCTTCACACCGGCCTCAAGGAGCCCCCATGACACCCCCCGCACCGCGCCTGGACCTGTATGCCCACATCCACAAGGCGCTGCGCCTCTTCATGAGCGACACGCTGCAGCAGTTAAGCCGCCTGGACGTCGACGATCCGCTGGACCTGGCCACCAGCCTGGCCCAGCTGGACGCGCTGCTGGATGCCGCCCGGCATCACGTCGAGCGCGAGAACGAATTCGTGCATCCCGCCATCGAGGCCCGCCGCGCCGGCGCCAGCGCTGCCATCGAGGCCGAGCATGAGGAGCATCTGGACGCCATCACCGGCCTGCGCGCCGAGTCGGCCGCGCTGCGTGCCATGCCGGCGGCCCCTGCGGCCCAGCGCCTGTACCGGCGTTTTTCGACCTTCGTGGCCCACAATTTCGAGCACATGGGCGTGGAGGAAAGCCGCCACAACCAGGCCCTGTGGGCGGCCTACACGGACGCCGAGCTGCTCGAACTGCACGGCCGCATCATGGCCAGCGTCGGTCCGCGCGAGATGAGCGAGACGCTGCGCTGGATGATCCCGGCGCTGACGCCGGCCGAACGCGCCCTGGTCATTGGCGCACTGCCGCCGCAGGTCCAGGCCCCGGTGCTGGCTTCAGCGCGCGCGCTGCTGAACGACAGCGCCTGGGCCAAGCTGTGCCGGGCCGTCGGTCAGCCGAGCGCGCCGGGCCTGGTGGAGGCTTGACGGTCCCGCCACCACGCGGCCGCTTCGCCGCGTGAGTTCAGTACAAGCTTGTCGAGGATGTTGGCCACATGCCGCTTGACGGTGTGCGGGCTGAGATCCAGGGCACGGGCGATGTGCTTGTTGCTCGCACCCGCGGCGATCTGGGCGATGACCTCGGCCTCGCGCTGGGAGAGTCGGTCGTCCACGGAGGTCTCGGCCGTCTCGGCGACCCGCCGCGTGGCCGGCCGCACGGCTTCGGCCCAGCCACGCAGGCGAGCGAGGCTGGCCGCGTCAAGCAGGCCACGCCAGTCTTCAGCGGCCATCTGCAGCATCCGCGGCACGGCCCACAGCAAGCCGCCGGGCTCGCGGCTGGCCAGCGCCGGCGCCAGCGCCTGGGCGGCGCCGGCACGGTCGCCGCCTTCCAGCAGCACCGCGGCCAGGCGCACGCGCGCCTCGGCGAGCTGGCCGAGCAGGTCGCCACTCTCACCATCGGCCAGGAAACCGCGCCAGGCAGCGATGGCTTCGTCGCGCCGGCCCTGCAGCGCGGCCAGTTGGGCCTGCAGGCCCAGCAGCGGCCGCGGCCGGTGCGGCATGACGAGATGAGGCAGGTCGGCGCCGATGCGCACCAGCCGCTCCAGGCCCTCTTTCAGCGCCTCCTGATTGGCAGTAGCAGCCGCCATGCGCGCCATGGAGAAATGCGCATGCCAGGCGCCCCAGGCGCCGTAACCGGGCACCTGCTCGGCCAGGCGCAGGCGCATCAGGGCCATGGCCTCCTCATGGCGGCCGGCGATCAGGTCGAACATGGCATGCAGGGCCTGGCCCTGGTTGCGCGCAATGACGATGCGACCCAGCCAGGCCGCATCGCTTTCGGCACGAGACAGCAGCTCGCGGGATTCGTCCAGTTGCCCTTGCCAGAACAGGTTCCAGGCCTGGGCCGTGTGGGCGTTGACGCCGAAGGGCAGCGTCCGGTTGCCCAGTACCTGCATGGCGCCGCGGTACCAGCGGTCGGCCACCGGTGACATGCCGGCGCAGCTGATCTGGCGCGGTGGCGGCGAGCAGATGTACCAGGTCTCCAGCGTGGTCGCGTTCAGCAGTTCGCAGACGAGGGCGTCGAACAGTGGCGCGACGGCATCGAAGCGGCAGCTTTCCATCGCGTGCCAGGTGCGGCCCAGCAGCGTGATGCGGCGCAGCTCGCCGCTGAGGGCAAAGGGGTCGAGGTCGCGCAGCAGGACCTCGGCCTCCGGCAGCCGGCCTTGCGCGATCAGCAGGATGCTGCGGTGGCCGCGTGCGGCGAGCAGGCCGGACGCGTCGCCGCGGGCCTCGAACAGCGCCTCGGCGCGGCTCTGGTGCCATTCGGCCTGCTGGGCCTCCCACAGCACCCACAGCGCCAGGGCCTTGACGCGGTGGAGTTCCGGGCTGGACTCGGCGAAGGCCGGGTCGAAGCGCTTGGTCAGCTCGAGCAGGCCCTGGGCACCCAGGTGGTTCATCAGCGGCCCGCCATCGGCCAGCAGCAGCTCGGCGGCCCGCTCGGGGCGGCCGGCTGCCAGCAGCAGGCTCTGGCGGCGCAGCGCGTCGGTCTCCAGCGTGGCGGCGCGCTCCAGCAGATCGCGGTGCAGCTCGGGCTGTTGCTGGCGCAGGCGCTGCTGCAGCATGTCGCGGAAGAGCTGGTGCAGGCGCAGCGTGTGCGGCGCCAACTCGACCACCGTGACGAAGAGGGAGAGCCTCTCCATCTCGGCCAGCCAGGCGGCCGCATGGGCGTCCTCGCCGAGGGCCTGACAGCGCGCCACGTCCAGCTCGTGCAGCACGCTGGTGCGCAACAGGAAGTCGCGCAGGCCGGGATCGAGCCGGTCAAGCACCTCGGCGGCCAGGTAGTCGAACGTCGCGCGATCGATGGCCGCGGGCAGCGCCGCCCGCTGCCCCATGCCCAGCGCCAGCCGCAGCCCGGCGGCCCAACCCTGGCAGCGACGGTAGAGCTCCGCGGCGGCCAGCTCGTCGAGGCCGGCGGCAAGCGCCAGCTGCACGGCCTCGTCCTCGGCCAGCACGAGGTCGGCGGCACCGATGTCGGCCAGGTCGCCGGTCGCGCGCAGCCGCGCCAGCCGCAGCGGCGGTTCGTGGCGTGCGGCCAGCACCAGGCGCCAGCGCCAATCCATGCGCGTCAGCCAGCGATCCAGGAACTGCAGGGCCGCGGCGTCCACCACGTGGTGTACATCGTCCAGCACGATGCAGCCCCGCGACACCTCGCAGGCCTCCAGCGCATTGAGCATGGCATCGGCCACGGCGATCAGCTCGGGCCCACCGCGCAGGGCCGCATCGCGCAGGCCTTCGGGCGCCGTGCGCCAGGGCGGGTCAAACGGCTCCAGCGCTGCGAACAGGCAGTCCAGCAGGCGGCCAAGATCATCACCCTCGTCCAGCGACACCCACGCCAGCGCCAGGCCAGCGGGCTGATCCGCCAGTGCCTGGGTCAACAGCGCCGTCTTGCCATAGCCCGCCGGCGCGCACACAAGCAGCACGCGCTGCGTGTCCAGGGCAGCCCGCACGCGTGCCAGCAGCGCCGGTCGAGGCAGCAGGCCCTGGCGCGGCCGCGGGGCTCGTGTCTTGGTCAAGGCCAGCGTCATGGCCGCGGATGATAGGTGCCGGCGCGAGGCGTTCTGCGCCCGCCGTGCTGCCCCCGCGATTGCGGGGGCGCTGGCCCGCGCACCGCTAACGCTTGCCTAACGGTCGCCTTCAAGACTCCCGGCCATCCACCACCAGGAGTCCCCATGAAATTCGCCCGCTTGATGCTGTGCGGCGCCCTTGCCGCCTCAGCTCTTGCCGCCCAGGCCCAGCAGGGCGTGGACCTGACCGACCAGAGCCACAGCCCCGACTTCCCGAGCTGGACGCTGTACGGCAGCGCGCAGGCGCAGAGCTTCACGCCCGGCAATGGCTTTACCTACAGCGTCATGAACCTGACCCAGGCCGGCACCGGCGGGCAGGCCGGCGCCGGCTGGGCGCCGCAGTCCCTGGCCCTGGACTTCAACGCCGCCTTCAACTTCCGCTTCTACTTCAACATCCAGAACGATCCCAGCCAGCTGCGCGGCGACGGCCTGACCCTGGTGCTGGCCGATTCGACCGGCGTCGGCAACGGCGGCTCCGACCTCGGCTACGGCGGCCTGTCCTCGGCCAGCGTGGCCTTGGCGGTGGACACCTTCCACTTCAGCGGCGAGGCGGTGTCGCCCAGCGTGCAGATCCTGGCCGGCGGCAGCAACACGCCGCTGGCCTTCACCGAGACCGGCCTGGGCGACAGCATCCGCAACGCCAACTACGCCTTCATGGGCGAGCTGGCCTACGCCCCGTCCGGCAACGCCGACAACACCGGCATGCTGACCGGCACCATCTCCAATCTGCAGCTGGGCAGCTTCAGCGTGCAGGCCCAGGTGGACTTCGCGGCCCTGGGTCTGGTGGGCCAGCCGGTCTACTACGGCTTCACGGCCGGCAACGGCCTGGCCACCGACGGCCAGACCATCCAGTGGGGCGCGCCCGCCCCGGTGCCCGAGCCCGGCAGCTGGGCCATGATCCTGGCCGGAACGGCCTGCCTGGCACTGATCGCCAGGCGCCGCCGCGCCGGCTGAGCCGGGAGGGCGCTCACGCGCCTTCCGCTGCGGACACGAGGCCGCCATACTCCGGCCGGTGCATGCACTCGCGCAGATCCTGATCCTCTTCGTGGCCGCCGTCGTGCTGGCCGCCGCCGCGCGGCGCACCGGTGCGCCCTACCCGGTCTTCCTGGCCATCGGCGGTGCGCTGCTGGCGCTGATCCCGGGGGCACCCAGCCTCAGCCTGCCGCCCGACCTGGTGCTGGCCCTGTTCGTCGCCCCCATCCTGGTCGACGCCGGCTACGACGCCTCGCTGCGTGACCTGAAGGACAACTGGGCGCCGCTGGTCAGCCTGGTCATCGTCGCCGTGGGCCTGACGACTGCGGCCGTGGCCGTCGTGGTGCATGCCCTCGTGCCCGGCCTGCCCTGGGCCGCCGCCGTCGCCCTGGGTGCCATCGTTGCGCCACCCGATGCGGTCGCGGCGACTGCGGTGTTGCGCCCCTTGCGCCCACCGCAGCGCATCCTGGGCATCCTCGAAGGTGAGAGCCTGCTGAACGACGCCAGCGCCCTGCTGATCTATCGCCTGGCCGTCGGCGCCGTGGCGGCCGGCGGCTTCTCGATCCAGGCCGTGGGGCCGACCTTTCTGCTGGGCGTGCTGGGCAGCCTGGTCGCAGGGCCGGTGCTGGGCTTCATCGCGCAGCGCCTGTTCGAGCGCGTGCAGCACATCCCGACGCACATCGTGCTGCAGTTCATCGGCACCTTCAGCGTCTGGCAGCTGGCCGAGCATGTCGGCCTGTCGGGCGTGCTGACGACGGTCTGCTTCGCGATGACGCTGGCCCGGCTGGCACCGGAGCGCATCCCGCCGCGCATCCGCACCCCGACCAATGCCGTCTGGGCGACGGTCGTGTTCGCGCTCAACATCTTCGCCTTCATCTTCATCGGCCTGCAGCTGCGGCCCATCCTGATGGGGCTGGAGGCGCCGACGCGCGAACAATACCTGGTCGTCGCCGGTGCCGTATTGGCGACCGTCATCCTCGTGCGCATCGCCTGGCATATGAGCTTCAACGCCGTGGTGCGCTGGCGCGACCGCCGCCATGGCTTCAACCCGCCACGGCCCATGCTCAGGCCCACCGTGGGCAGCGGCCTGGTGATCTCCTGGGCCGGCATGCGCGGCATCGTCACGCTGGCCGCGGCACTGGCCCTGCCCGAAGGCTTCCCCGGCCGGGATCTCATCGTGCTGACGGCCTTCCTCGTCGTGCTGGGCACGCTGCTGATCCAGGGCCTGACGCTGAAGCCGCTGCTGCGTGCGCTGAGCCTGCACGACGGCGACCCCGTCGCCCACGAGGAGCACGCCGCCCGCCACCGCATGCTGGAGGCCGCCTTCGCCCAATTGCCCGCCGACGGTTCGGCCGCCGTGAACCTGGTGCGCAAGAACCTGAAGCTGCATCTCGGCAGGCCGCTGCATGAAGACGGCAGCCCCTTCGCCTCCTTCGGCGCCGAATACGACGACCGCTACCGCGCCGCCCTGCAGGCGGCCCGCCAGGTGCTGTTCGCCTTGCGCGACGCCGGCGACATCGGCGACGACGCCTTCCACACGCTGGAGAACGACCTCGACTGGCTGGAGGTGTCGGACCCGCTCAGGGCGGCCAATGCGGATGCGACGGGCTAGCGCCCGGACCTACTTCTTCCCCTGTGGGTAGATCGTCTCGCCGCGCTTGAGCATGTCGACGAAGGCCTTGATCTTCTTCTCGCGGCCCGCCGCGGTCTTCATGTTGTGGACGCGAAAGGCGAGCGCAAAGCGGTTCTGCGCGCTGAGGCCCGCCAGCATCTTGCTGGCCTTGGGCTCGGCGTCGATGGCCGCCTGGAGATCGTCGGGGATCTTCATCTCCTTGCCGCTGCCATAGGCGCGGTCCCAGCGACCGTCCGCCTTGGCCGCCTCGACTTCCCGGAGACCGTGCTCGGTCATGCGGCCTTCCTGGATCAGACGGGCCACGTTGGCGACGTTGATCTTGCTCCACACGCTCTTGCTGCGCCGCCGCGTGTAGCGCTGCAGAAAACTCTGCTCATCCAGGCCCTTGCGCAAGCCGTCGATCCAGCCCCAGCAAAGCACCACATCGATGGCCTGCTTGGGCGTCACGGAGGCCAGCCCCGAATTGACCTTGTGGATCTTGATCCAGACCTCGTCCGCCTTGTCGTGATGCCGCGCGAGCCAGTCGTAGAAGCTCTGCTCATCGGCGAACTCGCGGACGTTGTTGGGGTCGACGGTGACTGATGCCATGGGGTGGGCGCTCTCTCACTCAAGGTTCAGCCAACAGCTGCTCCAGCCGCTGCTCACGCAGGCCGTAGAAGCGCTTGATCTCGGCAATCTGCGCCAGCAGCTCGGGCCGGCGCGCGGCCAAGGCCTCGGCAGCGGCGCCGTGGGCCTTCACGGCGAGGATCATCTTGTTCTTGCTGGTGTGCTCCAGCGCGATGAACTCGAAGACCTGGGTGCGGTAGCCCTGGCTCTCCAGCAGCAGGGCGCGCAGCGAGTCGGTCACCATCTCGGCCTCCTGGCCCAGATGGATGCCGTGCTGGAGCATCGGCCGCAGCACAGCCGGCAGCGTCATCTGCGGGCGCAGTTCCTTGTGGCAACAGGGCGAGCTCATGATGATGCGGGCGCGCGACTGCAGGCCGACATGCAGGGCGTGGTCGGTCGCGATGTCGCAGGCATGCAGGGCGATCATCACGTCCAGGGGCTGGACAGCCTGGGTGCGGACATCGCCCTGGTCGAAGCGGATGCCGCCAAGCTGCTCGCCGTCGATGACGGCATTGCACAGCTTCACCATGTCATCGCGCAGCTCGATGCCGGTCACCCGCGGCTGCAGGCCGTGGGCCTGCAGCCAGTCGTGCACGGCAAAGGTCAGATAGCCCTTGCCCGAGCCGAAGTCGGCCACGCGCACGGGGCCGGCCAGGCCTGCCTCTTCGACGGCCGAGGACAGGATCTCGACGAAGCGGTTGATCTGCTTCCACTTGCGCGCCATGGCCGGCACCAGCGCCGGCTCGCCCTTGACCAGATGCGTCAAGCCCAGGGCCGACCAGACCGGGTGGGCCATCTCCAGCGGCCGCTGCTTGGCCTTGTCATGGGCGGCCGGCACCGGTGCTTCGGCACCGTCGATGCGTGTCACCCGCAGCGTCTCGCGGCCCTTGCGGCTGACGGCGAACTGCACTTCCTCGCTCGCCGTGTGCAGGTGCGCATTGCGAAAGCGGGCGCCCAGCAGCGTGCCAATCTCGGCCAGGCCGGCCTCGGGTGCATGGTTCTTGGTGACGTCCTTGGTGCGGTGCCGCCACAGGAAGGTGAGCGCCGGCTCACCGCGCAATTCAATCGCACGCACGGTCAGACGCTCGACGTCTTCGTCATCCCCCACCGGGCCAGACAGCAGCAGCTTGCCGAACTGGCCGCTGGCCAGCGCCAGACGGACGAGATGCAGAAAGCGCTCGTGCGCAGGCGCCGTGGCGGCGGGGGGCGGCGTGATAAGGGATGTGAACAGCGGCGGGGACATCTGCGCGATTGTCCGAGATCGGCCGATGCCCCTGCGCGCCGCATGACACGCTCGGTATATGCGCCGGCAGCAGAGCCAAATCCAGTACAAACACGCCTGCCGCACTTTCGAACCAGCGTCTCATGCGTCGACTTCTTGCATCCATGGGTGCGCTTCTTGCCGCCGCCGCGGCCTACGCGGCGGGGCCGCTCACCAACTTCAATGTCGTGCTGCTTCAGCCGAGTTCCGTGCTGGAGGCCCGCGTGACGGACGTCGACGCGATGGCCGACTACGTCAAGGCCGTCGAGGCCGCCTCGCGAGAGGCCGTCGTCGCCAGCGGCGCCAGACAGTCAGTGGGGGGCTTCATCGTGGTCGCCGTCAAACCCGGCCTGAAATCCAACGTATGGCTGGACTTCGACACGCTCACCGACCTCGAAATGCAAAAGCAGATCGTCGCCCGAGTCAGAGCCATCAAGCCGTTCGAGGCGACCCAAGGTCCTGTCGTGTTCGCGCTCAAGGTGGCCACCTGGGACGGTCGGCAGTCCAGGCGCTCTGCGCCGCTGCCGCCGGAGTGGAAGAACGCCACCCAAGGGCAGCCGCCTGTCGAGATTGGTGATCTCGTCGAACGCGTCTGGCAAGACTGACCTGCCATCCGACCGTTGATGGCGACGTCTCAGGCGTGCGTGATGTGCACTCGCGTTTCCGCCGAATCCAGATGCGGCAAGGTGTTGAACGTCACCAAGTGATGCCGTTTGGGGTTGAACGCGAACTCGGTGACGGCCGAGTTGCGGATGCGCAGGTTCAGCTCCACGACCGTCTCGGGCGGCGTGTTCAGCACCTGCCCCACCGCGGTAGAGATGGGGCCACCGCTGGACACGATGAGCACCTGCTTGCCCACGCCCACGGCCCGCACGCGGGCCAGCGCATCGGCCACACCGGCGGCGAAGTCGGCGTGGGTCGGCATGCCCACCGGCGCCGTCTCGCCGGCCATCCAGGCCAGCAGGCCCTGGCGCAGCAGGCGGAAATGCTGCTTGACCATCTCCGGGTCGGTCGGCTTGCCCAGGGGTTCGGGGTGGATGGCACGCACGACGGCCTCGCTGTCGTACTCGTTGAGGCCGGGCAGGGCCACGGCGGGCAGATCCTCGCTATAGCCCTCGACGATGCCGGCCAGGGACTGGGCGTGACGCTTCAGGGTGCCCGTGAAGACGGCATCAAAACGCTGACCGCGCTCGCGCCAGTAGGCGCCAAGATGGCGGCATTGCTCATGGCCCTTGGGGCTGAGCTGGTCATAGTCGGCCGCGCCGAAGCTGGCCTGGCCGTGGCGGACGAGGTAGAGGCTTCCCATGGCCTTGATCATGAACGGCAACCAAGCCCGCCACTGTCGCGACAATGACGCCATGTCACGCCTTAGACAAGCCACCCGCGACGACACCGCCGAACTCTGGCGCGTGCGCTATGCCGTCACCGAAAACACGCTGACCCCGGGCCGCATCTCCGACGCCGAGCTGCATGCCTACCTCGAGGACTACGGCCGCGGCTGGGTCGTCGAGCTGGAGCCCGGTCGCATCGCGGGCTTCGCCATCGGCGACAACCGCGACGGCCATATCTGGGCCATGTTCGTCGACCCGCCGCTGCATGGCCAGGGCCATGGCCGAGTGCTGCACGACGTGATGGTGAACTGGCTGTTCGAGCAGGGCCACCAGCGGCTGGACCTCGGCACCATGCCCAACTCCCGCGCCGAGGCCTTCTACCGCCGGGCCGGCTGGACACCCACCGACGAGGGCCTGGACGCCCATGGCGACAAGCGCTTTGAACTGCTGAAACAGGATTGGAATCCCCATGCTTGAAACTGAGGTCATCGAGACCGGCCCCAACCCCGGCACGACGATCATCGTGCTGCACGGACTGGGCGACAGCGGCCACGGCTTCGTGCCCATCTGCGGCGAGCTGGACCTGCGCTCCCTGGGCGCCGTGCGCTTCATCCTGCCGCATGCCCCCGAGCGCCCCGTCACCATCAACGGCGGCTATGTGATGCGGGCCTGGTACGACATCCTCGGCGCCGACCTGGTCAGACGCGAGGACGAGGCCGGGCTGCGCGAGTCGCAGCGGCAGATTGCCGAGCTGATCGACGCTGAGCGCCAGCGCGGCATCCCGGCGGGGCGCATCGTGCTGATGGGCTTCTCCCAAGGCTGCGCGATGGCACTGATGACGGCGCTGCGCTATCCCGAGCGCCTGGGCGGCGTGGCAGGGCTGTCGGGCTACGTGCCGCTGGCGGCGACGACGGCAGCCGAGCGCTCGAGCGCCAATGCCGGACTGCCTGTCTTCCTGGCCCACGGTACCCAGGATCCGGTTGTCGCTCCCGTGCGCGGCACGACCAGCCGCGACGCGCTGCAGGCACTGGGATACGTCGTGGAGTGGCACGACTACCCCATGCCGCACTCCGTCTGCATGGAGGAGATCGAGGACCTGAACGCCTGGCTGCTGAAACATTTAGGCTGAAGCGCGGCCCCTCGTCCAAGGAGTACCTTGGCCGGGACCGCTCTGCGGCCAATGGCCGCAGAGCTTCGGCAGGCACATGCCGCCCACTGGGCGCCATGTGTCCGGCCTCAGCCCCCGAGGGGACGGCGATGTTTGCGGCATTGAGCCGCAAGCACATCGCCCAAGGCGGGCCGGCTAGGGAGCGGCCCGGCGCTCATCCCGCAAATACGGAATGAAAGACCGGGATGAACGCGCATTTCGCCGCGTTGCATCCGCCGCGGCTCGGCGAAGATCGATGAGTCATGGAGCGCCTGGCCGAACAGATTGTTGACTGGCACAACCGCCACCCGCTGGCGCGGCGCATCGCCGTGGGCGATGTGCACACCATCGGTGTCGTGGCCCTGCCCTTTGTGCGCGCGTCGGCGCAGGCCGACGGCGTGGTTGAGCCCGTCCTGACCGATGTCGTCAGCACCTTCGACGAACTGCACGGCTCGCCGCCGCTGTCGCGCTGGGCGGCTGCGCTGCAACGCCTGAAGGAACTGCCGCGCCGCCTGGCCCGGCGCCCGCGCACCCAGTGGCGCGCCTTCAGCGAGAAATTCCTGCCCGGGCTGGGCCCATCCCAGGTCGAGCGCTTCGCGCTGGCCCACGGCTTTGCCGAGCCACCCGCCACGCCGGAGAGCAAGCCCTGGCGCGTCATCGTCATCGACGAGAGCCTGGCCAGCAGCCACGGCGGCTGGCCCTTCGAGCTCTATCTGATGACGGCAGGCATCGACGTCGGCAGCGCCCGCACCCGCGTGCTGGCCGGCCGCGGCATCCCGTCCGAAATCGCCGGACGTCGGCTGTGGGATCCCATCCGCCTGGGCGCGGCGGCTGCCGTCGTGGTGCTGCTGGTCGCGGGCGGCGCCTGGATGCTATGGCCGAAACGCGCGGCCGAGCCGGTCCACCCACCGGCCGAAGCGGCATCGGCGCCGGCATCCTCACCCTCGTCCCTCATGCCGGCCGCCTCCGCCGCCGAAGCTGCCTCGGCACCGGCATCGGGCGCCGCATCGTCCCCCCAAGCCTCAGCCAGCGAAGCCACGGGCGAAGAAGGGCCACCACCCGACATCCGCCCCCGCCTCGTCGAGCGCAGCGACGGCATCAAGCGCCCGCCGATCTTGCGCTCGGAGAAACCGGCGGAGACGGCTGCTGAAAAGCCCGGAGAAAAGCAGACGGCCGAGCCCGCATCGGCCGCCAGCAAGTCCGAACCGGCCGACCCGCGCCTGAGCCGCATGGCCCAGTCGCCGGACAAGATCGTCGTCGCCCTCGTCGGCCCTCCGGGCAGCAAGGCCGAGGCCGAGGCGCTGCTGAAGCGCATGCAGGACGGCCTCAAGGGCGTGCACAGCGACCCGAACACACTGCAGGCCGACGTCATCCAGACGCCGGAGGGATGGCGCGCGACAGTCTGGCCCTTCCCGAGCCGGGAACAGGCTCAGCTGATCAACGCGACGCTGGTGGCCCGCGGACTCAAGACCAAGGCCGTGAACTTCTAAGGTTGACGGCGGATGACGAAGGCGCGCTTGTCGCCACTGTCGAAGCCGCAGCGCTCGTAGAAGGCCCAGACCGCCGGGTCCTTGCGGCTGGTGGTCAAGACAACTTTGTAGGCGGCCATGGTCCAGGCCTGCTCAATCGCATGCCGGATGACAGCCTGGCCATGGCCCCGGCCGCGATGGTCAGCGTGGGTCACGACGTTCTCGATGACGCCGTAGCTGCTACCGCCGCGCGTGAGGTTGGGGATGACGGCGAGGTTGCAGCTGGCGATCAGTTGCTCACCGTCATACAGCCCGAAATGGCGCAGCCCCGGATGCGCAAAAACCGCGCGCACCGCCTCTTGCGAAGGCGGCGCGTCACCGACGTTCAGGTGCCGATAGAGATCAACAAGGGCGTCGACATCGCCGACACCCAGGTCGCGGATCACTTGACTTCCAGCTTCATCGTGTTGGCAATGAAGGCCAGGATGTCGCTGCGCTCCTCGATGATCTTCGAGGTCGGCTTGCCGGCGCCATGGCCGGCATTGGTCTCGATGCGGATCAGCTTGGGTGCCGGACCCGTGTCGGCGGCCTGCAGTGTGGCGGCGTACTTGAAGCTGTGGGCCGGCACGACGCGGTCGTCGTGGTCGCCCGTCGTGATCAGCACGGCCGGGTATTTGGCGCCGCTCTTGATGGTGTGCACCGGCGAGTAGGCGTACAGGGCCTTGAACATCTCCGGGCTGTCGTTGCTGGTGCCGTAGTCGGTCGCCCAGGCCCAGCCGATGGTGAAGTTCTGGTAGCGCAGCATGTCCATCACGCCGACCTGGGGCACGGCGGCGGCGAACAGGTCGGGGCGCTGGTTGGTGACCGCGCCGACCAGCAGGCCGCCATTGCTGCCGCCGTTGATGGCCAGCGTGGCCGGGCTGGCGACCTTGTTCTTGACCAGCCATTCGCCGGCGGCGATGAAGTCGTCGAAGACGTTCTGCTTCTTCAGCTTGGTGCCAGCCTCGTGCCAGGCTGAGCCGTATTCGCCGCCGCCGCGGATGGAGGCGATGACATACACGCCGCCCATCTTCATCCAGGTCGCAGCCGTGACGCCATAGCCGGGCGTGATGGAGATGTCGAAGCCGCCGTAGCCGTAGAGCAGGGTCGGGTTCGTACCGTCCAGCTTCAGGCCCTTCTTGGCGGCGATGAAGATGGGGAAGCGGGTGCCGTCCTTGCTGGTGACGAACTCGCGGCGGGTCTCGAACTCGTCGGCGTTGAAGGCCGTCTTGGGCTTCTTGAACAGGCTGACCTTGCCGCTCTTGACGTCGTAGCGGTGGATCTCGGCCGGCGTCGTCAGGCTGGTGTAGCTGAAGAAGGTTTCCTTGTCGCTCCAGCGGCCGCCGAAGCCGCTGGCCGTGCCGACGCCGGGCAGCTTGACCTCGCTGAGCTGCTTGCCGTCGGCGCCGTGCACGCGCACCAAGGTGGCGGCGTCATGCAGATAACTGAGCAGGAAGCGGCCACCAACGGCGGAGGCGCCGGTCATCGCATCCGGGCCTTCGGCCACCAGGGTCTTCCAGTTGGCGGCGGCCGGGTTCTTCAGGTCGATGGCGACGAGCTTGCCGCGCGGCGCGCCCTTGTCGGTCTTGACGATGAGCTTGCCGCCCACGGCCGCGACGGGGCTGTACTGGGCGTCGAAGTCCAGCGTGATGGGCTGGGGCTTGCCGCCGCCGAAGGCGCCCTTGGGCAGGGGCAGGACCATCAGGCCGTTCTTGCTGCCGGCGCTCTTCCAGACGCTGATCAGCAGCAGCTGGCCGTCGTCCGACACCTCGGTGCCGAAGCCCCATTCCTTGTCTTCGCGGTTCTCGGCGACGAGGACGTCCTCGCTCTGCGGCGTGCCCAGGCGGTGGTAGTAGAGCTTCTGGAAGTAGTTGGCGCCCTTGAGCTTCTCGCCTTCCTTGGGCGCGTCGTAGCGGGCGTAGAAGAAGCCCTTGCCGTCGGCCGTCCAGGAGGCGCTGCTGAACTTGACCCATTCGATGGTGTCGGCCAGGTCCTGGCCGGTGGCGAGGTCGCGCACCTTCCAGGTCTGCCAGTCGGAGCCGGCGCCGGCAATGCCATAGGCCAGCAGCTTGCCGTCACGCGAGGGCGCCAGGCCGCTGAGGGCCACGGTGCCGTCCTTGCTCATGGCATTGGGGTCCAGCGCGACGGCGGGCGTGTCGCTCAGCGACTTGGCCGTGTAGATGACGTTCTGCTGCTGCAGGCCGTCATTGCGGGTCCAGAAGTAGCGGTCGCCCTCGTGGAAGGGGATGCCGAAACGCTCGAAGTTGTAGAGCTCGGTGTAGATGCGGCGCGCCGGCAGGCGCTGCGGCATGGCGGCCAGGAACTTGTCCGTGACCTCGTTCTGCTGGACCACCCAGGCCTTGGTGTCGGCGGCGTTGTCGTCTTCCAGCCAGCGGTAGGGGTCGGCGACGGCGGTGTCGTGATAGGCGTCGACCTGGTCGACCTTGCGCGTGTTGGGGTAGCTGAGACCCTGGGCCTGGGCGCTGGTGGCGAGGACGGCTGCGAGGGTGATGGCAGACAAGGTGAGCTTCATCGAGCGGGTTCCGGGAGGTGTTCCGTGAAGCCGCGGATTGTCGGCGCCGCCCGGGGCGGCGCCGATCGTCATGCGATGAAGCCCTGACAGCAATAACCCGAAGGATCATGCCCACCGGCTGGCAGGCCGGTGGTCCTTCGTCAGGCGTCGGACAGGCCGCAGGGCCTGTCCTCGGTCCGGACTCAGCTCCGGTAGTCGGCGTTGATGCTGACGTAGTCGTGGCTCAAGTCGCAGGTCCACACCGTGGCGCTGGCCGAGCCGCGGTTCAGGCCGACGCGGATGGTGATCTCGGACTGCTTCATGACGCGCTGGCCGTCTTCCTCGCGGTAGGTCGTCAGCCGGCCGCCCTGGCGCACCACGGCGACATCGTCCAGGTCGAGGTCGATCAGGCCCTGGTCCAGGTCGCCAATGCCGGCATAGCCGACGGCGGCCAGGATGCGGCCCAGGTTGGGGTCGCTGGCGAAGAAGGCCGTCTTGACCAGGGGCGAGTGGGCGATGGCATAGGCCGCCAGCTTGCACTCGGCCTCGTCACGACCGCCTTCGATGGTGATGGCGATGAACTTGGTCGCGCCCTCGCCGTCGCGCACGATGGCCTGGGCCAGTTCCTGGGCCAGGGCGATCAGGGCCTCACGCAGGGTCTTGGCGTCGGCGCCGTCCAGCGACGTGATCTCGGCATGCTTGGCCTGGCGGCTGGCGATCAGCATGAAGCAGTCGTTGGTCGAGGTGTCACCGTCGATGGTGATGCGGTTGAAGGAGGCGTCGGCGGCTTCCTTGACCAGGGGCTGCAGCAGGGCCGGCGAGATGTTGGCGTCGGTGGCGACGAAGCCCAGCATGGTGGCCATGTTGGGACGGATCATGCCGGCGCCCTTGGAGATGCCCGACAGCGTGACCGGCACGCCGCCGAGGGTGATGCGGCGCGAGGCGGCCTTGGGCAGGGTGTCCGTCGTCATGATGCCGGCGGCGGCCTCGGCCCAGTTGTCGGCCTTCAGCGCGGCCAGGGCGGCCGGCAGGCCGGCGGTGATGCGGTCCACCGGCAGGGTCTCCATGATGACGCCGGTCGAGAAGGGCAGGATCTGCTCGGGCGCACAGCCCATCAGACCGGCCAGGGCCTGGCAGGTCTGGCGCGCCCGGGCCAGGCCGTCGGCGCCGGTGCCGGCATTGGCATTGCCGGTGTTGATCAAGAGAGCGCGGATGGCCGAGCCGCCAGCCAGATGCTCGCGGCAGAGCTGCACCGGCGCGGCGCAGAAGCGGTTGGTCGTGAAGACGCCGGCCACGGCCGCGCCCTCGTCCAGCGCGATGACGCTGAGGTCACGCCGGTTGGCCTTGCGCACGCCGGCCATGGTCACGCCGAGGCGCACGCCCGGCACGGGCAACAGGGAGGCGGGGTCGGGGGCAGTGAGATTGACGGGCATGGCGCGCTCGAAGGGATAAGGGAAAGCGCGGAGATTCTATGAAGCAAACCCCAAGCGCCGTCCAAGAGTTGCACGGTCGCACGATCCATCTGACGCCGGGACTGAACACCCGGCGCACTCCCTCGTCATGCCTTCATCAAGCCCCGGTCTTGAAGAGGCTGGAAAACACCTGCCCGTCATGCTCCGCCGTCACGACGGACCACGACGTCAGGTGGGCCATCAGGTTGACCTGGGTGGCGGTGATCTGCGTGTCCAGGGTGCTGTAGTTCGGGAAGCGGCTGTTGGCGAGTTCGCTGGCGATGAGCTGTTGCACGGCGGCGTTGCTGTCGAACTGGGCCGCCCAGTCGGTGGCGTAGTTGAGGTAAACCCACACGATGGTGGTGGGGGCGCTGCGGGCGGGCACGCCGAACCAGGGGTTGGCCAGCACGGTGAGGCTTTGCGACAGCACGGCCGGGGCTGATGCCGGGGAGGCGCTGCCGGCAGCCACCCAGAGCGCGGCGAGGAAGGGGGCGAAGTCGCTGGCGGCAAAGATCTGGTTTTGCGCGTAGGGGCGGTTGCCCTGCAGGACCTTGTTGGGGTCGGTGCCGGCATAGGGCTGGTAGCCGCGCTTGTCGTCGTAGGGCTGGTAGCCGAACAGGGGCGGCAGGGCGTCGTCCACCTGCACCTGGCTGCCGGGTAGCCACGGCGTGGCGCTGCCCGGGGCGGTGGGCACCCCGCAGGCCGCGGCCACCAGCGGCACCATGGAGTTGACGCAGACGATGGCGCTGTCGATGTCGCTGTACGACAGCAGGCTGCACAGGCCGCTGTTGTCCAGGCTGCCGCCGTCGGCATAGCTGTTGAGGTTGCTGCCTGAGTTGGCTTCGGCACCGCCAACGGGCCAGGAGGGGTATTGCGGGATGAGGTCCATGGGGAAGGCGCTCTCGGCCTCGACGGCTGCTGCAGCCGCTGCGGCCACGGCACCCGAGGCATGGCTGAGCATGGCGCGCGCGACGCCGCGCGCGTCCGCGGGGAGCAGGTGCTCTATCCACTTCAGGATCGCATCGCCCTCCTTCACCAGCCATTCCATGAAGGCGAGCGGATGCTTCTCCCAGTAGCCGATGGTGGTCCAGATCTCGTCGGCAAATGCCGCGCTGCTGGTGCCCATGATGTCGGTGAGCGCCCAGGGGCGGGCCTGCTGCACGGTTGCGGTGCCGCCGCTTTCGACGACGAAGCTGGAGGGCAGCGCGAAGGAGTCCACCGCGCCGCCGCCCACGGGCAGGCCGTTGGCGTCCAGCGCAGGGGCGCCGTTGTAGCTGGGCGCTCCCACCACGCCGCTGCGGTAGCCCGTGGCCTGCACAGGCACGAGGGGCGGCAGCGCCAGCCCCTTCACGCTCACCATCATGCCCATGTTGCAGAGGTGAAAAGGCCGCTGCGCAAAGCCGCTGCCGCTGGCAAATGTGTGCGCAATGGTGGTCTTGAGGCTGGGGTTGGCGGTGGTGATGGCGGCGAAGCTGGTCGCCGTGGCCGAGAACAGGTCGCTGGGCTCCAGGTTGTCCCGCGGCGCGTACAGCCCATAGGGCAGCAGGATGTTCAGCCCCATCACCGTCTGCCACAGCATGTGGGCGGGCAAGGGGTTGGTGGGGTCCACCTTGCGCATCACCTTGTAGAGCAGCAGCGCCGTGCCGGCGATGGCCACGAGGGAGAAGGTGTCCGACGTGAACGGGTTGCCCGCGTTGCCGGCGGGCAGCTGGGCCAGCTGGGCGACCGTGAGCGCACCCTGGTTGGCGTTGTAGGGGCCCAGGTAGGTGGCGTCGCTGGCGCCGCCGGCCGGCATGTAGATGTAGGGCACGCCCAGCCACGAGCCGCCGGATACGGTGGACAGCGCCTTCACCTGCGACAGCAGGCTGGCCCCGTTGGCCTGCAGGTAGCTGAGGGCGCGCAGCTGCCCCATGCCCGCGCAGGCGGCGCGCGTACCTCCGCCCGACAGGCACAGCCCCACGTTGCCGGGCGTGGCGCCGGCGGGTGTGTAGAACTGCGACACGGCGAGCGGCGGCGTGGTGGTGACGCTGGCTTTCAGCAAGGTGGCCATGGTGTCTCCCTGGGGTGAGGCGGGCAGTCTTGCTAACAACACAGCCAGGCGCAATCACGACCCGCACCCATTCGCGTCTACCCGTCCCCAAACTTGATGACACCTGGCGGCCTGCCGCGCCAGCCGTGCCGGGAACCAGGGCGCCCCTGTGCCCACTAAAACGCACGCCCCCTGCGAGCCCCGAGGACTCGCGCCCCGTTTGACGAAGGAAGCCCCACCATGCCCGGCAACCCCACCGCCGTCCGCGAGGTCCTCGAGGCCATCGCCACTCAATCCGGCCCGCGTCTTGCCGAGGCGCAGGACGCACTGGGCCGGCTGATTCCGGAGATCAAGCAGGTCGTGGCTGCCGACCCGTCGCGCAAGGACGACCTGCTTGACCGTGCCGCGGCGGTGCAGGAGTTGCTGCGCACCGGCGATGCGGCCGGGGCTCTGCGCAAGATGGCGGAGTTGTCGGCATTGCTGGCGCCGGCGCGGTCGGCAGGCAAGGGGCCAGGCAGCGGCGCGGCCGGCTTCGAGCGGCGCTGGGCCGACGCGCGGGCGAGTTGGCGCGAGGCCGTCGAGGCGGTCGACGCCCGCATTGCGAAGGTGCGCGCCCAGATGCTGTCGTCCGGCAACCCCGACCTGCTGGACATCGCCGACCGCGGCATGCCCGCGCTCACCGACAACCACAAGACGCCGGTCAGCGTGGCGGTCATCGAAGTGGCCGACAGCAGCGGCGAGAAGCGCGAACGCTCGGCCCGCAAGGCGATCGATGCCATCCAGGCGTTCCGCTCCCACATCGACACCGACCCCATGATCAAGGTGCTCGACGAGCAGTCACCTGCCGCGTTCGGCGTGTCTCTGGCCATCCGCACGGACATCGGCCGCGGGCTCACGGCGCTCGAAAGCGTGCTGCGCGAATCCGCGCTGGCCTGAAGCGGTTCACGCCAGGAGACTCGCCATGGAAATGTCGGCATTGGGAGTGGGCGTCGCCGCGGGCACGGCGAGCGTCATTGCCATCGGGATCATCGTGACCACCTGGAACAAGTGCTGCGGCAAGGCCGACCGCGACGAGGGTCTGGCCAAGGGCAAGGCGCAGGGCGGCAAGGGTTCCGCCAGCGGCTCCGCGACACAGCAGGGGATGACGCACGCACAGGCCAAGAAGATTCTCAACGCGCGCCACCTCGGCGCCGACGCGGCGAAAAAACTGGCAGCCGCCTGCCAAGGCCTTCGCGACGTCAAGCGCCACCTGATCAAGTATGAGGACCTGGACGAGCGCATCGAGTTCGCGAACGAGCTAGAACCCGCCTTCAAGGACATGCGGGACAAGGCCTCGGCGCTGGACATGATCACCGGCCGGCATGAGAAGCTGCTCGGGTACGTCAGCAACAAGGTGTTCTTCAAGCACAAGATTTCCGACCTGCTGGCACAAGCAAAGATCGCGCGCGAGCACTACGAAAAAGGGCTTGCAACGCTGCAAACCGACTACGCCAAGCTGCAAAGGCGCGCGGCGGATATCCCGGAGCCGCCGGTCCGGAAGGATTTCAACAAGCTGTACGGCAGCGACGAGGACGCCGGCGAGGACGAGGCCAAGTTCGACAGGTTGTCCACGGATCTGGATGACGCGTTCAACAAGCTGCTCGAAAACTCGAGGACGGCGGAGGCCTACTTCCGCACGGAAGCCTTCGACGAGATGCGATGGGCCATCGACATGCTCGCGCGCATGGACAAACGCATGCGGCTCGAAGACAAGGAGCACGTGAAGAAGGGCAAGTCCGCCAAGGTGGAAGCGGAGGAGGAAGACCCTGAGCCGCCCAAGCTGCCTCGGGCGCGCACCGATGAATACACCGGCCTCACGTTCCGCGTCGTGAACCCGGACCGTGACGCCGACGACGAGCTGACAGACGCAGAACAGGACAAGGTCGAGGCCTTCGCCGGCCTCGACGGCACCGAGCTCAGGGCACGGCTGCGCGACCTGATGAACGACCATTTCGGCAAATACGAATACGTCAATCACCACACGGTCCGTCTGTCGCGGCGGCGCAGGCTGGAATTCAACGTGGCCGTGACGGCCACCGAGGTGCAGGCGACCATCGTCCACATCGGTGACCCCACCTACGCGCACTGAAATGGCAGCCGCTGACCGATGCCACCAGCGGCTGCCGATCCGGCTGCTCGCCGACTGCCCTGGCTTGCTCGGCACGGTGGCGGGTTGGCTTCAGCAGGAGTGGTTCACACCGGCGGGTCATCCGGCGACGGCGGCTATCGAGGCGCTGGAACAGCGGCTTCATCGGGACCGCGCCCCCCTCGCTCTGGTCGCTACGAGCGGCAACGCGCCCGTCGGCACGGCCAGCCTTGTCTTGGCAGCGCATCCGTTGGAGCCCGGGGAGGCGCTCTATCTGTCGAGCGTGTTCGTCGAGTCCACCTCGCGGCATCGGGGCATAGGGCGCCAGTTGTGCAACGCGGCGGCGGCTCGGGCCTTCGGCATGGGTGTCGAACGCTTGTTCCTTTTGACAGCCGATCAGGGCCATTTCTACGCAGGCCTGGGGTGGGAGCCTTGCGGTGAACGGGTGACGTCGGTGGGCTCGAAGCTCTGTTTCGCGCACTTGATGACGCTTCGCTGTCAGGCCCCCTCCGACCGATCGGGCAGAAGGCCCGCATCGACGCCCTCACCAAGCCGAAGCGAGACCCTCGAGGCCATCGCCGCTCGCACCCATCCGCGTCTTGCCGCGGGCTCGCTGGCCTGAAGCGGTTCACCGAAGGAGATTCACCATGGAAATGTCGACATTGGGCGTCGCTGCCGCCACCACGGCAGGCGCCATTGCCATCGGGATCATCGTGACCACCTGGAACAGTTGCTGCGGCAAAGCCGACAGCAACGAGAGCCAGGCCAAGGGCAAGGTGCGGGGCGGCAAGGAGTCCACCAGCAGCTCCGCGATAAAACCGGAGCTGTCGCAGACACAGGCCAAGACCGTCAAGGACATCGACGCCCCGCTGGTGAGAGAGCCGAGCGTCAAGAAAACCGAGGATGACCCTGAAGTGCGGGCCAAGCAGCACAAGGCGCTGGCCCAGCGGCTGAAGGCGCTGACCGAGCAGGTGGGCAAAGAGATCGCAGCGATCAGGCGTGACGTGGACAAGGCGCTGGCCGATTCGGCAGTGCGGCTCAAGCTCGACGACGTGGAGCCCGACGCGGTGGACGTGAAGGCCGTGCAGGACCTGGCAGACGCGGCCCTGGAGGCGGCCAATGGCTGGCGCGTCCAGTTGGAGGGGCTGTGCAAGACGCAGGAGGAGGATGCCAGCGAGGTGAGCGCCGACATGATTGACGCCGCCGAAGAGAACGCGGCCCAGGACCGCAAGGCCCCGCAGGCCGCGCTGGAGCGACGGCTGAAGGAGCTGGCGGCCGCCACCGAGGCGCTGCGTCAGGTGCAGGAGGTGCGGCTGACCGACACCGATGAAATGAAGCTCACCAACCGCTTCAACCAGAAGAGACCCAAGGTCACGGCAAAGTTGGCCAAGACGTTCGTCGCCGAGTTGTCGATCGAGCCCGAGGGCAAGTGGAGCAACGCTTTCGAGTATCTGCAGGCGCTCGAAGGCGCGGGCGACAACGAGACCGCCCAGGCCAAGGCCTCCAGGCAAAAGCCCTCGGTCGCGCTGGCCGCCTACCTGCAGCTCGCCGAGCCCGGCGCGTGGGCCAGCCACGGCGCCTACGTGCGGGAACGCGCCAACGACTTCGACGGGCGACAGGACAAGGCCGCCGCCGTGCTGCGCGCGCTGGCCGCCATCAACAGCGCCGACGCCGCCACCAACCAGTGGCTGGTGCGCCTGGCCCTCAACGGCACGCCGGTGGAGACGCTGGCGAAATACCACGCGGCCCGGGCCGACCTGGCCGGCGTGTCCGTGCCCGGCGCCTACTCGGCCAAGCTGGACGAGTTGATGGCCAGGCACGGCTTCGATGCGACGGTGTGGACCCGCCTGAAAGGCTGGGCCAAGACGAGGCCCCTGCTGTTGTCGTCGGTGGTGGCCTTCCTGAAGACCGAGGACGAGACCACCGCCCGCCGCGTCGCCGAGGATTACTACGGCCTGGTGGCGGGCACCCGCCCCGGCAACACCGAGGAGGGCCGCATCGCCACCGGCCTGACCGCCAAGGTGATCGAGCAGAACAAGCAGCGCACCGTCCACTCCACGGCCACCGGCTCGGGGCACGCCTACAAGTACGGCTACATCGGTGGCTTCGTGCGCGCGGCCTGGGAACTGCACGTGCACGAGAACCGCTCCAACCTGTACCCGGCGTGGAAGAAAACCTCCGATCCCCGCGAGTACGTGGCCGGCCGCGACACCTACAACCTCGACGGCGCGCTGCGCCCGCTGCTGAAGTAGCCAGGCGCCAGCAGATACCCACGCGACGGTTCCATCACGGCGACCCAAACAAAAAGGCTCCCGAAGGAGCCTTTTCAGCGAAGCGCGCGCAGATCAGCGCGGCAGGCGGCGGCGGGCCAGCAGGCCGACGATGCCGAGGCCGCCCAGGAAGAGGGCATAGGTCTCGGGTTCCGGCACGGCGGCCGTGGCCATGACCAGATCCTGATAGTCAGCGCTGCTCAGCTTGTAGACCGTGTAGCTGCTCTGGCCATGGAAGTTCAGCGCGTTGTTCAGATAGCTGTCGGCCAGGTTCAGCACCGCGGCCGGCGCGGTGGCGCGGAAGAAGCCCGTCTGCGTGCCGAAGGTCGTGGTTTCCTGGGTGAACTCCCAGACGGCCAGCTGGAAGGCGGCCTGCTGGGTGGCGTTCATCGAGGCGCCGTAGGCGACCTGGTAGAGAGCCGACAGATGGGTCGCCTGGGCGCCGCTGAACGACGACACCGAGTAGTTGGCGGCCAGCGTCGAATTGCCCTCGAGCGGCTCGATGCAGAAGGCAGCGAAGCTCGAATTGCTCGTCAGGTTGCTGTAGTTCAGGCGGATGGCGTAGTCGTCGAACACGGCCTCGGTGGCGCTGAGGCGGCTGTCATAGGCCTGCAGTTGCGTGCCGGCCAGGGCGGCATTGCCCTGCCAGGCGATGGACACGTCGCTGGCCATGGCGGCCTGCGCACCGGCGATCAGGGGCAGAGCCGCGACGATGGTGGAGAAGGAGTACTTCATGGTCTTCCTGGTGGCTTGCCGCGGAAATCAGGCCGACTTGCGGCGGCGGGAGGAAACGAGGGCGCCGAGGATGGCAACGGCGGCAAGCGCCACGCTGCCCGGCTCAGGCAGTTCCAGGTTGGCGGTGAAACCGTTGCCCTGCTTGTTCGAGTAGCTGACGCCGCTGACGCTCATGTCCCAGGTGCCGGCCGACAGCTGGCGCGGGGACAGGGCCCACTGCTCGCGGCCGGTGCGCGTCGTGGTCCAGGAGACGGCAATCAGTTCCGACCAGTCCAGCACTTCGCCGGTGGTCAGGTTGGACAGCGTCACGGAGCGGATGTCCACGGCGGGCGTGGTAGTCAGCACGCCCTTGGTGTTCAGCAGGCCGCTGAACCAGGTGTTCTGGTCCAGCGTGAAGGTGAAGACGTGGTTGTCGGTGAAGGCGGTGCCGAAGCCGGTCGGGTCCTTGTGCGTGGTGTTGCTGACCATGACCGTGCCGGCCGACGCGGAGGTGGCGAGAACGATTGCAGCGGCGGCGAACAAGGCTTTCATTGCGGGCTTTCTGACTTTTCTATCGGGTTAACCCCGGTTTCAGGGCTATCTGGGACTGCACTCTAGGGGGGCTGGCCTCAGACGAGCACCCCCCATGCCGGTGGCGTGGGGTCTTCTCTGTGCTCAAACGCACGGTTTTCCCCCCACTTGGGTGGGCCGAAACGGCGCGGACAGCTTCTTGCAAACCAATGCAAACGGGCCGGCAGAGCCGGCCCGTGACGGATGTCGCGCCAGGCGATCAGGCCAGCTTGCCGTGGCAGAGCTTGAATTTCTTGCCGCTCCCGCAGGGGCAGGGGTCGTTGCGGCCGATGTGGCCGTACTCGGCCAGCAGGGTGGCGGGGTCGACGTCCTGGCTGATGGAGCCGTCCTCGTTGGGGTGCTGGTAGGTCACGTTGGACACGGCCTCGGCGCGGCGCTCGATGGCCTCGGCGGCCTGGTCGGCTTCTTCCTGGCTCTGGATGCGCACGTTCATCAGCGTGCGGGTGACTTCCATCTTCACCAGATCCAGCAGCTGCGAGAACAGCTCGAAGGCCTCGCGCTTGTATTCCTGCTTGGGGTTCTTCTGGGCGTAGCCACGCAGGTGGATGCCCTGGCGCAGATAGTCCAGCGCAGCCAGATGCTCGCGCCAGCGCTGGTCAATGCTTTGCAGCAGCACCATGCGCATGAAGGGGTTGAACTGCTCGATGCCGACGCGGTCCAGCTTGCTCTGGAAGAGCTCGTCGCCAGCCTTGGTGACGGCTTCGACGATGTCGTCGTCGGTGATGGAGTCGCTCTTCTTGACCAGCTCGGTCAGCGACAGCTCGATCTGCCATTCGCCCTTCAACACCGGCTCCAGGCCGGCCAGGTCCCACTGCTCCTCGACGCTTTCGGCGGGCACGTAGGTGCGCACCACGTCGGTCAGCGTGGACTCACGCAGGGAGGCGATCTGGGCGATCAGGCTCTCGGCCTCGAGGATGTCGTTGCGCTGCTGGTAGATGACCTTGCGCTGGTCGTTCGAGACGTCGTCGTACTCGAGCAGCTGCTTGCGGATGTCGAAGTTGCGGGCCTCGACCTTGCGCTGGGCGCCTTCGATGGAACGCGTGACGATGCCCGCCTCGATGGCCTCGCCCTCGGGCATCTTGAGCCGGTCCATGATGGCGCGCACGCGCTCGCCGGCGAAGATGCGCATCAGCTGGTCGTCCAGCGACAGGTAGAAGCGCGAGCTGCCCGGGTCGCCCTGGCGGCCGGCACGGCCGCGCAGCTGGTTGTCGATGCGGCGGCTCTCGTGGCGCTCGGTCGCAATGATGCGCAGGCCGCCCTCGGCGCGCACCTTGTCGTGCAGACCCTGCCACTCGTCCTTGAGCTGCTGGATGCGGCGCGCCTTCTCGTCGGCGGGAATGGCTTCGTCGGCCTCCAGGAACTTGACCTGGTTCTCGACGTTGCCGCCCAGCACGATGTCGGTGCCGCGGCCGGCCATGTTGGTGGCGATGGTGATGACGCCCGGGCGGCCGGCCTGGGCGACGATCTGCGCTTCCTTCTCGTGCTGCTTGGCGTTCAGCACGTTGTGCGGCAGCTTGGCCTGGTCGAGCAGCTTGGAGATCAGTTCCGAGTTCTCGATGGACGTCGTGCCCACCAGCACCGGCTGGCCGCGCGTGTGGCAGCTGCGGATGTCCTCGATGACGGCCGTGTACTTTTCCTTGTCGGTCTTGTAGACCAGGTCCAGCTCGTCCTTGCGGATGGTCGGGCGGTTCGGCGGGATGACGACGGTCTCGAGGCCGTAGATCTCCTGGAACTCATAGGCCTCGGTGTCGGCCGTGCCCGTCATGCCGGACAGCTTGCCGTACATGCGGAAGTAGTTCTGGAAGGTGATGGAGGCCAGAGTCTGGTTCTCGGCCTGGATCTGCACGCCTTCCTTGGCTTCGACGGCCTGGTGCAGGCCATCGCTCCAGCGGCGGCCGCTCATCAGCCGGCCGGTGAACTCGTCGACGATGACGACCTCGCCGTTCTGCACGACGTAGCTCTGGTCCTTGTGATAGACGTGGTGGGCCCGCAGCGCTGCGTTCAGGTGATGCAGCAGCGTGATGTTGGCCGCGTCATAGAGGCTGCCGCCCTCGGGGATCAGGCCGGCCTCGGCCAGCAGGGCCTCGGCCACTTCATGGCCATCCTCGGTCAGGTGGATCTGGTGCGACTTCTCGTCCACCGTGAAGTCGCCGGCTTCGATGACGCCCTCACCGGTGCGGGGGTCCAGCTCGCCGATCTGCTTCTTCAGCTTGGGCACGACGGCATTGATGCGCAGATAGACGTCGGTGTGGTCGTCGGCCTGGCCCGAGATGATCAGCGGCGTGCGCGCCTCGTCGATGAGGATGGAGTCCACCTCGTCGACGATGGCGTAGGCCAGGCCGCGCTGCACGCGGTCGGCCGTCTCGTAGACCATGTTGTCGCGCAGGTAGTCGAAGCCGTACTCGTTGTTGGTGCCGTAGGTGACGTCAGCGGCATAGGCCGTCTGCTTCTCCTCGCGCGGCGCCTGCGGCAGGTTGATGCCGACCGACAGGCCCAGGAAGTTGTAGAGCTTGCCCATCCATTCGGCGTCGCGGCGCGCGAGGTAGTCGTTCACCGTGACGACGTGGACGCCCTTGCCCGTCAGCGCGTTCAGGTAGACCGGCAGCGTGGCCATCAGCGTCTTGCCTTCGCCGGTGCGCATTTCGGCGATCTTGCCGTCGTTGAGCACCATGCCGCCGATCAGCTGCACGTCGAAGTGGCGCATCTTCAGCGCCCGCTTGCTGCCTTCGCGGCAGACGGCAAAGGCTTCGGGCAGGATGTCGTGCACGGTCTCACCCGCGGCGATACGCTGCTTGAACGACGCCGTCTGGGCGCGCAGTTCGTCATCGCTCAGCGCCTCGTACTTCGGCTCCAGCGCGTTGATCTTCGCCACGGTGCGGCGGTAGTCTTTCAGCAGACGCTCGTTGCGGCTACCGAAAATCGAGGTGAGAAGCTTGGGCAACATGCTGCAGAGGATGTGGAGCTGCGCGGCACCGGACGGGCTGGCCGACCGGTGAAAGGCGCGAATCTGGGGGCACGGCGAGGCATTGCAAGACGGACTTGCCCGGCCGCGCAAAACGTCGCAGTTTAGCAGTGGCTCATGGTCAAGCCCGCTGCCTGACTACACTGCGGCCATGGCCACCCCGCCCCGCTACCTTGCTCCCAAGCGCGTGCGCGCCAGCATCCCGTCCCCGACACCGGTGGCCGAGGCGCTGCGCGCCCACGAGGGCCTGGCTCAGCTCAATGCGCGGCTGGAGGCGTCGCGGCGTCGGCTGCGCATCATCGCGCCCGCCCTGCCGGGCACGCTGCTGGCCAGCCTGCAGCCCGGGCCGCTGGACGAAGAGGGCTGGAGCCTGCTGGCGGCCAACGCCGCCGTCGCCGCCAAGCTGCGCCATCTGCTGCCGCGCCTGGAGGCCCTGCTGGCCCAGGCCGGCCTGCCGGGGCAGATCCGCGTCAAGCTGATCCAGAAATGACAAAACCCACTGTCGCGAGACAGTGGGTTTGCATTTGGTGCCGGCTATCGGATTCGAACTGATGACCTACCGCTTACAAGGCGGTTGCTCTACCAACTGAGCTAAGCCGGCGAAAGACCAAGATTCTAAGCCGTCACTTGACGCGCTTCAGCGAAGGCCGTGGCCCGCCGCTCGGCGCATCGGGCGGGGGCGGCGTGTCGTCGCCCTCGTCGTCGCTGGTTTCGCTGGCCAGACGCAGGCCCGTGCGACGCGGCTCGGCGGCCGCAGGCACGGCCGGCACCGGCGCACCTTCGGCCAGAGGCTCGGGCGCCGGAAAGGCCATGCCCTGGCCGTTCTCGCGGGCGTAGATGGCGACGACATGGTCCACCGGCACGATGATCTCGCGCGCGACACCGCCGAAGCGGGCCTTGAACTGGATGTGGTCGTTGCCCAGATCCAGCCCGCTGGTCGCATCGAAACCGATGTTCAGCACGATCTCGTTGTTGGACACGTACTCCATCGGCACCTGCACCGAACGGTCGACATGGACCGCGATATAGGGCGTGAAGCCGTTGTCCGTGCACCAGTCATGCAGGGCGCGGATCAGATACGGGCGGGTGGAAGTCCCCCCACCTGCGCCGCCGGAAGCGGGGGTCTGGTCCATCAGCGGCGCATCACCTTTTCCGAGGGCGTCAGCGCCTCGATGTAGGCCGGGCGGCTGAAGATGCGCTCGGCGTACTTCAGCAGCGGCAGCGCGTTCTTGGACATGTCGATGCCGTAGTAGTCCAGGCGCCACAGCAGCGGGGCGATGGCCACGTCGAGCATCGAGAAGTCGTCGCCCAGCATGTACTTGTTCTTCAGGAAGATCGGGGCGAGCTGGGTCAGGCGGTCGCGGATCTGCGAACGGGCCTTTTCCAGCTGCTTGTCCGTCGCCTTGGTCGTCGTGCCGCGGCCTTCGAGGATGTTCACGTGGGCGAACAGCTCCTTTTCGAAGTTCAGCAGGAACAGGCGCACGCGGGCACGGGCCACCGGGTCACCGGGCATCAGCTGCGGGTGCGGGAAGCGCTCGTCGATGTACTCGTTGATGATGTGCGATTCGTACAGGATGAGGTCGCGCTCGACGAGGATGGGCACCTCGTTGTACGGATTCATCAGGGCGATGTCTTCAGGCTTCGCGAACAGGTCAACGTCACGGATTTCGAAGTCCATGCCTTTCTCGAACAGCACAAAGCGGCAGCGGTGCGAGTAGGGATCGGTGGTACCGGAGTAGAGGACCATCATGGCTTGGGCTCCCGAGGGGTCAGTCAATCAAAACACACGCGGCGGTCCGCCGCGCAAAAAGCAAACGCAGTGGGTGGCCAGAAGACCTCCCCACTGCGTGTTTGGCACCGCTTTGAGGCGGTGCCAGGACTTGGCAGTTACTTCACATCCTTCCAGTACGAGGCATTCAGGCGCCAGGCGAACACGGTCAGGAAGAGCAGGAAGATCAGCACGATGACGCCGAGCTGGAAGCGCTGGCCCTGTGCCGGCTCGCCCATCCACTGCAGGTAGGCGACCAGGTCGGCCACGGCTTCGTCGTACTGGCGCTCGGTCAGCGTGCCGGGCGTCAGTTGCTGGTAGCCGGCGAAGACGTGCACCTTCTTCTCGTGGTCGTGCGGGTCGGCGACTTCCTCGAACTTGGCGGCGCGCTGGCCTTGCAGCTCCCACATCACATGCGGCATCGCGACGCTGGGGAAGGCCAGGTTGTTCCAACCCGTGGCCTTGGTGTCGTCGCGGTAGAAGTTCCGCATATAGGTGTAGAGATAGTCGGCACCTGAACCCTTGGCGCCGTCGGCGCGCGAGCGGGCGATGACCGACAGGTCGGGCGGGTTGGCGCCGAACCAGGCCTTGGCATCCTTGGGGTCGATGCTGGCCTTCATGGTCTCACCGACCTTGTCGGCCGCGAACAGCAGGTTGCTCTTGATGTCGGCTTCGGACAGGCCGATGTCGCGCATGCGGTTGTAGCGCATGTAGGCGGCCGAGTGGCAGTTCAGGCAGTAGTTGACGAACAGCTTGGCGCCGCTTTGCAGCGCCGCCATGTCCGACATCTTTTCCTTGGGGAACTTGTCCCATTCGATGCCACCGGTGTTGGCCTGGGCGGCACCGACCAGGCCCAGGGAGGCCAGCAGGAGGGCGATCAGCTTTTTCATTGGTGTTCTTGCTCCGCGGCTCAATGGGCGTGGAAGGTCACACGGTCGGGCACCGGCTTCGGGCTTCCCAGGCGGCTCCACCACGGCATCAGCAGGAAGAAGCCGAAGTAGAACAGCGTGCCGGCCTGAGCCACCAGGGTGCCCATGTCGCTCGGCGGCTGGATGCCCAGATAGCCCAGGACCAGGAAGAACACGACAAACACGGCGTACATGTACTTGTGCCAGTCGGGGCGGTAGCGGATCGACTTGACCGGGCTGTGGTCCAGCCAGGGCAGGAAGAACAGGATGATGACCGCGCCACCCATGACGACCACGCCCCAGAACTTGGCGTCGAAGACCTTGAGCAGGAAGATCAGCACCGCGGCAGCCACCAGCAGCGCCACCTTGGCCGCGCCGCCGAACTTGCCCTTCAGGAAGCTCACGATGGCGGCGACGCCGATGACGCCCACCAGCACGTTGACCATGGTGTCGGTCGTGGCGCGCAGCATCGAGTAGAACGGCGTGAAGTACCAGACCGGTGCGATGTGCGGCGGCGTCTTCAGCGGGTCGGCCGGGATGAAGTTGTTGTACTCCAGGAAGTAGCCACCCATTTCAGGCGCGAAGAAGATGATGGCGGTGAAGACCATCAGGAACAGGCAGACGCCGTAGAGGTCGTGCACCGTGTAGAACGGGTGGAAGGGCACGCCGTCCAGCGGGCGGCCTTGCGCGTCCTTGGGGCCCTTCTTGATCTCGACGCCGTCGGGGTTGTTGGAACCGACATCGTGCAGGGCCAGCAGGTGGGCCACCACCAGGCCCAGCAGCACCAGCGGCACGGCGATGACGTGGAAGCTGAAGAAGCGGTTCAGGGTGGCGTCGCCGACGACATAGTCGCCGCGGATCATCAGGGCCAGGTCCGGGCCGACGAAGGGCACGGCAGCGAACAGGTTCACGATGACCTGGGCGCCCCAGTAGGACATCTGGCCCCAAGGCAGCAGATAGCCCATGAAGGCTTCTGCCATCAGGCACAGGAAGATCGCGCAGCCGAAGATCCAGACCAGCTCGCGCGGCTTGCGGTAGCTGCCGTAGATCAGGCCACGGAACATGTGCAGGTAGACAACCACGAAGAAGGCCGAGGCGCCGGTGCTGTGCATGTAGCGGATCAGCCAGCCCCAGGGCACATCACGCATGATGTACTCGACCGACGCGAAGGCCAGACCTGCGTCCGGCTTGTAGTGCATCACCAGGAAGATGCCGGTGACGATCTGGATCACCAGCACCAGCAGGGCCAGCGAACCGAAGATGTACCACCAGTTGAAGTTCTTCGGCGCGTAGTACTCCGACATGTGGACCTTGTAGGCGTCGAACGCGGTCGGGAACCGGTTCTCCAGCCAGGTCATGGTCTTCACGCCAACCGAGGCGCCTGCGGGAGCTTCTTTGAATTCAGCCATGTCTCGTCCCGTGTTTCCTGTTTAGGCCTTCTTGCTCTCGCCGATCAGCACACGGCTGTCGGACAGGAACATGTACGGCGGCACCTCGAGGTTGTCCGGCGCGGGCTTATTTTTGAAGACGCGGCCAGCCATGTCGAAGGTCGAACCGTGGCAGGGGCACAGGAAGCCGCCGTTCCAGTCGTCGGGCAGCGACGGCTGGGGGCCGGAGACGAACTTGTCGCTCGGCGAGCAGCCCAGGTGCGAGCAGATACCCACGACGACCAGGAATTCGTCCTTGATCGCACGGGTTTCCTTGTTGACGCCTTCCGGCAGCGGGAAAGCCTTGCGTTCGGAATTCGGGTCGGCCAGCTGGGCGTCGTTCTTCTTCAGGCCCGCGAGCTGCTCCGGCGTGCGGCGCACGATCCAGACCGGCTTGCCGCGCCATTCGACAGTGAGCTTCTCGCCGGGCTTGATACCGGAGATGTCAGCCTCGACGGGGGCGCCGGCGGCCTTGGCGCGCTCGCTGGGCGCGAAAGTGCTGACGAAGGGCACGGCAGTCGCGATGCCACCGGCGGCGCCGGCGCAACCGGTTGCAATCAACCAGGTCCGCTTGCCTTGGTCCACTTGCTGGTCACTCATGAGGGTCCTCTAAAGAGACTTCTGATCAGGGGCAACTCAGGATTCTAGCGGACGCTCACTGCCGCTCCCGGGCTTGCACGGGACTGGCGACCCGAGGTTTACCCGGCTTCTGGGTCCATTGACTTGCCGCCAACATCGGCCCCAGCCCATCCCCCCCATGCCATCGCCCAAGGAGCCCACGCATGAGTTTCTTTTCCGAATTCAAGGAATTCGCCGTCAAAGGCAATGTCGTCGACCTCGCGGTCGGCGTGATCATCGGCGGCGCCTTCGGCAAGATCGTCGACTCCCTGGTCGGTGACGTCATCATGCCGGTCGTCAGCAAGATCTTCGGCGGCCTGGATTTCAGCAACTACTTCATCCCGCTGGCCGGCCAGACGGCCACGACGCTGGCTGAAGCCAAGAAAACCGGCGCCGTGCTCGCCTACGGCAGCTTCCTGACGGTGTCGCTGAACTTCATCATCCTGGCCCTGATCATTTTCCTGATGATCCAGCAGATCAACCGCCTCAAGCGTGAACCCGAAGCGGCACCCGCACCGGCCACGCCGCCGCCCACCCCCGAAGATATTCAATTGCTGCGCGAGATCCGGGATTCGCTGAAGCGCTAAGCTCTCACTCCGCTCCGCCGCCCGGTAAGCAATGGTTACCGGGCTTTTTTTTGCCACGGATTTCGCGACCGGCTGAAAACCTGCGCTTGTTGCAGGCGCGATACTTTGGAAGCCGCTCGTGTCAATTTGTCGATGAACGCGCCTGAGATACGCCTGAATCCGCACCTGGAAGCCTCGCTGACCCGCATCCGTCTGGCGGGTGAGCAGGCGGCCGAGCGCTGCGCGGAAGGTCTGGGACTGTCGGCGCTGTCTGCCGGGCAGATCAAGCGTCGCGACGCCCTGCTGGCGGCTCAGTTCGTCTTCCGCCAGCAACAAGGCACCTTCTCGCAGAAGTTTGTGCAGAGTTTGCGCAAGCAGGTCGCGGCCGAGCAGTCCGACACCGCCTCGCCCCAGGCGGCCCCCGAAGCCAAGAAGAAAGCATGGGACGAGCTTTCCCTGATGGATGACGACCAGGTCAACAACCTGGTCGCCGCGGATCGCATCGGCCTGGCCATCGGCCATCACTGCGAATGGGAGCTGCGCGAGGTCGAGTCCTACGTCGCCAGCATCCAAGTCGGGGAGCGCAACCCCCTGCGCCCCGAACTCATCGGCCAGGGCCTGCTGGACGCCATCCAGGCCATCACCGACGACCCCCTCACCCGCCAGACCCTGACCGACGAGCTGACCCGCGCGCTGGCCCAGGAGATGCGTGCCTGCTACGCGGACATTGCCGAGCTGCTGCGCTCGCGCGGCCTGCGCCCCCAGGATCTGCGCGTCAGGGCGACCCCCGACGGCGCAGCCTCTCGCCTCGGCGGCCTGGGCGGCGCCACCCAGCCGGGAGACCTCGACTCCGGTCACGGCGCCATGTCCACCCGCAGCGGCTACGGCGGCTCGGGCCACGGTGGCCTGAGCTCCAGCAGCGGCCGCAACACGGGCTTCGGCAACACGGGCTTCGGTGGGCTGGGCGGCGGTTTCGGCGGGCGCGGCGGTGGCGGTGGCCTCGGTCGCGTGGACCCGCAGATGATGGATCTGCTGCGCCGGCTGGCCCAGGCGCCCGCCCCCTACGAGCCCGCCTACGACAGCCAGGGGCAGTCCGGCCGCATGGGCCTGGACACCCTCAGCGGCGAAAGCAGCAGCGTCTGGGGCCAGATGCCGTTGCCGACGAATCTGATCCACCAGCACCGCGACGAGCTGCGCCAGCTCGCCACGGGCCGGCTGGACCACATGGTCATCGACGTCGTCAGCAGCCTGTTCGACCAGATCCTGTCCGACCCCAAGGTGCCGCCGCAGATGGCGCGCCTGCTCGCCCGCCTGCAGCTGCCGGTGCTGCGCGTGGCCCTGGGCGACGAGACCTTCTTCTCCTCGCGACGCCACCCGGTGCGCGCCTTCGTCAATCGCATGGCGTCGCTCGCCTGCGCCTTCGACGACTTCAGCGACGACCCGGGCCGCTCCTTCCTGTCCCATGTGCGCGATCTCGTGCAGGACGTGGCCCAGGGCGACTTCGACCGCATGGACGTCTACACGGCCAAGCTGGACGACCTCGAAGCCTTCATCGCCGAGCAGACGCGCAACACGCTGAAGGCCGCCGGCGACGCTGCCGCCGTCGTCGAGCGCCGCGAAACCGACCTGCGCCTGCAGCAGCGCTACTCCCTCCAGCTGCAGCAGCAGCTGGCGCGGGTGCCGATGCACGACTTCCTGCGCACCTTCCTGGCGCAGGTGTGGAGCCAGGCCATCGTGCTGGCCTCGCGCGAAGGTGCGCCGGAGCGGGCCCTGCGCCTGCGTACCCTCGGCCGCACCCTGGTCATGAGCGTGCAGCCCAAGGGTGGCACGGCGGCCCGCGCCGACTTCCTGCGCGAGCTGCCCAATCTGATGCGCACCCTCAACGAGGGCATGGATCTGATCCGCTGGCCCGACGGCCCGCGCAAGGATTTCTTCGGCGTGCTGCTGCCCGCCCATGCCGAATCGCTGAAGGGTCAGGCGCCCAGCGCCCTGGACACCAACCTGCTCGTCAAGCAGCTGGACCAGATCTTCGGCGTCGCGCCTCCGGCCGAGGCCGACCTTGCCAAGCCCATGGCCGGCGAAAGCCTGCCCGGTGATCTCGATGCCAGCCAGCGCCTGACGCCGGCGGAGGCCAAGAGCCTGGGCCTCGTCGAGGAAGCCAGCGTCGACTGGAACGGCGAGCTGGACCTGGACCTGTCAGGCAACGACGCCGTCGCCGCGGCAGAGCCGCTGCAGGCCGTGGACATCTCGATCGACGGGCTGCCGGCCGCCGAAAGCGCTCCCGAGCCCAGCGGCGGCGCCGTGCTGATGGACAACCTGCAACTGGGCTTCGCCTACCAGATGCACACCGGCGAGCAATGGCAGAAGGTGCGCCTGGCCCACGTCAGCGCCGGCCGCAGCTTCTTCATCTTCACGCATGGCAACCGCCACCAGGAGACGGTGACGATGACGGCCCGCATGCTCAGAAAGCTCTGCGAGGCCGACCGCATGCGGGCCTACGAACCTGCCCTGCTGCTGGAACGCGCGACGGCCCGCGCCCGCGCCCAGCTCGCGGCCCTGGGTGGCGGTCGCTAGAAAGTCTTGACGTCCCAGCGGAACTTCATGTTGCCGCTGCCGCGCTGACGAAAGTCCATGGGCATGTCGTCCGCGCTGCCCAGCTGGAAGTGCTGGCGCGCCGGCGCCTCAAAGGCCTGGCCGTTGAGTTCGGGCGGCTGAAACTCCCACTGCGCCAGCGTCGCGCTGGCCCAGCGCAGCACCGAGGCGGGCACGCCGGGCAGGCTCTTGACGTGCACCGAGCCGCAGTGGCCGTCCAGGCCCACCACGCACTCCGCGTCGACTTCTCCGGTCCACCCCGTGCTCAGGCCGATGTCGGTGGGAAAGCCGGCATAACCCCGCTTGAGCACCAGCGGACTGACGTCCAGGTTGGTAATGCGCAACTGCAGGTCCTGCGCGCCGCGGGTCACGGCCACCGTCACGGTCAGGCCGGTGCGCAGGGCCGCCGGGCGGCCGTTCGCATCCCGGGCCGGTGGGACCTTCAGGCCAGCCAGGCGGGATTCCAGCGCCGCCCAGAATGACGCCGGGTACTCGGCCTCGTCATGACGGCGCAGTTCGACGGCGCGGCCTTCGGCGTCGAAGCGTGCATCGAAGGCGGCGCGGACTTCCTGGCGGGCGCCTTGCTTGAGCTCACCGCGAGACTGGGGCTGACCGGGGTTGGGGCCTGCGAACTGGCTCTGCGCCAGGCAGGCCGTCGCACCCAGAACCAGGGCCACGCCCAGCCCCTGCTTGCAGCGTCTCTTCATGGGGCCTCCCAGGCCTGCCTTCACGATTGAGCGGATGCTACTAGCCGTCGGGCCATCGTCAAGGCGGCCGCGAGGCTGGCGGGATCGGCCACGCCCCGGCCCGCAATGTCGAAGGCCGTGCCGTGGTCGGGGCTGGTGCGCACAAAGGGCAGGCCCAGGGTCACGTTGACGCCCTCCTCCACGCCCAGGTACTTGACCGGAATCAGGCCATGGTCGTGCACCATGGCGACGACGACGTCGAACTCGCCGCGGCGGGCTCGCATGAAGATGGTGTCGGGTGCATAGGGGCCGCTGGCGTCCCAGCCCTCGGCGCGGGCATCGGCGATGGCCGGCGCGATGTGGTGGATCTCCTCGTCGCCGAACAGGCCGCCCTCGCCGGCATGCGGGTTGAGTCCGGCCACGGCGATGCGCGGCGCGGCAAAACCCATGCGCCGCAAGGCCGCGCCGGTGATGCGCAGCGTCTCCAGCACGCTGTCCCGGGTCACGCGGGCTATGGCCTCCCGCAGCGAGCAATGGATGGTGACCAGTACCGTGCGCAGCTCTTCGTTGGCCAGCATCATGCGCACCGGTGCGCCGCCCGCGAGGGCCTGCAGCATCTCGGTGTGGCCTGGAAAAGGCGAGCCTGCCGCATGCAGGGCTTCCTTGTGGATGGGCGCCGTGACCAGGCCGCCCGCCCGGCCCGCCTTGATCAGGCCCACGGCGGCTTCGATGCACAGGGCCGCCGCCGCGCCCGCGCGGGCATCGACCTGGCCGACCGGCGCATCCACCAGGCCTGCAGGCAGGCCCTCGGGTTGCCAGACCGGCAGGCATTGCGGTGGCACTCGCCCTAACTCGTCAGGTGTGCGCAGCTCGGCGACAGCCAGACCACCACCGATGGCCGCGACGGCTCGCCTCAGCACCGCCACATCGCCCACGATGAGGGCGTCGCGCGGCGTGTCCTGCCGCCACAGCTTCGCGATGATCTCGGGGCCGATGCCGCAGGCATCTCCCATGCTGATGACGAGGGGGGCGCCTAGGGAGTTATCCGGAGTCATGCGTCATTCTTTCATCACGCCCGGGGCCACGCTGGCAGACTGCCCGCTGCCCATACACGATGTGGAGATTCCCTTGCGACCTACCCTCGTTGCAGCCCTGATCGCCGGCCTGCACCTGACCGCCCCCGCCGCCGCCCAGTCGGCTCCCGCCAAGCCCGCCGCCACCACCATGGTCGATGGCGCCGCCAAGTCCCACCGGGCCCTGATGGCCCTGTTCGACGAAGCCTGGGAGGCCGAGGCCCAGGCCGCGCCGGAATGGGCCACGCTGCGCGGCGACCTGCGCTTCAACGACAAGCTCAGCGACCGCTCCGCCGCCGGCCTGGCCGCCCGCGATGCCTTCGCCCGCGACATGCTGGCCCGCGCCCGCACGGTGGACGCCGGCCTGCTCAACGACACCGACCACGTGTCCCTGGCCCTCTTCTTCAACCGCTACCAGCAGGAAGTGGCCATGCAGGGCTTCGCCGGCTGGCGCACGCTGACGCTGGGCACGCTGTACGGTGCCCAGTCGGCCCTGGCCGGCTTTGCACGCAATGTGCCGGTCAACAACGAGACCCAGGTCAAGCAGTGGCTGACCCGCCTGGCCGCCTACCCGGCCCGGGTCGACCAGGAGATCGCCATCCTGCGCCAGGGCCTGGCCCTGGGCTGGGTCACGTCCAAGCCGGTGCTGGCCCGCGCCATCGCCCAGGTCGAGGGCCAGTTGCCCGAGGACGTCACCAAGAGCCCGGTCTACGAGCCCTTTGCCCGCATGACGGTGGATGCCAGCGTCAAGGCCCATTACCAGGCCCAGGGCCAGGCAGCCCTGCGCGACGTCTTCTACCCGGCCCAGCGCAAGCTGCTGGCCGTCATGAAGGACGAGCTGATGCCGAAAGCGCCGGACAGCGGCTCGCTGTCCAGCTACCCAGGCGGTGACAAGGTCTACGAGGCCCTGATCCTGCGCCATGTGACGCTGCAACTGGCCGCGGGCGACATCCACACGACGGGTCTGCGCGAGGCTGCCCGCATCCGCGCCGAGATGGAAAAGGTCAAGGCCGAGGCCGGCTTCGACGGCGATCTCGCCGCCTTCAAGAAATTCCTCTACAGCGACCCCAAGTTCTTCAACCAGAGCGCCGAGGAACTGCTGGACGGCTACCGCGCCATCGCCAAGCGCATCGACCCCGAGCTGCCCAAGCTCTTCGCCCAGCTGCCGCGCTCGCCCTATGGCATCCGCGGCATGCCGCCCTATACCGGCGAAGGCGCGGCCGACAACTACAACGGCCCGTCCCTGGACGGCACGACGCCGGGCTGGTTCAACGCCAACGCCATCTCCTTCAAGCGCCGCCCCAAATGGGCCATGGAGACCCTGGTGGCCCACGAGACCGTGCCCGGCCACCACCTGCAGATCTCCCGCCAGGTCGAGCTGGGCGAGCTGCCCAACTTCCGCCGTCAGTCGCAGTACTCGGTCTTCAGCGAAGGCTGGGCCCTGTATGCCGAGACCCTGGGCCCGCAGATCGGCCTCTACCGCGATCCCTACACGCGCTTCGGCCACCTGCAGGCGCAGATGTTCCGCGCCGCCCGCCTCGTCACCGACACCGGCCTGCACGCCCTGGGCTGGAGCCGCGACAAGGCCATCGCCTACATGATCGAGCAGACCGGCCACGACAGCACCTTCATGACGGCCGAGGTCGACCGCTACCTGTCCCAGCCCGGCCAGGCCCTGAGCTACATGATGGGTGAGCTGAAGATCAAGGAGCTGCGCGCCCGCTCCGAGCAGGCCCTCGGGTCCAAATTCGACCAGCGCCGCTTCCACATGGCCGTCATCGACCAGGGCGCCATGCCGCTGCCGCTGTTGGAGCAGCGCATCAATGCGTGGATCACTTCCGAAAAGGCCCGCCCATGAGCTACGCCATAGGTACACCGGGACAGGCCTGGGGCCCGGCCGAGACTGCGGCATGGCGCGCCCAGGTCGTCAGGCAGCGCAGCTACGCCGACGACGTGCTGACGACCATCGACGCGCTGAAGCGGGACTTCGACGTCAGCGAGTACGGCGCAGTGACCTACGAGGGCGAACGCTTCCCGCTGCTGGCCATTCGCAGCCGCGGCTGGCGCGACGACCTGCCGGTCTTCGTCGTCACCGGCGGCGTGCATGGCTACGAGACCAGCGGTGTTCAGGGTGCCCTGCAGTTCCTCCGCGACCATGGGCACGAGGCCGCCGGCCGCGCCAACCTGCTGGTGGTGCCCTGCGTCAGCCCCTGGGCCTACGAGCGCGGGCAGCGCTGGAACTTCAATGCGCTGGACCCCAACCGCAACTTCCGCGAGGGCAGCCCGGTCGGCGAATCGACCGCCCTGGTCGCGCTGCTGGCTGGCTTGCAAGGCCGCGTGCTGATGCACATCGACCTGCACGAGACGACCGACACCGACGAATCGGAATTCCGCCCGGCCCTGGCGGCCCGCGATGGTGAGGTGTTCGAGCCGGGCGAGATCCCCGACGGCTTCTACCTGGTCGATGACGCCGAAGCGCCCCAGCCGGCCTTCCAGCGCGCCGTCATCGACGCGGTGGCCCGGGTGACGCACATCGCCGAGCCCGACGCCCAGGGCCAGATCATCGGCTGCCCCCTGCAGTCGCCCGGCGTCATCAGCTTCGGCGTGCGCAGCCGCCACCTGTGCGCTGCCATCACCGGGGCGCGCTTCACGACGACGACCGAGGTCTATCCCGACAGCCCGCGTGCCACGCCCGAACAATGCAATGCGGCCCAGGTGGCCGCCGTGCGCGCCGCCATCGACTACGCCTTGGGCCAGGCGGCCTAGGCTGGGTTGTCGACGTCGATGAATTGCCAGCTCAGGCCCAGGTCCTGGGCGACCTGGGCACCCACGCCCTGCACGCCATAGCGCTCGGTCGCATGGTGGCCGGCCGCGATGAAGGCGACGCCCGTCTCGCGCGCGTAATGGGCCTGGGGCTCGGAGATCTCGCCGGTGATGAAGACATCGGCGCCGGCCGCGATGGCCGATTCGAAATAGCCCTGGGCACCGCCGGTGCACCAGGCCACGCGGCGCAGCGAGCGGCCGTCGCCAGGCACCACCGCCACTTCGCGGCCCAGCGTCTCGCGCAGTTTTTCAGCCAGTGATGCCAGGTCGGTGGTTTCGACAGCGGCGCTGAAGCCCAGGTCCTGCTCGCCAAAACGCTTGTCCGCCGCCCAGCCGAACTGCGCACCGAGCTGGGCGTTGTTGCCGAGAAGCGGGTGCGCATCCAGCGGCAGGTGGTAGGCGAAGAGGTTGATGTCGTGCTGGATCAGGCGCGCCAGGCGCTGCTTCATCCAGCCGGTGATGCGGCCGTCCTGGCCGCGCCAGAACAGGCCGTGGTGGACGAGGATGGCATCGGCCTTGGCGGCGATGGCGGCATCGATCAGCGCTAGGCTGGCAGTGACCCCGCAGACGAGATGACCCACGGTCTCCTTGCCCTCGACCTGCAGACCGTTCGGCCCATAATCCTTGAAGCGCGCGGGCTCGAGCAGTTCGTTCAGTCGACGTTCCAGCGCGGTGCGATCGGTCATGGCTTGAGAAGGATGTTGGGGTGTTGAAGCGGCTCTGGCTGATTTTCGCGCAGGCGGTCACGGTGGCCCTGGCCGCCGTCTTCGTCGTCGCGACGCTGAAGCCGCAATGGCTGCAGACGGCCCGCCTGCATGACGCCCCCATCGCCGCCACCGCGCGTCAGATCGCCCTGCCCGCCGCGCCGCCCGCGTCCGTGGTACGCGCCGGCTTCGCCCAGGCCGCCCGCGTTGCGGCGCCGGCCGTCGTCAGCATCACCGCCAGCAAGGCGCCATCCCGCGCCAGCCGCGCCCACGAGCAGCTGTTCGGCTTTCCCTTCGCGCCGCGCCAGCCGCGCGGCAACCCTCAGCTGGGCCTGGGCTCGGGCGTCATCATCTCGGCCGACGGCGTGCTGCTGACCAACAACCATGTCGTCGAGGGCGCGTCGGACATCGAGGTCATGCTCAGCGACGGCCGCCAGGCCCAGGCCAGGCTGATCGGCACCGACCCCGAGACCGACCTCGCCGTGCTGAAGATCGAACTGGACGGCCTGCCCGTCATTCCCCTGGGCGAGGCCGCCAACCTGCAGGTCGGCGACGCGGTGCTGGCCATCGGCAACCCCTTCAATGTCGGCCAGACCGTCACCTCGGGCATCGTGTCGGCGCTGGGCCGCAGCCAGCTCGGCATCAACACCTTCGAGAACTTCATCCAGACCGATGCGGCCATCAACCCCGGCAATTCCGGCGGCGCCCTGGTGGACGGTGATGGCCGGCTGGTGGGCATCAACACGGCCATCTTCTCGCGCAGCGGCGGGTCGCTCGGCATCGGCTTTGCCATTCCCGTCGATGTGGCTCGCCAGGTGGCGTCCGCGCTGCTGCAGGACGGCGTCGTCGCGCGCGGCTGGATCGGTGTGCAAACGCGCGAGCTGACGCCCGAACTGGCCGAGGCGCTGAAGCTGGGAGATGCCAAGACGCCCATCCGCGGCGTGCTGATCGGCGGCGTCGTCAACGATGCGCCGGCGGCCAAGGCCGGCATCAGGCCGGGCGATGTGCTGACCCGGGTCGGCGCCCATGCGGTGGCGACGCCGGCCGAGCTGCTGGCTAGCGTGGCGGCCCTGAAACCGCAAAGCCAGGTTGAGGTCGCCGTGCAGCGTGCCGGCAAGGCGATGAGCTTCCAGCTCGCGGTGGCGCAGCGGCCACGGCCGCCCAAGGATCAGGACGACTGATCGGCTGGCGGCTCAGCGGGCTCGGCGGCCTTGGCCGAGCGCGCGACATAGCTTGCCGCGAACAGGCCCACCTCGTAGAGCAGGCACATCGGGATGGCCAGAGCCAGCTGGGAGACGATGTCGGGCGGCGTGATGACGGCCGCGACGACGAAGGCGACGACGATGAAGTAGCCGCGCCATTCGCGCAGCTTCTCGACCGACACGATGCCGATGCGCGCCAGCACGACGACGATGACCGGCACCTCGAAAGCCGCGCCGAAGGCGATGAACATGTTCATCACGAAGCCGAGATAGGCCTCGATGTCAGGCGCCGCCGTGATGCTCTTGGGCGCAAAGCTCTGGATGAACTTGAAGACCTGGCCGAAGACGAAGAAATAGCAGAAGGCCATGCCAGCGAAGAACAGCAGCGTGCTGCTGACCACCAGCGGCACCACCAGGCGCTTCTCATGCGAATACAGGCCCGGCGCGACGAAGGCCCAGGCCTGGTAGAGCACCACCGGCAGGGCCAGCAGGAAGCCGGCCAGCATGGTGATCTTGATGGGCACGAAGAAAGGCGCGATGACATTGGTCGCGATCATCTTGGTGCCCTCGGGCAGATGCGCGACCAGCGGCGCGGCCAGCCAGTCGTAGAGCTGGCCCGGACCAGGGTAGAGGCACAGCACGCCAAAGCAGACGGCGATGGCGATGATGGCGCGCAGCAGCCGGTCGCGCAGCTCCATCAGGTGGGCAACGAAGGGCTGCTCGGTGCCGGCCAGCTCGTCGTGGTTGGGGTTCTGGAAGGAGCTCATCAGCGGATACCGGGGGGGCGAAAGCGCGCCACGCGGGCCGCACCGGACTGGGTGTGGCGGCGCACGCCGGCCTTCTGCTTGAACCACATCGGCGTGGCCCCGCGCTTGAGCCGCCAGTTCTTCTTCGGATGGCGGTACTCGGGCGGCGGCAGCGCAACGCCCGACGCCGCCTCGTAGGACGACGAGTCGCTGGTCACGTCGCTCCAGGTCTGGTTCAGGGCCTGGGTCGCCGAGTCGACCTCCTGGCGCACGCTCTGCTCGACGTCCTGCACCGCGGTCTGGAACTGGTTCTTCATCTTCTGAAGCTCTTCCAGCTCGATGGAACGGTTGACCTCGGCCTTCACGTCCGCGACATAGCGCTGCGCCTTGCCCAGCAAGGTGCCGACCGTGCGCGCGACGCGCGGCAGCTTCTCGGGGCCGATGACGATCAACGCCACCGCGCCGATCAGCGCGATCTTGTCAAAACCGAAGTCAAGCACTTAGGACTTGGTCTTGGCGTCGACGTCGACCGTGTTGGGATCGTTGACCTTGGCCGCGGTGACCTGCTGCTGGGGCTTGCCCGGCTCGTCGCCGGCCGTGCCGTCCTTCATGCCGTCCTTGAAACCCTTGACCGCGGCGCCGAGGTCGCCCCCGACATTGCGCAGCTTCTTGGTGCCGAAGATGGCGATGACGACGACGAGGACGATCAGCCAGTGCCAAATACTGAATGAACCCATGATGTTGACTCCTTGAGGACTGGCTCAAATTCTAGGTGAGGGATGCCCCTAGGTTCAGGGGTCATTTCGAGGCCGAGCGCCTTCCGGTGCGATGGTGCTCAGACCTTAGGTTTGGTCACAACCTAGCCTTTCAACCACGGCCGAGGTCCGCCCATCACATGCAGATGCAGGTGATACACCTCCTGGCCGCCATCATGACCGGTGTTGATGACATGCCGGAAACCGTTGCTGACGCCCAGTTCCTTCATCAGTTTCGGCCCCAGGGCCGTCATCTTGCCCAGCAGCGCGGCCTCGGCCTCGGTCACGTCGGCCATGGAGGCGATGTGGCGCTTGGGGATGATGAGGACGTGGACGGGCGCCCAGGGGTGGATGTCATGGAAGGCCAGGACGTCTTCGTCCTCGTAGGCCTTCTTGCTCGGGATCTGGCCGGCGACGATCTTGCAGAACAGGCAGTTCGGGTCTTGATTCATGGGAGGCTCCTTCAAACCCGCATGGGCTTGTTGTCGTTCCAGTTCAGAAAGCCCTTGATGAGGCGGTACATGACCCAGATGCCGTCGATGGCGAGGATCAGGAAGCCCACAAACACCATCGCGGTCAGGAAGCCCACAATGGCCCAGACCAAGCTCCACCAGAAAGTGCGGATCTGCCAGCTGAAATGGCTCGCGTAGATCGTGCCCTCGGTGTCCTCGCGCTTGATGTAGTTGATGATGAGGGCCGCAATGCCCGACAGGCCCGTGAAGGGGCCCAGGGCATAAAGGATGTAGATCGCCAGGGTCAGTTGCTTGAGGCTGGCCAGCTTCTCGGCCGGGATGTCCGTCTCCAGCATCGTGGGGCTGTCGCTCATGGGTTGGCTTTCGGAGTGCGGGAAGCGAATTCTTCCAGGCCCGAGAGGCCCTCGCGACGCGCGAGTTCCCTGAGCACGTCCTCGGGTCGGAGCCCGAAATGGGCCAGGGCCACCATGCTGTGGAACCACAGGTCGGCGACCTCGTAGACCACTTTCTGGGCGTCACCGTCCTTGGCCGCCATCACCGTCTCGGTGGCTTCCTCGCCGACCTTCTTCAGGATGCTGTCCAGGCCCTTGTCGAAGAGCTTGGCGACATAGCTGGTGGTCGGGTCGGCGCCATTTCCAGGCTTTCGGGATTCGATGACTTCGCCGATGCGGCGGAGGATGTCGTCACTCATAGATCTTGCTCGGGTCTTTCAGCACCGGCTCGGTGGCGCTCCAGACTCCGTTCTCCAGCTTCTGGAAGAAGCAGCTGTGGCGCCCGGTGTGGCAGGCGATGCCGGGCTCATGGCCGAGCTGGGTGATGGTCAGCAGCACGACGTCGTTGTCGCAGTCCATGCGGATGGCATGCACCTGCTGGAAATGGCCGCTCTCCTCGCCCTTGTGCCAGAGCTTGTGGCGCGATCGGCTGAAATAGACCGCCTGGCCCCGCTCGGCCGTCAGGGCCAGGGCTTCGCGGTTCATCCACGCGAACATCAGCACGTCGCCCGTGCCCTGTTCCTGGGCGATGACGGGTACCAGGCCCTTGTCATCCCATTTCACTTCGTCCAACCAGCTGCTCATGGTTTCAGTCTAGGTGAGTGGGGCCGACATGCTTGCGCTCCTCGGCAAACCAGTTCAGCACGGGGATGGTGCCGGGCAGCACCGGCTTGACCTGCACCGGCAGGCTGGCCCAGGCCATCTGCTGGTTCTCCAGCATCTGGAACTCGCCCGTCCACTCGAACACCTTGCAGAAGTTCAACCGCACCAGCGCATGGGGATAGTCGAAGATCTCCGTCTTCCACGGGTGGGCGGCACCGATCTCGATGCCGATCTCTTCCTTCAGCTCGCGTGCCAGGGCCTGCTCGACGGTTTCGCCGGCCTCGACCTTGCCGCCCGGGAACTCCCAGTAACCGGCGTAGACCTTGCCCTCGGGGCGCGAGGTCAGCAGGAACTGGCCATCGGGCGCGACGAGGACGCCGACGGCGACCTCGGTGATCTTTCTTTCCGTCATTCGGCCCTTCCCGCCATGTCGCGTGCGAACTGGAAGGCCACGCGGCCCGAACGCGAACCGCGCTCCAGCGCCCAGATCAAAGCCTGCTGACGCGCGCCCTCGATGGCGGCCTCGTCCAGCCCGAAATGCCGCAGCCACTGGGCCACGATGGCCAGGTATTCGTTCTGGCTGAAGGGATAAAAACTGATCCACAGGCCGAAGCGCTCGGACAGGGAGATCTTTTCCTCCACCGCCTCACCGGGGTGGATCTCGCCATGCTCGCCATGGGTGCCGGAGAGGTTGTCCACCATCTTCTCGGGCAGCAGGTGGCGGCGGTTGCTGGTGGCGTAGATCAGCACGTTGTCGCTGGCCGCAGCGACCGAGCCGTCAAGCACGCTCTTCAGCGCCTTGTAGCTGGCCTCGCCTTCGTCGAAGCTCAAGTCGTCGCAGAAAACCACGAAGCGCTCAGCGCGGGCCGCGACCTGTTCGACGACATCCGGCAGGTCGACCAGGTCGGCCTTGTCGATCTCGATGAGGCGCAGGCCCTGGGCCGAGAACTGGTTCAGCACCGCCTTGATCAGCGAGCTCTTGCCGGTGCCCTTGGCGCCCGTCAGCAGCACGTTGTTGGCCGGCTTGCCGGCGACGAACTGGGCGGTATTGCGCAGCAATCTTTCCTTCTGCGGCTCGACTTCCTTCAGGTCTGACAGGGAGATACGGCTGACCGAGCGCACCGGCTCCAGGCACAGCGCGCCGTGCCGCCGGCGCGCGCGGAAGGCGGTGGACGCAGCCCAGTCGGGCGGCGTGGCAGCATGGGGAAGAACGGCCTCGAGCCGGGTCAGCAGACCCTCGGCGCGGGCGAGAAGGGATTCCAAGGCGGCGGACATGCCGCCAGTGTAGTTAGCCGATGCTCTTGAGCGAGGCTTCCAGCTGCTCCGTCGGCATGCGCTTGAAGCCCGAACGGGCATAGCGCTGCAGCCGCCCGATGATGAAGCTGGCCCAGACCGAAGCCTGGGCATTGGCCTGCACGGTCGGCGTCATCGAGCCCTGGGCCTCGGCCGCGGCGCGCAGCACCTGGCGCAGCGAAGACTCGATGCGGTCGAAGAACTGGTTCATGCGCGCCACCAGCCGCTCGTTCTCGTAGACCAGGGCATCGCCCACCATCACCCGCGTCATGCCGGGGTTCTTCTCGCCAAACTGCAGGATGACGCTGGCGATGCGGGCCGCCTTGCTGGGCGGGGGCAGCGGGTTGGGGTTGTCGGCGATCTGGTTGACCAGGCCGAAGACGCTGGTCTCGATGAACTCGATCAGCGCCTCGAACATCTGCGCCTTGCTGGCGAAGTGCCGGTACAGGGCCGCCTCGCTGACGTCCAGCTTGGCCGCCAGCGCGGCGGTGGTGATGCGGTCGGCCCCCGGCTGCTCCAGCATGCCGGCCAGCACCTGCAGGATCTGGGTGCGGCGCTCGCCGGGCTTGGGGCGCTTCCTGGGAGTGGAACTGGGGTTGTCGGCGGCGGGCTGGTCGGCGTCCATGCCGGCGATGCTAATCGCGGAGCCAGCCCAGGCGGCGCGCTTCGTAGATGGCTTCCACCTTCGAACGGACGTGCAGCTTGCGGTAGACCCGCTTGACATAGGTCATCACCGTATGCGGCGACACCTGCATGAACTGGGCGATCTCATCAAACGTGAAGCCCTTGGCCGCCAGGTGCAGCACGCGGGACTCCTGTTCCGACAGGGCGACGACTTCCTCGTCGGCCATGGTCGCGGCCATGGCCTCGGGCGACGGGCCCGACGATCCCTGGCTGCCGGGCGCCAGGCGCACGAGCAGGCGGCGAGCGATGACGGGGCTGATGGGGCTGCCGCCGGCACGCAGGCTGCGCAGCTGGCCGGGCAGGTCCAGGGCCAGGCTGTCCTTGAGCAGATAGCCGGTGGCGCCGGCCTCGATGCTGGCGACGACATGCTGCTCGTCACCGAACACGGAAATCACCATGACCTCGCACTGCGGCCGGGTCTGGGCGGCATGGCGGATGAGCTCGATACCGCTACCACCGGGCAGGTCCAGATCGACGAGCAGCACGTCGGGCTGCAGCTGGTCGAACATGCGCCGGCCCTGGGGCAGATCGGGCGCGATGCCCAGCAGCTCGATGTCGGGCACGCTGCCGAGGGCATGCGTGAAAGCCTCGCGGAAGCGGGCTTGGTCTTCGACGATCAGGACCGAAAACGGGGTCATGGGCTCTGTGGGACTCTTCAAGGCGCGGAAACCGCATTGTCCGACGAAGATTCCACCTCAGCCATGCGCGTCTTCCTTCATTACAGGGGGTGGCGCAAAAGGGCAGCCAGGGAACGCACCCGTCGGTCGACATAGGCGGGACGGTGCTGCAGGCGCCGGCCATCGGCGGCCTTGCGCAGCCAGCGCTGCATCCAGACCGTGCGCAGCCCCAAGCTGCGGGCCGATTTCTGGTGGATCAGGGTGTCCTCGACGAGGATGCACTGCTCGGGCCTGAGCTTGAGCCGCGCCAGCACGACACGGAACATGCGCGCATCGGGCTTGGGACGGGCGTGGCCGAAGAGGATCATGTCCTCGACGCATATCAGCCGCTCGAAGACGTCGCTCAGGCCCAGCACCGCCAGCACGCGTTCGGCATAACTGCGCGGTGCATTGGTCATCAGCAGCTTGCGCCCCGGCAGGCGGCGCAGCGCCGACAGGTCATGGCCATGGCCGTGCAGATGCGCCTCCAGCCCGGGCAGCCTGTGCGTCTCGGCCAGGAAATGAGCCGGTTTGACGCCGTGGTGGCGCTGCAGCCCGGTCAGCGTCGCGCCATACCGCTGCCAGTACAGGGTGCGCAGCACAGCCGCCTCCTCCTCGGTCAGGCCGAGGTAGGTGACCATGTAGGCCGACATGGAGGTGTTCAGCTCGGCGAAGGCGCGGTGCGAAGCGTTGTGCAGCGTGTCGTCGAGGTCGAACAGCCAGATCTTGGGACGTCGACTCATCGTGAGCTGATCATCGTCCCGTAGGCTTGGTCTGTCAGCACTTCCAGCAACATCGCATGCGGCACGCGCCCGTCGATGATGTGGACGGCATTGACGCCGCTCTTGGCCGCGTCGATGGCGCCGGCGATCTTGGGGATCATGCCGCCGCTGATGGTGCCGTCCTCGACCAGCTCGTCGATGCGGCGCGGTGTCAGCTCGGTCAACAGCTCGCCCTGCTTGTCCAGCACGCCGCGGATATTGGTCAGCATCAACAGCTTCTCGGCCTGCAGCACGGTGGCCAGCTTGGCGGCGACGACGTCGGCGTTGATGTTGTAGCTCTCGTTGCTCTCGCCAAAGCCGATGGGGCTGACGACGGGGATGAACTGGTCGTCCTGCAGGGCCTTCACGACGCTGGGGTCGATGGAGACGATGTCGCCGACCTGGCCGATGTCGTGTTCCTTGCTGGGATCGTCCTTGTCCAGGATCTTCAACTGCTTGGCGCGGATCATGCCGCCGTCACGGCCCGTCAGGCCCACGGCCTTGCCGCCGGCGGCATTGATGAGCCCGACGATGTCCTGCTGCACCTCACCGGCCAGCACCCACTCGACGACGCCCATGGTCTCGGCGTCGGTCACGCGCATGCCCTGGATGAAGTGGCCCTTCTTGCCCAGCTTGTTCAGCGCGTCCTCGATCTGCGGGCCGCCGCCATGCACCACCACCGGGTTCAGGCCGACGAGCTTGAGCAGCACCACGTCCTCGGCGAAGTCCTGCTGCAGCTCGGGGTCGGTCATGGCATTGCCGCCGTATTTGATGACGATGGTCTTGCCGTGGAACTTGCGGATGTAGGGCAGGGCCTGGGACAGGATCTCGGCCTTCTCGCGCGGGGCGATGTGCGAGACGTCGGTGGTGTGGGTGGTGGTCATGCGGCGGACTCCGGAAAGCAGCGGGCGGATTCTAGGGAAGCCGCCAAGACCCTCTCCCCCATCAAAGCCTCATTTGTCGCCGTAGAACACCTGCCGCACAAAGGCCTTCACATCCGCCCGCGATTGCCGGAAGGCGAACTCGTTGCGCCCGACATGCACGCCCCGCGTGACGCAGCTGCCGAAGAACTCGCCGAGCCGAGCCGGGTCGACCGTTGCGCCGCTGCGCTCGGCCGTGATCGTCCACGGCTCGATATCCCAGCGCAGCACGCCGCAGGGCGCCGCCGAAGTGGCCCCCTCCAGCAGGAAGGGCTGGTACATGGCGTCCCAGGAGTGGTTCGCGCCGGCGTACCGGATGCTGCGCACCGGCATGCCTGCCTCGGCATAGCGCTCGGCCAGTTGCTCGCAGGGCCGCGCCGTGGCGTAGTCATCTTCGGCGCCGACCAGATTCAGCAGCGGTGCCTTCCTCAGCTGTGGCGACCAGTAGACCTGGTTGCAACCTGCATAGACCGGAATGTGCAGGGCGAAGCCGAGATCGCTCTTCACGACGGCGCGGCGCAGGGGCTCGATGGCGGTCTGGAAGGCCACGCTTCCGCCGCGGGAGAAGCCCATGATGCCGATTCGGGAAGCATCGATGCGCGGGTGGCTGGCCAGCAGCATCAGCGCCTGGAAGGCGTCCATCAGGTCAGCCGAATACGGCACCAGCGTCTGGTTCTCGGCCGTGCGCTTGACGCCGCGCGGCTCGAAGACATGGACGACGAAGCTGGCCACGCCGATGTCGTTCAGGGCCTCGACCCATTGCGACATGCTGGCCTCCACACCGCCGCTGCCATGCATCAGCACGACTGCCGGCAGCTTGTCGCCAGCCGCCGCCTTGGGCAGGCTCAGCTCGCCCCAGACACGCTGTGCCGCCCAGTTCTGGCGACGCTCGCGCGCCAGATCGAACATGGTCTTGGGCGTGAAGCTGTCGAAGTCGATGCGCCCTTGCGTGTCGGGCTTCAGGTCCACGGCCGATGCGGCCAAGGGCCAGGCCAGCACCAGCCAGGCAAGCAGGCGGCTCATGAAAGCTTTGTTCATCATGGCGCGCATTCTGCGGGGCCGCCACGGGCCCGCCGACAATGCCGTCATGCAAGCCAGTGCCTATCTCAAGCTGTCGGTCGCGACGGCCATCGTGACTATCGCGCTGAAGACGGCCGCCTGGTGGTGGACGGGCTCGGTCAGCCTGGCCGCCGACGCGCTGGAGTCCCTCGTCAACCTCGCCGGTGCCGTCTTCGCCCTGGCCATGGTGACGCTGGCCGCCCAGCCGGCCGACGACAACCATCCCTACGGCCACCACAAGGCCGAATACTTTTCCAGCGGCTTCGAGGGCATCCTCATCATCGCGGCGGGCCTGGGCATCCTGTGGGGCGCGGCGGACCGCTGGCGCCACCCGCAGCCGCTGGAGTCCATCGGCGTCGGCGTGGCCCTGGCGGTCGTCAGCTCGGCCCTCAACGGCTGGATGGCCTGGGCCATGCTGCGCAAGGCCCGCGAGGTGCGCTCGGTGGCCCTGGAAGGCGATGCCCGCCACCTCATCACCGACGTCTGGACCTCGGCCGGCGTCGTCGTCGGCCTGCTCGGCGTCATGGCCACCGGCCTGCAATGGCTGGACCCGCTGCTGGCCGTCATCGTCGCGCTCAACATCCTGCGCGAAGGCGTGCACCTGATGCGCGAGTCCACCGGCGGCCTGATGGACGAGGCCCTGGATGCCGAGTCCCTGGCCAAGGTGCAGGCCGTGCTGGAGGACTTCAGGCATCCCCACGCCATCCGCTTCGACCACATCGCCAGCCGCGTGGCCGGCCAGCGCCGCTTCGTCGACCTCCACATGCACATGCCGGCCAGCTGGACGCTGGGTCGGGCCGCCGCGCTGCGCGTTGACCTCGAACAGGCGCTGATGAGTGCCGTGCCGGGCCTGCGTTGCAGCATCCAGCTGCTGCCCATGGATGTCGAGGCCCACAACATGGACGAGGAGGGCCTGGTTTGATCGCAGTATTGCAACGGGTGCGCGAAGCGCGCGTGGAGGTCGGCGGCGCCGTTGTCGGCCAGATTGGCCAAGGCTTCCTGATGCTGGTCTGCGCCGAACCGACGGACAGCGAAGCCATCGCCGAGAAGCTGGTCGCCAAGGTGCTGAAGCTGCGCGTCTTCAGCGACGAGGCCGGCAAGATGAACCGCAGCCTGCAGGACGTGGGCGGGGGCCTGCTGATCGTCAGCCAGTTCACGCTGGCGGCCGACACCAACGGCGGCAACCGCCCCAGCTTCACCGGCGCTGCGCCTTCAGAACTCGGCCGCAAGCTCTACGAGCACACGCTGGCGTTTGCGCGCCAGCAGCATCCCGTCGTGGCGAACGGCGAGTTCGGCGCCGACATGCAGGTCCATCTGATCAACGACGGGCCGGTCACCATTCCCATGCGGATGAACGGATGAAGAAGATCGTGCTGGTCGACTCGACCGACGGCCTGGACCCCGCGCACGATCAGCCGCGCGAGGACCGCCGTGTCAGCGGCGCGCCGCGGCGCCAAACCTGGACCCTGCACGAGGATGGCCCCATGAGCGCCGGCATCTGGGCCTGCGAGGTCGGGCGCTGGCGCATCGCCTTCCCGGCCGGACGCCAGGAGTATTTCCATGTTCTCGAAGGCCGCGTGCGCCTGCACGGGCCCGACGGGGCGGTGGACATCGGCCCCGGCCAGGGCGGCGTCATCCCGCCGGGCTTCGAGGGTGAATTCGAAGTGCTGGAGCCGGTACGCAAGCACTTCGTGCTGGTCGACTTGGCCGCATGAGCTGAGGGGGACGCCGAGTAGGTGCCCCGGTGGGGAAGCAATGCCTGCGACAACTTATCGCGGCCGGCGTGCTCACATGGCGTGCAAGGCACTGCCTGATCAGCCAGCACCTTGCCGGCGCGTCTTGGTTGCAGCCGCTTGCCGGGACTGCAGCGATTCGAGGATCGCATCCCGGGCCACCCCCAGGAATTCATCGGCCAAGGTTGAATCGTCCGGGCAGGCCCGCGACATGACCAGAGCGCCTACCGCATGCGCCAGCCCATCGAGCAGCCTGGCTCGATCCTGCTTGGCGGCAGCGGCGTCCGGGTCGCCGTGCGGCGGGCTCAGCGCCACCAACAGGCGCTCGACACCCTCCGCAAACGCAGCGCGCACCGACTCCGGCTGGCGCGCTGCGTCGCCGCCGAGCGCGGCCATCGTGCAGCCGGTGGCGCGCTCGTCCCGATGCTCGCGAGAAAGGTAGTGGCGCACAAACGTCGGCGCGTCCAGGCCTTCGGACAACACGGTGGTCTGCGCCATGCCGCAAGCCGTCGACTCCGCCATCAGATCGACCTTGGAGCCGAAGTGCTTGTAGAAGCCGCCATGGGTGAAGCCCGCCGCCGCCATCAGATCGGCCACCCCGATCCCATCGAAGCCGCGCTCCCTGAACAGCTGGGAGGCCGTCTCGACGATGAGGGCTCGATTGGCCTCTGCCTGTGCCTTGGTGACTTTCATCTCGGCCCGGTGTGTGGTTTTACGCAGTCTGAAGGGTGCTGACTATACATTGATGTCAATCATCATCAATATCTTGACTTTAAAGATGATGAGCATCATTATTAAGGTGATCCAACTTGCCGGCTTGCGGCGAGCCCCACCCCGAAACCCAGCGAACCCCAATGAAAGCACTGACCTTCAAACGCTATGGCAAGTCTCCCGAAATCGGGTTCGCCGAGGTCCCGCGTCCGACGCTCAAGCCCGATGAACTGCTGGTCGAAGTGCACGCAGCCAGCGTGAACCCGATCGACAACATGATTCCAACCGGCCTCTTCAAGGCCGTCGTGAAATTCCAGCTGCCGGCCACGCTGGGCAGCGATCTGGCCGGTGTGGTCGCCGAGGTCGGCAGCCAGGTGACACGCTTCAAGCCGGGCGATGCGGTCTTCGCCAACATCTTCGACCAGGGCACGGGCTCGATCGCCGAGTTCGCGGTTGTGCCCGAGAGCGCCGCCGCACCGAAACCGGCCAACCTGGACTTCGTGCAGGCTGCGTCGATTCCGATGGTCGGGCTGACCTCCTGGCAGGCACTGAGGGAGAGGGGCAATCTGCGTGCGGGGCAGAAGGTCTTCATCCCGGCCGGCTCGGGCGGCATCGGCACGTTCGCCATCCAGTTGGCCAAGTGGCTGGGCGCCAAGGTCGGCACGACCACCAGCACCGGCAATGTGGACTTGGTGCGCAGCCTGGGCGCCGATGAGGTGGTTGACTACAGGAAGCACGAGTTCGAGACCGTGCTGCGCGGCTACGACATGGTGCTGGGCACCGTCAGGGGCGACGCGATCGAGAAGGCCGTCGGCATCTTGAAGCCGCGCGGCAAGCTCGTCTCGCTGGTCGGGCCGCTGGACGTCGCCTTCGCACGCGCACGCCGGCTCAATTTCGTGCTGACGGCCGTGTTCGCGTTGATGAGCCGAAAGATCATGCGAATGGCCAAGAAGCAGGATGTCGACTACGCCTTCCTATTCGCCCGCCCCGACGGCGATCAACTCGCCCAGATCGGCTCTCTCCTGGAGACGCAGCGCATCCGCCCGGTCATCGACAGGGTGTTTCCTTTCGGGCAAGCGAAGGAAGCGCTGGACTATCTCGCCCTCGGACGTGCCAAGGGCAAGGTCGTCGTGCAGATGCGATAGACGCCCGCTACACGGAAACAACATGCACAAACTTGTCCGTCGCATCGTCTTGGCCTTGACCACAGCCTCGTTGTCCACTCTTGCATCAGCGCAGGTGTCTGCCAAAACGCCGGTCGCCCCGGCGACCGCCGCAACAGGTGTCGATTGGGCCGATGTGCCGACACAAACCCTGTCGGCGGGCGGCGTTGATTTCGCCTACCGGGAACTTGGCAAGCAGCATGGCGGCATACCAGTTGTCTTTCTGAATCACCTGGCCGCCGTGCTGGACAACTGGGACCCCCGGGTCGTCGATGGCATCGCGGCAAGGCATCACGTGATCCTGTTCGACAACCGCGGCGTCGGTGCGTCCACGGGACGGCCCTCGAATTCAATGGAACAGATGGCGGCCGACGCCATCGCCTTCATCAAGGCGGCAGGCTTCAACCAGGTCGACCTCTTCGGCTTCTCGATGGGCGGCATGATCGCGCAGGAGATCGTGCTGAAAGAACCGTTGATGGTGCGCCGGATGATCCTGGCCGGCACGGGCCCGGCCGGTGGAGAAGGCATCAGCGACGTGGCGGGCGTTGCGAACTACGACCTGCTGCGCGGTTTGTTCACCGGCCAGGACCCCAAGCAGTACCTCTTCTTCACCCGCAGCCCGAACGGTATCCAGGCTGGCAAGGCATTCCTGGCACGCCTGTCGGAACGGTCACAAAACCGCGACAAGGAGATCGCCGTGGGCGCCTACGTCGCGCAGCTTCAGGCACTCAGCGCGTGGGGGCAGAAGCAGCCGGCCGACCTCTCCGTCATCCAGCAGCCGGTGCTGATCATCAACGGCGACACCGACAGAATGGTGCCAACCCCCAACTCGCACGACCTGGCGAGGCGGCTGCCGAACAGCACCCTGGTCATCTACCCCGATGCAGGCCACGGCGGCGTATTCCAAAATCATGCCGACTTCGTGCCCAGGGCTCTCAACTTCCTGGCACGTTGAGGCCCGCGACTCGACAGCCTCGAAGGCCGGGGCAAAAGAAGATCGACGTCAATGGCGCCACCGCAGCCTCATGGCGCCAGCGTCAAGAAGGGGCTGATGGCTGACCTTGGTGCGTAAAAGGCTGACCGGCCGCCCCCCAGAGACGCCGCCACTGCGACAAGCAATCCTTCATTCAGCCCAGCTCGATAGTCCAGCGATGCACTCCGCCAGGCGCCGGCCGCGTCAGCGCCAGAGCCCCCAGCCGATAGGCATGCGGCCGGCGTGTGGCGGCCAACTCCTGACCCGACTCGTCCCGCACGCGCTCGACGCCATGGCCACGCGGGCCGACGCGGTAGCTCAGCTCGAAGCGCAGATCGGCCAGCACCAGCTGCACGGTCAGCCCATCCAGCACCGCCGGCATGACGGGGTCGACGACCAGGGCGCCCTGCTCCAGCCTCAGGCCCAGCAGTGAGTGGATGACCAGACCCAGCGCAATGCCCGGACCGCTGGAATAGATGCGCCAGCCGCCGTCCAGGGCCACCTCGCCGGCCAGCGCGCGGCCATATTCGGCCTGGGCGACATAGCGATCGGGGAAAGCGGCGTCGGAGCTGGAGTAATAGCAATTGGCCTGGCGCCTGCTGGCGCTGGGCACGCGGTCGGTCAGCGCGATCGGGTGGGCCAGCATCAGCGCCTTCAGGAAGGCCTCGGCGTGGCCGAGATGGGCCAGCATCTGGGCGTAGCGCAGATGGGCATGCATATACATGATGCCGATCTCGCGACCGAAGAAGCTGCTGGTCTCGGCACGCTGGAACAGCGTCGACGGCCCGCCAAGGTAAGGCAGGGGCGCGTCGAACAGCCGAGCGCCATCGGGGCCCTTCAGATGCTGCTCGATCAACGCGGCCTGGGTCGCCGCCTGCTCGGGCGTGAACAGCTCGTCGATGACGGCATGCATCATCGGCAGCAGGCTGTAGCGCAGGCCGGTGCGGGTGTCCTGCGGGTGGATCCAAAGCTCGCGTTCGCCCTGCTCGGGGAAAAGCGCATAGCCGGCCACGACGTTGTCCTGCACCAGCAGGCGCTGAAATTCGGCGCGCACGCCCATGGCCTCGGCCGCCAGCGCCGTCGCCTGGTCGGAGCGCCCAAGCTGGCTGAAGGCCGTGGCCAGGGTGTGCAGCATCTGGTGATGCAGAGTCACGGTCCAGGCGCTGCACAGGCGCTCGCGCAGCGCCGGGTCGGCGGGCTGGAGCGAATCGTTCCAGTCGCCATGCCAGTAGGCAGCCAGGCCGGTGCCGGGCACGACGCGCTGGCGGATCAGGGCCAGGGCTTGCTCCACATGCGCGGCCAGCGTAGCCGGCTCGCCGCCATGGAAAGGCACCACTTCGTCCAGCAGGCCGGCATCGCCGCTGGCGATCAGGTACTGGGCCAGGCCGAGCAGCGGCCAGAAGACGATGTCGCCATGCGAATCGCCAGCACGGATCTTGGCCTCGCGCTCGAAGAACATGAACCACTGCGGCCAGTCGCCGTCGGGATTCTGGTTGGCGAAGACGCGCAGCAGCAGGTCGCGCACGGGTTCTGTGCGGCCCAGGGCCAGCAGCATCTCCAACGGCCCCTGGCAGACGTCGCGCGTGCCCCAACCGCCGCCCGAGTACTGCTCCAGGCCGCGCGGCGACAGATAGTGCACCAGCGCGTTGTGGGCATACCAGGGCAGGATGTCGCGGAGCTGGGCCAGTGCTGGGTGCTGCCATTGCGGCAGCGTCAGCGGCTCGGCCGAGGGCGGTGCGGCCTCCAGCAGCTCACCGCGCAGCGTCATCGTGAAAGCCGTGGCGGCCGCGAAGTCGAGGCAGACGATGGGATCACCACGGCTGACACCGTCGTTGTACAGCCGGCCGTCATCGCCGACGATGGCAACGCCCGGCGCTTCGATGACCAGGCCGCCACCAGGGAAGCGCTCCGCCAGCTCGCTGCCTTCCGGGGGCGTGATGCGCAGCCGCTCGCCGCTGTGCTCCCACACCGGCTTGAGCGTCGCGGCACCGTCATCGCCGCCGACGGCCAGGTTGAGGCTGGCCCGCAGCCGCAGCGCGCGGCCCTTGAGCAGGCGCAGGCTGAGCTCCATCGCCTCCGGCGCTGCGCCGGCCGACGCGACGACCTCGATGACGCCGGCGTCGAAGGCATAGATCCAGCGGCAACGCTGCGGCTGCATCTCGAAGGCCGAGGGCAGGCCAAGCAGTTGCCAGTCGCTGAGCTGGGGCTGCACGAACAGGCGCAGGCCGGCCGTGCCGAACAGGCCGAGCAGGCTGCGCTGGGTGGACAGCAGGCGGTTGATGCTGACGTGGCCCTGGGTCAGCATGGAATGGAAGACGCCGCCCATCCAGCAGGTGGAGGTCAGCGCGCCCTCGTCGGGCACCAGGTGCTCTCCGCTGCGCAGGATGTGGCCGTGCGGCCGCTGCACGATCAGCTCCTTGGCCCGCAACACGATATGGCTGGCCTCACCGCTGAAGAAGCTCAGGCGCTGATCGCCCTGCCATTCCTCGTGGCGGCGCTCGCCCGGCAGCCAGGCGTCGAGGTCTTCATCGCCGAGGTCGCGGCTGGCCAGCATGGGCGCGCTGGCAAACAGGCTGGCGGCCGGTGCCAGGCCAGGCGCGTCGACCATCTTGGCGGGCTGGGCTTCAGCCAAGGCCAACAGGGCCGCCAGGCGATCGAGATCGGCCGCACTGCTGGCCTCGGGATGGTGGGCTTGCAGCGCCAGGAAGAAGCCTGCCGCCACCCGCTCGCCGGGCGCCAGCGTGCGGGGCTCGTCCTGCAACGCAACCACCGCATGCTCATGCTGCAGGCGTCGCCCCGGCAGGTCGTTCAACAGCCCCGGCGGCAGCGCACCTTCGCGGGCGGCAAGGCCCCAGACCTGGCCGGCATCGGTCGCAAAGCTCTCGGCACGGTGCAGCGAGCCGGCCAGCAGCCAGGGATGCTTGCCGCCCTGGGACTGGTTCTGGCGCACAGCCAGCAGCGTGCCGTGGCTGGCGTGTTGCAAGGGCTGCAGATCGATGTAGTGGCTGACGTAGAACTCGTTGGTGCGCACCGCACCGTAGTCGGCCAGGCCGACGTCCTGCACCAGCACGGGCGAAATCTCGCAAGGCGCCTCGCCGAGGTTGGCGGCCTGCAGATGCCAGAACAGCACCGGCTCGTCCGCGGCCAGGCGCAGCGACAGCCGCAGGGCCAGGCCTTCCCACTCCCCGCGCATCTCGAAGCCGTCTTCGTCCGCGAACACGCTGAGCGGAGACAGCGGGCCGAGCAGCGGCGTGATGCGCCAGGCGCCAGCCGATTCGCGCCTTCGCAGCCAGACATTGGCCGGCCCGCCTTCCAGCTCGTTGCCGGGGAAGAGGTTGAGCATCAGCCCGGGCGCGAGCAGCAGCCGGCGCAGGGCGCCATGGGACAGCAGCTCGGCTTCGAGGCCGGCGGCGTTGCGGATCAGGTGCGCAGTCATCTTCAGGTCTGGCGTTGGGACAGCAGCCAGGGCAGCAATTCGGGGTCGTTGTAGGCCGGCGTCCACGAGTCGTGGCCGACGCCGGGATAGATGGTCAGGCTTGCCTTGCCGCCGGCCGCCCGCAGCGCTTCCACGCAGGCGACATGGGGCGCCAACGGCACGGCCTGGTCCTGGTCGCCGTGATAGGCCCGCACCGGCACGCTGCGCATCGCCGCCACCTTGGCCGGATCGCCAAAGCCGCAGACCGGGGCGATGGCCGCGAGGTCGCGCGGATAGGCCGTCGCCCAGTGCCACACGCCAAAGCCGCCCAGGGACAGGCCAGTGCCGGTGCAGCGTTGGGCGTCGATATTGAGCCTGGCCTTCAGGGCGCCGAGCAGCCGGTGCAGGCGCTCGGGGTCCCAGCGCAAGCCGTCTTCGAGCTGCGGGCTGACGAGGATGGCCGGCCAGGCGGCGCCAGCGGCAACCAGCTTGGGCGGACCGTGGACCTTGACCTTCTCCAGGTCGGTGCCGCGCTCGCCGGAGCCATGCAGGAAGACCACCAGCGGCCATGCCTCGGTGCGCTGGCTGTACTCGCGCGGCAGCCAGATCCAGAAGCGCTGGCCTTCGAGTTCCCAGGCGCGTTGCTCGCCCGCAGCCAGGCCGGCGGGCGGCGTGGGTGGCATGGCGGCGCAGGCGGACAGCAGCGCAGGCGTCGTCAACAGCAGCTGGCGGCGGGAGATCGTCATGGCGTGGGCTCCAGTTGGATGGTGGTGGCGTTGGCCGGCAGTGGCAACTCACGGCCCTGCCATTCCAGCGCTTGAGTCTCGACGTTAGCGCGCGGTAACTGCGCCGTACCCGGCCAGGCCAGACGCAGCTCGCCAGGCAGGCGCTCGGGTCGGCGGTCGATGTGCAGGGTCCAGCCGCCGTCGGCGCGCCTCAGCAGCCGGTAGTCCAGCCGGCCCCAGGCCGTGGACAGGCCGGTCACGCCGATATCGCCGGCCGCGCGCCAGGCTTGCGGGATGCCGGCCGCCAGCACCAGGCTGCCGGTGGTCTCGCGTTCGTAGGCCAACAGGTCGAGAGCCGAGCGCAGGAAGTCGGACGAGATCCAGGCATGCGGCATGTCGCCACGGAACTGGACCTTGCGCGCATCGGGCAGCACCACCTCGGCCCACTGGTTCCAGCCCATGGGGGCCTGGTGGCCCATGAACCAGGCCAGCAGCCGATGCGCATCGTCAACGCGACCCAGCCTCACCAGGGCGCTGACATTGCGCCACTCATAGGGCGTGTAGTCCAGCCAGGGCTTGCTGCCGTCGATGCGGGCCAAGGCCTCAGTCACATAGCGGTCGAAGGTGGCGCGCAGCAAACCGGGCGGCAGCTTGTCTTCGGCCTGGGCCGGGTTGAGAGCCATGGTCGTCGACGTGGCATCGAAGTCGCCGCGGTCGGCGGCGCCGGCAATGTGCTTGAGCTGGTAGTGCTGAGCCGTGGCGCTGATCGAGGCGCTGAGGTCGGCCTCGAACTCGTCGCGCGACACGGCCCAGCGCACCGCGTCGGCGGTCTGCCCCAGGGCCTGGGCCATCTGCACCGCATCCTTGTAGCCGCGCAGGGCCCAGAAGTCGTCCCAATAGGCATAGGCCGGCTTGTCGCTATAGCCCTCGTGGCTGATGGACGGCGGCATCAGACCCTTGAAGCGCGGGTCGGCGCCGGGCTTGCGCTCGCTCAGGCGCAGGGCCTCCATCCACGCGACGACGCGCTGCACCTGGGGCCAGTGGCGCTGCAACAGCGCGCGGTCCTGGGTATGCCGCCACAGCTCGGCGACGGCGAACAGGTACTGGCCCTGGCTGTCGTTCTCGACGACGGGGTCGGCGCCGCGCTGGTCCACGCAGCACGGCACCTTGCCGGAGTCGAAAACATGGCCGGCATACCAGTCGACGAATTCGCGCGCGGCCTGGGTCTCGCCCATGCGCACCAGGCCGGCCACCATCATGGCGCCATCGCGCACCCAGGAGCGGGCATAAGAGCGCGTACCGGGCCGCAGGGCCGGGCCGTCGCGCGACATCAGCATCTGGGCGAGTGCGCTGCGCATGGTGTCGGCGACCGGCTGGGCCTGGGGCGGCAGATTGAGCTCCAGCACGCCGAGGCGGTCGCGCCACTGCGCGGCGGCGACGGCCATGCGGGTGTCGAGGGTGGCGGCATCGCTGCCCGTCACCCAGCCGAAGCTGCGCGACTCGCCAGCGGCCAGCTCGACGTCGAAGCGCATCAGGGCGGATGGCAGGCTGCTCTCGGTATCGACGAGATGCGTGAGCGGCGGCGCCTGCAGCAACGTGGCCAGGCTGGGGCCGGCACCGAAGGTCGCGGCGCGGACTTCGGTGGGCGTCTCGCGGGGCGTGACGCGCAGGCCCGGAGCGGTCAGCGCGCCGTCGGCCCAGTGGACAGAAGGCAGCGGACTGATGCCACCTTGCGTCGACAGGAACTGCTGCGGCGGGTTGACCTGCCAGGGGCGCAGGGCCAGCAGCAGTGACAGCTGTTGGGGCTTGGCGGTCGGGTTGCGCAAGGTGTACCGGGCCAGCAGCTTGGGGTCCTTGGCCGGACCGTCGGCCGCGGCCTCGACACGCAGCTCCACGTCCGCATGCCGCCACTGCACGACAGGCAAAGCGTTCTCGATCAGGCTGTGCTCGGCTCTCACCTGGGCCCAGGTGACGAGACGGCCATCGGCGAGGCGCACGACCGGCTCGATGCTCGGTCCGCCGCGGGTCAGCTCGATGGCGCCGTCTTCGCTGACCAAGCCTGAGCGCTCGGCGCCGCCGTCGACACCGACGACGGTCCAGTAGTTCTGCTCGCCGACGAAGGCACGCGGCAGGTCGCCCCGCGGCAGGGCCTTGGCCCATTCAGCGACGGCGGCATTGCGATCCGGCCATTGGGCGGCGTCACGCAGCTCGACCTCGGGCGGCTTCTTGCCTTCATAGCGCAGGCGAATCCAGCGCCATTCCTGTTCGCCGAGAAAAAGGGCACGACCGGGCTGGGTGGACAGCGGCTTCCAGCGCCGGTTGTCCTCGGACGCCTCGACGCGCAAGGCCGCACCGCTGGAGAACCACAGGCCGTTGAACTCACGCAGGCTGCCGTAATCCAGCGTCACCTCGCCGGCGCCCTGCTTGCGACGCGGCTCGGGCCAGGTCTTGGGTGCCGGCGCGCGCGCGTCCAGGCGCAGGCTGGCGACGCACAGCGTGCCCGGCCCGCCGCCATCCCGCTGGCCGGCGACGACAACGAACTCGACGAACCGGCTCTTCTTCAGCACGCGGTCCTCGGTCGGCCCCCAGGCGAAGGTGACATGGCGGCGCTTGAAGCGCATCTCGGTCACCGTGTCGGGCAGGTCCAGGGCCGGGCGGTTGATCCACCAGACGTTGTCGCCGCTGGCGTCGACGAACTTGATCTGCACATCGTTGCGGCCGCCCTTGCCCTTGAGCTGGATGGTCAGCGCGAAATCGGCCGGCCAGTCCAGCGGCAGTTCGCGGCGCATGACGGCGTAGCCCGACACACCGGCAAAGTCATAGTCCAGGCAGAGGCTGTCATCTCGGGCATCGCGGCGCAGGCTGGCCTTGACTTGGTCGGAGGCGCTGGCCTTCCAGCGCGTCTCGTCCTTCATGTCATCCAGCATTACGGCGCCGGCGCATTGAGCCACCAGCAGGACGATGCAGGCCAACAGCTGCTTCACTTCACGCTTCCCATCAACAAGCCCTGCATGTAGTAGCGCTGCAGGGCGACGAACAAGGCCAGCACCGGCAGCACCGTGATGACGGCCCCGGCCATCATCAGCTCACTGTCCTGCACATGCTCACGGGACAAGGCCGCCAGCGCCACCGGCAGGGTGTGCATCTCGCCGTCGGTCAGCACGATGAGCGGCCACATGAAGTCGTTCCAGCTGCCCAGGAAGGCGAACACGGCCAGCGTGACGAGCACGGGCTTCAAGGTCGGCAGCACGATGCGCCAGAAGATCTGCCACTCGCCGGCGCCGTCCAGCCGCGCCGCCTCCAGCAGCTCGTCAGGCACGCCGCGCGCGTACTGGCGCACGAGGAAGATGCCGAAGATGCCGGCCATGCTGGGGATGAGCACGCCCATCCAGGTGTTCACCAGGCCCATGCCCTTGAGCATCAGGAACAGGGGCAACATCGCGACCTGTCCAGGGATCACCAGGGCCGCAATCAGCAGGCCGAAGACCCGCTCGCGATGGCGGAAGCGCAGCTTGGCGAAGGAATAGCCCGCCAGCGTGTTGAAGCTAACCGAGATCAGCGTGCTGGCGATAGCCAGGCCCAGGCTGTTGACGAAGGCGCGCTTGAGGCCGCCGTCGCCCAGCAGCTGGCGGTAGTGATCCAAGGTGGGGTGCGCCGGGATCACCGGCGGCGGCAGGCTCTGGGCCGTGCCGGCGGGCATCAGCGACACGCAGACCATCCACACCAGCGGAAAGGCGGCCAGGGCAGCAAAGGCCCACAGCAGGCCGTTGACGAGCAGGGGCTTGGCCTTCATGCGCCCTCCCCCGTCAACCGACGCTGCACGGCGATCAGCCCCTTGCTGAATGCGACGATGACGACGAAGAGCACGAAGGCCACGGCCGAGGCCAGGCCCAGGTTCCACCACTTGAAGCCCTCGTCGTACATCAGGTAGAGCACGCTGACCGTGCTCTGCAGCGGCCCGCCCTGGGTCATCACATAGGGCTCGGCGAAGAGCTGGAAGTAGCCGGCCGTCGTCAGGATGGTGACCATCAGCAGCGTCGGCGCGATGCTGGCCAGCGTGATGTAGCGGAACTGGGCCCAGCTGCGCGCGCCGTCCAGCCGCGCGGCTTCGTACAGGTCGTGAGGCACGGCCTGCAGGGCGGCGATGAAGATGATCATGTTGCCGCCGAAATTCTTCCAGGCCGCGAACAGGATGATGGTGGGCATGGACCAGTGCGGGTCGCCCAGCCAGTCGACCGGGTCCAGGCCCAGGGATTGCAGCGTGTAGTTGACCAGGCCGTACTTGACGTGGAAGAGATAGCGCCAGATGACGGCCACGGCCACCAGCGTCGTCACCACGGGCGCGAACAAGGCGGTGCGCAGCAGCGGCTTGAAGCGCACCAGCTTGCTCTGCAGCAGCACGGCGGCAGCGAGGGACACACCGATGGACAGCGGCACGCCCAGCACGACGAAATAGACGGTGTTGCCCAGGGCCTTCCAGAACAGCGGCAGGCTCAGCACATGGACGTAGTTGTCCCAGCCCTGCCAGCGCAGATTGCGCAAGTCGGCCAGGGCATAGATGTCGAAGTCGGTCAGGCTCAGGGCCAGGCCGGCGAAGACGGGCACGCCGAAGAAGAGCGCGATGACGACCAGCGCCGGGGCGGCAAACGCCCAGGCGGCGAGGGATTCGCGACCGCTGTGCCTCATGCCCTGGCCTTGTCCAGCATCCAGCGGCGCTTTTCCAGGATGCCGTCGACGAGGGCATCGAGCTTCTTCACCGTCGTGTCCAGGTCGGTCACGCCGTGCACGGCGCGCGTGGCGGCGAACTGCATCTCCTTCTCGATGCGCTCCCACTCCGGCACGGCCGGCGCCGCGCGCACGCGCTGCAACTGGCGGTGGAAGGCGGCGGCGTGGCGGTCCTCGGCCAGCGTCGCGCCGTTCAGCGGCAAGGCCCAGGCGCTGCGCCGTGCCGGCAGGTCGCCCGTCAGGCGGTAGAACTCCAGCTGCACGTCAGGGCGGCTCAGATAGCTGATCAGGGCCCAGACCTCGGGCTTGTGGCGGGCGCGCTTGAAAATCACCAGGCTGGCGCCGCCGGCGATGGAAGCCCCGGGGCCGTCCGGCCCGGGCAGCTCGGCCGTGATCCAGGCGTTGGCGAGTTCGGGCGGCAGGCGGCGCTTGAACTCGCCGATGTCCCAGGGGCCGGACATGTAGAAGGCGAAGTTGCCGCGGCCAAACTCCTGCCAGAGGTTGCCGATCTGCACCTCGCTGACGCCGGGCGCCTCGCCGCGCTGGAAGCGCTCCAGGTAGAAGGCCAGGGCCTTGCGAAAGCCCGCGCCCGAGAAGTTGCCGTAGCGGCCGCCGTCGCGCAGCACCTCTCCGGGCTGCTGCAGGGCCAGGGCCAGCAGCGGCGCGGATTCGTTGGTGGGCAGCAGCATGGGTTTGTCCATGCCGCGTTCGCGCAGCCGGGCCAGCGTGGCGCGCCAGTCGTCCCAGCTGACCGGCATGGACGGGATGCCGGCTTTCGCGAGCAGGTCCTGGCGCACGAACATCAGACGCGTGTCCACATACCAGGGCAGGCCGACGCGCTGGCCGCTCGGCGCATTGGTGGCCCAGATGCCTTCGAAGTAGTCGCCGGCCGCGAGCATGGGCGTGCGCGCGAGCCAGGGCTCCAACGGCTCCAGCGCGCCCAGGGCCTGCATCTCGGGCAGCCAGGTGTTGCCGACCTGGGCCAGGTCGGGCGTGGCGTCACCCGCAAAGGCGGTCAGCAGCTTCTCGTGCGCGGCCGTCCACGGCAGTTGCTCGACCTTGACGCGCACGCCGGGGTGCTCGCGCTCGAAGGCCGGCATCAGCTCGGCCACGACCTCGCTCTCGCGGCCCATGGCCCAGAAGCGCAGCGTCGTTGGGCCATCGTCACGTGCGCAGCCCGCGAGCGCGACGGCTCCGGCAGCGGTGAGCAGACTGCGGCGGCGCATGGTCAACCGAGCCAGCCTCCGGTGAAGCCGGCTTTCTTCAGCCCTCGAACCAAGTGCGGGTTCTTGCGCATGACGCTCCAGATCAGCTCGCCGCGATGATTGCCCATCATCGCCAGCAGGGGGCCCTGGTCGATGCCCAGCATGTCGGTGTCCACCCAGCCCTTGCCGGGCTCGATGCGGCCATGCGTCAGGCGCACGTCGGGGTAGTTGAAGCTGGGGTTGAAGGCATCCCAGAAGCCGTAGCGGCCGAAGGTGTGCGGATAGCGTTCCTTGATGGCCACCAGCGCCGGGATGACGATCTCGGGCGCGAAGGCGATGGAGCCGCCGGCCGCGTAGGGCGCCAGCGTGCCGTCGTCGTACAGGCCCATGCCGCGGCCGGCATAGCTGATGAAGCGGCGCTTCTCGGTCTTGCCGGCGGTCGTCGTGTAGGCCAGCTTGATGTCGGCCGGGCCGTCGCTGGCGCTGATGCCCCAGATCTCGGCGCTGTAGCCCTGCCAGCCCAGCGGATTGGCGGAGGCGTAGTCGCGCTGCACATAGGTGGCGCGGCGCGAGTTCTCGAAATAGTCCAGGCCCTTGGCGCGCATGTAGGAGTCGCGGATGCCGCGGAAGTCGACCCAGCAGTGCGTGAACTGGTGGCCGAACAGCGGCGGAAAGCGCAGCAGCGTCTGGCCCTGGCTCTCGCCCCAGCTGTGCTCATCGTAGGTGCTGAGCCAGGCGTCGTAGGCCTCGGGATTGACCGGCTTGGTCGGCGAGCCGAGTGCCAGCAGATAGACCATCATGGCCTCGTTGTAGCCCTTCCAGTCGCTGGGGATGAAGCCCTTCTCGGGCGTCCAGCCGTGGCTGATCGACGGCGGTCTCACCTGGGCCCAGGCCCAGTCGACGCGGCCGTAGAGCTCGTCCACCAGCTTGCGGATCGCGGCCTCGTCGGCCTGCTCGCCGTCAAAGAAGCTCTGGGCATGCAGGGCGCCCATCAGCAGCAGGCTGGTGTCGACGGTGGACAGCTCGCACTGGGCAAAGCGCAGGCCCTCCTTCATGTCGAGGAAGTGATAGAAAAAGCCCTTGTGGCCGGCCACGCCGGTCTTGCCCGGCCCTTGCGGCAAGCCGGCGAAGAAGCGCAGCGTGGTCAGCGTGCGTTCGCGCGCCTGGGCCCGCGTGATGTAGCCGCGCGCCACGCCCACCGGATAGGCGCTGAGCGCGAAGCCGACGGCGGCGATGCTGGCGAAGGATGGCGTGGGCCAGCGGTCGGGCGCCAGGCCCGTCTTCGCGTCGGTCGTCTCCCAGAAGAAGTCGAAGGTGCGGCGCTCGAGATCGGCGAGAAAGAGGTCGGCAGCGGGCGCCGGCGCCTCGGCCCAGCTGGGCAGGTTGGCGGCCAGCGCGAGGCCGGCGCCGTGTGCAAGGACGGCGCGTCGGGTCAGCAAACTCATGGTGGGGGTGATTGTGGGAGCCAGCCTGCGTTCAGCCCAGCCGACCCCCGGACTTCAACGGGATCAGAAGGTGTAACTCACGCCCAGCTTGAACTGGCGCATGGTGCCGCGCACGCCGGTCTTGGTGTCGAAGTGGTCGTTGTCGCCGCCCAGGGCGTTCTTGGGCGGGGTGGAAGGACCGCCGACCCAGTCGTCGTAATAGCCCCAGTTGGCGGTGTTGAAGAGATTGAGCACATCGGCGCGGATCTGCAGGTCGCCACCATAGACCTTGAAGCTCTTGGCCAGGGCCATGTCGAGCTGCCTGAAATTGTCGGAGCCACGTGCCACCGCCGTGCAACCCGTCGTGCCGGTGAAGCCGTTGTGGCAGTCCACGACGCGACGCGGCTGGCCATCGCCCAGCGTCAACTTGCCGGACAGCTGCATGCCCCAGGGCAGCTTGTCGAAGAAGCCGCCCACCACGAGGCGGTTCTTCTCGGCGTCCTTGCTGGGATGGAAGCCGTGGTTGGCCTTGCCATAGGTCCAGTCGAAGATGTCGTCCGACCACTCGTTGTTGGTGGTCTTGGCGTCGGTGTGGGTGTAGGCCACCGTCATGCTCCAGCCACTGGCGGGGGTGTAGGGCTTCTCCAGCGACAGGAAGATGCTGGTGGCCTTGTTCTCGCCGCTGAAGTCGCCCAGCACGATGGTGCCGTAGTTGCGCGGCGCACCGCCCCACAGCGGGTCGACGTTGTTGGAATTGCCGAAACCGCCGTTGGGGTCGCGGTTGCCGTTGGACCAGAAGAACTGGTTCTTGGCGTGGATGTTGGACACCGCGACATCCATGTTCCAGCTGCCCAGCGCCTGGCGCAGGCCCAGGCTCATCTGGTCGGCGAAAGGCATCTTGAACTTGTTGCGGATCAGCCAGATCTCGCCGTTGGGCGCAGCGTTCTTCTGCAGCTCGTCCAGCGCGTTGTTGGCCATGCGGCGGTCATAGCTGCGGCCCCAGCCGCCGTAGATGACCGTTTCCTTGTTGCTGAAGACGTCGTAGGACGCGCCCAGGCGCGGTGCGAAGGCGCTCTTGAAGGGTTTGCGCGAGCTGCCGGTGGAGATGTAGTCGGCGATGTTGATGCCGCCCTTGGCCAGGGTCTGGGCGTAGGTCTGGCCGGGAGGCGCCGTGATGCCGTCGACGGTGCGGCCGTCCAGCGCGTTCAGCGCGGCGATGCGGTCGGCCGGCGTCACATAGCTGTTGTTCAGCATGTTGTCCTCATAGTCCCAGCGCATGCCCAGGTTGAGTTCCACCTGCTTGTTGAGCTTCCAGTCGTCCTGCAGATAGAGGCCGTACTGGTTGTTCTTGAAGTTCACCGACACGGACGGGATGGCCAGGCGGATATTGCACTGGTCGCTGGACAGGCCGCTGCTGCTGACATTGGTGCCCGTGCAGGCCAGGCCGTTGTAATAGCCCTGGCCCGTCGCGGTGTTCAGCACCGTGTCGATGGTGGGCACGCGGAAGGCCGTGCCGCTGAGCTCGTACTTCATGGCCTTGAACTGCACGCCACCCTTGATGACGTGGCCGGCCAGGCCGGTGTAGCTGAGGTCGTCCTTCAGGTAGAAGCCCTTCTGGCGCCGGTCCTGGGCGTTGGGCGAGCCGCCGACGAAGAAGATGTCCTGGACGTTGTCGATCTTGTTGGTGGGCGAGTACTTGTAGCGGATCTGCGGGTCGGTGGAGTCGGATTGCGGGTTCCACTTGGCGCTTTCCCAGCCGATGCGGGCCTCGTTGAGCCAGCGGTCGCCGGTGTACTCGTGGCTCAGGTCGACGCGGTACTCGTTGTTGTTGTTGTTGATGGCCGTGCTGGGCGCATAACGGTCACCGTCGACGGAGTAGCTGGTCTCCTTGCGCAGCGTCGTCGACAGGTCCAGGCGCTGGCGGTCATCGATCTCGGCCGACAGCTTGCCGAACAGCAGGTGCTCCTTGAACTGGCCCTTGAACGAGCCCTGCTGGTCCACGATGGACGGCACGACGCCGGGGCTGGTGGGGTATTTGTCCAGGTTCATCGCCGTCAGCTGGCGCGGCTTGTCGATGGACTTGCCGTCATAGGCGACGAAGTAATGCAGGGCATCGGGCTTGATGGCGCCACCGATGCTGAAGCCGCCCTCGATCTGGCGGTTGGACGGCGCCGGGATGCCGTTCGCCTCGTCGCGCTCCTGGATGGGGCTCAGCGAGGTCCAGTTGCTGCCGGTGCGGTTGACGTAGACATTGCCATGGGTCTCGTTGCCACCCGACTTGGTGACGGCCGTGATGGCGACGCTGGAGACCTGGTCGAACTCGGCCTTGTAGTTCTGCGTCAGCACCCGGTACTCGGCAATGGCCGTCTGCGGGAAGGGGTTGCCCTGGCTGGTGTCCTGGCCGTTGACGCCGCCACGCAGGATGTTGTTCTTGTGGCCGACGCCGTCGATGAAAACGTTTACAGCGTCAATGTTTTGCGACCCGCCGCGCAGACGCGTGTTGCCGCTCGGATCGGTGTCGAAGCGCACGCCCGGCGCGAAGTCGGCGGCCGACAGGAAGTTGCGCGTGGCCTGCGGGATGGCCTCGATCATCTTGTTGGAAACCGTCGTGCCGACCTGGGAGTCGATGACACCCTGGCGCTGCGCGCTGCCCTGGATGACGACGGTGCCGAGCTTGGCATCGGTGCTGCCGAGGTCCAGCGTGGCGTTCTGGCCCACCGACAGCGTCACTTCACTGCCGCTGGGGGCGCCACCGACGCGGATCTCGTAGCTGCCCGGGTTCAGGCCCAGCAGCACATAGCTGCCGTCGGCCAGGGTCTTGGTGCGGTAGGTGCTGCCGGTGGCCTTGTTGACGGCGATGACGTCCGTGCCGGCAGGCGCGGCAGCGCCGGCGGCCGTGATGGTGCCGCGCACGGTGGCATTGGAGGTCTGGGCCGAGGCGGCGCCGGCCAGCGCGAAGCAGACGGCCGTGGCGAGGGCGTGGCGGCGCCAGTGTTGGCGGGTGTTGCTCATGATGTCCTTGTCTCCTGTTGTGTGTGCTGTGGTTCGGACGGGATTCAGCTCGGGGCGCCACCGCAGGAGCGGCGCACGATGAGTTCGACGGGCATGACGGTGGCGTCGGCCGGGCCGCTGCGCGGCGTCAGGACGGCATCGGCCAGCGCATCCAGGGCTTGGCCACCAAGAGCCGCGATGGGCACGCGCATGGTGGTGAGGGCCGGCGCCACATAGCGCGCGATGGGGATGTCGTCGAAGCCGGCCAGGGCGATGTCTTCGGGAACACGCACGCCGCCGGCCATCAGCGTGCCGAGCAGGCCGATGGCCATGATGTCGTTGGCGGCAAAGACGGCGTCGGGCCGTTCGGCCGCAGGCAGGGCCAGCAGGGCCGCGCCGGCGCGCTGGCCACCGCCTTCGGAGAAGTCGCCTTCCAGCAGCCGGGGCGTCGCGCCGCCGGGCAGGCCGGCGCGATAGCCGCGTTCGCGCTCGCGGGCCTCGAAGTTGGCGGCCGGGCCGCCGAGGAAGGCGATGCGCCGGCGTCCGATGCGCACGAGGTGTTCGGTCATGGCCTTGGCGCCGCCGAAGTTGTCGACCGCGAAGACGGGCTGGGTCGGCGAGCGCACGCCGGAGTTCAGCAGCACGGCCGGCAGATTGAGCGGCAGGTTCTGCGACAGGAAGTCATCGTCGGCATGCGGCGACATGACGAGCAGGCCGTCGACGCGGCCGTTCATCGCGCGCAGGGCCGCGGCCGCCTCCTGGGCGTCATCGTGCGAACTGGACAGCAGCAGGTGCAGGCCGCGCGAGCGGGCCGCCTGGTCGATGCCGCGGATGAGCTCGGAGAAGAACTCGCCGTGCAGGTCGGGCAGCAGGGCACCGACGGTGTCGGTGCGGCGCGTGATGAGGCTGCGCGCGGCGCCCGAAGGCGCATAGCGCAGTTCGCGGGCCACTTCGATGATGCGCTCGCGGGTGTGGGGCAGCACGTTCTCGGCACCGTTCAGCGCCCGGGACACGGTGGCCACCGAGACGCCGGCAACGCGGGCGACATCCTTGATCGTGGCGGGAGCGACTGTCATGTTGTTGTCAGAGATTCGTGCCATGTGCGGCGATGACCTCAGCATAGAAGCGCGCGCTGTCCTTGGGCGTGCGTTGCTGTGTCTGAAAGTCCACATGCACCAGGCCAAACCGCTTGGCAAACCCGAGCGACCACTCCAGGTTGTCGAACATCGACCAGGCGAAATAGCCGCGCATGTCGGCGCCTCGCGCCATCGCGTCCTGCACGGCGGCGATATGGGTGCGCAGATAGTGCTGGCGCAGCGGGTCGTCGACGCGGCCATCAATGGCCTTCGGCGGGTCGTAGAAGGCGGCGCCGTTCTCGGTCACGTACAGCGGCAGGCCGCCATAGCGCTCGTGCATCCACACCAGGGTGTCGGCCAGGCTTTGCGGGTGCACCTCCCAACCCATCTCGGTGTGGATGGCGCCAGGCTGGCGCTGCGGCGTGGCCGGCACCGGCCAGGCCTTGGCGTCGTGGCGCACGACGGCGCGGGTGTAGTAGTTCAGGCCGAGGAAGTCGACCGGCTGCTTCAGGGCCTCGACTTCGGCGGCCGGCCAGTCGGGCCAGGCCTCGCCGAAGACCTCGCGCAACTCGTCCGGGTAGCTGCCGAGCAGGGCCGGGTCGAGGTACTGGCGGTTCATGTAGGCGTCGGCCAGGCGCGCGGCGTGGCGGTCGGCATCCGTCGCGTCGGGCGGCAGGTGCTTGGGCTCGATGTTGACGACGAGGCCGATCTGGTTCTTGCCCACGGCGCGGTAGGCCTGCACGCCCTTGGCGTGGGACTGCATCAGCCGGTGCGCCACGATGGCCGCCTCGAAGGCGCTCTTGTGGCCCGGCGCCAAAGCGCCCTGCATGAAGCCGCCGTCGGCCACCACCCAGGGCTCGTTCAGCGTGACCCACAGCGGCACGCGGTCGTCCAGGGCCTTGAAGCAGACCTGGGCGTAGTCGGCAAACCAGTCCGGCATGTCGGGGTTGAGCCAGCCGCCGCGGTCGTCCAGGGCGGCGGGCAGGTCCCAGTGGTGCAAGGTCGCCATGGGCTGGATGCCGGCGGCCAGCAGTTCGTCGACGAGGCGTTCGTAGAAGCCCAGACCGGGCGCGTTCACCTGGCCGCGGCCTTGGGGCAGCACACGGTTCCAGGCGATGCTGAAGCGGTAGGCGGTCAGGCCCAGCTCGCGCATCAGCGCGACGTCGTCCTTCATGCGGCGGTAGTGGTCACAGGCCATGTCGCCGGTGTCGCCACCATGCACGCGGCCCGGCGTGCGCACGAAGCGATGCCAGTTGCTGACGCCGGCGCCATCGGCCAGCGGCGATCCTTCGATCTGGTAGGCCGAGGTCGCGCAGCCCCAGAGGAAGCCAGGCGGGAACGGTTGTCTCATCCGTCTTACCGGCTCCGCTTGCACGGGCCGGCTTTCATGTAAACGTTTACATGCATTCTTTCCACGATGGGCTCCGGAGTCAACAGCGTGTTTACCCGGCACCACAGTCGAGGCCTTCGCGCGGCAAGCGCATGGGCGGTTAGGCTTGCAAGCCCCTGCTCTCCCGGGCCGCTTTCTTGACTCTCGTCGCTGTGACCCAGCCCTTTCGCTGCAGTGCTTGCGGACAGTCCTTCCAGCCCGATGAAGGCGGCCATTGCGGGCATTGCGGCAAGCTGTTCTGCGCGGGGCATCTCAGCCTGAGCTCGCTGCAGACGCCCGGTCGATCGCGCATGCGCTGCCTCGACTGCAGCAAACTCCGGCCTCCACCGAACGATCCGCCGCATCCACCATGACGCCCCCGAACGGCCTGCCCTGCTATCGCCTGCTGACCGGCCCCGACGACGCCAGCTTCTGCCATCGCGTCAGCGAGGCCCTGGCCCTGGGCTACCAGCTCTATGGATCGCCAGCGGCGACCTTCAATGGCGAGCGCGTCATCGTCGCCCAGGCCCTGATCTGGCCCGCGGCCGAGGCGGCCGTGCCCAAGCCGTAACCCACCGGTCCGCCGGCATCGCTAGCATGCGCGCCCACCACAAATCGGGAGGGGGCCCATGCTGGATCAAGCCGTCGGACATGTCTTCGAGTCGAGCCTGCTCGACACCCTGTCGCCCAGCCAGCGCCTGCACCTCATCCTGCTCGGCGTGGGCAGCGTCGCCCGCTCTGCGGCCTTCTACGAAGCGCTGGGCTGGACCCGCTCACCGACCAGCAGCGACGGCTTCGTCAAGTTCGACCTCGGCGGCTACGCGCTGTGCCTGATCGCGCGCGCGGACCTCGCTGCCGACGCCGGCTTTGACGCCTCGCAACGGACGGGCTTTGCCGGCTTCGCCCTGATCCATCTCGCCAGGTCGGCGCAAGACGTGTCGCGCATCCTGGCCCAGGCCGTGGCGGCCGGTGGCCGCATCGTCAAGCCGGCCACCCGCACCCACTGGGGCGTGGCTGGCTATTTCGCCGACCCGGACGGGCATCTCTTCGAGGTGGATTACGAAGACGTCTGGGCGCTCGATGCCGACCACCGCTTGGTGGTCGACGAACTCAATGGCTGACGCAATCCTCGCCTTGCGGGCCGAGCGCCGGGCCGCTCCCTAGCCGGTCCGCGCTGACGATGTGCTCGCGGCTTGATGCCGTGAGCATCGTCGTCCCCTCGGGGGACCGACTGGACTTGCCCGCGTGCAGCGGCGCAAGACCAGGCGAGGGGCGCCATTTCAGTCGGCGTAGATGCCGGCGGCCTTGATGACGGGCGTGAGCTTGTTGATCTCCGCCTCGACGAACTTCTTGTGTTCGGCCGGCGACAGGCGGGCGTCGCTGATGATGACGGCGCCCAGGGCTTCCTGGCGCTTGTGGAAGTCGGCGTCCTTCAGGGCCGCACGCAAGGCGGTGTTGACCTTGTCGACGACGGCCTTGGGCGTGCCCTTGGGGGCATACAGGCCATGCCAGACCGCGAGATTGAAGCCCTTCAACCCCGACTCATCGGCCGTCGGCAGCTTGGACAACGCGCCCGCAGGCAGGCGCTTGGACGACATCAGGGCATAGGCCTTGACCTTGCCAGCCTCGATCTGGCCGGTGGTGTTGGTGGTCTGGTCGCACATGATGTCGACCTGGCCGCCGAGCAGGTCGTTCATGGCCGGTGCCGTGCCCTTGTAGGGGACGGTCGTCATGTCGAGCTTGAGAGCCGACTGGTAGAGCAGGCCGCACAGATGCGAGGCCGAGCCGATGCCAGCGTGGGCCAGATTGACATTGCCCTTGTTGGCCTCCAGCCACTTGCCCAGTTCGGCGTAGTTGCCGGCCGGCAGATTGGGCCGGCCGATCAGCGTCATCGGCACTTCGTTGACCATGCCGAGGTATTCGAAGTCGTCCAGCGTCTTGTAGGGCAGCGTGCGGTACAGCGCCGTCGCGCTGGCCAGGCCGATGTGGTGCAGCAGCAGGGTATAGCCATCGGGCGAGGCCTTGGCCACCTTGTTGGCGCCCAGGGTGCCGCCCACACCGCCGACGTTCTCGACGATCACGGTGTTGCCCAAGGGCTTGCGCAAGGCCTCGGCCAGGTCCCGCGCGACCTTGTCGGTCGGGCCACCCGCCGCGAACGGCACGATGACCGTGACCGGCTTGTCGGGGTATTCGGCGGCGGCGGCGCCGGCGGCCAGCAGGGCCGCCAGGGCAATCAGGGTCGGGCGCATGGGCTTGTCTCCGTGGAGGGGTGAGCCCATCTTAGGGAGACCGCCCGCTGCGACACAGCGGGCAGGCCCTAGCCTGCGCCGTCAGGGGTAGCTCAGCGTCAGCGTGTAGGTCTGGGTGCTGCTGCTGCCCGAATAGGCGCCCACGCGGATGTAGACCGCCAGGGCCGAGGAGCCGGTGTTCTTGTAGCTCAGCGACTCGGTGCAGGTGGCGCTCTCCGACGAGGTCAGCGTCGTGCCGCTGCTGTTGTGCAGATAGAGGTCGTAGTCAAAGGCCGCGGGACACGTCATGTCCACGCGCAGCGTCTTGCCGGCGGCCAGCGTGACCTTGAAATAGTCCTTGTCGCTGGTCGATGACATCGTGCCGATGACGGTCGTCTGGTTGGTGACGACATTGGCGGTGGCGATGGTGCCGTTGGACTCGGTCTCGTTCAGCGATGCGCTGGCATTGCTGATGCTGAAGTTGACCGCCGTCGACGCACCGGAGTTGCCGGCCGCGTCATAGGCGCGGGCCACCAGGCTGTGGCTGCCGTTGGCGAGCGTCGTCGAGTCCAGCGTCATCGAATAGGGCGACGTCGTGTCGCTGCCCTTGACGACGCCATCGACGACGAAATCCACGCGGGCCACGCCGATGTTGTCGCTGGCCGTGGCCGACAGCGTGATGGTGCCGGCCGTGCCGCTTTCGCTGGCCGTCGCCGTGGGGGGCGTGGTGTCGACCTGCGAGTTGGATTGCGTCACCCAGACCGGCGCGCTCCACAGCATCTTGCCGTCGCTCTGCGTGATCTTGGCGTAGTAGTAATGGTCGCCGACGGCCGGCGTCGTGCTGGCCGTGCCGCTGCTGGCCAGCAGGGTGACGGTGCCATTGCGCTTGGGCACGCCCTCGTAGATCTGCACGCTGGTGGCCGTCTTGCCGCTGGTGCTGGCATAGCCCACGCTGAGCTTGAGCACGCCGCTGTTGGCGAAGCGTTCGCCCATCACGTGGCCATTGGCCGTCAGCGCGATCTGGCCCGTCTTGTCCATGGTCGCGAAGACGCGGCGGGCCTTGATGGCGTCGAGGAAGCTGGTCTTGTTCAGGGCCGTGCCCGTCGGGATCAGCACGCCGGTGCGGTTGGTGTACGACTTGCCCCAGTTGGCGCAGTGGTTGTCCTGGTTGCTGGCGGGTGCGACGTGATAGCCGCGCTCCAGCAGCTTGTTGAAGGCGTCCTCGAAGTTGGACAGGCCGGTCTCGGTCTCGGTCGTGTTGGACGAGAAGGCCGAGCTGTTCAGGATCTCGGTCAGCGCCATGACCTCGTCGCCATCGGCGCTGTAGCCGAGGTCGGTGCCGCCAACAAGGAACTGGCCCGTCGTGTCGGGGTGGTTGAACTGGCCGACCAGGCCCAGGCTGCGCATGGTGGCGTACAGGGCCGCGTAATCGCTCTTGGCCGTGAAGCGGTCGCCGAACAGCTGGTTGCTGCTGTTGTATTCCCAGGCAAACAGCTCGTTGCTGTTGAAGATGTTCATGTGGCCGCCATTGCTGATGACGCCCCACTCCATGCCGTAGATGGCGAGATAGGTCGAGGTCGTCGCGGCGGTGGCGGCGCTCAGGCCCGCCTGGTAGCGGCTCTTGGCCGTGGCGGCGCTGCCGCTGGCATTGGTGCTGGAGGAGCCGTCGAAGTAGTGGTTGTGCTCGGACGACATCAGGATGTCCAGGCCCGCCGTCTTGCCATAGGCGAAGGCGTCGGCCGGGCCGTAGGCACCGGTCTGGGCCGGCTGCGACGAGGAGCAGTTGCTCAAGGCGCCGCCGCCGTCGGAGTCGTTGGTCTGGCTGTGCAGATTGGCGAAGTAGACGGTGTAGGGCAGGCTGTTGATGGCCGGTGCCGATTGCGCCTTGACGAGGCCGCGGTCGGCGGCGGTCGGCATGGCCTTGAAGGGGGGCATGTCGACACTGGCGGGCTGGCCCAGCGCGATGGGCCAGCGCTGCTCGGCATGGTCCAGCGGCGGCGCGGCGGCCAGCAGGCGTTCGGCGCGGCCTGTTGTCGCTCCTTGGGACAGTGCCGTGGCGGCGTCGAGGCTGACAGCCTCGAGCTTGAGCTGGTACAGGCCATCGGCCAGCGCCGCACTGCCAGTGCCGCGGCCGGCCCAGCCGACGCTGGCGGTGACGGGGGCGCCGGCGTAGCGGGACTCGCCGCTCCAGCGCTGCAGCACCTGGCCACTGCCATCGACCAGGCTCAGGGTCCAGGCGAAGACCTGGCCATCGGCGATGCCGGGGTGGTCCATATGCACCGTGAACGTGCGCCCGCCGCTGGCGGCCGTGACTGCAAACGGTGCGGACAACGTGGCAGAGAACTCGTGGTGATCGGGGTCCTTGGCGCGCGGGCGGGCCGCGGCGGCCTTGGTCAGCTCGTTCTCAGCCTGGGGCGTGACCTGAGGACCGTGGCCGTTGCCACCGCCACAGGCGGCGAGCAGGAGCACGAGCAGGGCGGGCGGAAGATGGCGGGCAAGGGTCATGGACGCGTCCTTCGGCGGGCGCCGGCGGTGGCCGGCTGTGCTGGCGAAGGGGCGGACTGTGGTGGCGCCGCCTGGACGAGTCCATGCGGGGCTTCCTGTCACCGATTCAGGTTCAGGTCGGCCCCGATGTCTTCAAACCCATGTCACACGCTACGACGATCCTCGATGACCCTGCCGTCGTTGGGCAGGCTGCCCGGCGCCACGAGCTCGACCTCGCTGCGCAGCTTGGTGATGTCGCGCAGCGCCGCCTGCAGCTGCTCGGCAAGGCCGGCCGGCTGGCCCTCGACCTCCAGTTGCAGGCTCATGCGGTCATTGGCCAGTTCGCCATCGACCACGAGACGGGCCCGCCCACGCTGGGCGCAGCGGGCCAGCACCTCGGCGACCTGGCCGGCATGCACGAACATGCCGCGCACCTTGGCCGACTGGTCGGCGCGCCCGAGCCAGCCGCGCAGGCGCTGGTTGGTGCGGCCGCAGGGACTCATCCCCGGCATCACGGCGGACAGGTCGCCGGTGGCAAAGCGGATCAGCGGATAGCCCGGCGACAGCGTCGTCACGACGACCTCGCCGACCTCGCCATCCGGCAGCGGCTCCCCCGTGCCCGGCCGCACGATCTCGACGATGACGCCCTCGTCGACGACCAGGCCTTCGCGAGCCGTGGTCTGGTAGGCGATGAGGCCGAGGTCGGCCGTGGCATAGCACTGGTAGGCCTCGACGCCGCGTTCGGCAAACCAGGCCACCAAGGCCGGCGGGCAGGCCTCGCCGCTGACGAGGGCGCGCTGCAGATAGGGCAGCGCATGGCCGCCCTCGGCGGCCTTCTCGAGCAGGATGCGCAGAAAGCTTGGCGTGCCGGCATAGGCCTCGGGCTGCAGGTCCAGCAGGGCCTGCAGCTGCAGCTCGGTATTGCCGACGCCACCGGGAACGCTGGCCGCTCCCAACGCCCGCAAGCCCGCTTCCATCATGGCGCCGGCGGGTGTCAGGTGATAGCTGAAGCTCACATGGGCGAGTTGGCCCGCGCGCACGCCAGCAGCATGCAGGGCGCGGGCCACGCGCCAGGGATCGCCACCATCAGCATCGGGCTCGGGCTCATAAAGCGGCCCGGGCGACTGGAAGATACGCCGCGGCATGCCGGCCGCAAACCCGCCCAGGCGTAGCGCTCGGCGTGCAGCCTGCGCGGCGGCGAGGCTGCTCTTACGAGTGAGCGGCAACGTGGCCAAGGCCGCGCGCGATTTGATGCCCGCCGCATCGACACCGGCCAGCATCTCCGTATAGGCCGGGCTGCTGGACTGCGCGTGTGCGATCTGCTCCGGCACCGCGGCCATCAGCGCCGCTTCACGCTCGGCAGGGTCGCGGGCCTCAAGCGCGTCGAAGAACTCCGTCACTCGTCATCCTTCCAGCGCGTGAGCCGGCGCTTGATCTCGTCCTGCAGCTTGCGTGAGTCCGTGGCCGCCTTCAGCGTGAACGTGTCCCATTCGGGCGTGCGCGCCGGCCGCTTGGCCAGCTGCACCTTGACGGTCGCCCCGTCGATGGCCATCTTCATCACCAGGTCGGCGCCCAGCAACCAGCCTTCGCTGCGCTCGGTCAGCACACGCTGGTCGCGGGCGAAGCGCTTCAGGGTCTGCAGCGCCGAGTCCGCGTTGAACGGCGGTGGTGCGATATCCCAGCTGTCATCACTCATGCCAACCACCTCTTTCTGCGCTTGTAGCTCTTCACATCCTTGAAGCTGCGCCGCCCGTCCCCGCCGACACCGAGGTAGAACTCCTTGACGTCCTCGTTCTCGCGCAGTTCGGCCGCAGCGCCGTCCATGACGACGCGGCCGTTCTCGAGGATGTAGCCATAGTCGGCATAACGCAGCGCCATATTGGTGTTCTGCTCAGCCAGCAGGAAGGTCGTGCCCTCCTTGGCGTTGAGGTCGCGCACGATCTCGAACACTTCTTCGACGATCTGCGGCGCCAGGCCCATCGAAGGCTCGTCCAGCAGCACCATCTTCGGGTTGGCCATCAGCGCGCGGCCGATGGCGCACATCTGCTGCTCGCCGCCGGACGTGTAAGCCGCCTGACTGCCGCGGCGCGTCTTCAGGCGCGGAAAGTAGTTGTAGACCTTGTCCAGGGTGTCGCGCACGGCGGCCTTGCCGTCCTTGCGCGTGTAGGCGCCGGTCATCAGGTTCTCCTCGATCGTCAGGTGGGCGAAGCAGTGCCGCCCCTCCATGACCTGCACGACGCCACGCTCCACCATGGCCGCCGTCGACAGCTTCTCGATGCGCTCGCCGCGCAGCTCGATGCTGCCCTTGGTGACCTCTCCGCGCTCGCCTTCCAGCAGGTTGGAGACGGCCCGCAGCGTGGTGGTCTTGCCGGCGCCGTTGCCGCCCAGCAAGGCCACCACCTGGCCCTCGGCCACGCGCAGGCTCACGCCCTTGAGCACCAAGATGACGTGGTTGTAGATGACCTCGATGCCGTTGACATCGAGCAGCGGCTTGGCCATCTTCAGCTCTGGCACTCGGCAGACGTACGGCGGGTGAGCTTCTTCTCGCTGGCGTACTTGTCCGCCGCCGCCTTGACCATGGGCTTGATGATCTGCTCGTCGGCCTGGTACCAGTCAGAGCTGAAGGCCCATTGCTTGCCGTCCCAGGTATGCACGCGCACCGAGGTCGAACCCTGATGGTCGAAGCAGCTGGTGCTGATGGGGCGGATGACGCCGGTCAGGCCCAGGGCCGCGAGCTTCTTGTCGTCAAGCGCCAGGTTCTCCAGGCCCCAGCGCACCTGCTCGCCGGTCATGACCTTGCCCTTGCCGAAGCGCTCCTGCGCACGCCGCACGGCCTCCACAGCCAGCGCCTGGATGACGAGGCCGCGCGTGTAGAGCACCGAGCCGACCTCTTCCTTCGGCCCCGTGCCCTGGCCCTTGCCATGCACCAGCTTCAGGATGTCCTGGATGACCTTGGGTGCCTGGCCCGAGGTGTTGAGGTTGAGCGCGTTGTAGCCCTTGGCGCCCTCGCCCACGTCCTTCACATCGGGCTCGGCGCCCGACCACCAGACACCGTACATCTTCTCGCGCGGATAGCCGGTGGCCTGGGCCTCCTTCAGCGCCGTGGAGTTCATGACGCCCCAGCCCCACAGCAGCACATAGTCGGGCCGCGCCTGGCGCACCTGCAGCCAGGCCGATTTCTGCTCGACACCCGGTGCCGTCACCGGGATCTTGATGAGCTCGAAGCCATGCATCTTCTGGCGCTCCTCCAGCATGGGGATGGGCTCCTTGCCGAAGGGGCTGTCGTGGTAGACCAGGGCGATCTTCTTGCCCTTGAGCTTGTCCAGGCCACCCTCCTTCTTGCCCAGGTGCTGGATCAGCGCATCGGCGGCCGTCCAGTAGCTGCCCATCAACGGGAAGTTCCAGGCGAACACGCCGCCATCGGCGGAGGCCGACAGACCATAGCCCAGCGTGATCAACGGGATCTTGTCGTTGGGCACCTTGTCGGTCAGCGCAAAGGTGATGCCGGTGGCCTGAGGGTCGAACAGCGTCGCGTTCTTGCCCTTGAGCCGCTCATAGCACTCCACGCCCTTGTCGGTGGCATAGCCGGTCTCGCATTCCTCGAAGGTCAGCTTGACGCCGTTGACGCCACCGTCACGCGCATTGATGAGCTTGATGTAGTCCTGCTTGCCATTGGCCCAGGGCGTGCCGTTGGGCGAATAGGGCCCGGTGCGGTAGACCAGCAACGGGAAGAACTGCTCCTTGGCCTGGGCCACGGCGGCGGGCGCGGCGAAGAGTTGCAAAGCGGCCAGAGCCGCGCACGTGATCAGTGTCTTCATTGCCATGTCTCCTGTCGTTGTGGGTATCAATGCGGAAAGGGCCAGAGTCTGAGCTTTTCCTTGGCGGTGGCCCAGAGTCGCGCGAGGCCGTGTGGTTCCTTGATGAGGAAGAACACGATGAGGGCGCCGAAGATCATCAGCGCCAGATGCGAAGCCGTGGCCGTGTCCATGGGCAGGCCGGTCCAGTAGGGCAGCTTGTCCAGCAGCAGCGGCAGCACGACGATGAAGGCCGCGCCGAAGAAGGCGCCCGAGATCGAGCCCAGGCCGCCGATGATGACCATGAAGAGCAGGTCGAAGCTGCGCGTGATGCCAAACGCCGCCGGCTCCCAGGAGCCCAGGTGCACAAAGCCCCACAGGGCGCCGGCCACGCCGATGATGAAACTGCTGACGGCGAAGGCGCTGAGCTTGGCCTGCATGGGCCGGATGCCGATGACACTGGCCGCAACGTCCATGTCGCGCATGGCCATCCACGAACGGCCGATATGGCCGCGCACGATGTTCTTGGTGATCAGCGCGAAGACGACAACCACGCCCAGGCACAGCAGATAGCGCGCCGCCGGCGACTCGACGGGCATGCCGAAGAGGTTCAAGTTGGCGACGCTGACCGAGCCCGAGGTCGAGTCGTTGGTGACCCACTTCAGCCGCAGGCAGGCCCAATCGACAAAGAACTGTGCCGCCAGCGTCGCCACCGCGAGGTAGAGGCCCTTGATGCGCAGCGACGGCAGGCCAAAGGCCACGCCCAGCACCGTCGCGCCCAGGCCGCCCGCCAGCAGCGACACGATCAGCGGCATGCCCTCGAAGCGCGCCTGGCAGTTGTAGGCCACGTAGGCGCCGACGGCCATGAAGGCCCCCGAGCCCAGCGAGATCTGGCCGCAATAGCCGACCAGCACATTCAGGCCCAAGGCTGCGAGGCTGAGGATGAGGAAGGGGATGAAGATGGCGCGCAGCAGGTATTCGCTGGACACCATCGGGACGACGACGAAGGCGGCGATCAGCATCAGCGCCATCGCGATGCGGTCCTGCCGGATGGGCAGGATCTGGCTGTCTGCCGAGTAGCTGGTCTTGAACTGGCCGTTTTCGCGGTAGAGCATGTTCAGTCCTCGACGGGCGAAGAAACAAAGCCACAGAGGCACAGAGACACAGAGAGAACGGGCACTGGAAATTCCTCTGTGCCTCTTTGCATCTGTGGCTGTGTTGTGTCGGACTTAGACGCGATCAATGATCTTCTCCCCGAACAGTCCCTGCGGCCTCACCAGCAATACGACAAGCACAAGCACATAGCCAAACCAGTACTCAATGCCGCCACCGAGCATCGGTCCCAGGTAAGCCTCCGACAGCTTCTCCCCCACGCCAATCAGCAGGCCACCGACGATGGCACCCGGCACGCTGGTCAGCCCGCCCAGGATGACCACCGGCAGGGCCTTCAGCGCCACCAGCGACAGCGAGAACTGCACGCCCAGCTTGCTGCCCCAGATCATCCCCGCCACCAGGGCGACGAAGCCCGCCACGCTCCAGACGATGACCCAGATGCGCGACAGCGGGATGCCGATGCTCTGCGCGGCCTGGTGGTCGTCGGCGACGGCGCGCAGGGCGCGGCCGGTGGCCGTCTTCTGGAAGAACAGGCTGAGGCCGGCGACCAGGGCCGCGGCGATCAGGGCGGCATAGAGGTCTTCCTTGCTGACGAGGATGCCGCCTTCAAACGTCTGCTCGAACAAGAACATCGGGTCCTTGGGCAGGCCGATGTCGATCTTGTAGATGTCGTTGCCGAACAGCATCTGGCCGGCGCCTTCGAGCAGGTAGGCGATGCCCAGCGTCGCCATCAGCAGCGTGATGCCTTCCTGGTTGACGAGCTTGGACAGCGCCAATCGCTCGACCAGCCAGGCGACGACGACCATGACGGCCAGCGCGCCGGCGAAGGCCAGCACATTGATCAGCACCTTGCTGTCCATGCCCGTCAGCTGGGGCAGCCATTCCGCAAAGCGCGCCATGGCCAGGGCCGCGAACAACACCATCGCACCTTGGGCGAAATTGAAGACGCCGCTGGCCTTGAAGATCAGCACAAAGCCCAGCGCGATCAACGAATACAGCATGCCCGCCATCAGGCCGCCGATCAGGGTTTCGAGGAATGGCCCCATCGTCAGCCTGCCTCGACCCAAGGAACACAGCCACAGAGGCACAGAGACACAGAGAGACCTTCATCCAACTGCCTCTGTGCCTCAGTGCCTCTGTGGCTTTGTTTGAATTTCATTTCAGTGCCCTGCTCCGAGGTAAGCGCGAATCACGTCTTCGTTCTTGCGCACCTCATCCGGCGCGCCGTCGCCAATCTTCTTGCCGTAGTCCAGCACGACAACGCGGTCGGAGATGTCCATGACGACGCCCATGTCGTGCTCGATCAGCACGATGGTGGTGCCGAACTCGTCGTTGACGTCGAGGATGAAGCGGCACATGTCCTGCTTCTCCTCGACGTTCATGCCGGCCATGGGCTCGTCCAGCAGCAGCAGGCTGGGCTCCATGGCCAGGGCGCGGCCGAGGTCGACGCGCTTTTGCAGGCCATAGGGCAGGCGGCCGACCGGCGTCTTGCGGTGCGCCTGGATCTCGAGGAAGTCGATGATGCGTTCGACCTGTTCGCGCTGCTCGGTCTCCTCGCGCCGGGCCGGCCCGAGGTGCAGGGCCTGCCAGAACAGGCCGCGCTTCATGCGCAGGTTGCGGCCGGTCATGATGTTGTCCAGCACGCTCATGCCCTTGAAAAGGGCCAGGTTCTGGAAGGTGCGCGCCACGCCCATTTCGGCGACCTGGCGCGGGCTCATGCCGCGGTAGGTCTTGCCACGCAGCGTGACCGAACCCTGCTGCGGCTGGTAGACGCCGTTGATGCAGTTCAGCATCGAACTCTTGCCGGCGCCGTTGGGGCCGATGATGGCGCGGATCTCGTGCTCGCGGACATCGAAGCTGATGTCGGTCAATGCCTTCACGCCGCCGAAGGCCAGCGAAATGTTCTTCACGTCGAGGACGACGTTACCGATCTTCTTCATGCCGCCGCGCCCTTCACGGCCGGAAAGGTCTTGGCTTCGACGATGCGCAGGTCTGCCGCCACCATGGACGTGCGGCCGTCCTCGAACTTGACCTGGGTCTCGATGTACTGCGAGACCTTGCCCTCGTAGAGCGCATCGATGAGCACGCCGTATTTCTCGGCGATGGCACCGCGGCGCACCTTGCGCGTGCGCGTCAGCTCGCCGTCATCGGCGTCAAGCTCCTTGTGCAGCACCAGGAAGCGGCTGATCTGGCTGCCCGCCAGCAACTCGTCCTGGGCCAGGTCGGCATTGACCTTCTGCACGCAGTCGAGGATGAGCTCGTAGACCTCGGCGCGCTGGGCCAGGTCGGTGTAGCCCGCATAGGGCAGGTTGCGGCGTTCGGCCCAGTTGCCGACGGCCTCGAAGTCGATGTTGATGAAGGCGCAGACCTTCTCGCGCTTGTCACCGAAGCAAACCGCTTCCTTGATGTGCGGAAAGAACTTCAGCTTGTTCTCGACGTATTTGGGCGCAAACATCGCGCCGTCGAAGGCGCCGCCCATCAGCCGGCCGACATCCTTGGCGCGGTCGATGATCTTCAGGTGGCCGCCCGGCGTCAGGAAGCCGGCGTCGCCGGTATGGAACCAGCCATCGGCCGTCAGCGCCTCGGCCGTGGCCGCGTCGTTCTTGTAATAGCCCTTGAGCAGTCCGGGCGAGCGCACCAGCAACTCGCCGCTGTCGGTCAGCTTGATCTCCACGCCGTCGATGGGCACGCCCACGGTGTCGGAGCGCGCTTCGTGGTCGGGCTGCAGGCAGACGAAGACGGCCGTCTCGGTCGAGCCGTAGAGCTGCTTCAAGTTGATGCCGATGGCGCGGTAGAAGCTGAACAGGTCGGGGCCGATGGCCTCACCCGCGGTGTAGGCGACCCGCACGCGTGAGAAGCCCAGGGTGTTGCGCAGCGGGCCGTAGATGAGCACGTCGCCCAGCGCATAGGCCAGGCGATCCAGCAGGCCCACCGGCTGCTTGTCCATCAGGCGCGGGCCGACGCGGCGAGCCAAGCTCATGCAGCGCTCGAACAGCCAGCGCTTGACCGCCGACGCGTCCTCCATGCGGATCATCACCGTCGTCAACAGGCCTTCGAAGACCCGTGGCGGCGCGAAGTAATACGTCGGACCGACCTCCTTCAGGTCAATGCTGACCGTGGAGGCCGACTCCGGGCAGTTGACGACATAGCCCACGGCCAGCCACTGCGCATAGCTGAAGATGTTCTGGCCGACCCAGGCTGGCGGCAGATAGGCCAGCACTTCTTCGTCGGACGTCAGCTTGTCAAAGCGCTGGCCAGCCTGGGCGCGGTCGATCAGCGTCGCATGCGTGTGCATGACACCCTTGGGGTTGCCCGTCGTGCCCGAAGTGAAGAACAGCGCCGCCACGTCGCCAGGCAGGCAGGCCGCGACCTCGGCGGCGAAGAACTCCGGACGCTCGGCCGCATAGGCGCGCCCCCGCGACGCCAGCTCGTCCAGCGACGCCAGACCCGGCTCGTCGTAGTTGCGCAGGCCGCGCGGGTCGTCGAACCAGATGCACTTCAGCTGCGGGCACTGCTCGCGCAGTTCCAGCAGCTTGTCGACCTGCTCCTGGTCCTCGACGATGGCAAACGCAATCTCTGCATTGTTCAGCGGGAAGACGAATTCGGCCGCGACGGCATCCTGGTACAGGGGCACCGGCACGGCGCCCAGGCACTGCGCGGCCAGCATGCTGGCATACAGGCGCGGCCGGTTCTCACCGACGACCACCAGATGTTCACCGCGCCGCAGACCGGCTGCCGACAGGCCCAAGGCAAGTTCCTGTACGAGGGCCGCGAGCTGCGCCCACGACAGCGTCTGCCACACGCCAAAGGCCTTCTCGCGCAGCGCAGGCGCGTCGGGCCGCTGGGCGGCATGGTCGAGCAAGAGCCGAGGGAAGGTCGCGGTCAAGCCTGTCTCCGTTGCAGGGACTGGAGCCCCTGTCTGTGAGCGCATTCTTGCCAGGACTTTGACGCCCATCTGTCGGTACGACGACAATTTAGGGGTCTTCACGGCCCAGACTTTCCCACCCCATGGCCGTTGCGCCCCTGCCGCTCAGACAGCGCACCCGCCGGCCGACGCCCACCGAGCTGGACGCCATCCCCTGGCTGAAGCTGCTGGACGGCCCGCTGCGCGAGCGCGCCCTGACGACGCTGGAGGTCGGAGATGCCGAGCCCGGCGAGCGCCTGTGCCGCATCGGCCGCCCGGCCACGCTGTGGTTTGGCGTCGTTGATGGCCTCTTGAAGATGAACAACGACGACTCCATGGGCCAGGCTGTCACTTTCACCGGCATCCCGCCGGGCGGCTGGTTCGGCGAGGGTACCCTGCTCAAGCGCGAGGTCTACCGCTACAACATCCAGGCCCTGAGGCCCAGTGTCGTGGCCGGCCTGCCCATCGACAGTTTCCATGCGCTGCTGGACGGCAGCATCGCCTTCAACCGCTTCGTGCTGGACCAGCTGAATGAACGCCTGGGCCAGTTCATCGCCGCACGCGAGACCGACCGCATCCACGACCCCGACGTGCGTGTCGCCCGCAACCTGGCCGCACTCTTCCACCCGACCCTCTACCCCGGTGTGGGCAACTGGCTGCGCATCACCCAGCAGGAGCTGGGCTATCTGGTGGGCCTGTCACGCCAACGTGTGAACCAGGCGCTGAACCGGCTTGGCAGCGCCGGGCTGATCCGCATCGAGTACGGAGGCCTGCGGGTGCTGGACCTTCAAGGTCTCAGACGTTTCGCCTGAAGCGCCGAGGGGAGAGCTGCTCGGCCGTGACGCCCATATCGGCCAGGTCCTGCGGCAGTGCGCGCCCCACAGCCAACGCTGCGGCCGCACGGCCGAGAGCCGGCGACGTCTGGATGCCATAACCGCCCTGCCCCGCGCACCAGAAGAAGCCCGGCACCGACGCGTCGAAGCCGACGACCGGCGAACGGTCGGGGCTGAAGACGCGCAGCCCCGCCCAGCGGTGGCGCACCCGGCGCACGGGCTGACCGGTCAGCGTCTCGAAGCGGTCCACGGCAATGGCCACGTCCAGCTCCTCGGGCTGGGCATCGCAGGGCAGGCTGGGCGTTTCGTCGGCGGCCGAGATCAGCAGCAGGCCGGCATCGGGCTTGAAGTACTGGCTCTCGTCGATGGCGACGACAGCCGGCCACAGCGTGGCGTCGATGCCCTCCGGCAGGTCGATGAGGACAGCGGTGCGGCGCAGCGGCTGCAGCGGCACGGGTGCGACACCGGCCAGGGCCGCCACGTCGTCGGCCCAGGCGCCCGCCGCATTGATGACGACGCCGGCGCGAAAGGTGCCGCTGGCGGTGTGAGCCAGCCAGTTCGAGCCCTCGCGCTCCAGCCCCTGCAGGCGGGTGCCCAGCTGCAGTTCGGCACCCGCCGCGCGGGCGGTGCGCAGGAAACCCTGATGCAGCAGGTCGACGTCGATGTCGGCCGAGGTCGTGTCCAGCAGGGCGCCGGCCACCTGGTCGCGCTGCAGCACCGGCACGCGGGCCAGCACCTCGTCGGCGCTCAGCGTCGTCGTGCGCTCGCGCACATCGGCATCGGCGGTGAAGCCGGCGACGAGGTCGAGCTGACCCGTGCCAACCAGAAACAGCGTGTGCCGCTCGCGCAGCAGAGCGTCCTTGACCATGCCCTGCGACGGCGTCAGGAAATAGGGGAGGCTGGCCCGCGTCAGTGCGCGGATGGTGGCATTGCCATAGAGGGCCGAGTACAGGGCGGCCGAGCGGCCGGTGGAGTGGTAACCCGCATGAGGCTCGGCTTCCAGCACGGCCACACTCGCGCCGCCGGCGAGTGAGGCCGCCACCGAGGCGCCCGCGATGCCGGCACCGATGACGATGCAATCCACGTTCTTCGTCGGTGTCGACACTGTCGTCATTGTCTGTTGGCCCATGACTGCTTGCATGCAATTTTCCAATTTGGAAAATAAATGTACCATCACGAAAATCGTTGGGCAATGAAATCGGCGCCGCCGGTGCCGTTTGAAGGAGATTGAGTGGACGCTTCCCTGCAAGCCCGCGCTCCCGCGCAGTGGTTCGGCCAGCCGCGTGGCCTGGTGGTGCTCTTCCTGACCGAGACCTGGGAGAAGTTCTCCTTCTACGGCATGAAGGCGCTGCTGATCTACTACATGATCCGGCACCTGAATTTCCAGCAGGCCGACGCGTCGACCATCTACGGTGCCTACACGGCGGGCGTCTACCTGACGCCCATCTTCGGCGGCTATATCGCCGACCGCTGGCTGGGCCGGCGGCGCGCCATCCTCATAGGCGGCTCGCTGATGGCGCTGGGGCATTTCGTGCTGGCCTTCGAGACGGCTTTCTTCCCGGCCCTCGTGCTCATCGCACTCGGCAATGGCCTCTTCCTGCCCAATCTGCCCAGCCAGGTCGGTGACCTCTACGGCGAGAAGGATCCGCGCCGCGGCGGGGCCTACAACGTCTACTACGCCGGCGTGAACCTGGGCGGCATGCTGGCGCCGCTGGTCTGCGGCACGCTGGGCGAGCTGTACGGCTGGCATGTGGGCTTTGGGGCCGCGGGCGTGGGCATGTGCGTGGGCCTGGCCGTCTACCTGCTGGGCTCGCGCCATCTGCCGCAGGACCGGCAGCGGCCTGCAGAGGCTGCATCCACGCAGCCCACGGCGCGAGGCGGCCGCAGCTTTGTGCCGCTGCTGCTGGTGGCGCTGGCGGTGGTCGTGTTCCGCAGCGCCTACGAGCAGAGCGGCAACACCCTGGCGGTTTGGGTGGAGGCCGGCGTCGACCGCTCCTTCTGGGGCATCACCCTGCCCATGACCTGGGTGCAGTCGCTGAACTCGCTGTTCGTGCTGCTGCTCACACCCTTCGTCATCGGCAGCTGGCGCCGCGCCGCGGAGCGCGGACGGGAGTTGTCGTCCCTGGCCAAGATGGCCACCGGCGCCGCCGGCGTGGCGCTGTCCTACCTCGCCCTGTCGCTGCTGGTGCTCGGCCACGGCGGCACGCCCGTGAACATGCTGTGGGTGGTGGCCTTCTTCGTGCTCTACACCCTCGGCGAGCTCTACATCCTGCCGGTGGGTCTGGGCCTTTTCGCCAGGCTGGCGCCCCGCGGCATGGGGGCCACGGTCATTGCGGCCTGGTTTCTCGCCTCCTTCGGCGGCAACTTCCTGGCCGGGTTGGTCGGGCGTGGCTGGGAGCCCCTGGGCCCCGCGGGCTTCTTCGCGGCGCTCGCGGCGATCGCTGGCGTGTCGGCCGCGGCGCTGTTTGCGCTGAGACCGCTGCTGAAGCGCGTGGAAAGCAGATCGACTAGCGGCGCGTAGCCCTGGCCTTGGGCTTGGTGGCCGCCCTTGCCGCCTTGGCCGGCGCTGCCGGCTCGGGCGCCGCCAGGCGCTGTGAGGCCTCGACGAAATGCTGCGTCATCACGTCGCCGCTGCCGTTGCGCGGTGCGCAGGTCGCGACCAGCCGGCAGGTGCCCTCCGACGCCTTCAGATAGGCGTGGCCCATCTCGCTGTCGAAGAAGATGGAGTCGCCCGGCTTCAGGATGACGGGCGCATACAGCTCGGAGTGGAAGGCCACCTCGCCCTCGATGACGAAAGCGAACTCCTCGCCGGGGTGGCGGATCAGGTCGCCGAACTCGGCCTTGAACTCGTCCAGCGTACGCGCCCTGACCTCGGCGATCAGCGGCGTGAAGCGCTTGTTCAGCAACTCCGACGCCAGATAGGTCTGCTTGTAGCTCTGGGTGTCGACGACCTGGCCGTCACCCGCGCGGTGCACCACGCGCCGGCCGCCGCCGCTGGGCGCGGGCCGCGCGCCTTGCGCGTCCTGCAGCAGCTCGGCCATGTCCACGGCCAAGCCGCGGCTGAGCAGCATCAGCTTGTCGTAGGACAGCGAGACATTGCCTTTTTCCAATTTGGACAACGTCGACACCGCCAGGCCAGTGCGCTCGCTCACCTGGGCCAGGGTCAGGCCGAGGCGCTTGCGCACGCTGCGGATGTGGTCGCCGGGGGAGGTCGTGGAAGCCATGTCTCTGGGAAGAGCCCTGGGAAAGGGAGTCGTTTCATCTTAGGCCATGCCCAGCGGCGGGCCGTCTGCTCGCTTGCCCTGAGCCCGGTTCTGCGTTTCATCTAAGGTTTACACCAATGGGAAAGAATTTTCCAAATTGGAAACTTCACGGATCGAACCACCCAACACCATCCTGGAGCTGCCATGAGCCGGTCCGTCCCTCCCACCCGTCTGAAGCCCCGCAAGCTCGCAGTCCTGCTGGTGCCCGCCGCCCTGTGCGCATCGCCGCTGTGGGCGCAGGCCCAGGCTGCCGCCGCCGAAGGCAGCAAGGCCGATGTCGAGAAGCTCGACGTCGTGACCGTCACCGCCACGCGTCGCCGCGAGCCGGTGCGTGATGTGCCGCTGCGCGTCGAGACGCTGAGCGCCGACAACATGGACCGCGCCGGCGCCGCCTCGCTGAGCGACTATGTGGGCGGTCTGCCCGGCGTGGACGTGAAGAGCTCCGGCGGCCCAGGCCGCAATGCCGTCACCATGCGCGGCGTCAGCGTCGGCGAGCAGCAGATCGCCACCGTCGGCATGTATGTCGACGACGTCGCCTTCGGCTCCAGCAGCGCCTTCGTCGGCGGCGCCAACACGGCCCTGGACCTGTCGCTGCTGGACCTGAAGCACATCGAGGTGCTGCGCGGCCCGCAGGGCACGCTGTATGGCGCGGGCGCCATGGGCGGCCTGCTGAAGTACGTGACCAACGAGCCCGACAGCTCGCAGTTCTCCGGCAAGGTCGGCGTCGGCATGCGCCAGGCCCGCGGCGGCGGCCTGGGTCACACCGAGAACGCCGTGCTCAATGTGCCACTGAGCCAGGACGTGGCGGCCCTGCGCGTCGCGGCCTTCAACGACCACGAGGGCGGCTATATCGACGCCGTCGGCAAGGCCGCGGGCGAGCACATCAACGACGGCAACACGCGTGGCGCGCGGGTCTCGCTGCTGGTCGAGCCCATGGCCAAGATGAAGCTGCGCCTGGCCCACACCCAGCAGGACATCCAGCGCAACGGCCTCAACACCATCGAGTACGACGCCGCCAAGGGCCAACCGATCTACGGCGACCTGACCCGCCACCTCGACACGCGCGAGGCCTACAAGCTCAAGACGCGACTTAGTTCGGCCGATTTCGAATACGACTTTGGCTGGGCCCGCATGAACGCCATCGCATCCAGCCAGCGCCTGGACAGCGCCACCGGCCAGGACGCCACCGCCCTGCTGGGCGGCAACCCAGCCTTCGATTTCGTCTCGCTGGACAACGCCTTCGGCCTGCGCAAGCAGACCCAGGAACTGCGCCTGACATCGCAGCGCGGCAGCGTCGAATGGCTGCTGGGCTTCTATCGCACCAAGGAAACCGGCAACGTCGGCCAGCGCCTATGGGCCCAGGTGGCGGGTGGCGGCGGCGACATGACGCTGACGACCACGGGCCAGCCGTCCGAGTACCGCGAGCGCGCCCTCTACGGCGACCTGACCTGGAACATCGACCCGACCTGGTCGCTGACCCTGGGCGCCCGTGTCGCCAAGAACGAGCAGGTCTACACCGTCTACGTCAACGAGCAGCTGAACTCCTCGGCGCCCAGCGACGACACGGCCAAGACCTATCTGGCCACGCTGCGCTACGCCCTCGACAAGACCAGCAACCTCTACTTCCGCGCTGCCAGCGGCTACCGGCCTGGCGGCCCCAACTCGCCGGCCATCGACGCCAATGGCCAGGTCATCCCCGGCACGCCGATGACCTTCGGCCACGACACGCTGTGGAGCTATGAGCTGGGCTACAAGGCCGACCTGCTGGACAAGCGCCTCAACTTCGAAGCCGCCGTCTTCAACATCGACTGGAAGGACCTGCAGCAGCCCAAGGCCGTCGGCGCCAGCACCATCGTCGTCAACGCCGGCAAGGCCCGCGTGCGCGGCCTGGAACTGGCGGCTCACTACAAGCTCGATGCCCACTGGAACCTCGACGGCAGCCTGGCCTGGACCGACCCCAAGCTGACCGAGGGTTCCGAGGCTCTCGGCCCCTCAGGCTCGCGCCTGCCCAACACCGCCAAGCTGGCCTTCACCCTCGGCGCTCGCTATGCCTTCGACCTGGCCGGCAACCCGTCCTATGCCGGCCTGAATGTGCGCCGCGTCGGCCAGCGCAATGCCGGCTACGCCTCCGCCGGCAGCTCGGTACCCAACTTCAGCCAGCCGGCCTACACGCTGGTGGACGCGCAATGGGGCCTGGAGATGGGCCGCTGGCAGCTCGCCACCTTCGTGCGCAACCTGACCGACAAGCGCGCCATCGTGGCCGCGGATACCGCCCTGACCGCCTTCGGCCTGCCGCTCAACGTCACCACCGTCGCGCCGCGCACGGTGGGCGCCAACCTGACCTTCAACTTCTGACCCTGGAACTCCCATGAAGCAGTTGTTCAACCGCCTGCGCGTCGCCGCGCTGGCCCTGTGCGTCGGCGCCGTCACGTCCGCCTTCGCCCAGCCCAAGACCGCCACGCCGCTGACGGCCGTCGATGTCGAGGCCTTCATCGACGGCATGGTCCCCACGGCGCTGCGCAATGCGCGCGTGCCCGGCGCCGTCGTTGTCGTCGTCAAGGACGGGCAGCCCTTGCTGCAAAAAGGCTATGGCCTGGCCGACTGGGACAAGAACATCCCCGTCGACCCGAACAAGACCCTGTTCCGCCCCGGCTCGGTGTCCAAGCTGTTCACGTGGACGGCCGTCATGCAGCTGGTCGAGCAGGGCAAGCTCGACCTCGATGCCGACCTCAACAAATACATCGACTTCACCATCCCGGGCCGCAACGGCAAGGCGCTGACGCTGCGCCATGTGATGACGCACACGACGGGCTTCGAGGAGACGGCGCGCGACCTGCTGACCTACGACACCGCCGGCCCCGACCTCGGCAAAGTGCTCAAGGCCTATATCCCGCCCTACGTCTACGACCCCGGCACGACGCCCGGCTACTCCAACTACGCCACGTCCCTGGCCGGCTACATCGTGCAGCGCGTCAGCGGCAAGTCCTTCGACGACTACATGGACCAGCAGGTCTTCGCGCCGCTGGGCATGAAGCAGTCGACCTTCCGCCAGCCCCTGCCGGAAGCGCTGAAGAGCCAGATGTCGCAGGGCTATATGACCTGGGACGAGAAGCCCAAGGGCTTCGAGGTCATCAGCATGCCGCCGGCCGGCAGCCTGTCGTCCACCGGTGCCGACATGGGCCGCTTCATGCTCGCCTATCTGGGACAGGGCAAGCTGGGCGACGCGCAAATCCTCAAGCCCGAGACCGTCAAGCTGATGCACAGCCAGCTGACGCGGCCGCTGCCGGGGCTTCTCGGCATCGGCCTGGGCTTCTACGAACAGAACATCAACGGCCACCGCGTGCTGGCCCATGGCGGCGACACCGTCCTCTTCCACAGCGACCTGCTGCTCTTCGTCGACGACGGCATCGGCCTCTACATCTCGGTCAATGCGCCGGGCCATGAGCGCCAGGGTGGCTGGCTGCGTGACAAGCTCTTCGAGGCCTTTGCCGACCGCTACCTGCCCGACCAGCGCCCGGCCACCAAGCCGGAAGTGGACGAGGCCACCGCCAAGCAGCATGCCCAGCAGATGGCCGGCAACTACCGCAACACGCGCCGCGAGGACTCGACCTGGCTGTCGGTGCTGCAGCTGCTGAGTCCGGTCAAGGTGCAGGCCCTGGAGGACGGACGGATCTCCATGGAGCTGGCCGGCGCGCGCAGCAACTACCGCGAGGTGAAGCCCTATTTCTGGGAGGAGGAGCATGGCAAGCGCCGGCTGCAGGCCGTGGTGGAGAACGGCAAGGTCAAGCACTGGGGCCTGGAGCCCTATGTCTTCGCCTTCATCTTCGAACCCGTGCCCTTCATGGCCAGCACGACGGTGCTGGTGCTGATGGGCCTGTCCCTCGTCACGCTGCTGCTGACCGCCCTGCTGTGGCCCATCGCCGCCGTGCTGCGCCGCCGCCACCATGTGGCCGTGCAGCCGGCCAGGCCGGTGACCTGGGTGCGCAGCGCCAGCGTCGGCGTGATGGTGGCCCTGGGCCTGTGGGGCGTGGTGGTGTCGCTGCTGGAGAGCCTGGGCGACACGACGCTGCTGCTGCCGCTGGCGCAGTTGACGCTGGCGCTGTCGGCCGTTGGCGGCCTGGTGGTGTCAGGGCTGAATGCGCGCAGCGTGCTGAAGGTCGGCGACAAATGGGCGAAGGCGCTGGCTATCGTCTGGGTGCTGGCGTTCGCCATCCTGCTCACCGTCAGCCTCAACCATCACCTGATCAGCTTCAACCAGTGGTACTGACATGACCGCCAAGCCAATGCGGCTCTTCCTGGGCGGGCTGGTGCACGAGACCAGCAGCTTCTCACCACTGCCCACCAGCGTGCAGTCCTTCCGCGAAGGCGTGCTGATCCACCGCAGCGACCCACGCGCGCTGCAGCAGGTGGCCGCACAGCCCAATCTGATGGGCGTCGTCGCGGCCGCGGCGCGCCAGGGCGACACGCTGCTGCCGGGGCTGTATGCCGAGGCCCAGCCTTCGGGGCCGCTGTCCCGTGCCGACTACGAGTCGCTGCGCGACGAGCTGCTGGGCGACCTGCGTGCGTCGATGAGCCAGGGGCCGGTCGACGCCGTGTTGCTGGTGCTGCACGGCGCCATGCTGGCCGAGGGCTATCACGACTGCGAGGGCGACCTGCTGGTGCGGGTGCGCGAACTCATCGGCCCGAACGTGCCGCTGGGCGCGCTGCTGGACCTGCACTGCAACCTCAGCCCCGCCATGCTGGAGTCCGGCGCGGCCCTGGTGGCCTGCAAGGAGTACCCGCATATCGACTACGCCGCCCGGGGCGAGGAGCTGCACGCCATGCTCGGCGCCATGGCGCGCGGTGAGCTGGCGCTGAAGGCGCATTGGAAGCGCGTGCCGCTGCTCGGCATCTTCGGCACCACCGTCGCGCCGATGAGCGATTTCGTCGCGCGGCTCAAGGACAGCGAAGACCGGCTGCCCGGCATCCTGTCGGTGTCGGTGCTGCACGGCTTCCCCTGGGCCGACACGCCCCACACCTGCGCGGCCGTGCTGGTGCTGGCCGAGGACTCGCCGGCTGCGGCGGGCGTGGCTTCGGGCCTGCTGGAGGAACTCGCCGAGGCCTTCTACGGCATCCGTGAGACGGCGGCGGCCCAACGCCTGCCGCTGAAAGAGGCCTTGGACGCGGCCGAGGCCGAGATGCGCCTGGCCAAACCCGGCCCGGTCGTGCTGGCCGACACGGCCGACAACGCCGGCGGCGGCGCGGCGGGCGACAGCACTTTTGTGCTGCGCGAGCTGCTGGAGCGCGGCATCCGCGACGTGGCGCTGGGCATGATCTGGGACCCCCAGGCCGTGGCCATCGCGACCTCGGCCGGCGTGGGCGCGCGGCTGCCGCTGCGCATCGGCGGCAAGGTGGGCCCGATGTCGGGCGATCCGGTCGATCTGGAAGTGGAAGTGCTGGCCTGCCGCGAGGATGCCCGCCAGCGCAGCCTGACGCCGGGCGGCACCGACCCGCTCGGGCCCTCCGTGGCAGTGCGCGCCAACGGCATCGACATCGTGCTGAACAGCATCCGCCAGCAGGTGTTCTCGGCCGAATGCTTCACCCAGCTGGGCATCAACCCGGCGGCCAAGCGGCTGGTGGTGGTCAAGTCGACCCAGCATTTCCGCTCGGGCTTCGACGCCATGGCCGCGGCGGTGGTCTATGCCGATTCACCGGGCAGCCTGCAGGCCAATATCGGCGATCTGCCGTTCAAGCACCTGCCCAGGCCGGTCTGGCCTATCGATTGAGCGCTGAGATCAGGCGGCGAAAGCGATCGCTTCGGGTTCGCCGCGCGGCAGCGTGGCCCAGCGGTCGGCGCCCAGTTCGTACAGCAGGGCCGCGGCGCTGCCAGGGCCGTCGGCCAGGGTGCCCTTGAGGCGCAGCCCCAGGCATTCCAGCGTCTTGCGCGTGGGGGCATTGCTGGGCAGCACGGCAGCGACAACGGCGCCTTCACGGTGCTGCTCGAAGGCCTGGCTCATCGCGTACTGGGCCATTTCGGACGCCAGGCCGCGGCCCCAGGCCTGGGGCGTGATGCGGTAGTAGAGGTAGAGGCCGGCATGGCCAGCCACGCTGCGGTGCATGAGCCCGCCAAAACCGATGAGGTTGTCGGGCTGCTCGCGCTCGGCGATGGCCCAGTGGCCGAAGCCGCGGGTCTGCCAGTGGTTGATCCAGGATTGCAGTTGAGCTTCGATCGCTTCGCGGCCCTGCGGCGTGGCCGCGGCGCAGAAGCGGTTCACCGCCGGGTCGGCGTGCAATGCCGACAGGGTGTCCAGATCGCTGGCCTTGGGCGGGCGCAGTACCAGGCGGCGGGTGACCATGGCGGCCGGAACGGCGGCGACGGGCTCGCTGAACTCAATCTGGACCATCTAGTCAGAAACTCGGTGAAAACCCTAGGAGGGTAGCGGCGAGTCGACTCGTGCGAAAGCCCGCAGCGGCGGGAGTTGTCTCAAAACCGTCACAAAACCACGTAAAGACGGCCGAAGCCTCAGTTCTGACGGGTCGACGCCCCCTGGATCAGCGCGTTCAGCTCCTCGGCGACGACGCCGGGCCTGTCCTTCTGAATGTAGTGGCCGGTGCCCGCCACCTCGCGGCGCGTCGTACCCGGCAGCAGCACCGGCCAATGGTCCTGCAGACGGTGCATCAGGGCCTCGAAGTCGCCCTTCTCCGCCAGGCCGTAGTCGGAGCGCACCAGCAGGCGCACCGGCATCAGCGGGGCGGGCCGGGCTTGCAGTTCGGCAGCGCACGCCGCCGAAGCCTGGGCGTCGAACTCGCTGCGCATGGCGGCGCTGAACAGGCTGGCCCGCGCAGCGCCCAGCAGGCGAGCCGGCCCGGGCGCTTCCTGCTGCATGCGGGCCCAGTGATCCGGATGCGTCGGGTCGACCAGCAGCAGGGCCGCCACTTCGCTCGGATAGAGGCGGGCGAAGGCGTACTGGTAGAGGCCGCCGATGGAGTGGCCAACCAGCACATAGGGCGGACGCTGCCCGGCCGCCTGCAGCGCGGCATGCAGCTCATGCGCGATGGCGCAGGGGTCGCGCGGCTGCGCGGGGAGGGGGCCGCTGCCGCCATAGCTGGGACGGTCGTAGGCGAAGACGGCGGTACCGGGCGGCAGGCGTGGCATCACATCGCCCCAAACGTCCTTGCCGTCGCCCAGCCCCGACTGGAAGACGGCGACCGGCTGGCCCTTGCCGGACTGCAGATAGGCGATGCGACTGGGGCCGACCTGAACGGTCTGGCCTGTCTGACCAGACGGCAGGCTGGCACAGCCGGCCAGGGTGAAGGCGAGGGAAAGAGAAGCGAGGAAGCGCATGGCCCCGAAGGCTATGCGCTCGACCTCAAGCCTTCCCAAAGACGCCGCTTCAGCCGATCAGCAGCGCATTGACGCGCTTCACATAGGCCGCGGGATCTTCCAGATGGCCACCTTCGGCCAGCACGGCCTGGTCGAACAGCACCTGGGCCAGGTCGTCGAAATGAGCGCTGCCGTCCAGCTTCTTGACCAGCGCGTGTTCCGCGTTGATCTCCAGCGTCGGCTTGCTTTCGGGCGCGTTCTGGCCTGCCTGCTTCAACAGGCGCGCCAGGTGGCCGCTCATGTCGCCCTCTTCCACGACGATGCACGCGGGAGAGTCGACCAGGCGGGTCGTCACGCGCACGTCCTTGGCGCGGTCCTTCAGCGCGTCCTTCAGCTTGTCGAGCAGCGGCTTCAGGCTCTCGGCCGTCTCGTCGGCCTTCTTCTTCTCGTCCTCGTCCAACAGCTTGCCCAGGTCGACGGCGCCCTTGGCGACGGACTGCAGTTGCTTGCCTTCGAACTCGTAGAGGTGGCTGAGCATCCATTCGTCGACGCGGTCCACCAGCAGCAGCACCTCGATGCCCTTCTTGCGGAAGAGCTCCAGCTGCGGGCTGTGCTTGGCGGCAGACAGTGAGTCGGCGGTGATGTAGTAGATGACGTCCTGGCCTTCCTTGGTACGGCCGACGTAGTCCGCCAGGCTGACGTTGGCATCCGCATGCGTGGACGCGAAGCGGAACAGCTTGGCCAGGCGTTCCTGGTTCTGGTGGTCTTCGCCGATGCCCTCCTTCAGCACCTGGCCGAAGTCGGTCCAGAAAGCCGCGTACTTGGCGCGCTCGGCCTCGTCCTCGCTGTTGGCCAGGCTTTCCAGCATGCCCAGCACGCGCTTGGTGGAGCCCTCGCGGATGGCCTTCACGTCGCGGCTTTCCTGCAGCAGCTCTCTGGAGACGTTCAGCGGCAGGTCGGCCGAGTCGATGACGCCCTTGACGAAGCGCAGGTAGACCGGCATCAGCGCCTCGGCATCGTCCATGATGAAGACGCGCTTCACGTAGAGCTTGACGCCGCCGCGCTTGTCGCGGTTCCACAGGTCGAAGGGGGCCTTGGCCGGGATGTAGAGCAGCTGGGTGTATTCGCTGCGACCTTCCACGCGGTTGTGGGTGTAGGCCAGCGGCGCGTCGCTGTCGTGGCTGATCTGCTTGTAGAACTCTTCGTACTGTTCCTGGGTGACTTCGCTCTTGGAACGCGACCACAGGGCCGAAGCCTTGTTGACCGGCTCCCACTCGTCGAGTACCACCTGCTTGGCGTTGTCGGCGTCCCACTCTTCCTTCTTCATCAGGATGGGCAGGGAGATGTGGTCGCTGTACTTGCTGATGGTCGACTTGACGCGCCAGTTCTTCAGGAACTCTTCCTCGCCGTCGCGCAGATGCAGGATGACGTCGGTGCCTCGGCCCGGCTTGTTGATGGTCTCGATCTCGTACTCGCCGGTGCCTTCGCTGCTCCAGCGCACGCCCTGGTCGGCGGGCAGGCCGGCACGACGCGTCTCGACGGTGATGCGGTCGGCGACGATGAAGCCCGAATAGAAGCCCACGCCGAACTGGCCGATCAGCTGGGCGTCCTTCTTCTGGTCGCCTTCCAGCTTGGCCATGAACTCGCGCGTGCCGCTCTTGGCGATGGTGCCGAGATGCGAAGCCGCCTCCTCGGCGCTCATGCCGATGCCGTTGTCGCTGATGGTCAGCGTCTTGGCTTCTTCGTCGAAGCTGACGCGCACTTCCAGGTTAGGCTGGCCCTCGAACAGGGCCGCGTTGTCCAGGGCCTCGAAGCGCAGCTTGTCGCAGGCGTCGCTGGCGTTGGACACCAGCTCGCGCAGGAAGATCTCCTTGTTGGAGTACAGGGAGTGCGTGACGAGGTGGAGGATCTGCTTGACTTCGGCCTGGAAGGCGTGGGTTTGCTTGGTCATGGCGATGGGAAAATTTCGGGAAATCTTGGGCTGTACCGCCCGACGGGCGACCAGTTGAGGCCGGCCCGGCGGCTTTCAAGGCCCGGCAGCGTAAACCCATTCCCGTCATGGCCACCCTCCAGAACCTGGGACACGGCATCAACCGCCTGTCCAACGTCTTTTCGCCCACCGACAGCCGGCGCTTCATCGCCCAGGCCGAAGGCTTCGGTTTCCAGCCGGCCACCGTCAACACCTTGACCGGCGTGAAGCTGGAAACCGAGGTCCGCAACAACGACCGCGTCATCTTCGACAGCGCCGAGCTGGCCCAGGAAGTGTGGAAGCGCGTCGCCCTGGATCTGCCGCCGGTCTGGATGGGTCGAGGCATCGCCGGCCTGAACGAGCGCTTTCGCTTCTACCGCTATGCCCAGAACCAGAAGTTCGACTGGCATGTGGACGGCCCCTTCGAGCGCAGCAACGGCGAACGCAGCCTGCTGACCCTCCTCATCTATCTCGGCGCCGAGTACGAGGGTGGCGAGACGACCTTCGACATCGACGGCCAGCTCATCGAGGTGCGCGGCGACGAGGGCGATGTCGTCATCTTTCCGCACCGGCTGCGCCACCGCGGCTCCCTGGTCACTTCGGGCACCAAATACATGCTGCGCAGCGACGTCATGTACTTTCCCCTGACGGGCGCCAGCACGTCCAGCTTCCCCAGCCTGGACGCGCTGCGCGCGATGACAGCCGGGACATAGGGGACAGATCGGCAAAACCGGACATCGATTTCGGCTTCGTCCCCGCTACCGAGGACGACGCGGCACAAGGGCTCATCGCCTGCCTACCATTGCCAGCGCTGCGTCCGTACGACGCGTGGGGAGAGCGCAATGCCTGGTTTGCGAAACAACCGTCTGCTGGCGGGCCTGGGTCTGTCGCTTCTGGCTGGCATCGCCGCGGCCGCGCCGCATTTCACCGCCACGGTGCAGGCCACCAGCGGCACCATGAACATCCCCGGCCAGACCGACTACCAGTCTGGCGCCGGCGCCACACCGCTGACCTTCTCGGCCGCGTCGTCACAGCGCGAGAACTTCGGGCCTGGCGGCATGGCCCAGGCCGAAGGGTCGTCCGCGGCTTTCGCATCGGCGGTGCCTGGGGCGCTGCGCGTGTCAGCGGCCTCCGGCGGCGTGGTCCAGGGCATCGGCAGCTCCAACATGAGTGCCCAGGGCGGCGGCGGCGCGAATGCCAGCCTCGATGACGCCTTCACCATCCTTGCGTCCCAATGCGGCAACCTCGCGGTCTGCGGCAACGGCGCTGTGGGCAGCCTGAGCTTCTCGATCGTCGCGCATGGCCAGATTGGCGGTAGCGGGGGCCCTGCTTCCGGCGTCGGTGGACAGTGGACGGCCGACTTTTCGCTGACGACGGGCTCCGTACCGAATCCTCCGTTGGCCACCAGCGTCGCCTGGCATGCGGATCACGCCATCTCCATGTCCGACAACATCGTGACGAGCGAGTCTTGGCACGACGGCTTCGGTACCAAGACCTTCACTGTCAGCTTCGTCTTCGGAACACCCATCAACCTGCACATGGCGGCCAGTGCCACCTCGCTGGCAGGTGCCAGCTTCATCTACGGCAGCAACTCGGCCGGCTTCGTCACCGACCTGTCCCATACCCTGGGCTGGGGCGGCATCAGCGGCGTCACCGATGCAGCCGGAAATGCCATCGGCTATTCGGCACTCGGAGCGAGCGGCTTCAACTTCGCCCAGCCCTTCACGAGCCCCGTGCCCGAACCGGCATCCCTGCTGATGATGGGCGTGGGCCTGCTGGCCCTGCTGACGCTCAGTAGGAGACGGCCAGGCGCGGCACGTCGACCTTGATCAGGGCCTTGGACAGGGCGCCAGCCGCCGCGCGGGCGTAGTCCAGGGCCCAGGCCTCGTCCGCAAACGCGGCCGGCCCGGCGGCCAGGGCAATGCCGACGAGCTTGTCGGCCAGCAGCACCTTGCCCGAGCCACGCAGGGGCTCGCATTCCAGCCGCACGAAGTTGTCGTCCAGCCAGCGCCGCGCGGCCTCGAAGCTCAGCACCTCGGCGCCGTCGAGCTGAATGTCGACCGGCGCGCCGGTGGCGAAGACGACGGTGATGCGGGCTTGCATGGCCGCCGATTGTGTCAGCGGCGCGCCTTGACCGCCTGGGACAGCACGTCCAGCACGGCGAGGGAGTCGTCCCAACCCAGGCAGGCGTCGGTGATGCTCTTGCCGTATTCCAGTGCGGCGGGGTCGTCCTTGCCCGGCGTGAACTTCTGGGCGCCATCGTTCAAATGGCTCTCCACCATGACGCCGAAGATGGCATTGCTGCCCTCGCGCATCTGGCCGGCGATGTCGCGCGCCACGTCCAGCTGGCGCTGGTGCTGCTTGCTGGAGTTGGCGTGCGAACAGTCCACCATCAGGCGCTGCGGCAGCTTGGCCTTGTCCAGGTCGGCACAGGCTTCGGCGACGCTCTTGGCGTCATAGTTGGGCGCCTTGCCGCCGCGCAGGATGACGTGGCAGTCGGCATTGCCGCGCGTCTCGACGATGGCGACCTGACCATTCTTGTGCACCGACAGGAAGTGGTGGCCGCGGGCCGCAGCCTGGATGGCATCGGTGGCGATCTTGATGTTGCCGTCAGTGCCGTTCTTGAAGCCGATGGGCGCCGAAAGGCCCGAGGCCAGCTCGCGGTGCACCTGGCTCTCGGTCGTGCGCGCGCCGATGGCGCCCCAAGCGATCAGGTCGCCGATGTACTGCGGCGAGATGACGTCCAGGAACTCCGATCCGGCCGGCATGCCCAGGCGGTTGATCTCCAGCAGCAGCTGGCGGGCGATGCGCAGGCCCTCGTCGATGCGGTAGCTCTCGTCGAGGTAGGGGTCGTTGATCAGGCCCTTCCAGCCCACCGTGGTGCGCGGCTTCTCGAAGTAGACGCGCATGACGATCTCGAGCGTGTCGGTGTACTTCTCGCGCTCGACCTTCAGGCGGCGCGCGTACTCGATGGCGGCATTGGGGTCGTGGATGGAGCAGGGGCCGATGACGACGAGCAGGCGGTCGTCCTCGCCGCTCATGATCTTGCGGATGCGCTGGCGGGTGTTGCTGATGAGGCCTTCCATCGCCGTGCCGCGGATGGGAAAGAAGCGGATCAGATGCTCCGGCGGCGGCAGCGGCGTGATGTCGAGGATGCGCTCGTCATCGGTGGCGCTGGTCTTGTCGTCCTGGGAGTACCAGCGCTGGGCTTCGGGTTCGACGGAGGAGACTTTGGCGTTCATCTTCGGGCACCTCAAAAAGAAAAACCGCCGGGCTTTGGGGCCCGGCGGTTCTGGGGAGTTCTGTGTTCAGCGCGCGCGCTCAGGACTCTCCACCGCCGGGGCGGGGAAAAAACCAAAAGCTAAAGAATGCGGCGCTGGACATGGGAACGGAATCTAGCACGCCAGCCGGAATGAGCTTTCGGCAGCGGGCAAGCCCGGCTTGACCCTGGCGAGCGCTTGGCCGCCAATCAATGCCTCGATTACTCGAGACAAGCCATGCAAAGACGCCACGCCCTCGGCGCCGCGGTCACGGGTCTTGCTACGGCCGGTTGCGCCTGCACAACCACGGCAGCTTCTGCCGCGTCGCCCTTCACGGTTGCCCCGCCCTCGGTGCCGATTGCCGGCAGCGCCGAAGTCTTTCCGGTGCGCCGCATCTACTGCATAGGCCGCAACTACGCGGCCCATGCTCGCGAGATGGGTTCGGACCCGACGCGCGAGCCGCCCTTCTTCTTCCAGAAGCCCAGTGACGCCGTTCAGTTCGTCGCGATTGGCAAGACGACCGACCACCCCTACCCGCCGCTGACCAAGAACTACCACTACGAGCTGGAGCTGGTGGCGGCGCTGCACAAGGGCGGCCGCAATGTACCGGTGGAGAAGGCGCTGGACCTCGTCTATGGCTATGCCGTCGGCCTGGACATGACGCGCCGCGACCTGCAGCGCGGCATGGGCGACCAGAAGAAGCCCTGGGAGATCGGCAAGAGTTTCGATCGCTCCGCGCCCATCGGCCCCATCCACCGCGTGGCCCAGGTCGGCCATTTCACGGCCGGCGCCATCACGCTGAAGGTCAATGGCCAGGTCAAGCAGGACGCCAACCTGAACCAGATGATCTGGAGCGTCGCCGAGCAGATCGCCCAGCTGTCCCAGGCCTTCGAGCTGATGCCCGGCGACATCATCTTCAGCGGCACGCCGGAGAACGTGGGGCCGGTGGTGGCTGGGGATTTGATGGAAGGGTCGATTGCGGGCCTGCCGCTGTTGAGCGTGAAGGTGGTGGCCGGATGACCTCCACTGCCTTTCAGGTCGATTTGTTGGCAGTCATGCAGTGCAGCGCGAACATCGCACCAACAGCGTGGCGTCCCCAATGGATCCTGTGCAGAAACGACCAATGCCACAACGCGTCGGCCCCCCGACCTTGGTCCGTCAAGACGAGCCCTGCCTTCACGTCCTCGTAGATGTCCAACAGGTCATCACCGATGTCTCCCATGACAGCCTCGTTTTGCAGCGAGGGATCGGGGTCGAAGAATTCTCGGTAGTGGCAGCCGGCAAACCGAGCAATATTCGCTGCAGCCCTGACAGCTTCTCGCTCAGGCAGATCGGGAAGTCCGTCAGCGTTATCCGCACCGACGTCAGGCAAGGCCAGCGCCGCCGCATGAAGCCTAGCGATCCACTGTCCCGCAGTGGCTTCCGGACTGTCTCCTAGAGACTCACCTTCGCACCACGCACAAAAACCACGAGCAAGTTCGGCGAATCCCGCCTCAGCGACGTCGGAGCGATTCACAGGTGCGTCAGGCTGTCCCGCCCACCGTCAACCCATCAATCCGCAGTGTCGGTTGGCCGACGCCCACCGGCACGCTCTGGCCTTCCTTGCCGCAGACGCCGACACCGGTGTCCAGGGCCATGTCATTGCCGATCATGCTGACGCGGGTCAGGGCGTCGGGGCCATTGCCGATGATGGTGGCGCCCTTGACCGGGTACTGGATCTTGCCGTTCTCGACCCAGTAGGCCTCGCTGGCCGAGAACACGAACTTGCCGCTGGTGATGTCGACCTGGCCGCCGCCGAAGTTGGTGGCGTACAGGCCCTTCTTGATCGACGCGACGATCTCCTGGGGATCGTCCTTGCCGCCCAGCATGTAGGTGTTGGTCATGCGCGGCATGGGCACGTGGGCATAGCTTTCCCGGCGGCCGTTGCCGGTGGGCGCCACCTTCATCAGGCGGGCATTCATCGCATCCTGGATATAGCCCTTCAGGATGCCGTCCTCGATCAGCACATTGCGCTGGCTGGCGCAGCCCTCGTCGTCGACATTGAGCGAGCCGCGGCGGTCGGGGATGGTGCCGTCGTCCAGCACCGTCACGCCCTTGGCCGCCACGCGCTGGCCGATGCGGCCGGAGAAGGCGCTGGAGCCCTTGCGGTTGAAGTCACCTTCCAGGCCGTGGCCGACGGCCTCGTGCAGCAGCACGCCGGGCCAGCCGGGGCCGACGACGACGGTCATCTCACCCGCCGGCGCGGGGCGGCTTTCGAGATTGGTCAGCGCGGCGTGCACGGCCTGCTCGACATAGCTGGCGATCATCTCGTCGGTGAAATAGGCCAGGCCGAAACGGCCGCCGCCGCCGCCCGAGCCCACCTCGCGGCGGCCATTGCTCTCGGCGATGACGGTGATGGACAGGCGCACCAGCGGGCGCACGTCGGCCGCCAGCGTGCCGTCGGCGCGGGCGATCAGCACCACCTCGTGCTCGGCGGCGAGGCCAGCCATCACTTGCGCCACGCGCGGATCCTTGGCGCGGGCCATCTTCTCGGCGCGCTCCAGCAGGGCGACCTTGGCGGCGCTGTCGAGGCTGGCGATGGGGTCGGACACGCCATACAGCTCGCGGCTGCCGGCGACGCGGCCCTGCGAAGGCACCTTCACCTTCTTGCTCTGGCCGGCCGCGGCGATGGTGCGCACGGTGCGGGCGGCGTCCAGGAGCGAGTCCAGCGAGATGTCGTCGGAATAGGCGAAGGCCGTCTTCTCACCGGCCACGGCGCGCACGCCGACCCCCTGGTCGATGCTGAAGGACCCGCTCTTGACGATGCCCTCCTCCAGGCTCCAGCCCTCGGCGCGCGTGGTCTGGAAATAGAGGTCGGCATCGTCGACGCGGTGCTCGGTGATGAGGCGCAGCGCCTGCGAGAGCGAGGCCTCGGTCAGGCCGAAGGGCTCCAGCAGTTGCGAGCGGGCGGTGGCCAGGCGGGCCAGGGTGGGTTCGACGGCGATCATGGCCTGATTCTAGAAAGCTCCCCGTCAGGAGTTGGAAGACATGGCATTGCTTCTTTACCAAGATCATGTCGGCCACGGTTACAAAGGCCTCGTTGTGGACGGGCCCTGCAACCCAACACCCACAAGGAGCCCCGCATGAAGACCGCTCACAAGACCCTGATCGCCCTGCTGGCCCTGGCCGGCGCCAGCGCCTTTGCCCAGACCCCGGGTACCAACACGCCGCGCATCGACAAGCGCGAAGCCAACCAGCAGGCCCGCATCGCCCAGGGCGCTGCCAGCGGCACGCTGACGGCCCACGAGACCCAGCGCCTGGAGAAAGAGCAGGCTCGCGTCGACAACGCCGAGGCCAAGGCCAAAGCCGATGGCACGGTCACCGCCAAGGAGCGCCGCCACATCACGGCCATGCAGGACGGCGCCAGCCGCGACATCCACCGCAAGAAGCACAACGCGCGTGCCGCCAGCGCACCGGGCTGAAATGACCACCCATTACGGCTGCTAACAAATCCGTCCCTGGCAGGCCCCTGCTAGGGATGTTGGCGGGCCCCAGGCCCGGCCAGCATGCGACGCATCGGTATCGAACCGGAGCGCCGCATGAAGTCCTTGCTGATCGCCACGCTGGCCCTGGCCGGCACCAGCGCCGCCCTCGCCTACACCCAGGTCGGCGCCGGCTACAGCCAGCCCGTCTTCCTGACCGCGCCCGTCGGCGACTCGCGACTCTTCGTCGTCGAGAAGGGCGGACTCATCAAGACCCAGGACAGCGGCGGCACGGTCTCCACCTGGCTCAACCTGTCGGGCCAGGTCGACACCGGCGGCGAGCGCGGCCTGCTGGGCCTGGCCTTCGATCCCGGCTTTGCCAGCAACGGCCGCTTCTATGTCGACTACATCGACAAGACGACGCTGAACACCGTCGTCGCGAGCTACACGGTCAACAGCTCGGGCGCCGTGGATCTGGCCAGCGCCAAGACCATCATCACGGTGGCCCAGCCCGCCGGCCGCAACAACCACAAGGCCGGCTGGATAGGCTTCAGCAGCGCCGACCCCGGCCACCTCTACATCGCCACCGGTGACGGCGGCAGCGGCAACGATCCCGACAACAACGCCCAGAATCTGAACAGCAACCTGGGCAAGCTGTTGCGCATCACGCCGAACGCCGCAGGCGGCTACACGGTGCCGACGGACAACCCCTTTGTCGGCGTGGCCGGCAATGACGAAATCTGGGCCTATGGCCTGCGCAACCCCTTCCGCAACAGCTTCGACCGCCAGACCGGCGACCTGTGGATAGGCGACGTCGGCCAGGGCGCGCGAGAGGAAGTCAACTTCGCTTCCGCCGCTGCCGGCCTGGGGCGCGGCGCCAACTACGGCTGGCGGGTGCGCGAGGGATCGATCGCCACGCCCGGCATCAGCGACCCGACCCCGCCCAACTTGACGAATCCGATCTACGACTACGGCCGCGCCAACGGCGACGCCACCGTCATCGGCGGCTATGTCTATCGCGGCGGGGCGGATGCCAGCCTGGAAGGCAAATACGTCTTCGGCGACTTCATCTCCGGCCGCATCTGGAGCTTCAGCAGCGGCACGGTCACGCCGCTGGCGACACCGTTTGGCGGCTCCACGCTGACCAGCTTTGGCGAAGGCGGCGACGGCGCCCTCTACGCCGTCGGCATCAACGGCAACATCTACCAGCTGGCGGCTGCTGCCGTGCCCGAACCCGCGCCGGCCCTGCTGCTGGCCCTGGGCCTGGCCGCCGGCAGCCTGCTCACTCGTCGCCGCCGCGCTTGAGCTTCAGCCCGGCGTTGTAGAGCTGGTTGCGCGGCGCACCAGTGATCTGCGCCGCCAGCGCCACCGCCTGCTTCAGCGGCAGCTCGGCGACGAGCAGGGCCAGCACCCGCAGCGCCTCGGCGGGCAGGTCATCGTCTGCGGCGGCCAGGGGTGTTGCCGCGTGCAGCACGAGGACAAACTCGCCGCGCTGGCGCTGGGCGTCGGCCGCCAGCCAAGCCGGCAAAGTCGCAGCCTCGGCTGTGTGGACGGTCTCGAACTGCTTGGTCAACTCTCGGCCGACCGTCACGCGCCGCGCCGGCGCCAGATCGGCCAGCAGAGCGATGAGGTCTTCGATGCGATGCGGCGCCTCGAACAACACCTGGCTCTGGCCTTCCACGGCCAGCACCGCCTGCAAGACCGTGCGCCGTTCGCCGGCCTTGGTCGGCAGGAAGCCGACGAAGGCAAAACTCGTCGCCGCCGTATCGCCAGCCACGCTCAGCGCAGTTGCCGCGCTGCTTGGCCCCGGCAGCGGCAGCACGCGATAGCCGGCGGCCACCACCTCCTGCACCAGCACGGCGCCCGGATCGGAGATGGCCGGCGTGCCGGCATCCGAAGCATAGGCCACGCGCTCCCCCGCGGCCAGGCGCGCGACGACGCCGGCGCTGCCCTCGCGCTCGTTGTGCTGGTGCACGGCGATCAGTGGCTTGTGCAGGCCCAGATGGCGCAGCAGCGAGCCGCCCTGGCGGGTGTCCTCGCAGGCCAGGGCGTCCACCAGGCCGAGCAGGTGGATGGCGCGCAGGCTCAGGTCGGCCAGGTTGCCGATGGGTGTCGCGACCAGATAGAGGGTGGCGGCCGGATACTGCTGGCCACCGGCCGCGGCCGCTGCGGCCTGGCGCAGCAGGGACTGATCGGAAACAGCAATGTTCAACTGGGGCTCTCGTTCAAAACCGGATACCAAGACGCGCGGTGACGCGGCCGAAGATGCCGCACTCGCTCATCTTCAAACCGCCGGCCTGCGCCTGCTGGAGAGGAATTATCGAGTCGGCGCCGGCCCCAGCCGCCGCGCGGGTGAGGTGGACCTCATCATGGCCGATCGCGACGGCACCCTCGTGTTCGTCGAGGTGCGGGCCCGGGCTGACGATTCCCACGGCGGGGCAGCCGCCAGCGTGACGACCGCCAAGCAGCAGCGCCTCATCTACGCCGCGCAGCACTATCTGCTGCGCCACGCCAGCCCGCCGCCCTGCCGCTTTGACGTGGTCGCCATCGATGGTGACAACCTCACCTGGCTGCGCGCCGCCTTCGATGCGGGTTGACCCTATCATTCGCGCCGCATGATTGAACAACGCATACAACAGCAGTTCTTCGAAAGCGCCGACCTGCTCTACCAAGCCGCCGAGCAGCTGGCACGACCCCTGGCGATGGCCGCACAGATGGTGGTGGACGCCATCACCGGCGGCAATCGCATCCTCTGCGCCGCCCAAGGCCTGGCCAGCATGGATGCCGACTACCTGGCCGCCCGCCTGGCGGGCCGCTTCGAGCAGGAGCGCCCGGGTTTGGCCGCCTGGAGCCTGGCCGCCCAGACCCGCGACGCCGCCGGCCTGGACCTGGCCCGGCTGCTGCAGGCCCATGGCCACCCGGGCGACGTCCTCATCATGATCGAGCCGCTGCGCGAGCAACGCGACGCCTGGTCAGGCGCGCTGGCGGTGGCGCATTCGCAGGAGATGAGCGTCATCGCGCTGACGGGTGGTGCCACCGACGAGTGGCGTGGCCTGCTGCAAGACACCGATATCCAGATTCGCGTCAGCCACGGCCGTGAGCCGCGCGTTATCGAAGCCCAGCGCGTGCTGCTGCACGCCTTGATCGACGCCGTCGACGTGCAATTGCTCGGCAGCGATGAATAACCCGATTGGAAACCTACAGATGAAAAAGCTCAGCCTCGCCCTGACCGCCGCCATCCTCGCCAGCACGCTCGCCACCGGCTGCGCCCCGCTGCTGATCGGCGGCGCCATGGTGGGCGGTGTCAGCGTCGCGACCGACCGCCGCACCTCGGCCACCCAGCTCGAGGACGAGACCATCGAGTTCAAGGCCGGCGCCCGCATCCGCGAGCAGCTCGGCGACAAGGTCCACGTCAACGTCAACAGCTACAACCGCGTCGCGCTGATCACCGGCGAAGCCCGCACCGAAGCCGATCGCGAGGCGCTGGAGCGCATCGTCGGCGGCGTCGAGAACGTCACCCGCGTGGTGAACGAGACGGCCGTCACCATGCTCAGCGCGCTGAGCGGCCGCTCCAACGACGTCGTCCTGAAGAGCAAGGTCAAGGCCTCGCTCATCGACGCGCCCGACCTGCTCAGCAACGCCTTCTACGTCGTCGTCGAACGCGGCGAGGTCTTCCTGCTGGGCCGCGTCACCGAACGCGAAGCCAACCGCGCCACCGACATCGCGCGTGGCGTCAATGGCGTCAAGAAGGTCGTGAAGGTGTTCGACATCATCAGCGAGGACGAACTCGCTCGCATTACGCCTAAAAAGCAGTAAGTCCGAAAGCAGCCACGGAGGCACTGAGACACGGAGAAATTTCTCCGCGCTCCCTCTGTGTCTCTGTGGCGTTGTTTCTTCAGAGGCGCTTGATCAGGCTGGACGTATCCCAGCGCTTCCCGCCCATGGCCTGCACGTCGGCATAGAACTGGTCCACCAGCGCGGTCACTGGCAGGCGTGAGCCGTTGCGGCGCGCCTCGTCCAGAACGAGGCCGAGGTCCTTGCGCATCCAGTCGACGGCAAAGCCGAAGTCGAACTTGCCTTCGACCATGGTCTTGCCGCGGTTGTCCATCTGCCAGCTCTGGGCGGCGCCTTTGCCGATGACCTCGAGCACCTGGGCCATGTCCAGGCCCGCGTTCTGGCCGAAGCGCACGGCTTCGGAGAGGCCCTGCACGACACCGGCGATGCAGATCTGGTTGACCATCTTGGCGAGCTGGCCCGAGCCCGGGCCACCGAGCAGGGTCACGGCCTTGGCAAACGCCAGCGCGATGGGTTTGGCCATGTCGAAAGGCGCCGCATCGCCGCCGCACATCACCGTCAGCGCGCCATTCACGGCGCCGGCCTGGCCACCGGAGACCGGTGCGTCCACGAAGGCGACGCCGCGCTTCGCAGCTTCGGCATGCAGCTCGCGCGCCACGGCCGCCGAAGCGGTGGTGTGGTCGACAAAGATGGCGCCCGAGGTCATGCCGGCCAGAGCGCCGGCCTCACCCAGCACCACCGAGCGCAGGTCGTCGTCGTTGCCGACACAGCAGAACACGAACTCGGCGCCCTTCACGGCCTCGGCCGGCGTGGCGGCAAAGGCGCCGCCATAGTCCTTGACCCAGGCCTCGGCCTTGGCCGTCGTGCGGTTGTAGACCGTGACCTGGTGGCCGGCGCGGGCCAGATGGCCGGCCATGGGATGGCCCATGACGCCCAGGCCCAGGAAGGCGACGCGGCGGGCGGGAACGGGGTCGTAGCTGCGGGTGCTCATGCTCAAAGAATGGTGAGATGTTCGGTGCCGGAGGCGAGGTCGCCGGCGCGGGCACGCTCGCTGTTGAGCTTGATCTGCAGGCGCAGGTCGTTGACCGAGTCGGCGTTGCGCAGCGCGTCTTCATAGGTGACCTTGCCGGCCTCGTACAGGTCGAACAGGGCCTGGTCGAAGGTCTGCATGCCCTGCTCGCGGGAGCGCTTCATCAGCTCCTTGATCTCGCTGATCTCGCCCTTGAAGATGAGGTCGGAGATCAGCGGCGAGTTCAGCAGGATCTCGACGGCGGCGACGCGACCCTTGCCCTCGCGGCGCGGCAGCAGGCGCTGGCTGACGAGGGCGCGCAGGTTCAGCGACAGGTCCATCAGCAGCTGCTGGCGGCGGTCTTCCGGGAAGAAGTTGATGATGCGGTCCAGGGCCTGGTTGGCGCTGTTGGCGTGCAGTGTCGCCATGCACAGGTGGCCCGTCTCGGCGAACGCCACGGCGTGCTCCATGGTCTCGCGGTCGCGCAGTTCGCCCATCAGGATGACGTCGGGTGCCTGGCGCAGCGAGTTCTTCAGCGCGGCTTCCCAGCTGTCCGTGTCCAGGCCCAGTTCACGCTGGGTGACGATACAGTTCTTGTGCGGATGCACGAACTCGATCGGGTCCTCGATGGTCACGATGTGGCCATAGGTCGTCTCGTTGCGCTCGTCGATCATGGCGGCCAGCGACGTGCTCTTGCCCGAGCCGGTGGCGCCCACGACGATGACCAGGCCGCGCTTGTGCTGCACCACCTCGCGCAGCACGACCGGCAGGTCCAGCGACTCGATGGTGGGCAGCGTCGACGGAATCGTCCGCAGCACCAGGCCCACCTGCCCCTGCTGGATGAAGGCATTGACGCGGAAGCGCCCGATGCCATGCGGCGAGATCGCGAAGTTGCACTCCTTGGTGCGCTCGAACTCGGCCGCCTGCTTGTCGTTCATGATGGACCGGGCCAGCTGCAGCGTGTGCTGGCCGGTCAGCGGCTGGGGCGAGACCTTGGTCATCTTGCCGTCCACCTTGATGGCAGGCGGGAACTCGGCCGTCAGGAAGAGGTCGGAGCCCTTGCGCGACAGCATCAGCCGCAGCAGGTCGTTGATGAATTTCGAGGCCTGATCGCGTTCCATGGTGTTTGTCCTTCTCGATCAGCCCGGGAAATTCTCAGGGAACTTCGCCTTCGCTCGAGCTTCGGCGGGAGAAATGATGTTGCGGCGAACCAGGTCGGTGAGGTTCTGGTCCAGGGTCTGCATGCCCTGGCTGTTGCCGGTCTGGATGGACGAGTACATCTGCGCCACCTTGTTTTCGCGGATCAGGTTGCGGATGGCCGAGGTGCCCAGCATGATTTCATGGGCCGCGACGCGGCCCGTGCCGTCCTTCAGCTTGCACAGGCTTTGCGAGATCACGGCCTGCAGCGACTCCGACACCATGGCCCGCACCATTTCTTTTTCAGCGGCCGGGAAGACGTCGACGATGCGGTCCACCGTCTTGGCAGCCGACGAGGTGTGCAGGGTGCCGAACACCAGGTGACCCGTTTCCGCCGCGGTCAGCGCCAGGCGGATGGTTTCCAGGTCGCGCATTTCGCCGACCAGCACGCAGTCCGGGTCTTCGCGCAATGCCGAGCGCAGCGCGTTGCTGAACGAGTGGGTGTGCGGGCCGACCTCGCGCTGGTTGATCAGGCTCTTCTTGGACTCGTGCACGAATTCGATCGGGTCCTCGATGGTGAGGATGTGGCCGTATTCGTTCTCGTTGAGGTGGTTGACCATGCCGGCCAGCGTCGTGCTCTTGCCCGAGCCGGTCGGGCCGGTCACCAGCACCAGGCCGCGCGGCCGCAGCGCCAGCTCGGCGAAGACCTTGGGCGCGTTGAGCTGCTCCAGGCTCAGGATCTTGCTCGGAATGGTCCGGAACACGGCGCCGGCGCCGCGGTTCTGGTTGAAGGCATTGACGCGAAAGCGCGCCAGGCCCTGGATCTCGAAGGAGAAGTCGACTTCCAGCGTGTCCTCGTACACCTTGCGCTGGGAGTCGTTCATGATGTCGTAGACCATGTCATGGACCGCGCGGTGGTCCAGGGCCTCGACATTGATGCGGCGCACGTCGCCGTGCACCCGGATCATCGGCGGCAGGCCGGCCGAGAGGTGCAGGTCGGAGGCCTTGTTCTTGACCGAGAATGCCAGCAGCTGAGTGATGTCCATGATGTTCCGTGGAGTGCTCGGACCATTATGGCGATCTCCGACTCCCTGAAATCCGTCAAAAACCGCATCGATGCGGCTTGTGTCGCAGCCGGCCGTCCACCCAACGAGGTACAGCTCCTCGTCGTCAGCAAGACTTTCCCGGGTTCCGACGTGCGCCAGGCCTTCGCCGCCGGGGCCCGTTCCTTCGGTGAAAACTATGTCCAGGAAGGCCTGGCCAAGGTGGCTGAGCTCGACGATCTGCGTGGCCAGATCGCCTGGCATCTGATCGGCCCCCTGCAGTCCAACAAGACCAAGCCCGTGGCCGAGCAGTTCGACTGGGTGCACTCGGTGGACCGGCTCAAGATCGCCCAGCGCCTGTCGGAGCAGCGTCCGCCCGGGCTGGCGCCGCTGAACGTCTGCCTGCAGGTCAACATCAGCGCCGAGGCCAGCAAGAGCGGCCTGCTGCCGGCCGAGGTCGGCCCGCTGGCCGCCCAGGTCGCTGCCCTGCCTGGGCTCAAGCTGCGCGGCCTGATGGCCATCCCCGAGCCCGGTCCCGGCGCCATGGCCCAGCATCAGGCCATGGCGGCACTGTTCCAGGCCCTGAAGGCCGAGGGCCTGGGCATCGACACCCTGTCCCTGGGCATGAGTGCCGACCTGGAGGACGCCATCCGGGCCGGATCGACCATGGTGCGCGTCGGCACCGCCGTCTTCGGCGCGCGGTGAGCGCCGAGCCGCCCCGCTACCGCAGGCTGGCCGACGAGCTGGTCCGACTCATCCACGCCGGCGCCCTGCGCCCCGGCGACCGCCTGCCCTCGGTGCGCCAGACCCAGGCCAGCCGCGGCTGCAGCGCAGCCACCGTCTTTCAGGCCTATCACCGCCTCGAGTCCCTGGGCCTGGTGCGGGCGGCCGAGCGTTCCGGCTATTTCGTCGCGCCGGTGGCAGCACCGTCCGCAGTCCGTCTGCAGGAACCTCAGCCCGTGGCCGTCAGCGAGCTGGTCTTCCAGCTGCTGGGCACGGGCGGCCATGCGGTCCACGCGGCGCTGGGTTCGGCCTTCCCCAGCCCGACACTCTTCCCTTTTGACAAGCTGCGCAGCGCCCTCAGCGCCGGCAGCCGTCAGCTGGACCCTGCCGAACTCACCCAGCAGCTGCCGGGCGGTCACGAGGGCCTGCGGCGCCAGATCGCGCTGCGCTATCTGCGGCTGGGCATGAGCATCACGCCCGACGAGATCGTGCTGACCGATGGCGCGCTGGAGGGGCTCAACCTGTCGCTGCAGCTGCTGACCCGCCCGGGCGACGCGGTGCTCGTCGAGGCGCCCTGCTTCTACGCCGCGTTGCAGGCACTGGAGCGCCTCGGGCTGCGCGCCGTCGAGGTGCCCGCCGACCCTGCCGAAGGCGCCGACCTGGGCGCGATGGCCGAATTGATCGAGCGCCACTCACCCAAGGCCTGCTGGCTGATGACCAGCTTCCAGAACCCGCTGGGCAGCCTGATGCCGCCTGACAAAAAGCGCGCCCTTGTCGAGCTGCTGGGGGCGCAAGGCATCCCGCTGATCGAGGACGACGTCTATGCCGAACTGCAGCACCAGGGCACGCCGCCGCTGCCGGCCAAGGCCTTCTCGACCCGGGGCGAGGTGCTGCATGCCGGCTCGTTCGCGAAGACGCTGGCACCGGGCTACCGCGTCGGCTGGGTGGCCGCCGGCCGCTTCGCTCCGGCGCTGCGGCGCGCCAAGCTCAGCCAGAGCCTGTCCGGCTCCTGGCCGGCCCAGGCCGCCATTGCCCACTACCTGGAAGGCGTTGACTACGAGCGCCATCTGCGGGCGCTGCGCCGCGCCCTGGCCGCGCAGCAGCGGGCCCTGCGCAGCGCGGTGCTGGCGCACTTCCCGCCCGGCACGCGCGTGACCCCGCCACAGGGGGGCTATTTCCTGTGGGTCGAGCTGCCACCGGGCCACGACAGTCTGGCCCTGCAGTCCGCCGCGCTGCTGGAGGGCATCAGCCTGGCGCCTGGCCCGCTGTTCTCGGCCAGCGGCGGCTTCCGGAACTGCCTGCGCCTGAATTCCGGCCAGCCCTGGACACCGGCGCTGGCCGCTGCCGTGGCCCGACTGGGCGAACTGATACGGTCGCAGACGATCTGATCTGCTCCTTACCGGCCGGCCGCCGCCCAGGCAAGATGCCGGGCCATGCGCTCAACGATCCGCCTGCTCGCCGCCGCACTGGGACTGGCCGCCCTGACGGCCCAGGCCCAACCCGTGCCCGACAGCCTGGCGCAGCGGGCCCTGGCCTGCACCGGCTGCCACGGCAAGGAGGGCCGCGCCGCTCCTGACGGCTACTACCCCCGCCTGGCGGGAAAACCGGCCGGCTATCTCTACAACCAGCTGCTGAACTTCCGCGATGGCCGGCGCGACTACGGCCTGATGAGCGAACTCATTGGGCCCCTGTCCGACGCCTATCTGAAGGAGCTGGCCGGCCATTTCGCGTCCCTGGACCTGCCCTATCCGCCGCCCCAGCCAGCCGCGCTGCCCGCCGCCGAGCTGGCCCGCGCCGAAGGCCTGATCCGCAGCGGCGACGCGGCCCGCAAGCTGCCCGCCTGCGTCGCCTGCCATGGCGAACGCCTGACCGGCACCCAGCCCGCCGTCCCCGGCCTGCTCGGCCTGTCGCGCGACTATCTGAACGGTCAGCTCGGCGCCTGGCGCAGTGGCCAGCGGCGCGCCCAGGCGCCGGATTGCATGGCCCAGATCGCCAAGACCCTGACCGAAGGCGAGATCAACGCCATCACGCAGTTCCTGGCCGCCCGGCCGCTTCCGGCCGACCCGCATCCTGCGGCCACCCTGCCCAGCCCGCCACCCATCCGCTGCGGCGGCATCCAGCCATGAAGCGGCTGCTCATCGGCCTCATCGTACTGGCCACCTTGGTCACGGCGGCCGGCTTCGGCCTGCTGGCCTGGCAGCGCGGCCTGGGCGACGCAACGCCCGCGTCAACGGCACCGGTCAAGCTCGAACGCGGGGCCTATCTCGCCGCCGTCGGCAACTGCGCCGGCTGCCACACGGCCCGCGGCGGCCAGCGCCTGGCCGGTGGCCGCGCCATCCCGACGCCCTTCGGCACGGTCTTCTCCTCCAATCTGACACCCGACACCACGGGCCTAGGCGGTTGGAGTTCCGGCGACTTCTGGCAGGCCCTGCATCTAGGCCGCAGCCGCGATGGCCGCCTGCTGGTGCCGGCCCATCCGGTCACCAACACGACGCTGATCAGCCGGGAGGATGCCGACGCCCTGCATGCCTGGCTGCAGGCGCAGCCGGCAGTCGCAGCCCCGCGTCGCGAACACGAGTTGCGCTGGCCTTACGGCAGCCAGCTCGCCATCGCCGCCTGGCGAGCGCTCTACTTCAAGCCCGGCAGCTACCAGCCCGATCCGGCCCGTGACGCGGCCTGGAACCGTGGCGCCTACCTGAGCCAGGGCCTCGCCCACTGCAGCGCCTGCCATGCCGGCCGCAATGCGCTCGGCGGCGATCGCGGCGCCGCCGACTTCCGCGGTGGCCTGCTGAGTGGCCTGGGTTGGGTCGCCCCATCCCTGCATGACCCCGCCGAGGCCGGCGTTCAGCGCTGGCCCGACGCAACGCTGCAGCGCTGGCTGCGCGACGGCCATGTCGAGGGCCACGGCGCCCTCGGCCCCATGGGCGAAGTCATCCTCGGCAGCACGGCCGCCCTGAACGACGGCGACCTCGCCGCCATGAGCGCCTATCTGCGCGCCCTGCCCGAACAGATGGTGTCCAGGCCCGAGGCGGCCACCTCCAACCCGCGCCGGCGCGAACGCGGCGCTGGCCTTTACCGCGAGCATTGCGCGGCCTGCCATGGCGAACGCGGCGAAGGCCGGCGTGACGAGAGCGGTGCCCCGGCCTACCCGGCCCTGGCGGGCAGCCGAATCGTGACCCAGGCCAGTGCAGCCAACCTGATCCGCGTCATCGAGCGCGGCGGCTTTGCACCGGCCACGCCCGGCCACCCGCGTCCCTATGGCATGCCGCCTTTTGCGGGCGTGCTCGACGCCGAAGACCTGGCCGCCCTGGCCAGCCATCTGCGCCAGTCCTGGGGTCACCGGGCCGGCGAGATCGATGCCGTCGAGGTGCTGCGGCTGCGCGCCGCCGCGGCCCAGCACTGAGCGCTGCGGTGCTCGAAAGGCGCGTTGCCGCTCTGTAAACCCGTTGCAGGCAAGCCCCGGGGCGTGGGAGCCGACGTGAACGTTTTCACGCAAGCCTGCTGCAAGCATGAAGCAAATGGTCACAGGTCGCGACACACTGCGCGCCGGCCCCTGGGTAGGGCCGCAAAAACAGGGCCGACAGGCCTACAGTCGTCGTTGAATCAAGAGTGGCAGCCCGCCGCCGATACCCGAGATCACAGGACAAGGACCTGAACAGCATGAACTTCCTGACGCAATTGCGCATCGGCCAGCGCCTTTTGGTGAGCTTCGGTCTGCTGATCGTGCTGCTGATCTTCATTGGCTTCTTCGGCGGCAAGAGCGCCAACAGCCTGGCCCAGGATCTGGACCGCACGGCGAACTCCAGCCTGGTCAAGATCGGCGCCGCCAACGGCCTGGAAAGTCAGGTCAACATCATTTCGCGCGCCGTGCGCGATCTGCTGCTGCTGGACACCGCCGGTGCCATCAAGAAGCAGAAGAAGGCCATCGCCGACGCCCTGGAAGAGGGCGAGAAGCAGCTCAAGAGCCTGGAAGAAGCGGTCGCCGACGACGCCGAGAAGGCCGCAGTCGCCGACGTGCGCGGCCACAAGACCAAGTTCCTGGCTGCCCTCGAGAAGTTCCAGAAGGTCCAGGCCGACGGCACGCCCGACGAGGCCCGCGAAAGCCTGATCACCGATCTGCGCCCGGCCCAGGCCGCCCTGCAGGAAGGCCTGAAGAAGCTGGTGGACATGCAGTTCGAGAACGGCAAGGCCCTGGCCACCGCCGGCAACGAGCGCGCCCGCAATGCCGTCATGCTGACTGTCGTGCTGGTTGTCGCCGCCGTTGCCCTCGGCGTGGGTGGCTTCCTGGTCATTTCGCGCTCCATCGTCGGCCCGGCCCGCAAGGCCCAGCTCGCCGCCGAAGCCATCGCCGCCGGCGACCTGACGCAAGACATCCAGGTCGAAGGCCGTGACGAGCTGAGCCAGATGCTGCAGGCCATGAAGGACATGCAGACCGCCCTGTCCGGCGTGGTGCGCGACGTGTCCACGGCCGCCAGCGAAGTGGCCCAGAACTCCGGCTCCATTGCCGACAGCAATTCCAACCTGGCCGAGCGCACCACCCGCTCCGCCGCCAGCCTGCAGAACACCGCCGCCTCGGTGGAAGAGATTGCGTCCACCCTGAAGGGCGCCAGCGACCTGACCCGCCGCGCCGCCGGCATCGCCGTGACGGCCCGCCAGTCGGCCAGCAACGGTGGCGCCGTCGTCGCCAAGGTCGTCGAGACCATGGAAGAGATCAGCGCCAGCTCTAAGAAGATCGGCGACATCATCGGCGTCATCGACGGCATCGCCTTCCAGACCAACATCCTGGCCCTGAATGCCGCGGTGGAAGCCGCCCGTGCCGGCGAACATGGCCGCGGCTTCGCCGTGGTGGCCGCCGAAGTGCGGGCCCTGGCCCAGCGCTCGGCCGGTGCCGCCAAGGAAATCAAGGTGCTGATCCAGGAATCGACGGTGAAGGTCGAGAACGGCACCACCCTGGTCAACAACGCCGGCGTCACCATCCGCAGCGTTGTCGACGAAGTCAACAACATGGGCCAGCTGATCGAAGAGATCTCGCACTCGGCCCAGGAGCAGGCCACGGGCGTGGGCGTCGTCAACGGCGCCATGAACGAGCTCGACAAGGCCACCCAGCAGAACACCAGCCTGGTCGGCGATCTCAGCCGCTCGGCCGACGCGCTGCGCGACAGCTCGACCCGCCTGATCGAGGCGGTCGGCTTCTTCCGCGCCGCCTGAACCCCATCACCCACTTCCCGAGGTTCGCCATGTCACTCCTGCGTTCCGCCACCGTCCTCGCCGCCAGCCTGATGCTGGCCCTTGCCGCCCAGGCCACGCCCAAGGTCGTCAAGAAGGTGCCGCCGGAGTTCCCGGCAGAGGCCACCAAGAAGGGCATTTCCGCTGGTTCGGTCAAGGCCAAGCTGACCATCGAAGCCGACGGCAAGGTCAGCGACGTCGAGATCGTTGAAGCCGAACCCAAGCGTGTCTTCGACCGCGCCGTGAAGTCCGCGCTGATGGAGTGGAAGTTCGAGCCGGGCGAAAAGGGCACCCACGAAGTCAAGCTCGTCTTCAAGAACGAAGACTAAGGCCGGACAGAAACGCCGCCTGCGCGGCGTTTCTCGCCTGCCTGAGGACTTCCGGCATGCAGGCCGGAAGGCATGAGCAGCAGCTAGCGCCTAGCGCCGCATCGCCGCGGGCACTTCCACGCCCCGCTCTGCGGACCAGTGCATCCCGCCCAGCACCAGCATCACCGTGACCACGGCGCCACCGGCCATCAGGCCCAGGCGCCGTTTCTTTTGGGCCTGGCGGGCGCGGATGCGGGCACCGCCATTGGCTTCGCGCAGCGCCGAACTGAGGTGACGCGGCAGGCGCCGGAGATTCACGGCCTGCTTGCGGCCGTCACGCCCCGTCACAATTTCAAAGCTCAGCGGCTCATCGGGACGCGGTCCCTCACCATCGGTCGGGAAGGCGGTCAGGCCGACAAACACCTCTTCCCCACCACCAATCGGCCGGATGGCGCCATAACCCGCATCGTGGTTCCAGGCGCTCAGCACTCCTTCGAATCTCATATGGACCTCAACGACTACCCCTAAATATTGGGGGAGGTCGCGGGGGTGGCCGAAACCGGATGTAAGCCCCCGACAATCCGCCCTTCCCTCACTTCAGCCCGTTCAGCGCATGCCCATCAACTGGTTCCCCGGCCATATGAATTCCACCCGCCAGGCGATCAAGGATCGCGTCAAGGCGGGGCTGGATGTGGTCATCGAGCTGCTCGATGCGCGCCTGCCGGGGTCCAGCAGCAACCCGCTGCTGGCGGCACTGACCACGGGCCGCCCCTCGCTGAAGGTGCTGAACAAGCAGGACCTGGCCGACCCGACCCAGACCGCGGCCTGGCTGGACTTCTACAACGCGCAGGCGCACACCCGCGCGATTGCGCTGGACGCCGGCGAGAAGGCGCCGGCGCGTGCCCTCATCAAGGCCTGCCGCGAACTGGCACCGCTGCGCGGCGACATGCACAAGCCACTGCGCGTGCTGATCTGCGGCATCCCCAACGTCGGCAAGAGCACGCTGATCAACACCCTGGTGGGCAAGCGCGCCGCCAAGACCGGTGACGAGCCCGGCATCACCAAGCTGGAACAGAAGTTCGTGCTGGAGAACGGCTTCTACCTGTTCGACACGCCCGGCATGCTGTGGCCGCGCATCGCCATCGAGCAGAGCGGCTACCACCTGGCCGCCAGCGGCGCCATCGGCCGCAATGCCTTCGACGAGGAAGAGGTGGCGCTGGAGCTGATCGCTGTGCTGAAGCGCCACTATCCCGAGCGGCTCAAGGAGCGCTATGGCCTGGCCGAGCTGGGCGCCGACTACGCCGTGCTGGAGGCCATCGGCGTCAAGCGCGGCGCCAAGATCCGCGGAGGTGCCGTGCAGATGCACAAGGCCGCCGAAGCCGTGCTGATGGACTTCCGCGGTGCGTCCCTGGGCCGCATCACGCTGGAGACGCCCGAGGAGATGAGCGCCTGGCGCCGGGCCGCCGCCGACGAAGAGGAGCGCAAGGCTGCTGCGGCGGAAGCCGCGCGCCTAGCCGACAAGGAAAGGCGCAGCGGCAAGCGAGCGTCGTCCTCTGGCGACGCGTAAATCCCCGACCTTGACCGTTGGACGTGCGCCTCTATGCTGGGCCGCAACAGAACGACGGAGACACCATGAGCCGACTCTCCCTGCTCGACCTCGCCTTCTTCATCGCCGAGAGCGAGGCCAGTCCCAAGCATGTGGCGGGCCTGCATATCCACCAGATTCCCAAAGGGGTGAAAGGTGGCGGCGCCAATTTCGCCAAGCAGCTCTATGAGGAGTTCCTGACCCACACCGACGTGCAGCCGCCCTTCGATGCCGTCATCAACTTCGTCTCGCCGACGCTGATGCCGAGCTGGAGCCAGGCCGAGTCGGTCGACCTGTCACAGCATGTCTTCTTCCACAAGATGAAGGCCGGCCACAACGACCGCGAGGCCTTGTACGCCCTGGTGTCGGAGCTGCACGAGCCGGTGCTGGACCGCAGCCGCCCGCTGTGGGAGGTGCATGTCATCGCCGGGCTCTGGGACAAGCAGTTCGCCATCTACTACAAGATGCACCATGCCGTGGCCGACGGCATCACGATGACCCGCTGGGGCGTCGAGTCCCTGCGCACCACGCCCGACGACGACACCGTCACGCCGGTCTGGACTTTCGACCACACCCGGCGCAGCGGTGGCCTCAAGGGCAAGAAGCGCCTGGACCAGGCCGTCGCCGGCACGGTGTGGAAGCAGCTGACCGCCAACAGCAAGCGCGCCGTCGGCATTGGGCGGCTCACCGCCATGCTGGCCCTGGAAGCCGTCAAGCTGACCAAGAACGCCATCGCCCTGCCCTTCATGGCCAGCGGCAACACGCCCTTCACCGGCAATGCCACGCCAGGCCGCCAGTTCGCCACCGCCGCCGTGCCCATGGCCCGCATCGACGCCATCCGCAAGGTGTCGCGCGCCACGCTCAACCATGTCGCCCTGACCTGCCTGGACGGCGCCATGCACCGCTACCTGGCGGATGAAGGCGTCGAACTGGACCGGCCCATCACCATCCAGATGCCGGTCAACCTGCGCCGCGAAGGCGAGAAGAGCGGCGGCAACAAGATCGGCATCATCCTGGTCGACCTGTCGCCGCCCACGGACGACGCCTACGTGCGCCTGCGCAATGTCGGCTACTCGTTGCGCAATGTGCGGGCCATGATCGACGCGGTGGCGCCCGAGGCCGTCGAGACCTACACCATCCTGACCGGCCTGCTCGGCCAGATCGCCGGCATGTTCAAGCTGGCCGACCTCGTCACGCCCATGGGCAATACGCTGGTGTCCAACGTGCCGGGGCCGGCGGAACGCCTCTACCTGAAAGGCGCGCCGCTGCTGGAGATGCACCCGGTGTCGACGCTGCCGGCCACGCATCTGCTCAACATCACGCTGTTCAGCTACGCCGGCACGCTGTACTTCGGCCTCATCGCGACCGACGCCCTGCCCAATCTGGGCCGGCTGGCGACCTACGTCGAGGAAGAGATCGCGACGCTTGAAAAGGCCGTCGGGCTTTAGGGTCTGTTGGCGCCATGGCAGCGGGTCGCGTTGTGGCCAGAAAGGCCGCAGACACGACAGCAGACCGCAAGCTGGGTGTCGACCCAGCGAGGCTGAGCCCGGACACGGGCAGGCCCAAAGGCCTGACCGTGCCTGGCGAAGGGCCAAGCCTATGGCTTGGCGCGGCCTGCAAGGCCTGCAACACAGCATGCGGCCTTTCTGGCCTCAACCCTTCGGGAAGGCCCGCCGCAAGGGGCCACTCGTTGTTGCAGCCCTGGCCCGCACGCGAGTGCGGGCGGCGCGCTGCGTCTAGATTGGCCCCTTGCGGCGGGCCTGCGCGACCCATTGCCGTAGCGTTAACAGGCCCTGCTCCTACAGCGCACGCCGGTGCATGCCGCGAGACTGCGCGCATGCGCTGGCTTGAACAGATCCGACCGCTGGGACGCGTGCTGCAGCTGACCTTCGACGGCTTCCTCGCCGACCGCGGCCCCCGCATGGGCGCCGCCCTCGCCTACTACACGCTGTTCTCGCTCGCGCCGCTGCTGCTGATCGTCGTGTCGGTGGCCGGCCTGGTCTGGGGCGGTGAGGCGGTACGCGGCGAACTTTTCGACCAGCTGGCCGAACTGCTCGGCCCCTCGACGGGATCGACCGTGGAAAGCATGCTGAAGACGGTCTCCTGGCCGGCCGGCGGCTGGCTCAGCACCGTCGTCGGCCTGGGCCTGATGCTGGTCGGCGCGACGACCATGTTCGCCGAGCTGCAGGACGCGCTGGACACCATCTGGCGCGTGCCCGCCCGGCCGGTGCAGGGCTGGCTGAACTGGCTGCGCGCGCGGCTGCTGAGCTTCGGCCTGATCTTCGGTCTGAGCTTTCTGCTGCTGGTGTCGCTGCTGCTGGACGCCATGATGTCGGCCGCCCAGACCTGGTGGCAGCCCTGGTTCGGCGACTGGCTGCGCATCGCGGCCGTGGCCAACACCGTCTTCAGCCAGGGTCTGGTGGTGGCCGTCTTCGCGCTGATCTTCAAGTGGATGCCGCGCGTGCACGTTGCGTGGCGCGACGTGCTGCTGGGCGCCTTCGTCACGGCCGGCCTGTTCGCTCTGGGCCGCTTTGGCATCGGCGCCTATCTGCAGCGCAGCGGCGTCGTATCGGGCTTTGGGGCGGCGGCCTCGGTCGTGGCCTTGCTGGTGTGGGTGTATTTCTCGGCCCAGATCCTGCTCGTCGGCGCCGAATTCACCTGGGCCTACGCAAGAGTGTTGGGTTCGCGACGGGAATCGGAGGAGGCTGGGGCAAACTTGCGCCCCGACGCCACCTCCTCACCCCCGACGCGATGACGACCACGACGACCGACGACGGCCTCAAGCTCAACTTGCGCCACTGGCCCGCGCCGGCGGCTTCGCGAGGACAGGTCCTGATCTGCCATGGCCTGGGCGAGTACATCGAGCGCTATGCCCATGTGGCCGCCGCGCTGAACGCGGCCGGCTGGGATGTGCATGGCTGGGACCACCGCGGCCATGGCCACAGCGAGGGCCGCAAGGGCGACATCCCCGACCACGACGCGCTGCTGCGCGACACGGCCCGCGTCATCGACGCCGTGCGCCAGCCCGGCAAGCGCTTCGTGCTGCTGGGCCACAGCATGGGTGGCCTGATCGCCGCGCGCTTTGCCGCGGAGGCGCTGACGAGCAAGCCCGCCGCCTGGAGCCGGCCTCTGGACGGCCTGGTGCTGTCATCGCCCGCCCTGGACCCCGGCCTGTCGGGCTTCCAGAAGCTGCTGCTGGCCGTGGCCAGTTCCCTCTTCCCGGGCCTGGCCGTCGGCAACGGTCTCAAGCCGGAGTGGATCAGCCGCGACCCGGCCGTCGTGAAGGCCTATGCGACCGATCCTCTGGTCCACGACCGCATCACGGCACGGCTGACGAACTTCATCGTCGATGGCGGCGCCCGCGCCATCGGCGACGCGCCGCGCTGGAAGTTGCAGACGCTGCTGATGTGGGCCGGCGCCGACCGCTGCGTGGCCCCGCGTGGCAGCGAGGCCTTTGCGGCCGCCGCACCGGCCAATGTCGTCGCGACCCAACCCTGGTCCGGCCTCTTCCACGAGATCTTCAACGAGCCCGAGAAGGCTCAGGTGCTGAAGACACTTACCGATTGGCTGAACCGGTGATCGTGTCGAGCCGGTCGACGACCAGCTCCAGCCTCAGCAAGGGGTTGTCCATCGTCATCAGCCGCTGACGCGCCTCGACCGGCATGGGCAGCAGCTCGGCCCAGCGGTTGGCCAGCCAGCCGGCGTCTTCCCATTCATAGGGCGGCTGCACCGGCAGGTCCTCCAGCGCGGCTCGCGTCGTCCAGCCGGCCACCAGGTCCTGCAACTGCCGCGCCGCGGGGCGCAGGTCGTCGGGCACCGGCACGGCCTGGTCGTCAGGCAACATTTCCAGCCGACCGACCCAAAGGCCATGGCTGAGACAGCGCGAGCCCAGCACCCGAAAGCGCTGCCTGCCTTTCGTGCGGATCTGGATGAGGCCGGCCTGGACCTGCTCGAAATGCTCGACATGCGCCAAGGTACCGATGTCGTGGAAGGCCTCGGTCTGGAAGCCCTCTCCTTCGCGGCGGCGTACTTCTTCGCCCGAGGTCAGGGCGACGATGCCGAAGGGCTCACCACGGGCATGGCAGCGCTGCACCATGTCCAGATAGCGCGGCTCGAAGATGCGCAGCGACAGATGTCCGCCGGGAAAGAACACCGAGCGTAGCGGGAACAGCGGCGTCTCGGTGGTATCCATTTCAGCGACCCATTGCGTATTCGCGGCCGTGGTGCACCGCCGCGGGCCGAGCGCCGGGCCGCTCCCTAGCCGGCCCGCTCTGGTGATGTGCTTGCGGCTCGACGCCGCAAGCATCACCGTCCCCTCGGGGGACCGGCCAAGGTATTCCTTGGACGAGGGGCTTCATCAGCGAGTCTTTTCGGCGATGCGTTGCCGCAAGATGGGCAAGATGGCTTGCGCGGCTTCGCGGCCGGCCTGCACCGCCCGGCGCCGCGCCGTGAAGTCGGCACTGCCCACATTGTCGAGCTTGGGCCGGATGACGACGTCGGCGTCCCTCAGCTCGAACATGTTGATGCTGCGGCCCATGATGGAGAAGGTCTGCATCAGCATGCGGAAGGCGTCGCCAGGCGGGTCCTTCTCGGGCGGCGACGTGATGTCCACCGCGACGACGAGGGTGGCGCCCATCTCCTTGGCAAAGCGCACCGGCACCGGCGACACCAGGCCGCCGTCGACGAACTCGCGCTGGCCGATGCGCACCGGCTGGAAGACGGCAGGCACGGCGCTCGACGCACGCACGGCCGTGCCGGTGTCGCCGCTGCGGAACAGGATGGACGAACCATCGGACAGGTCGGTCGCGACGATGCCCAGCGGCAGGCTCATCTGCTCGATGTTCTTGCCGCCGGTCTTGTCGCGGATGAAGCGCGCCAGCGCCTCGCCGCGGATCAGCCCGCGCAGCGGGAAGGACCAGTCGGTGATGGCGCCCTCGTCCATGGTGTCGGACAGTGTCTGCATCTCCTTGCCGTTCTTGCCCGAGGCGTAGAGGGCCGCGACCAGGCTGCCCGCCGACGTACCGGCGACGAGGTCGACCTTGATGCCGTTCTCCTCGAACACCTGGATGACGCCGATATGCGCAAAGCCGCGCGCGGCGCCACCGCCCAGGGCCAGGCCGATGCGCGGAGGCTTGGGTGCCGGCTTGATGACGGGCGGCTGCGGATCGGGCTGCACCGGCGGCGGCACCGGAGGCTGGGTCGGTTGGCTCGGCAGCACCGAGCAACCAGCCAGAACGGCAACCATGGCGGCAAGTCCGGCGCGACGAAGAAGAACAGGAGTCATGTCAAAAACGGAGAAACGCGCCGCACGATACCCGAGGGCAGGCCCCCGGCCTCAGCCGAGCTTGTAGCTTTGCAGATGGATGGAGGTCTCGGTGCCGGCGATGCCCTTGATGAGGCGCACCCGCTCCAGCACGTCGGCCAGCTCCTGCAGGCTGGAGCTGCGGATCTCGGCCAGCAGGTCCCAGCGGCCATTGGTGTCGAACAGACCGGTGATGCCGGGTTCGCCCAGCAGGATAGACACCACCTCGCGGGTGCGATTGCCCTCCACCGTGATGCTCATCCAGGCCGTGATCTCGTCGGGCACCGAGTCGGGCCGCAGACGCACGGTGTAGCCGGTGATGACGCCGCTGTCCTCCAGCCGCGCGATGCGGTTGGTGACGGTGCCGCGTGACACCTTGAGCTTGGCCGCCAGCAAGGCGACGCTGGCCCGCGCATCGGTGCGCAGCAGGGCGAGGAGTTGCTGGTCGAGAGCGTCCATTTTGAGCAAATTGGCAATTTCCACTGCCATTTTGCCAAATTGGCATGCATTACTGATCAGGAGTTGCGCTTCTGTTTGGCACGCCGCCTCGGAAGAATCGCTTCAACAACTCCCGGAGACCCTCGTGACCACCGTCCTCACCACCCAAGACGTCGCCCGAATCGTGCAGCGCGTCGGACTTCCCGATTTACTTCGCCGCCTCGTCGTCAACCTCGAATCCGACTACCTGCGGTGGGCCGAATTCGACAAAACGCCCCGCGTCGCCGCCCATTCGGCCGACGGCGTCATCGAGCTGATGCCCATCGCCGACGCCAGCCTCTACAGCTTCAAATACGTCAACGGCCACCCCAAAAACCATCGCTTCGGTCTGCCGACCGTGATGGCTTTCGGTGTGCTCGCCGACGTGGCGACCGGCTCGCCCGCCCTGCTCTCCGAGCTGACCCTGACCACCGCCATGCGCACCGCCGCCACCTCCGTCATGGTGGCCAAGCGCCTGGCCCGCCCCGACAGCCGCGTGATGGCCCTGATCGGCAACGGTGCCCAGAGCGAGTTCCAGGCCCTGGCCTTCCACCACTTGCTCGGCATCCGCGAGCTGCGCCTCTACGACATCGACCCCGCCGCCACAGCCAAGCTGGTGCGCCATCTGCAGGCCACGCCGGGCCTGACGCTGACCGTCTGCGCCTCCATCGCCGAGGCCGTCAAGGGTGCCGACATCGTCACCACCGTCACCGCCGACAAGACCAACGCCACCATCCTGACGCCGGATCTGATCGAGCCCGGCATGCACATCAACGGCGTCGGCGGCGACTGCCCCGGCAAGACCGAGCTGCATCGCGGCGTGCTCGAGATGGCCCGCGTCATCTGCGAGTTCGAGCCGCAGTCGCGCATCGAGGGCGACATGCAGCAGATGCCGGCCGACTTCCCGGTCACCGAGTTCTGGCGCGTGCTGGCCGGCGAAGCCGCGGGCCGCGAAAGCGATGCCCAGGTCACCGTGTTCGATTCGGTGGGCTTCGCGCTGGAGGACTTCTCCGCGCTGCGCCTGCTGCACGAGCTGGCCCGCCAGCTGGGCCTGGGCGCGCCGCTGGACCTGATCCCCAGCATGGCCGATCCCAAGGACCTGTTCGGCGAGCTGCGCCTCAGCGGCCAGCTGCAGGCCGCCTGAATCAGGGCAGATAGGCCTCGACGTCCGCCACGTCGATGAGCGGCTCTGCCATGAAGCGCCGCGCATAGGCCAGGCAGACGCCGGAACGCAGGAAAAGCGTGAACAGGTCGGGGTCGAGATGGCCCTCGCCCACCATGCGCCGCATGATGGACAGGGCCTCCGACAGACGCTTGCCGGGCTTGTAGGGCCGGTCGTCGGCCGTCAGCGCCTCGAAGACGTCGGCCACGGCCATCATGCGGGCCTGCGGGCTCATCTGCTCGCCGATCAGTCCGCGCGGGTAGCCCTTGCCGTCCATGCGCTCGTGGTGGCCGCCGGCGATCTCGGGCACATCCTGCAGATGCTTGGGGAAAGGCAGCTCGTGCAGCATCTTCAGCGTCTGCACGATGTGGTCGTTGATCTTGTAGCGCTCCTCGTCCGTCAGCGTGCCGCGCGCGATCGCCAGGTTGTGCAGCTCGCCGCGGTGATAGAGGTACTCGGGCTGTCTGAGCTTGAAGCCCCAGCGGTTGTCATCACCCAGCTGGTCGTCAGCCGGCCGCGACAGGATGTGCTCCGGCCGGTCCTGCAGCAGGCGCTCCGTGGCCGGCAGCGGCGGCCGCGGCTTGGGTTGGCGGCGCAGCTCGTCGATGGACAGGCCCAGGCTGTCGTCCAAGGTGCGCGACCAGCGCTTCTCGCCGATGCTGCGCAACCGGGCGACAGCCGCGGCATCGAGGGTCTCACCGCCCACATTTGCTGGCCGCGACAAAGGCGTAGTCGGCGTCCAGCTCGGCCTGCGGCCCTGACGCCGCGGCGCGGGCCCGCTGCACGCCTACCTCGCCCAGCTCGGCCTCCAGCTTATCGATCAGCACATCGCGCTTGAGCACCTCGAAGCGGGTGCGGATCTCGTGCACACGGTTGTAGAGGGTCTCGAGCTTGGTGGCCTTGTCGACGACGTATTCCGGCGTCGTGACCTTGCCGCAATCGTGCAGCCAGGCCGCGATGTGCAGGGCCTCCCACTGGTCGGCATCCATCGTGAAGCCGGCATACGGGCCATCCTTCGCCTCGCAGGCGGCCTGGGCCAGCATCTTGGTCAGCTCGGGCACGCGCTGGCAGTGACCACCGGTGTAGGGGCTTTTGGCGTCGATGGCGCCGGCGACGAGCTGGATGAAGCTCTCCAGCAATTCCTTGCGGGCGCGCAGCAGCAACTGGTTGTCGATGGCCACGGCGGCCGTGCCCGACAACGCGCTGACAAAGGCCACGCGGGCCGTGCCCAGCGGCTCGAAAGGCCGCTCTGCCGCGCGCGGGAAGGTCAGCGTCAGCGTGCCGATGGTCTCGTGCTGGCTGTTCTTCAGCGGCATGGACAGCAGCCGCATGTGAGAGGCTCCCAGGCCCGCGAACAGCCGCTCGTAGGCGGCCAGATGGACCGGGTCGTCCCAGCTCAGGTCGACTTCAACCGGCCCGTTGGCGCGCAGGGCATGCACAGGCGCGGCGACGCTGTCGGCGGCGTCGACCTGCCAGGTCAGGCCGCGACGCGACGAGGTCTCGCCACCGATGCGCGAGGCCGCCGGCTCCAGCGTCAGGCCGTCGGCCGACAGCAGGTGGATGGAGCCGCCGCTGGCGCCAGCCACGGCGATGGTCTCGCGCAGGATGAGGTCGAGCAGGGTGTCGAAATCACGCTCGGCGCTCAGTGCATCGCTGATGTCCAGAAAGCGCCGCAGCGAATGCTTCATGGCCGTCATCGCGATGGCCAGGCGGTCGACCTCGCGGATCAGGCTGCGCTGGGGGTCGGGGCCATCGAACTCGAAACGTTCGATGGCCTCGGCCTGGCGGGCCAGGTGGCGCAGCGGCCGCGACACGCGGTCGGCCAGCAGATGCACCAGAGGCAGCAGCAGCAGCATCAAGGCCAGCGAGATGTAGAAGCTGTGGCGGCGGCTCTCGAGCTGGAAGGCCTGCAACTCGTCGCGCGGCGCGGACATCAGCAGCACCAAGGGCGCGCCGGCGTCGACGGCGCCCTGCAGCGGCAGCGCATGGCTGACCCACTCACGGCCTTCAATGGGCTGCACAGGCGCGAGATGACCCGCCTCATCGCGACGCTGCCACAGCTCGCGCATCAGCGGGGAGGCGGCCTCGACCACGCGCGGCAGGCCTGGTGCATCCTTCAGAGCCGCGCCTTTCTCGCGCCGGGCTTCAGCCAGCATCTCGCCGCCCTGGGTCGCGATCAGCAGCTCGGCCGAGCGGCTGATCTGGGGCTTGCTCAGCATGTCGCTCAAGGCCTTGAGGCTGACGTCGGCGCCGACGATGGCGCCGCCATGGGCCTGGGCGAGGGTGACGCCGGGCTCGCCCGTCGTGAAGAAGCGGTAGGGCGCCGATTGCACCAGCCTGCCCTCGCCGGCCTGGCTGGCCAATGCGAACCAGGGCCGGGTGCGCGGATCGAAGTCGTACTCCGGGCGATCGCGCTGCTGCAGCTCGCGCAGATTCGCGTCATAGAAGCGATAGCTGCCCCGCGGGGCTGAGCCACCGTCGCGGTTCACGCTCTGCAGCCCGAAGGCGGCCTCGGCCGGCGCGTCCATGCGCTTGCGCGTGGCTGCGTCGCCCAGGCGGCGCAGCAGCACGAAGGAACCACCGGTCGTGCCCGCGTAGACGGCTGAGACCGAGGCATTGACGCGCAGGGCCGCGGCCATCTGCGGCAGGGCCGCCAGGCGCTCGGCCTCACTGCCGGCCCGGCCCAGGGCGCCGGTGGCCAGCAAGGCCACGCTGACACGCGCCGGCCTCAGCTCGGTCTCGACGGCCGCCGCCGCCTCGCGGCCGATGCGCTTGGCCGCCGCGCCGGCCTGCTGAAGCATCAGCGCGTCGCTGCGCGAGCGCTCGTGCAGCAGCAGCACGCCGTACACCAGCGCCACCAGGCCCACCATCAGAAAGCTCAGCGTGATGTAAAGCGTCTTGGGCTTGATGTGCGGCATGAGACCCGAATGGCAGCGGCGTTGCACCAGTATCCCCGTCCCGCGAGGAACTTGCCTGTCGTTACGCCGCGGTCTGGCCACGGCGAACCTCTCCGTCGCCCCAGGGTGTCCAAGTCCTACAGGTGCGGGCTTGCGAGGCACAGAGGATGAGCGCAGCGACGACCGCGTCGCGTATCGCCGCAGCGGCCTCACCCGGCCATTGCGCTCCGATGGATGAAGTTCGAATGAAAGCAGTACCCATGAGAAAGATCGCCCTCAGTCTTGCCGCCCTCGCCCTGGCCGCCGGTGCCCAGGCCCAGTCCAACCGCTCCGGCAGCAATGCCGAACACAACTACGGCCTCGCGTCGATCGGCCAAGGACATCTGAACGTCGACTGCACCGGCGTGCAGAGCTGCGATCGCAACGCCGCCGGCGGCAAGATCATGTTCGGCCACGCCTACGGCAATGGCTTTGCCATCGAAGGCGGCTATACCAATTTCGGCAAATTCCACGCGTCGCAAGGCGCCGTCGGCTTGACCGGCAGGCCGGAAGCGCTGTCCGTGAGCGGCGCCTACACGGCCAACCTCAGTCCGGACGTGGGCCTGGTCGGCCGCCTGGGTGTGGCCCGCGTGCGCACCAAGGCCAATGCCGAAGTCGGCGTGCTGACAGGCTCGACCCGCGACAGCACGACGCAGCCCATCGCCGGCCTGGCCGTCAACTATGCGCTGACGCCGAATGCCCGCGTGGAACTGGGCGTGGACGCAACGCGCGCAGAGCTGCAAGGCGAACGCACCAACGTTCGCATGGTTTCCGTGGGTGCCCGCATGGCGTTCTGACGCCTGAAAGCGCTATCCAATAACGGGCTTTTTCACTTGAGCCTGATTCCCAGGACAGCCGACCCGAAGCAGCACGCACAGCACCGTTAGCATGCGTGCCGCCTCGAGGAGGCAGGCGGGCCGGCCACACGCCGGCCCGCCCTTGCAATACAGGGAATCTCTCATGAAGAAATATGCCTTCGTGGTCGCCGCGTTGTTCGGCGCTGCTACCGCTCAAGCCGCTGAACCCAACCCAAGCGCGTTCTACATTGGCGCCGCTGCGGGTTCGACTCATTTGAACGTCGACTGCACCGGCACCACGATCTGCGACAGCAGCGATAACGGCCGCAAGCTGATGGGCGGCTACAGCTTCGGCAATGGCTTCAGCCTCGAGGGCAGCTACATCAACTTCGGCAAGGCCCACGTTGGCAACGCCGCCAGCTCCATCAGACTCAAGCCCTCGGCCTTCGTGCTGGGTGGCGCCTATTCGCTGCCCCTGGCCAGCGACTGGGGCATGGTCGTTCGCCTCGGCGTCGCACAGGTGAAGGTCCGGGCCGACCTGATCGACGGCCCGCAACAGGGCTCCGCGTCCGAGAGCGAGACCCAGCTGGTTGCCGGCGTCGCCGTGAGCTATGCCGTCAGCAACCGTATCAAGCTCGAGCTGGGCGTGGATTCCACCAAAGCGCATTTCGAGGGACAGACGGGCAACGTGCGCCTGATCTCGCTCGGCGCGACCTTCGCGTTCTGATTCCCGAGCCAAGGCCTCACGATGAACACAAAGCATGTCATCGCACTGGCCGCGATGGTCAGCGCCGCGTCCGCCCAGGCGCAGTTTTACGCTGGCGTCGCCGCCGGCCAGTCGCGCGTGCACAACTGCATAGGTTCGTGTCGCCAGACCGGCGCGAAGCTGACTGGCGGCTACAGTTTCGGCAACGGTTTGAGTGTGGAAGCCGGTTACGTCGATTTCGGCAAAAGCGACGACAACGATATTGCTTCTCCAGCCAGCGTTCCCGAAAACTTGGTTTTGGATTACGTCCGATTCCAGGCGAAGGCGCTCACGCTGGGTGCTCGCTATAGCTGGAATCTGGGAGCAGACTGGGGTTTGGACTTCCGTCTTGGCGTGGCGCAGGTGAAGTTCACGAACTCCATTGTGCAAGTGACCCACACTCAGGTCACGAGCGGGTCCGATTCCCAAAGTGTTGCGAAGCCTTATGCCGGCCTGGCCCTGACCTATGCCGTCAGTCCATCGACACGCTTGGAACTGGGCTTCAACACCACGGAGTACCGGTACGACCGCTTCTCGAACAAAGCCAGGCTGAGCTTGGTCACGCTCGGCGCCAGCTACGCGTTCTGATTGCGGAGCGGGTCATCCACCAAGGCCGCCTCGCGCGGCCTTGGTCGTTTCTACACTGGCGCCATGAACTACGCCCCGCTGATCAAGGAAATGGGCCGCGGCGCCCGGGGAGCGCGCGACCTGAGCCGCGAGCAGGCTGAAGAGCTCTTCGGCGAGATGCTGGACGGCCAGGTGCCGGACATGGAGCTGGGCGCCATGCTGATCGCACTGCGTGTGAAGGGCGAAAGCGCTGATGAGGTGGCCGGCTTCTTGGCCGCCATGCAGGCGCGCACGACCTCGCTGACCGCACCCGCTGGCCCGCGCACCGTGCTGCTGCCCAGCTTCAACGGCGCCCGCAAGCAGGCCAATCTGATGCCCCTGGTGGCCCTGCTGCTGGCTCGAGAAGGCGTGCCGGTGCTGATCTTCGGCCGGCACGACTTCGACAGCCGCCACAGCCCCTTCCAGCTGCTGGACGCCCTGGGCCTGCCCGCCAGCACTTCGCTGGCCGACGCCGAGACGCGGCTGGCAAGCGACAGACTCGCCGTCCTGCCTTTGCAGATGCTCAACCCTGGGTTGAACAGCCTGATGGCCCTGCGCCCCCGCCTGGGCCTGCGCAACAGCTCCCACAGCCTGGCCAAGCTGCTCGACCCCTTCCCCGCCGGTCGCGGCGTTCGCGTCGTCGCCGTGACCCATCCGGAATACCTGGACAGCATGGGTGCCGCCCTGCCCGGCCTGACGACGGGTGGCGGCCGGGCCCTGCTGATGCGCGCCAGCGAGGGCGAGGCCTATGCCCATCTGCGCCGCAAGGCCCATCTGATCGGCTTCCAGGGCGGCCAGACCGCGCCGCTGCACCCGGCCGACACGGCCGACCTGGACTGGCCGCTGTCGCCCGCCTGTGAGCCGGCAGAGAACGCCGCCCTCATCCGCGCTATGCTGAAGGGCACCGAAATGGTGCCAATACGGATCGCTGAACAGGTCGCCGCCCTGAAGGTTTTGGCCACAAACTGAGGTTGCTTATTCAGCTTGGGCATATAGCCCCAAGAAGAATGTAGTTCTGCGGCACTGCAACATTCCCTAGAGTCGCGCCCTCGGGTGGCATGGGGCTAGCCCTGGAGCGCATGTGCTGGACGGAATTGCGATTGCGAGCGGATTGGGCGTCGGCCTCATCGTCGGGATTACCGGCGTGGGCGGCGGCTCGCTGATGACGCCGCTGCTGCTGTCCGTCTTCAAGCTGAATCCGGCGGTCGCCATCGGTACCGACCTGTGGTTCGCGTCCCTGACCAAGATGAGCGGCTCGGTGGCGCACGCGCGCCACGGCCATGTCAACTGGGCCATCGTGCGCCGCATGCTGATGGGCTCCATCCCGGCCTCCATCGCCACCATCGCGCTGATGCACCTGACCGGCATCACCAAGGGCTGGGCCTCGGCGCTGACCTTTTCTCTGGGCATCGCCCTGCTGCTGACGGCCGTCGTCGTCGCCTTCAAGCAGAGCTGGCAGCCCCTGGGCCTGAAGCTGGAACGCTGGATTCCCGAGTCGCGCAAGCCGACGCTGATGGTGGCCCTGGGCCTGCTGCTGGGCGTGCTGGTGTCGCTGTCCTCCATCGGCGCCGGCGCCATCGGTGCGACGCTGATCCTGCTGATCTACCCGCGCATGAAGGCCCGCGACATCGTGGGCACCGACATTGCCCACGCGGTGCCATTGACGCTGGTGGCTGGCATCGGCCACGCCAGCCTCGGCAACGTGAACTGGGAATTGCTCGTTTCCCTGCTCATTGGCTCTTTACCCGGCATCTGGCTGGGCGCCCAATTGACCCGCCGCCTGCCCGACGGCGTTGTCCGCAGCCTGCTCTGCGTTTCTCTTCTGATGGCCGGCTGGAAGGTCATCCACTGATATGTACAAGTACACCGACTTCGATCGCCGCTTCGTCCACGCCCGCGCCGCGCAATACCGCGACCAGCTCGAGCGCCACTACGCTGGCCAGCTCAGCACCGACGACTTCCGCGCGCTGCGCCTGCAGAACGGCTGGTACATCCAGCGTCACGCCCCCATGCTGCGCGTGGCCGTGCCCTATGGCGAGCTGTCAGCCCGCCAGCTGCGCCAGCTGGCGCGCATCGCCCGCGAGTACGACCGCCAGCCCGACGGCCCCTTTGCCGGCCAGGGCGGCTATGGCCACTTCACGACGCGCCAGAACCTGCAATACAACTGGATCCCGCTGAAAGACAGCGCCACCGTCATGGAGCTGCTGGCCGAGGTCGACATGCACGGCATCCAGACCAGCGGCAACTGCATCCGCAACATCACCAGCGACGCCTTTGTCGGCATCGCGCCGGATGAAGTCGTCGACGCGCGCCCCTACGCCGAGATCCTGCGCCAGTGGAGCACGCTGCACCCCGAGTTCGCCCACCTGCCGCGCAAGTTCAAGATCGCCGTCAGCGGCGCTGCCGAAGACCGCGCGGCCATCGGCTGGCATGACATCGGCCTGCAGCTGAAGAAGAACGCGGCCGGCGAGGTCGGCTTCCAGGTCTTCGTCGGCGGTGGCATGGGCCGCACGCCCATTCCCGGCACCGAGATCAACGCCTTCGTGCCGTGGGCGCAGATCCTCGTCTACATCGAGGCCATCGTGCGTTGCTACAACCTCGCCGGCCGCCGCGACAACCTCTACAAGGCCCGCATCAAGATCCTCGTCAAGGCCGAGGGCCAGAAGTTCTTCGACGCCGTCAACGAGGAGTTCGCCCGCATCCTGGCCGACGACCCGGCCGGCCACGAGCAGATCATTCCCCAGGCCGAGTTGGACCGCGTGGCGGCCTGCTTTGTCGACCCCGAAGGCGTGACGCCCATCGCCGAGCCCACGCTCGACACCAGCGACCCCGCTTTCGCCCGCTGGCTCAAGCGCAATGTCGACGGCCACCGCGTTGCCGGCTACCGCGCTGTCACGCTGAGCCTGAAGCGCGTCGGTATCGCCCCCGGCGACACGACGGCCGACGTGATGGACACCGCCGCCGCCCTGGCCGAGCAGTTCAGCCATGGCGAGTTGCGCGTGTCGCACCGCCAGAACCTGGTGCTGCCCTGGGTCAAGGCGGCCGACCTGCCCGAACTCTTCCAGGCTGCCCGCGCCGCCGGCTTCGCCACGCCCAACGCCCGCCTGCTGACCGACCAGATCGCCTGCCCCGGCGGCGACTTCTGCGCCCTGGCCAATGCCCGCTCGCTGCCGCTGGCCGCCACCATTGCCGAGCGCTACCAGGACATCGACGAACTCGAGGACCTGGGCGAACTGGACCTGCACATCAGCGGCTGCATCAACTCCTGCGGCCACCACCACAGCGGCCATATCGGCGTGCTCGGCGTCGACAAGGACGGCACCGAGTGGTACCAGCTGACCCTGGGCGGCGGTGACGGCACGAAGTTGGCCGGCGGCACCGTGGCCGGCAAGGTCATCGGCCCGAGCTTTGCAGCCGACGAGATCGCCGACGCCATCGACGCCGTCATCGACACCTTCAAGCGCGAGCGCTTGAGTGGCGAGCACTTCATCGACGCGGTGAAGCGCCTGGGCCTCGATCCGTTCAAGACCGCGGCCAACGCCGTGCGTGTTTCGACTGCCAAGGCCTGATCCGTATGAAGTTCATCAACGCCACCACCTGCACCTGGCACCACGCCGTTGGCGAGGACGGCCCCAAGCCCGACCCGGATCCGGCGCCGAACCGCCTGCTCACGCTGGAGCAATGGCATGCCGTCAAGGACCACTGGCCGAACGATCTCAAGGTCGGCATCGAGTTCCCCAATGACGTGGACATCCGCGAGCTGGCGCCCGACCTGCACCGCATCGCCCTGGTCGTGCTCGAATTCCCCAAGTGGACCGATGGCCGCGCCTACAGCCAGGCCCACCTGCTGCGCATTCGCATGAAGTTCAAAGGCGCCATCCGCGCCCGCGGCGAAGTGCTGGTGGACATGATGCAGCTGCTGGCCCGCACCGGCTTCGACGAAGTCATCCTGCGCGGCGACCAGTCTCCCGTCTTCGCCCAGAAGGCCCTGGACCTGTTCGAGCCCGTCGGCTTCTACCAAGGCGACGTGGCCGAAACGCGCCCGTGGTTCCTGCGGAGCGCAGCATGAGCGACGAAGTCAGCAGCCTGCCCTGGGCCGCTGCGCCGGCGGTCGGCGGCGCCATCGGCCTCTACGCCAAATGGACAACGGCCCTGGACGCCAAGATCGAGGCCGCCCTGCAGCGCCTGCGTGACGCCAGCATCGAGCATGGCGACGGCCTGGTGCAGAGCAGCAGCCTGGGCGTGGAAGACATGGTCATCACCGACCTGATCGCCCGCACCCAGCTGCCCATCGCCATCTCGACGCTGGACACCGGCAAGCTGCACCCCGAGACGCTGGCCCTGATCCCGCGCATCAAGGAGCGCTATGGCCGCGAGGTCGAGGTCTTCAAGCCTGTGGCCGACGCCGTCATCCAGTTCGTCCGCAAGGAGGGCGAGGAGGCGATGTACAAGAGCATCGAGCTGCGCAAGGCCTGCTGCGGCATCCGCAAGATGGAGCCGCTGGGTCGCATGCTGAAGGGCCGCTCGGCCTGGATCACCGGCCTGCGCCGCGAACAGAGCGGTGCCCGCGGTGACGTGGCCTTTGATGAACACGACGGCAACAACCGCCGCAAGATCAGCCCCATCGCCGACTGGACGTGGGCCGAGGTCTGGGCCTATGTAGAAAAATACGCCGTGCCGTACAACCCGCTGCATGACCAGTTCATGCCCTCGATCGGCTGCGCACCCTGCACGCGCGCCATCGCGGTCGGTGAAGACTTCAGAGCGGGACGCTGGTGGTGGGAAGACTCCACCAAGGAATGCGGACTGCACGCCAAATCATGAATGCTGCTGTGAAACCCGAACAACTCATCGCCGACGTCGACCACGCCCATCTGGATGCGCTGGAAGAGGAAGCCATCTTCATCCTGCGCGAGGTCGCAGCCAGCTTCGAGCGCCCCGCCTTGCTGTTCTCCGGCGGCAAGGACAGCTGCGTCGTGCTGCGCCTGGCCGAGAAGGCCTTCAAAATGAAGAACGCGGCCCACCCGAGCGGCTACTCGGGCCAGCTGCCCTTCCCGCTGGTGCACATCGACACCGGCCACAACTTCCCCGAGGTCATCACCTTCCGTGACCAGCGCGTGGCGGACATGGGCGAGCGTCTCGTCGTCGGCCATCTGGAAGACAGTATGGCCAAGGGCACCATCCGCCTCAGCCACCCGCTTGAAAGCCGCAACGGCCACCAGACCGTGACGCTGCTGGAGACCATCGAAGAGCACAAGTTCGACGCTCTCATCGGCGGCGCCCGCCGCGACGAGGAGAAGGCGCGCGCCAAGGAGCGCATCTTCAGCCACCGCGACAGCTTCGGCCAATGGCAGCCCAAGGAGCAGCGCCCCGAGCTGTGGACGCTGTTCAACACGCGCATCCGCCCGGGCGAGCATTTCCGCTGCTTCCCCATCAGCAACTGGACCGAGCTGGACGTGTGGCTCTACATCGCCCGCGAGAACATCCCGCTGCCGCAGATGTACTACGCCCACGAGCGCCAGGTCATCCGCCGCAAGGGCCTCTTGGTTCCTCTGACCGACGTGACGCCGCCGGAGGAAGGCGAGACCGTCGAGACCGCCACCGTGCGTTTCCGCACTGTCGGCGACATGACCTGCACCTGCCCGGTCGAGAGCCCCGCCGCCAACGCGAGCGAGGTCGTGGCCGAGACGCTGACCGTCACCGTCAGCGAACGCGGCGCCACGCGCATGGACGACCGCACCAGTGAAGCTTCCATGGAGAAGCGCAAGAAGGAAGGGTATTTCTGATGAAGGCGCTGCGATTCCTCACGGCGGGCTCCGTTGACGACGGCAAGTCCACGCTGATCGGCCGCCTGCTGTTCGACGGCCAGGCCATCCTCGCCGACCAGCTCGACACGCTGGAGCGCCGCGCCGCCGGCCGCCCCATCGACCTGAGCCTGCTGACCGACGGCCTGGAGGCCGAGCGCGAACAGGGCATCACCATCGACGTGGCCTACCGCTACTTCGCCACCAAGACGCGCAAGTTCATCATTGCCGACGCCCCCGGCCATGAGCAGTACACCCGCAACATGGTCACGGCCGCCGCTGGCTCTGATGCCGCCGTCGTGCTGGTGGACATCACCAAGCTGGACCTGACGCAGGACGAGGTCGTGCTGCTGCCGCAGACCCGCCGCCACTCTCTGCTGGCCCAGCTGCTGCGCGTGCCTAGCATCGTGTTTGCGATCAACAAGATCGACGCGCTCGACGATGCCGGCGCCGGTTTTGCCAAGGTCAAGGCGGCGCTGGACAAGTTCGCCGCCGCGGCCGGCCTGAACGTGGCCGCCACCGTGCCGGTGAGCGCCCTGCGCGGCGACAACGTCACCCAGCCGCTGGACGCGCCCTGGTGGAACGGCGAGAGCCTGCTGCAGGTGCTGGAGCGCCTGCCCACGCTGAGCGAACGCGCCGACGCACCGCTGAGCCTGCCCGTGCAATACGTACAGAAGGACGCTTACCAGTCCAAGGGCACCGGCGTGCAGCCGCGCGTGCTGTGGGGCCGCATCGCCCATGGCGCCGTGAAGGCCGGGGACACCATCGAGGTGCTGCCGTCCAAGCAGACCGCCGTCGTGTCCGAAGTGCGCCTGGCCGGCGAGACCGTGCCCAGCGCCGAGGCCGGCGACTCGGCCGGTCTGGTGCTGGACCGCCAGCTCGACGTCAGCCGCGGCGACTGGATCGTCACGCCCGGCTCGGCATCGCAGACCAAGACCTTCCCGGCGACCCTGGCCTGGCTGGACACCGAAGCCGCCAAGCCCGGCCGCAAATACTGGGTGCGCCATGGCAACCGCTGGGTGCAGGCCCGCATCTCGGCCATAGCCTCGGTGCTGGACATCAACACCCTGCAACCGCAGGACGCGCACGAGCTGCCCGTCAACACCATCGGCCGCGTGCAGATGGAGGTGCAGCATGAGCTGCCCGTCGAGCCCTTCGTGGACAACCGCGTCGGTGGTGCGCTGATCGTCGTCGACCCCGCCAGCCACCGCACCAGCGGCGCGCTGCTGGTGGACGTGCAAGCCGCCGCGCCGGCGGAAGAGGCCTGGTGATGTCTGCCGCCAAAGTGATCTTCGTCAGCGCCGGCCCCGGCGCCGCCGACCTGATCACGCTGCGCGGCGCACGGGCGCTGTCGGAGGCCGACGTCGTGCTCGCCGATGCGCTGGCCGATCCGGCCTTGCGCGAACTCGCCCCAAATGCCCGCTGGATCTCGGTCGGCAAGCGCGGCTTCGAGCATTCGGCCAAGCAGACCGAGATCAATGCGCTGCTCGTCAAGGCCGCCCGGGAGCACGCTCTTGTCGTGCGCCTCAAGGGTGGCGACGCCAGCGTCTTCGGTCGCCTGGAGGAAGAGCTGATCGCTTTGGCCGAGGCCGGCATTGCCAGCGAAGTCGTCCCCGGCGTCACCGCTGCTCTGGCCGCCGCCGCCCAGGCCCAACGCCCGCTGACCCGCCGCGGCCGTGGTCGCAGCGTCAGCATGACGACGGCCATGACCGAGGCCGGCGAACTGCGCGCCGCCCGCTCGGCCGACACCGAGGTCTTCTACATGGCGGGGCGCCAATTGGCTGCCCTGGGCCGCCAGCTGCTGGCATCGGGCTGGCCCGCTGACACGCCGACGCTGGTCGTCAGCCGCGCCGGCTGCGCCGACGCCATCACCAGCGAGCACGCCTTGGCCGATCTCGCCCACGCCGCGCTGCTGCATCGCGGCCGCCCCACGGTCGTCACGGTGGGGACAGGTGCCAGTCCCGTCGCGGCGCAGGATCAAAACCTGCCCGCCGCTAAAATCATCGTTTCGCCTGAAACATTGCCCATCTAAGGCGCCCCTTACTTCTCAGAGCTGCCCATGACCCACGTCGTCACCGAAGCCTGCATCCGCTGCAAATACACCGACTGCGTCGACGTCTGCCCGGTGGACTGCTTCCGCGAAGGCCCCAACTTCCTGACCATCGACCCCGATGAGTGCATCGATTGCGCCGTGTGCATCCCCGAGTGCCCGGTCAACGCGATCATGCCGGAGGAGGATGTGCCGGGCGATCAGATCCACATGATCAAGATCAACGCCGACCTCGCCAAGGGCTGGCCCAGCATCACCAAGCGCAAGCCCGCCCTGCCGGACGCCGACGAGTGGAAAGACAAGACGGGCAAGCTGCCCGAGCTGATCCGCTGATCGCTTTTCCTTTCCTATGCAGGCAGCCGTAGCGATCAGGCCCGATGCCACCCACACCGACGCCGTCATCGTCGGTGCCGGGCCGGTCGGGCTCTTCCAGGTCTTCGAGCTGGGCCTGCTGGAGATCAAGGCTCACATCATCGACAGCCTGGCCTACCCCGGTGGCCAGTGCATCGAGCTGTATCCCGACAAGCCCATCTACGACATCCCGGCCGTGCCCGTGTGCACCGGCAAGGAGCTGACCGACAACCTGCTCAAGCAGATCGAGCCCTTCGGCGCGACCTTCCACCTGGGCCAGGAAGTCACCGTCGTGCAGAAGCTCGAGGATGGCGGCTTCATCGTCGAGACCAACAAGGGCACGCAGTTCGTCACCAAGACGGTCTTCATCGCCGGCGGCGTCGGCAGCTTCCAGCCGCGCACGCTGAAGGTCGAAGGCGTCGAGCCTTACGAGGCCACCCAGGTCCACTACCGCGTCAAGGCGCCCAACCAGTTTGCCGGCAAGAACCTGCTCATCATCGGCGGCGGCGACTCGGCCCTGGACTGGGCGCTGAACTTCTGTGCCGCCAACCCTGACGGCAACCCGCACAAGGCCGAGAGCGTCATCCTCGTGCACCGCAGGGATGGCTTCCGCGCCGCGCCCGCCAGCGTTGCCAAGATGCATGAGCTTTGCGACGCCCACGAGATGCAGTTCATCGTCGGCCAGACCGTGGGCATCACCGAGGCGGATGGCCAACTCACCGGGCTGAAGATCGCCGGCAACGACGGCATCACGCGTGTGGTGCCCTGCGACCAGGTGCTGGCCTTCTTCGGCCTCAGCCCCAAGCTTGGGCCCATTGCCGAATGGGGCTTGGCCCTGGAGCGCAAGCAGATCGTCGTCGACACCGAGAAGTTCGAGACCAGCGTGCCGGGCATCTTTGCCGTCGGCGACGTGAACACCTATCCGGGCAAGAAGAAGCTCATCCTCTCCGGCTTCCACGAATGCGCGCTGGCCGCTTTCGGCGCGGCGCCCTACGTCTTCCCGGACAAGCGCGTGCACCTGCAGTACACGACGACCAGCCCCAAGCTGCACAAGGTGCTGGGCGTGGAGTCGCCAGTGTTCGACTGAGGCCTGGCTTCCCCAGCAGGCTGGCTAGCGGGGCTCGGACCGCCCATGCTCGCCGTAGCGGATCGAGATGATCTTGCCCTCGCGAATCCGCACCACCGCGACGAGATTTCCCGGCCCGCGGTCGTACAGCCACTCCTCCGTCACCACGCACACCGGTTGAACCTGTTGAACCGGCTGAACCTGCTGATAGGTCGGATAGCCGTATTGCGCAGGAAGCGGCTGCGGGATCCGGGCGCAGTACGAGTCCGAGACCGTGGGCTGCCCGCACGACCGGATCAACCACACCTTGGCATCGCCTTCGTTGATGCTGGTGTCGTTGCATCGCAAGGGGTCGGCGTGAACGGCGCCTCCTTCGCCCAGCAGAGCAGCCAGCGCGCCTGCCTTGAAGCCCAAGCGCAGCGCGTGAATCAGTCCCATAGCTTCCTCCTTCGACGGCCATGCGCCGCTCACATGTCCGGGCAGAACGCCGCAGGGACGTTCACGTTGACAGGCTGAACCACGAGCGCGCCTAGCTTTGAGACGAGGTGGAAGTATCGGCGAGCTCACGCCGCGGCCCGGCCGTTTCGAAACCGCCTGCCCAACCGCTCACGGGCGGCTTTCCTACATCCGCTGCCGTCCAAACCGGGCATGCTCGCTCATCGTCCCTGCCCCACCGCCACCGTCAAGGAGACTGAAATGCGCGTCATGGTGATCGTGAAAGCCACTGCCGATTCCGAAGCGGGCCGCCTGCCCAGCACCGAAGAATTCGCCGCCATGGGCGCGTTCAATGAGGAACTGGTGAAGGCCGGTGTCATGCAAAGCGGCGATGGCTTGAAGCCGACGTCCGCCGGCAAGCGCGTGCGGTTCTCCGGCCCGGACCGCGCCGTCATCGACGGTCCCTTCGGTGCGCCCAACGACCAGATCGCGGGCTTCTGGATCTGGAACGTCACATCGATGGATGCGGCCGTCGACTGGGTCAAGCGCTGCCCCAACCCGATGCCCGGCGACAGCGAGATCGAGATCCGTCCGTTTTATGAGGCGGAAGACTTCGGCGAGACGTTCACGCCCGAATTGCAGGCACAGGAAGACAAGCTGCGCGCCAAGATGGACGCGCAACAGCGCAGCTGAGGCCTGAAACAGGCCCGCGACTAGAATCCACACCGCGCCTGGGCAACCAGGCGTTTCGCTAGGGGTGTTGCGCCTGCCAAGGCGGCGCGCGACTGAGACAGTCCCTTTGAACCTGACTGAGGTAATCCTCGCGCAGGGAAGCACGCTGAACGCCCAGGCCGAATCTTCGTCTCCCGCCCCTGAGCTCTGTCGTTTGCCGACCTGCCATCGCTTTGCATTCCGATGGCACGACTTCTTTCTCTTTCCTCCATCGCAGCCGCCACGGCGCTGCTGGCGTCGCATCTCGCTTCGGCTCAGTCCCTGCCCCAGGTCAGCGTGACCGGCAAGGCCACCGAGGCCGTGCCCAGCCTGTCGGGCTTCAACGACCCGCCGGCCAAGCTGCCGATGCAGGCCCTGAGTCTGTCGGCCGAGCGCCTGGACGACCTCGGTATCAGCCAGCTCTCGGGCATCACCAAGCTCGATGCTTCCGTCTCCGACGCCTACAACGCCGTGGGCTACTGGTCGCAGCTGAAGATACGCGGCTTCGACCTCGACAACCGCTTCAACCTGCGCCGCGACGGCCTGCCCATCAGCGGCGAGACCGCGCTGTCGCTGGTCAACAAGTCGGGCATCGAGGTGCTCAAGGGCAGCTCGGGCATGCAGGCCGGCACCAGCTCGCCGGCCGGCATCGTCAACTTCGTCGTCAAGCGCCCGCTGGCCGAAGACGGCACGGCGCTGATGCTGGAGGCCATCCAGGGCGGCACGGTGCAGGCCAGCCTCGACCACTCGCAGCGCTTCGGTGCCAACCGCGAGTTCGGCCTGCGCGTCAACGTGGCCGCTGCTCGTCTGGACCCGACGCTGCGCGACAGCAAGGGCCGCTCGCACACGCTGGCCGTCGCCACCGACTGGCGCATCAGCGCTGACACCCTGGTCGAGGCCGAAGTCGAGTTCAACCGCCAGAGCCAGCCCAGCCAGCAGGGCTTCAGCCTGCTCGGCGACCGCCTGCCCGATGCCAAGAGCGTCGACCCCAACCTGAACCTGAACAACCAGCCCTGGAGCCTGCCGGTTGTCTTCAACAACACGCACGCCTCGCTGCGCGTGCAGCAGAAGCTCTCCGGCGACTGGCGCGCCCAAGCCATCCTCGGCATCCAGCGCCTGCGCACCGACGACCGCCTGGCCTATGCCTATGGCTGCAGCGCCGCCAATGGCGACTACTACGCCGACCGCTTCTGCCCCGATGGCAGCTACGACCTCTACGACTTCCGCAGCGAGAACGAGCATCGCGACACGACGGCCCTGGACATCTCCGCGACCGGCCCCGTGCAGCTCGCCGGCATGCGCCATGACCTCACCGTCGGCGGGCTGACGAGCCAGTTCAAGAGCCGCTTCCAGCGCCAGGCCTACAACTACGCCGGCACCGGCAATATCGACGGCAGCGCCGTCACCGCGGCCCAGCCCGACCTGACCGACGAAAACACCAACCGCGACGAGCGCAGCAACGAGCTCTATCTGCGCGACCGCGTGGACCTCGGCGCCGGCACCACCGCCTGGCTGGGCGCTCGCTACACGCGTCTGCACCGCGAGAGCGTGCGCACGGATGGTGGCCGGCGCACCGACTATTCGCAGGGCGTCACCACGCCGTGGATCGCGCTCAGCCACGCCATCGCCAGCGACTGGCTGGTCTATGCGAGCTGGGGCGAGGGCGTTGAAAGTGAAGTCACGCCCAACCGCGCCCGTTACGTCAATGCCGGCCAGGCCCTGCCCGCGCTGAAGAGCCGCCAGACCGAGATCGGCCTGAAGACCGGCACCCAGCGTGTCGAAGGCTCGCTGACGGCCTTCGACATCCGCCGCCCGCTGTGGCGCGACATCGGCAGCTGCGACGTCGACCTGAGCTGCGAACACCGCGCCGACGGCTATGCCCGCCATCGCGGCATCGAGGCCAGCGCCGACCTGAAGTGGAGCGGCGGCGGCCTGTTCGCTAGCGCCATGCGCCTGCAGGCGCGCCGCGAAGGCAGCATCGACGCCAGCCTCAACGGCAAGCTGCCGCCCAATGTGCCCGAGACCACGCTGAAGGCCCATGTGCGCCAGGACCTGCTGCCCGGGCTGCAGGCCCAGCTCGGTGTCCGCTACGAGGGCAGCCGCTTTGCCACGCCCGACAACAGCGTCTCTGTGCCCGCCTGGACGGTGGCCGATGCCGGCCTGCGCTATCTGCAAAACGTGGGCAATCAGAGCTGGATCTGGCGCGCCGGCGTGGACAACCTGACCAACCGCCGCGCTTGGCGCGAGTCGCCCTGGCAGTACGAGCACAGCTACCTCTACCCCCTCGCGCCGCGGACTTTCCGCACGAGTCTCGAGGTCCGACTCTGAGACTCTTGAAAAAACTGCTATAGTCACGGGCTCTGTTCCTCGATAGCTCAGTCGGTAGAGCGCCGGACTGTTAATCCGTAGGTCCCTGGTTCGAGCCCAGGTCGGGGAGCCAACAGAAACCCAAGACGCATGACGCAACCGCTTGTCATGCCGACATAGAACTTTTCCTCGATAGCTCAGTCGGTAGAGCGCCGGACTGTTAATCCGTAGGTCCCTGGTTCGAGCCCAGGTCGGGGAGCCAAATCAAAGCCTCATTCGCGCAAGCGGATGGGGCTTTTTCTTTGCGGCAGCGAGTTCTGAACTGACGATTCGCCCTGAAAGCGAGCTGCTACCCTCTTCGCGGATCACAACAGGCCTCAGATCAGCATGCCCTCCTGGCACCTTGCGAATGCCGACGAACTTGCGGCCCAGTTCCGATACACGTTCTTCAAACCGGCCGCGGAAACCCTCGCGAAGATCGCCGTCGGCGAGAACGTCAAATTGATCTTCCGCTTCCAAAGCGACGATCCCGAGGCCCCCGGGGCCGAACGCATGTGGGTGCTGGTCGATGAGATTGGGCCCGATCACAGCTTCAGAGGGCGGCTCGACAACGACCCGCGGCACATCGCGGATCTCAAGGCGGGCGACTGCATCGAGTTCGCGGCCTGCCACATCATCAATACGGCGCATGAGGAACCGCACAACATCGTCGAGCGCTACATCCAGCGCTGCTTCGTCACCCAGCGCGTTCTTCGCGATGGCGTGCCGGCGGGCTACCTCTATCGGGAAGAGCCGGAGCAGGAAGATGACAGCGGCTGGCGCATCACGGCCAACGAGGAGTCCGACGAGTACATGGATGACCCGGACAACAGCGCCTACGTCTCGCTGGGCGCGGTGCTGAACCAGGATGCTTCATTCATCCACCTGCTCGATTCGCCGGCAGGGTCGGCATTCGTGCGGGATACCGAGACCGGCGCGTTCGTTGCTTGCACCGACTGACCGTCCAACGGAACGCCTGAGCACGCGCCGCCATGCCGGCGAAGCGCTCTGATCCTGCGCCACGCCCTCGCCCCGCCCGAAGCGATAGAGTCCCCACGTCGCGGACCGCCCTCGCAGACGGGAATGGAGCACGCATGATGTCGCGCAAGCATTTCGTGGCCCTGATACTCGCGGGCGGATTGACCGCCGCCCCACTGCTAGCGGCGCAAGGCGTTCCCAGGGGCTTCGTCGAAGTCCACCCGGTCACGCCAGCTGCTACGCCCAATGCCGGCGCGAGCCTGACGCTCGCCTCGACCCGGTTCTTCACCTATGCCTTGCCGGCAGGCTGGCGCCTGGGCGAGGACGGCCAGTTCGCGCTGACGCTGGTGGCGCCGGACAGGCACGCGCTGACCGTGATGGTCGGCAACGCCGGTATGCCCATTCGCTACCCGCCTGGGCAGTACGCCTACGAACGCTTGATGGCGATGCGACCCCAGGGCCTGCAGCTGGGCGCGCCTCGCCAGGTGCGCCCGATCTCTGGCTTCGCGCAGGCCTGGGAGTTCCCCGTGGCCTACATCGCGGGCGGCGTGCCCTGCCGCGGTGTCGCCACCGTGCACATCGCCCCGGCCTACGACTCCGCAGTCTTTGCCATGACGGCAGCCCTGTCCGACGCCCGGCAATGGGAGGGTTACGCCTCCTGGCTGCCGCTGGTCGCGGCCCAGGTGGCCGCCCGCGACGGCGCGGCCTTCGGCATGCGCGGCGTCATGCAGCAGAACCTGCAGAACTCCACCGCCTATGCCCAGGCCGCCAAGGAATATCGCGCCTGGTCGCAAAAGAACTGGCAGGCCGTGACCGATGCGCGGGGAGACTCAAACGACCGCAACAACCGCCAGTTCCGCGAAACGCTGGGCAATGTGCAGACTTACGCCAACCCACACGACCAGCGCACGCCGGTCGAACTGCCCAACACCTACCAGCACTTCTGGGTGAACGAGCAGGGCACCATCCTCGGGACCAACGATCCGGGCATCGACCCGAATGCCGGTTCCACAAGGAACTGGCGGCGGATGTCCAAGCAAGCGCCGTAGCGACAAGCCACCCTGAAAAGCAACGGCAGCAGGGCTCACGCCGATGCTGCCGTCTACCAGGCACTACTGCCCTGCCTGGCTCGTCATGCTTTACAGCGACTTCAGGAAGGCCAGCATCGCCTCGCGATCCGACTTGCTCATCGCCTCGAAGCGCTGGCGCGACTTCTCGCCTTCGCCGCCGTGCCACATGATGGCCTCCGTCAGGTTGCGGGCGCGACCGTCATGCAGATAGCCGACACGGGCGGCGTTGCCCATGACCTTGTCTGTGTAGCCAATGCCCCAGAGCGGCGCGGTGCGCCACAGGCCGCCCTTGGCCTGGCCTTCCACGTAGTTGTCCGCCAGGCCCGTGCCCATGTCATGCAGCAGCAGATCGCTGTAGGGCTTGATGGTCTGGTTGCGCAGCTCGGCGAACAGATGGCCCGGGCCGGTCTTCATGGAAGCCGTATGGCAGGCCGTGCAACGGGCCTGGTCGAACAGGCGGCTGCCGGCCGTGACCTGCAACGGGTCGACGCGGTGCTCGTCCAGCGGTGCCACGCCCTTGGGAAAGCCGCTGGCCAGGCTGCGCTGGGCCGGCACGGCCAGCAGGGCCAGATAGCGCGACACCTGCTGCAGATCGGCCTCGGAAATGCCCGGCTCGGCCTTGCCCGCTGCGCAGGCCGTCGGGCCGTTGTTGCAGGCACGGCTCGGGTAGACGGGCGACGTCACGGCCATGTCCTGCAGCAGGGCTGCAGCGGCCTGGTGGCGCAGCGACACCTTGGAAGCCTTCCAGCCGAAACGGCCCAGGCGCACCGCGCCGGTCTCGGGGTCGTAGACGTAGTTGGGCACGCCCTTCACGCCGTCGGCATCCGGCGTGGCACGGGCAAGGGCCAGGATGTCGGCCTCGGCCACCGCCTCCAGCAGGCCGGCACCGATCATGGGCTGGGCCGCGCGCAGCGAGACCACGGCCGGCACCGGGCCGTCGAAGGCGAGCTGCGGCTTGCGCAGTTCCACCGCCGTGCCGTCGGCCAGCTTGACGTTCTTGGTCTCGAAGCCGGCGACGCGCACGCCGTTGCCCCAGTCCTGCGGCGCACCGGTGGCCGATTGCGCATTCATCTGGATGGACGTGCCATAGCGTGAATGCGGCACCTGCTGGCCGTTGGCGTCCAGCATGGCGGCGCGCACGGACATCATGTCCAGCCGCTGGTTGATCGCCGTGGGCGCCGGGCTGCGGCCGTTGTTGGTGTGGCAGGCGATGCAGGCCGACTGGTTGAAGCGCGTGCCCTGCAGCCCCACGGCCGCCTGGTAGCGATCGTTGCCAGGCTCGTTGTGGTCGCCCGTCGTGAAGTTGGTGTGCACCAGGCGGCGGCCTTCGACGAAGCGCTGCACGTTCTGCATGCCGGCGTTGTTGTGCGGCTGCTGGAACATGAAAAGGCCGTTGTCGGAATAGTTGTACGACACCGAGCCGTCGCCACCCGACAGCGTCGCCGCCGGCAGCGGCGCATTCATCAGCCGCGGCTGCACGCCATAGGAGGGCCGCAGGCCGACGCCCACCACATAGGTCCACTCGCCGGCGTAGTAGCGGATGCCGCCGTTGTCGCCGATGGCCTGCATGGCCTGGGTCGTCGAGAAGAAGGACGGCGAGACCTCGATGACATCGCCCACCACCAGGGGCCGGGCCGGCACGTTCTTGCCATTCGGGAAGCCGTCGGCGCCGATGTCGCCGTGGCCGGGGTACTCTTTGACCGTCAAGCTGCAGCCGTTGTTGAGCACCGTGCCGGGGTTGAGCAGCCTGCCGTTGGGCGGGTAGGCCACCGGCGGGCAGATGGTGATGTTCTGGTCGGCCAGCTGGCCGGGGTTCATCCAGCCATAGCCCGTCACACCCACGCGGTCGAAGGCGCGGAACCAGGCCACGCCGCCCGGCAGCTGCGGTTGCGTGAAGTACTGGTTGACGCGCAGCGTCGGCTTGGTCACGCCGGCCACGCGGCTGTTGTCGACGACTTCGAAGCCCCAGGTGCGGTTCTTGAAGTACTGGGGCACGAAGGTCAGGAAGTTGCCCGGGCCCTTGTCGACGGGGTTGCCCAGGGCATCCACCGTCTCGTTGGGGCCGTAGCCGATCTCGTTCCAGTCCTCGCCGCGCTCGCGGCCGTGGCGGGCCAGGCCGCGCACGCCGAAGCGCGTGACCAGGGTCCCGTCGGGCAGCGTGAACTGCAGCGACTCCAGCGGCTCGGCGCTGGTGGGCAGCGGCACCATGCCGGTGCCGCTGGCCGGGAACTTGATGGCCGAGGTGGCGACGTCGGCGATGGTGTTGTCGCTGCCCGGCGACTTGAACTCGACCTCGAACAGCGAATAGCCGTACTGCGTGGCACGTGCGATGCCCTGCAGGCGGATGAAGCGCGCATTGGCATTGAGGTTGAAGAACTCCTCGGTGCCGCCACGGCCGTTGGCGACGTTGCGCAGCTCGGTCCAGTTCTGGCCGTCGTCGGACACGCGCAGCGAATAGGCCTTGCCGTAGGCGTTCTCCCAGACCAGCTTCATGTAGCCGACCGCGGTCTTGGCGCCGAAGTCGAACTGGATCCAGGCGCCGTCTTCAAACGTGCTGGCCCAGCGCGTGCCGGGCTTGCCGTCGATGGCCTGCAAGGCGTTGTTGCCCTGGTTCTCCACGGCCGACGAGGTCGCCGTCACGGGCTTGACCGCAACGCCCGGCTGGCCCGGGTTGGGCGCCGGTGCCGGAGCGGGGGCGGGACTAGGAGCGGGGGCCGGTGAAGGCGCAGGTGCGGGGGACGGCGCTGGCGCGGGTGCAACACCCGAGAAGGCCTGGATCTCGAAGATGGAATAGCCATAACCCGAAGAGCGCTGGATGCCCTTCACACGCAGATAGCGGCCCTGGCCCGACAGGCCGGTCCAGTCCTCGCTGCCGCCCTGGCTGTTGGGGACCGACTTGATCGTCGTCCAGTTTGCACCGTCACTCGAGACCTGCAGTTCGTACTGGTTGGCGTGGGCGCGTTCCCAGTCGATGTGCACGCGGTTGATGGTCACCACGCGGCCGTAGTCCAGCACCAGGAACTGGTCGTCGCTGAAGCCGCTGCTCCAGCGCGAGTTGTCGTCATGGTCGATGGCCTTGGCCGGACCGAGGTCGGCGCGCTCGGAGGCGCTGGCCGTCGCGTTGACCGGTGTCAGCGCCGCCTCCGACTCGCCCACGCTGGCCGCCAGGACGCGCATGGTCGGGCCGGCCTCGCTGCTCTGAGCCTGGGGCTGGGCCGGGTCACCGGAACCGCCCGAGCCGCCGCCGCAGGCCGAGACCAGCAGGCTGACCGCGAAGGGCAGGCCGAGGCTTGAAAGATTGCGTAAACCGTGTGGCTTCATTGATCCCTCTTCATCGTGTTTGAGATGACCCGCCTAAGATGACATCGTCGTCATCCGCGGCCGAACGGCCTGTGAACGACGCGCATGCTGCCCACCCCCTAGTCCGCAGTCGCGGGCCAATTCAGCTGTCACAGACCAAACCAATTCGAGCCCGTCTTGCGCCGCGCTGCTGAACATTCCCTGGCCCTCGGCCCTCGCCCTGTCGGCGTCACGCTGCAGCAATGGCTGCATGCGGCCCTTTGCGAAGCGATACGCGATGGCCGGCTGCCCGCAGGCGCCCGGCTGCCCACCAGCCGCAGCCTGGCCCGCGATCACGCCCTCTCGCGGTCCACCGTCACTGCGGTCTTTGAGCGACTTCTTGCTGACGGTTACATCTCTGCCCATGTCGGTCGCGGCAGCTTTGTCGCGCCGCAAGTGCCGCTGGCGTCTGCCTCTGAAGCCCCGCCGCAAGCCCTGGCCCCTGCGCTGTCCCGCCGCGGCCGACAGATGAGCGAGGCCGGTGCAGGCGTCATGCACCGCAATGGACCGCTGCCGCGCACCTTCGAGGCCGATCGCGTCGACGCCGGCCTCTTCCCCACCGCCGTCTGGACCAAGCTCGCGGCCAAGCGGGTGCGCTGGTACGAGAGCCGCATCGTCCAGGGCATCGAATGGCAAGGCCTGGCACCCCTGCGCGAACTGCTGGCCCAGCAGTTGGCGCTGACACGCGGCATCCGCTGCGACGCCGACCAGATCGTCATCGTGCCCGGCACCCGCCAGGCCCTGGACCTGCTGGCCCGGCTGCTGCTCAACCCCGGCGAGGAAGCCTGGGTGGAAGACCCCGGCTCACCCGCCGTGCAAGCCCTGCTGACGGCCGCCGGCGCGCGCGTCGTGCCGGTGCCGATGGACGATGAAGGCCTGGACGTCGCCGCGGCCCTGCGCCTGGCGCCACGCGCCCGTCTGGCCTGCACGACGGCCGCGGCCCAGATGCCGCTGGGCCACGTCATGTCGGCCTCACGCCGTCAGTCCCTGCTGGCCTGGGCGCGCGAGTCCTGCGCCTATGTCATCGACGAAGACCGTGACGGCGATTTCGTCTTCGATGGCAGCGGCGCCGGTGCACTGAAGGCCGACGACGACGGCGACTGCGTCATCCACCTCGGCAGCCTGGCCTTCAGCCTGGCGCCCTGCCTGCGCCTGGCCTATCTGGTGCTGCCGCGCCGCCTGGTCGAGCCGGTCTGCACCAGCCTGGCCCTGACCCAGTCCCAGCCCTCGCTGCTGGACCAGGCCGTGCTGCACGACTTCATCGCCGACGGCCACTGGGCGCGCCATCTGCGCGAGCTGCGCTCTGTCTACGGCTCCCGCGCCGAGGCCCTGCGCCACGGCCTGGACAAGCACTTCGGCCAGTGGCTGCAGTTCACGCCCTCGCGCCGCGGCCTCAACCTGACGGCCTGGCTGCCCGGCTCGGCCCGCGACGCCGACCTGGCCGGCCGCGCCGCCGCAGCCGGCGTCATCGTCGCGCCGCTGACCTCCTACCGCCTGCAGCACCCGGCACCAGCCGGCCTGCGCTTCGGCTTCGCCGCTTTCTCCGAGGCCAGCATCCGCAGCGGCGTTCACAAGCTCGCGCAAGCCCTCATTTGAAGTCAGGCTAGTTGAACCTGCCGGCCTCGAGCCGGCACCCACGCCGAACTCCAACTCAAGGAGAAGGCGTGCTTTCCATCCTGGTCGGCCACAGTTTCTTCCTGCGCTTCGACGCCAAGCAGTTCGACCGCGCCAAACCCTATCCCCCGCTCGCGACCCTGCAGGTCGCCGAGCTGCTGCGCCGCCAGGGCCACGAGGTCGCCCTTTTCGACGCCATGCTGGCCACCGGCACGCAGGACTTCGACCGCCAGCTCGCCGCCGGGCAGCCGGCCGTCGTGCTGCTCTACGAGGACAACTACAACTACCTCAGCAAGATGTGCCTGGCGAAGATGCGCGAGGCCGCCTGCGCCATGATCGCCAGCGCCCGCCGCGCCGGCGTGCGCGTCATCGTGGCGGGCTCCGACGCCAGCGATGCCCCCGAGACCTATCTGTGCGCCGGCGCCGACGTGGCGCTGCGCGGCGAGGGCCTGGACGTGCTGCCGGCCCTGCTGCGTCGCCTGGAAGCTGAGCCCTCGCGGCCCGGCAGCGAGCTGCTGGCCGGCCTGGAGCAGCCCGTCACACTGCAGCCGCGCGGCGACCAAGCCGAGCTCGAAGCCCCGGCCGCCTGGGACCTCGTCAGCATGCAGCGCTACCGCGCCACCTGGGTGGCGGCCCATGGTTATTTCAGCCTCAACATGGCCGCGTCCAAGGGCTGCTCCTTCCGCTGCAACTGGTGCGCCAAGCCGATCTGGGGCCAGCGCTACCAGCAGCGCAGCGCCGCCGCCGTGGCGGCGGAGATGGTGGAGCTGAAAGACCGCTTCGCGCCCGACCATGTCTGGTTCGCGGACGACATCTTCGGCTTTCGCGCCGACTGGGTGCAGCGTTTTGCCGCCGAGCTGAAGGCCCGCGGTGGCGGCCTGCCCTTTACCATCCAGACCCGCGCCGACCTGATCAGCGACGCGATGGCTCAGGCCCTCGCCGACGCCGGCTGCCGTGAGGCCTGGATAGGCGCCGAAAGCGGCAGCCAGCAGGTGCTGGACGCGATGAACAAGGGCACGACTGTGGCCGAGATCCACCGGGCCCGCGAACGCCTGCAGGCCGTCGGCGTGCGCGTCTGCTTCTTCATCCAGCTCGGCTATCTCGGCGAGGGTCTGAACGAACTGCTGCAGACCCGCCAGCTCATCGAGGAAGCCCGGCCCGATGACATCGGCGTCAGCGTCTCCTACCCGCTGCCGGGCACGCGCTTCCACGAGCAGGTCAAGGCCCAGCTCGGCGCGAAGACGCATTGGGACGACAGCGCCGACCTGGCCATGATGTTCCGCGGCACTTTCGGCAGCGAGGTCTATCGCAAGGTGCGCGACCTGCTGCATGCCCAGGTCGACCTGGGCCGGCTGGACGCATCGGCCCGTCGACGCGCGGGCGACGAGATCAAGGGCCGCTGGAACCGGTTGATCGCCGAGCTCAGCCCGGCCGCCGCCGTCACGCCATGAGCAAGACCTGCAAGGCCTGGGCGCCCAGGCGCGGATGGCTGCCGCGGCGCAGCTCCCAGCCATGAAGCCGGCTGCAGCCTTCGACAAAGGCGGCCCAGCCCGGCTGGCCGACGGCATAGGCTTGAGTGATGTGCAGCCGCTCCAGCAGCTCGTCGGTGGGCAGGGGCCGCAGCAGTGCGTCATCGGCCGCGGCCTCGGGCGCGGCGAAAACAACATGCTCGAGCCGCAACGGCTCGGCCGCCAACGGCGCCCAGCCGCCGCGCAGGTCCACCTCGTGTTTCTCGACGCCGCTGCGGCGTCGGATGACCGGCGCGGCCTGCACGCGTTCTCGCAGGGCCGCCTCATCCATCCAGCGCAGCGCATCAAAGCGCAGATGCAGGTAGTTGGCGATGCCGGTGACGCGCAAGGCCTGCGGCTCGACGAAGCTGGCGTCTTCGGTCAGGAAATTCAGGCCCTGCTGCATCGCATGCAGGGCCAGCGTCGACTTGCCCGCCCCGCTCTCCCCGACAACCAGCGCGCCCGCACCGCCCGTCCCGACGCAGCCCGCATGAAGCGGCACCAGGCCCTGGGCGCGGCAGGCCAGCGTGAAGACGGCGAACTCGATGAGTTCGTAGCGCGCGTGGTAGGGCCAGGCCAGCAGCGCACGCGACATCTGCACCACGGCGCGTCCAGCGGCGGCATTCACCAGCGCAACGTGGCTCTCGTCCATCGCGATGCCGCACAGGCCAGCGCCGCCCAGCATGCGCGCCGCCGGCGGCTCGACGTCGAAGGGTGCAATGCCCTCCACCAGCCGCAACTCGATCTGCAAGGCCAGCCCGCCCCACTGGTGCGCCGGCAAGCCCTGGTAGGCCGCATCCACCAGGTCCAGCAGCTCAGCGCTGTCGCTGCGGAATTCGATGGCACAGCCCAGCAGCGTGTAGCCGCGCCGCAGCGCCAGCGGAGCGCGTTCGCCAAAGGGATCGGCAATCTGCCGGGGATCAGCGCGCCAGGTGTTCATGCAGGGGGTTTCCATGAAAGAGATGAATGAGTTGCCCGACGCCAAGGTCCTGCAGGCCACGCTGAGGGTAACGACGGACCGGCTGGCGGCGGAGCTGGCCAGCCCGTTGGCCGTCGCGCCGGCATGGAGCGCCTTCGAGTGGCGTGCCGCCATGGCCATCGCCGTCATGCACGGCATCAGCGGCCTGCTGGCCGGGAGGCTGCTGTGGCAAGGTCCGTCCGACTGGCAGGCCTTCCTCGCCGACCAGCTGGCGCACAGCCGGCAGCGTGAATGCAAGGTCCGCGACCTGCTCGCCAGGCTCGACGCGGCGGCCCGCGAAGCCGGCATTCCACTGGTCGCGCTGAAAGGCTCGGCACTGCTCGACCTCGGCCTCTACGCCGCCGGTGAACGACCGATGAGTGACATCGACCTGCTGATGCGCAAGGCCGATTTCGAGATCGCGCATGCCATCGTCATGCGCCAGGGATTTTCGGAAGGCATCACCAGCTGGAAGCACCGCGACTACCTGCCGTTGAACACACCGGCGCGGCGCGGCTTCGGCGAGCATGCAGACAACCCCATCAAGATCGAGCTGCACACGGCCCTGCCGGAGCGGTTGCCGGTGCGCGAGATCGACGTCGCCACCCAGGTCATGGCGCCCGATGCGAGCGCCGGCCTCAACGCCTACGCCAGCCCGGCGGCGCTGATGCGGCACCTGCTGCTGCACGCGGCCGGCAATCTCTGTGAATACACCATCCGCCTGGTCCATCTCAACGACATCGCTGCGCTGGCACCGCGCTTGAGCGAGAGCGACTGGAGCGACGCGCTGGTCCCGGCCAGCGACGGCCTGCCGGCCTGGTGGGCCGTCCCGCCCTTCTCCCTCGCGCAACGACTGTTCCCGGCACGGATCCGGTCGACACCCCGGGCCATGCAGCGCGCGATGTCCGCCTGCCCCCGCTGGCTGCGGGCCGCGGCAGCCCGCTATGACCTGCACGGTGCCAGCGTGTCGCGCCTGGGCATCTCGATGCTGCCGGGCCTCGAGTGGTCCCACACCCTGGCCGAGGCCGGCCGCTTCGCGATACGGCGTCTGCATCCACGCCGCGATGAACAGGCCACCACACGCCTGCAGGTGCAGTCCGTGCACGCCCTGGCGAGCTCGCCATGGACGCACCGGCCGAGCTGGCTCAAAACGCTGAGCTTTCTGTTCGGCACGCCACCGCGGGCCCAGACGATGTATTCCCTGCATCAGGCCCTCGGCTACCGCCCCAACAGCCCGGCGTAGAGCTGCTCGAAACGGTCATGACAGAACGCTGCATCCTCCGCCAGCGCGCGCCGCTGGGCCTCGAAGGCAAGGCGCAGGCGCAAGGCCTCGTCGCCCGCCACGCGGGCGATCAGCGCGGCCAGGCCGGCAGCATCGCCGGGGGCCGCCACCAGGGCCGCATCGGGTGTCCATTCGGCCAGATGGCCGACCGCCGTGCCGATGCTGGGCAGGCCCAGCACGGCCGCCTCCAGCACCGCCAGGGGGCCGGCCTCATGCCGCGAACTGATGACATGCAGATGCGCCTGGGCCAGCAGAGGTGGCAGTTCGGCCTGGGTCTTGAAGCCGTGGAAGCGCACCCGCGACGCGAGGCCCCACTGGGCGGCCAGCGCCTGCACGGCTCCGCCCAGCGTGTCCTCGCCGATCAGGTCCAGCTCGGCTCCGGGCACCTGGGCCAGCGCCTGCAGCAGGCAGGCCTGGTCCTTGACGCGGTTCAGGCTGGCCACCTGCACCAGGCGCAGCGGCGCACCGGCCTCGCGCGGGCGCGGCGCGCGCTGCGGCCAGACATCCAGATCGACGCCCAGCGGCAGGCGCCGTGCCTCATGCCCGAGGGCGGCAATCTGGTCGAGGACGCACTGGCTCGCCGCCGTCAAGGCATCCGCACCGCGCAGCACGAAGGCCTCGCGCAGCCTGCCGCGCAGCGCGAGGCGCCCACCGTAGCCGATGTCGCGCAGCGCCACGAGTTCGCCTCCCGCCACGTGCACGGCGCAGCGCAGGCCCAGCAGCCGCGCCGCTGCGACGGCGACTGCACCACCACTGCCGGACCAGATGGCCTGGACCAGCTCGAAGCGCCCGCGCCGATGCTCTTCCATCACCGCCTTGACGGCCCGCAGCACCGTGGCCCGGCCGCCGATGTTGTGCACGCGCGCGCCATGCAGCCACCACTCGCCGGGCTCGACCTCCTGCCGCAAGGCGAACACATGCACCTCGTGCCTCAGCGCCAGGCGCTTGAGCAGGGCCAGCAGGGCCGGCACCACCCTCACCTCGCCCGAGCGGTCCACGCCGCCGGGCACGACGACCGCGATCTTCAACCGCAAGCCCTCCCATGAACACCCAGACCCGACTGCTCGACACCCAAGAGGCCTTTGACAGCGTCGCCGCCGATTACGACGGCCCGCGCGGCAACAACCTCGCCATCCAGGACATGCGCGACGAGATGTGGCGCTGGCTGGACCGCAGCTTCGCGCCCGGCAGCCGCCTCATCGACCTGGGCTGCGGCACGGGGCTGGACGCCGTGCACCTGGCCGCGCAGGGCCACCGCGTGACGGCGACCGACTGGTCCGAGCGCATGGTGGAACGCACCCGGGACCGCGCGCGCGATGCCGGGCTGGACGTCGATGCGCGCGCCGTCGGCGCCCACGAACTGCAGCGCCTCGAGGGCGACTCCGCCTTCGACGGCGCCTACTCCAACCTGGGACCGCTGAACTGCGTGCCCGACCTGAATGCGGTCGCGAGCCAGTGCGCACGGCTGATCAAGCCCGGTGGCCGCCTCGTCTTCACCGTCATCGGCCGCTACTGCCCCTGGGAGGTCGCCCACTATGCGCGCCAGCGCCGCTGGGCCCGTGCCGGCATCCGCTTCGCGCGCGACACCGTGGCCGTCGGCATGAACGGCCGCACGATCTGGACGCGCTACTACACGCCCGCCGAGTTCCATGCCCCCTTTGCCGAACACTTCGAGCTGGAGGTGCAGCGCGGCCTGTGCGTCTTCGTGCCGCCGCCCTATCTGACCTGGCTGGCCGAACGCCACCCGCGCTGGCATGAGCGTCTGTGGGCCCTGGATCGGCGTGTGGCCGGCTGGCCGCTGATCAATCGGATGGGAGATCATTTCCTGCTCGTCATGCGGCGTCGCGCCAGCAGCTGAAGGATTTCGTCCAGCAGCGGATGGCGGCTCCAGCGCAGGGCCGCCAGCCAGACCAGCGGCGCGACGCTCAGCGGCACGACGAGCACCGCCAGGGTCGCAAGCGCACTGCCGCCCACCGCGCCCAGCAGGGCGCGCGGCGCCTGGCCCAGATGGCGCGCAGCCAGTCCCAACTGCACCGGCAAGGCGAGCATCGCGGCCGCGCACAGGGCCCAGGCGAAGGACGCCAGACTGCCATCGAACAAGGTCACACCGAAGCCGATGCGTGCCAGCAGGCTCACCGCCGTGGGCCAGGCCGCCAGCTCGGGCCGCCCCACCGCCGCGAGCGCGGCGCCCAATTGCGTGAAAGCCAGCGCCAGCCCGGCCACCAGCGCCAGCGGCAGCACGGCCGGCGTGCAGTCCAGCCAGGCCGGGCCGTAGAGCAGCCGCACCAGGGGCTCGCGGTAGGCCACGGTCAGCGCCAGCAGCGGCCAGCCCAGGCCGGTCAGCAGCGCCGTCGCGCGCTGCAGGGTCGGCGCGAGGGCCTGCCCACTGGCGTGCCGACTCGACAGCAGCGGCAGCGCTCCGAAAGTCAGGGCCTGGCCGGCCACCGCCTGCAGCAGGCTGACGGTCGCCTGCGCGCGGCCCAGCAGGCCGAGCTGGTGCGGCGCCGCCAACCGGCCCAGCAGCAGATCCGGCAGCGCGGCATGCAGGCCGGCCAGGCCGCTGGCAAGCAACGAAGCGCCGCCGAAACGCAGCACCTCGCGCCACCCCTGCCAGGTCGGTCGCCACGGCAGCCGGGTCGGACGCCAGGCGGCGTAGACCAGGCCGCAGGTGACGGTCGCGGCCACCTGGGCCCAGGCCAGCCCCAGCGCGCCAGCGCCTTCGGCGGACAGGCTCAGGGCCACGATGGCCTGGACGGCGACGCCCAGCCACGACACCTTGGCAATGCGTGCCGCAGCGAGATCGCGCAATTGCAGGGCCGCCATCACGCTGCCAAAGGCCGAGACCGGCAGGCCAACGGCGAGCACGCGCAACAGCGGCGCGAGACCGGGTTGGCCGAACAGCCTCGACAGCGGCTCGGCCAGCAGCAGCAGCGCGAGCAGGGCCACCACGGTCGTGCAGGCCAGCAGGCCGAGGCAGGCCGAGAAGCGCCGCGCCGTCAGCGCCGGCTCGCGTTGCAGATAGGCCGAGATGCCGAAGTCGCGCAGCAGCTGGACGATGCCGAACACGGCCGCCGCCATCGCGAACAAGCCCAGCTCGGCAGGCCGCAGCAGCCGCGCCAGCGCGAGCCCGAGCAGGAAGCGCATCGCCGTCTCGCCGCTGGACGCGGCCAGGTTGCCGAGAAAGGCGCGCCGCACATCGGTGCGCGCCAGCGGCAGCGGCAGCGTGGTCATGACGCGAGCGCGTCCGCGTAGGCGGCGGCGAGGCTGCGGCTCAGCGCCGCGGGTGAGCAATGCGCGTCGAAGCGGGCCCTTACCGCCGCGCGACGCTCGGCGGCCGGCGTGCCGGCCAGCTCGACCAGGGCCGCGGCGAGCGCCGCCGCATCGCCCGTCGGCCACAAGCGCGCCACGGACAAAGGCCCCAACAGGCTGCGGAAGGCCGGGATGTCGGTCACGACGGGGCTGAGGCCGCAGGCCAGGGCCTCGATGGCGCTGTAGCCCGAACCCTCGCGATGGCTGCCCTGCACCAGGGCATCGGCGGCCGACATCAACATCTCGATGCGGGCATGGGGCACGACCCCCAGCAGCTCCACGCGGCCGGCCAGCAGGGGGTCACGCAGCCGATCGCGAACGGCTTCATAGAGCGGCGCCTTGCCGAAGCACATCCACAGCTTCAGGCCGGGCAGCCGCGGCACGGCGAGCGCGATGCCGTCCAGCACCGTCAGTGGGTCCTTGTTCGCGTCCAGATGGGCAACCCACAGCAGGCAGGGGTCGCCCGTCAGCCCGGTGGCTCGCCGCGCCTCGTCGCGGTCACGCGGCTGGAAGTCGCAACTGGATTCGGGCACCTCGTAGATGCGGGTGCGGGCACTCACGAGACCGTGCCGAAAAAAAGGCAAGGCCTGCTCGCGCGCATGGAACATCAGGCCGCGAGCGCTGGCAAAGGCGCGGCGCGAGCGCCACCACGCCAGCGGACGGCGGGGCGGCCGATCGGCATGGTCCTGGAGCAGCAGCGGCACGTGCGGCGCCAGGGTTGACAACCAGTGGACCTCGCGCGCAAAGCCCAGGCCCTGCAGATGGATCACATCGGGTTGCAGCCGGTCCAGCAGTTCGGCCAGCCGCGTCGATGGCTGTCCGCCGCCGTCATCGAAGGGCAGGAAGTGGTGGTCCACCTCGTCGCGCCGCATGAAGTCGCGCCGAGCGCAGCACTGCACCACGTCGACGTGGGCACCGGCGTCGGCGGCAGCACGGGCGCAATGGCCCAGCGTGGGCCAGTCGCGCAGCAACTGCTCAGGCGCCCGATCCGTCGGGTCGAGGAAAGGGTTGATCTGGGCGACGCGCATGGCTCACAGGGCATGAAGCTGCGGGTCCCACAGCTTCACGGCCCGTTCCAGCCAGCGCAGCTCGCGCGGGCTGTTGTAGCGCGCCGTGCGATAGCGCCAGGCCGAGGCGGCGCGCAGGGCGGCCTTCTGCCAGCCCGGCGCGCGGATATCGGTCAGCGTCGGGAAGCGGCAGCCCAGCACGGTACGGAAGTCGTGGATGCGCTGGCGCAGCGCGGGGCTCAGCCAGGGCGCGTCCTTGTGGCACCAGTAGTCCACCCACTCCTTCTGCGCCCAGCCGTCGGCGCTGTCGGGGAAGGCGAAGCCCTTGGGCAGGGCCGGGTCGCGCGGTGTCCAGCGCCCATCGCCGAGACGCCGCGGCGGCAGCGGCGTGTGGATGTGCAGCATGATCTCGGCGGCCGGGTGCAGGCGCTTGATCTGGCGGATGAAGGCGAAGGTCCGCTCCGTCTCGCCCTCGGGGTCCACGGCCGGCGCCAGCATGAAGGACAGCTCGGGCACCACGCCGTTGGCGCGGCAGGTCTCGACGACGGCCAGGGTCTGGTCGGAGCGCGTGCCCTTGCGCATGTCGCGCAGCAGGCTGTCGTTGGGCGACTCGGCGCCGATGTAGGCCATGCGCAGCCGGCTGCGCCGCACCAGCGCCCAGGAGTCGGCCGACATGCCCTGCAGCGCGTCGGCACGGGCATAGCACCACCAGGGCATCTGCAGCCGCGCCAGCACCTCCAGCAAAGGTTGCATGTCGATCTCGCGATCGAAGAAGTTGTGGTCGTAGAACTGCACCGAGTCGGCGCCGAAGCGCGTCTGCAGGCCGCGCAGGTCGCGCTCCAGGCGCTCAGCCTCGGGCAGGGCCGTCTTGCCGCGGAACATGGCGGCCACACCGCAGAAGCTGCAGCGGTAGCGACAGCCCAGAGCCGCCTGATAGCCGGTGGTGCGCCGGCCGAGATAGGTGGGGCCGAGATAGCGCTGCGGGTCGTCGACCTCGTCGTAGCTGACATCCATGCGCAGCGGTGCCGTCGAGAAGGCACGGTCGGCGTTGTGCACGACCTCACCGTCGCGGCGCCAGGACAGACCGGCCACCTCCTCCAGCGGCTTGCCTTCGGTCAGCGCGTCCAGCAGCTCCATCAAGCCCTGTTCGCCCTGCCCTCTCAAGGCGTAGTCGACGCAGTCGCTGTTCAGCGCCGCATCCGTGCACAGCGTCGGGAAATAGCCGCCCCAGACGATGGGCAGGTCCGGCGCGACGGCGCGGATGGCGCGCGACACGGCCAGGGCTGCCGGCAGTTGCGGCCCGCCCATGACGGACAGGCCCACGGCCACATAGCCGCCTTCCTTGACAGCAGCAGCGGCCGTCTCGGGCAGATGACGATCCAGGTTTCCGTCGAGTATGCGCACCGCATAGCGCTCCTTCAACGCCGCAGCCAGATGCATGACGGCCAGCGGGAAGCGCGCGTTGGACGTGATGCGCGGGTTGATCAGCAGCAGGCGCTTCATGCGAGGGCCTCTTCTTCCTTCAACAGTTGCAGGCCGGGCTCGGCCACCAGCAGATGCGGGGCGAGGGCCTTGGCTCGGCCGTCGATGCGCACGGGCACCAGGCCCAGTGCCTCGCCCAGGTCGGCGTCCGCATAGAGAGGCCGGCCGCCCACGACGACGAGGCGCAGGTCGGCCCGCGTGGCGCGCGACAGCGGCAGGCCGGGGGGCAAGGCAATGAAGTCGGCGCGCAGGCCGGGCTCCAGGCGACCGCGGTCGTGCAGACCCAGCAGGCGCGCGGCATCTTCGGTGACCCAGGACTCCAGGGCGGCTTCGCGCCAATCCGTCAGTTCTCGCACCAGGGCCAGTTCGGCCAGCAGGTCGCGGCCACCGCTGATGCGGGAGTCGCTGCCCAGCAGCAGACGGCCTTGCGCGAACAGCCACGCCGGGTCCAGCGTGCGACCGAAGAGATGCAGGTTGGAGCCGGGGCACCAGACGACGACGGCGCCCGACTCGACGGCGAGGCTCTGCTGCGCTGCGCTCAGGCCCAGGCCATGCACGAGCAGGGTCCCGGGCGCGATGCAACCCAGAGCTTCGAGGCGGTCGAACTCCAGCGCCGCCAGCGTGTCGACGCCTTCGGCGGCATGGATGACCCACGACTGGCCGGCCGACATCGCCTGGTGCGAAGCGCGAACGGCCTCCTCGCCTTCGAGGGCCAGGGAATGCGCCCAGCCACCCAGCTCGGGCACGTTGACCGGGAAGTCGGGCTCGTCCAGCACGGCATGACGGGGGTCGTGGTGCAGCACCGTCGTCACGCCGCTCAGCAGGTTCTTCAGGCCTCCGGCCAGCAGCCGCTCGGCGCGCGGCCGGGCCCGGTGCGCGAGCAGACCCGGGTCGGTCGACAGCCGTGGCGTGATATCGGCGATCCATTCGCTGGCGTTGCGATAAACCTCACGGAACTTCAGCCGCGGCAGCGCACCGTTCAGATGCAGATGGTCGTGGGCATTGATGAGGCCGGGCAGCAGGCGGGCAGCACCGAGGTCGACACGCTGCTCCCCTGGCACGGTCACGATGCGGTCGCCGCAGGTGCTCAAGGTCACCCCAGCGGCCGCATTGAAGAAATGAAAGCTCATGGCTTGACCAGCTTCAAGGCCAGGACGACGGCCAAGCCGCCCCAGCGCCCATAAAAGGCCTCGGAGCCGGTGAAGGCCTCGCGCAGCTGCTGGCCGACACACACTTCGCGCTGATCCTCCAGCACCAGACCCGCCCGCCAGGCGGCGGAACGATGGGCGTCCAGATCGTGCAGGGCGTGCAGCAGCTCGTGGCGCTGGCCGCTGGCGTCGTTGAAGCTGCGTGTCATGCCGGCGCGCGCGGCATCGGGGTGGAAGTCGGAATAGACCAGCACGCCGCCCGGCGCGAGCACACGGGCGACCTCGGCCATCCAGGCGTCGAGGCTGGGCGCATGGCCGACGGCCAGGCCGCTGACGATGAGGTCGAAGCAGGCCGAGGCAAAAGGCAGGCTCGTCATGTCGGCCCGCACGCGATGGGCCAGCGGCGCACGCGCCAGCATGCCAGCGGACAGGTCACTGCCGACGACGAGGGCCGCGCCGCCCTCCTGCAGCAAGAGGCCGTAGCGACCGCTGCCGCAGGCCAGGTCCAAGGCCCGCAGTCCTGCCACCTCGGGCAAGAGCTCCAGCACCGCGGCCTGCTCGGCGCGCATCAACGGGTTGTGCGGCAGCGGCGGATAGCTTTCGGCCCAGAGGTCGTAGGCGGCCACGTTGGCGAGGGCGCTCATGACGTGAACCACTTGGAGCAGACGCAATGTGCGCACTCGGGTCGCCGGCCGGCGCGGATGCTCGCGCGCAGGCGGCGCATGGAAGGCGAGTTCAAGCCCTCGCTCAAACCGCCATCACCCAGCCTGGCATTGCCGGCGATGAAGAAGCAGGGCCGCAGGCCACCATCGGCCTCGATGACGGCGGAGTGTTCGGGCGCGTTGCAGCGCACCGGCGGCGGTGCGCCCAGGCCCAGCCGGGCCCGGTAGTGGGCCTCGATGCGGCGCAGCTTGGCCGGCGACTCGACGATGAAGCCGCTGGCGAAGTCGGCCGCGTCCAGCGCGTCCAGACTGGCGGCCAGCACCGGCAGGTCTTCGGCCCGCAGCGCCACGCCATCGACGGCTTCGCCGTGGCGACCAAAGGCTTCGGCATTGCTGACATCGGCGGCCAGGAAGGAGATGCCCGCCACGCCGAGCTTGTGGGCGAGTTTGACCAACTCGGCCAGTTCACCCGCGTTGCCGCGCTGCACCGTCACGCGCAGCGTCACGTCCACGCCCTCGCGCACCGTCGCGCGGATGCCGGCGCAGACGGCTTCGAAGGCGTCGAGGCCGCGTATGGCCGCATAGCTGGCCGCCGTGCTGCCGTCCAGCGACACGGTGACCTGATCGAACCAGCGCGCCACTTCCGCCGCCTGCTTGGCCAGGGCCAGGCCGGCGGTCAGCAGCCAGAGCTGGTGGCCCTGGCCGTGCAGCAGGGCCGCGATCTCGGCCCATTGCGGATGCAGCAACGGCTCGCCGCCCGACACCAGCACCGTCTGCGTGCCGAGTTCGCTCAAGCCCGGCAACAAGCGCCTGACGGTTTCGATCTCGATGTCGCGCCGCCCATGCCGCCACCAGTCGCAGCTGACGCAGCGTGAATTGCAGCGCTCGGTCAGGTAGAGCGTGGCCAGCGGCAGCCGCGTCAAGGGTTCGGCGAGGGCAATGGGCCGCTCGATGACGCTAGAACAGGGCATGCAGCTCGGCGAAGCTCTGGCGCCGGTTGTCGATGGCGTTCTGCGGGATGCCGCCGAACTTGCGATAGCCCGCGCGCAGCTGCACGAAAGCCCAGGGCGTGTACTCGTAGACCAGGCTGTAGCGCACCTTGTTGTCGTGGGCCACGCGACGGTCGGGGTCGAGGTACTCGCTGGTCAGCTTCAGGTTGTGGCCCTGCTGCACCAGCCAGTTGGCTTCCAGCAGCGTCGCGTACTGCTTGCGTCGGCCTTCCGGATAGCCGGCGTCGCTGACCATGTCGAGCTCGGCCAGCCAGGTCACCGGTCCCGTCGTCGTGCCCGCGAAGAGGCCATAGGCCTGGCGGTCACCCGCCGTCGACTTGACCTGGGCCGCGGCCGCACCGACACGCCCCCAGGGCTGCATCCAGATGGCCTGGGCCGTGGTCTGGTGGCCGGTGGTGCCACCCTTGTTGCCGGGGCCGTTGCTGCGCACCAGCTGGATGGACCATTCGTCGCTTTCACGCCCCAGCTCCAGGCCCTTGTCGGGCACGGTCATGCTGACACCGCTCAACTGGCGCACAAAGGCCAGGCTGTCCTGCAGCCGCCAGCCGAAGGGCAGGTAGAACTGGCCGGCCTTGGCATACCAGCCCAGGCCCGGCGTCGACAGCCGCACATAGGCCTCCTGGCGCTCGGACTTGCCCGGCGCGACCTGCTGGTCGAGATAGGCGCCGAGGTAGTCCTTGATGAGCTGCACATCGGCATACAGACGCGTCTGCTCGGTGCCGCCGACGCTGGTCGTCGGTTGGCCCGAGACCGAGGTGCGCGTCGTCGCAGTACGCAGATCACCGCCCAGGCGCAGGCGGTCGTCGAAGAGCGAGCCGTTCCAGCCCTGCAGCGCATCGGGCAGGCCGTTGGCCGGGATGACGTTCTGCGCAAAGGTATTGCCCACCGCATTGCGCAGGCCGCCACCCGTGGGGTTCACATGGCAGGCCACGCATTTGAGGCCGCTGCGAATGGCGATATAGGGTTCAGCCTTTGCCAACGACATCAGTGCCAGCAGCACCAGGCCGAAGAGGATTCGCGCGGCCTTCATTTCTGCGCTCCGTTGTCGATCCACTGGCGGATCAGATTGATGGTCTGCGCGTCGAGGTAGGGGCCGCCAAAAGGCATGCGTGCACCGACGGACTGGTGGCCTTCCAGCTTGTGGATGAGGTAGCTGTTGGCGGCATCGCCCGGGGCCACGCGCTTGAGCCCGGGCACTTCGGCGCTCGATACACCGACCAGCATCGTGAAGCTGTTGGCCGCATCCAGCCGCAAGCCCTGGGGCGCCGCGCCACCGGCATGGCAGGCCGTGCAGATGGGCGTGAAGACATGGGACTGGATGGAGCTGAAGCTCGCTGTCATCGGTCCGCCGGGATCGTCGCCTTCGCCCAGCGGCCGGCCGTTGGCATCCAGGCCCGCGCCGCTGCCGCCACCGCAGCCCGCGACCAGCGCGGCCGTGGCGGCCAGCGCCCCCCAAAGCAATCTCGACCTTCTCATCAGCATCTCCTGCAACTCACTGCGCCGTGAGTGCCGGCCCGCTCAGCGCGGGTTCAAGAGAAGCTAGGGGTCAGAAAGCTGTCGTCAGACCCAGCACCACCGTTCGGCGCCGTGTCGCGTCTGTCCATGTGTAGGGACCGCCGCGGCCGGCCGCGATCCAGACGAGCTGCAACTCGCTGCTCGCACCCAATTGCCAGGAGGCGCCGACGCGCAGGTCCAGGCGCGTCGAGCCGCGTGACTCGACATAGGAGGGCGGTTCTCCCGAGCCGTGCAGCAGGCCGACGTGGCCCAGCGCCGCGAGCCGCGGCGCCAAGGGCCAGCGCAGGTTGAACTCGGTGTAGAGGCTGCGCTGGCCGATGCCGTAGTAGTCGGGCGAGAAATAGGCGCGCAGATTCCAGCGTTCGCCCAGCAGGCCCGCATAGACCTCCTGGTAGTCGTAGCTCGACACGTTCTCGTAGGCGTGGGCAACGACGCCGGCCTCGCCGTCCAGGCCCGGTGCCACGCCAAAGACACGGCCGCCATAGAGTTGCAGCGCCGCTCCCTGATGCTGCGAGAAGCGCGCATGGCCCAGCTGCGCACCGCCATACCAACCCGCGTCGCCATCCCAGGCCAGGCCCAGTTGCGCGCTCGGCTTGTTGGCGCTGTAGGACATGCCGCGCTCGCGTGCATCCGTCTGCAGCGACAGCGTGCCGCCGATATCGGCCCAGGCTCCGCCCGCGCAGGCCCACAGCGTGGCGACCAGCGTCGTCAGTCGGGCCAGTTGCGCAGGAGGCATCAGTCCGGAGTCAGTCCTTGCGTCGTGCAGGTGGGAGCGCGCGTACCGGCATGGCGGGCCAGCGTGGCGCAGCTGTCGATGCGTCCCTGGGCTGCCGTGACCAGGGCCGTCTTCAAGGCCAGGGTGCCGCGCGTGCCGTCGAGCTCGCGCACGAGAGCGAGCAGGCCGGCGGCATGGGCGGCCGCGAAGGAAGACCCCGTTACCAGCGACCAGCCGCCGCCGACCGCAGTGCTGGGCACGTCGCGGCCCGGTGCGATGACGACGCCGGCCGGCAGCGGCGGTGCGCTGCCGACGACGAGGACACCCGGATGGTTGGCCGGAAAAGGCCCGTTCTCACCCGGCATGGCCGCAACGACGGTGGCTCCGCGCGCCTGGGCCTGGTCAATCAACAGGGCCAACAGGCGGTCGTCGGGCCCGCCCAGGCTCATGTTGATGATGTGGGCCCCTTGCTGGATGGCCGCGTACAGGGCCTTGGCCAGGCCGAGGCTGGTGCACAGCGTCTGGCTACTGCCTGCCTGGGCCGCTTGCCAGCAGGCGCGCAGGGCCAGCAACTTGGCCTGGGGCGCGATGCCGGCGATGCCCAGGCGATTGTCGGCATGCGCCGCGATGATGCCGGCCACGGCCGTGCCATGCCCCTCGGGCGGCACCGCGCGGTCGTCGACGAAATTGCCGTTGAAGGCGACTTGGCCGGCCAGGTCGGGATGGCTGGTCTCCACGCCGCTGTCGACGATGGCCACGCGCACGCCCTTGCCGGTGGCCAGCTGGTGCAGCTCCGCCAGATGCCATTGGCGGGCCGCCGGCTGGGCCGGGTAGAGCGGCTCCTGCTCGCTGCCCTGGGCGCGATACAGGCTGACGGGCTGGGCCCAGGCGACGCGCTTGTCCTCGGCCACGGCCTCGGCGACCTTGGAAGGGCTGCGCGTGTCGCCCTCGGGCAGGCGCATGACGAAGCAATCCACACCCGCCAGCGGCATGGCCCATTCGCTGCGCATTTCCAGCTTGTGCGCGTCGGCCAGGGCCTGGGCGATCTGCTGGCGCGACTGCCGGCCCACGCCTTCGCCATAGGTGCCGGCATAGCTGCCGTCGGGCCGGTAATGGGCCTTGGGCAGTTGCAGCATGACGAGGACCTGGCGCTGGGCTTCCTCGGCCTGGGCGCGCGCGGGGCTGCCGAAGCAGCTCAGCAGCAGGGCCAGCAGGCTCAGCCAGAGCTTCATCGTGCCGGTCCCGGTTGCAGCGGCTCGGCCATTTGAACGATGGGCGCCGTGCGCAGGGCCGCCAGGCCACGGGCATCGACGCGCAGCAGCCAGGCACCGGTCTCGGTCGGGCCGGCGACCACGCCGGCGCCCTGGGCGCGCAGCAGCTCGCGCACCGCCTTCTCGGTGGTGCCGGGCTTGAACATGACCAGGGCATCCGCCACGACCGGTGCCGTGCCGGCGGCGGACAGGCCCTGGTAGGCGGCCTGATCTTCCTGGCGCGGCATCAGCACCAGGACCAGCAGCAGGGCGACAGCCGCGCCCTGCAGGCCCAGGGCCCAGGGCATCCAACGCGGCAGGCTGGCGGCTTTGCCCTTGGACTTGGGCGGGTCCATCAGCGCATGCATGCGGGCCAGGCCGGCTTCGACGTCGCCGCCGGCGTCCGGCGTGCCGGCCACGCTCAGCAAGGTCTGCATGGGCTGCTCGGCCGCCAGCTCGTTGCGGCAGGCCTGGCAGTGCAGCAGATGGCGCTGCACCTGGCCGGTCTCGTCTTCGCCCAGCTGGCCCCGCGCATACCAGGGCAGCAGGGCCTGCACGGCGGCGTGCTCGTCATGCTCCATGGGAATCACCACACTCATCATTGTTCTCCTTGCTCCAGCCCCGCCAGGTCGTCCAGCAGCAGGCGCAGCCGGCGCCGTGCATAGAACATGCGCGTCTTCACGGTCTCGGCCGGGCAGCCGACGATGTCGGCGATCTCGGCGTAGGCCATGTCGTGGAAATAGCACAGCTCCACGACGGCGCGATGCTCGGGCGACAGCTCGGCCATGGCCTGTCGAAGCCGCCCCCGCAACTGGACCAGGCCCAGTTGCTGTTCCGGCCCCGGCCCCGGGTCGGACGTTTCCTCCACCTCGTCGCCGTCGACCGGCAGGTCCTGGCGGCTCAGGGCCTTCAGGGCCTTGCGGTAGGCGATGCCGAAGATCCAGGTGGACAGCTTGCTGCGCCCGTCAAAGCCCTCGGCGCGCTGCCAGACCACCATCATGGTGTCGTTCAACGCCTCCTCGATGGCGTCGGCCTGGCGCATCAAGTGCGACAGAAAGCGCCACAGCCGGGGGTGGTAGAGGCGGTAAAGGGCATCGAATTCGGCCCGCTGGCCGCGCTTGATGCCCTCCAACAGGGCCAGCTCCAGCGCTTCGGCGGCCGGGCCACGGACAGCGCTTACCGGCGCCGCCGGGGCGTCGTCACGCTTTTGCTTCCTGATGCTGGGCCACTTCAACATGCTCGCCTGCGGGTTTCCATTGCCCATGAGTCCCGGCGGGGCGCCAGGAGGTTCAAAGGCGATGGTAGCGAGCCCCCTCTACCCCGGGGATTCCTTCACGAAAGATCAGCCAGCGTCATCTCTTTCAACCAGCGGGATTCGGCAAAACCCTTGGTGTCATAGAGCTTTTTCAGCTTTGTCGTGGGCACCGCCACCTTGCACGCGGCCAGGGTGAAGTTCTGCTCCCCCTTGCCTTCCTTCCAGGCCGACTGCCAGACGGTCGCAAGCGTCACGGCGCCGTCGGCCATGCGGTTCAGGGTGCGCTCGCCCAGGGCCGACCACATGGCCGCCGCCTGGCCGCGGCCGTGCACGCGCTGGTAGACCTCCAGGATCTCGGTCGGCGGCAGCTCCGTGATGGTGCGCCGCATCAGCTGCACGATGGCGTCGGCCGCCGCCATGGGCCCCTTGAACAGCGGGCGCACCGGCGCAGCCGCGACGCGCTGCCCGACGCCGGCCACGACCTCGTCGGCGGCCTGGTTCAGCATGTCGTCCTCGTAGACGGCATGCACGGCGTCGTCGGTGTCGTCGTCGGCCTGGCCGTGGTGGAACTGGGACACATGCAGGGGCTGGCAGGCGTCGCCGATGTAGTGGGCCAGCACGCCGGCGGCGCAGATATAGGCGTCCAGCTGCTTGGCGGCCACGGCCTGGACCATGACCTTGTAGAGCTCGGCCACCCGGAAAGGCAGCGCCCCGCGATGCTCGGGTTTGCGGGCGGGGTCGATGCTGCTGTAGAACTGGTCCCAGACCTGGGGATCGCGCGTGGCCGGCGCCTGCTGCCACAGCTGCATCAGCGTCTTGCCGGCAAAGGCGTCGCGGCCGGCCTCGTCCATGTCGGCGAAATGGTTGGCCTTGTCCTTGCCGCGGGTGCGGCGCCAGACCAGGTCGGGCACGTCGGCCAGGGCGATGAACTGGCTGGTCTGCGTGGCGGCGGGCAGCTTGCCGGCGACGATGTCCGCGTCGCTGACGCCGATGGCCTGCGCGTTGGCCTTGAAGACGGCCTTGGCCTTGCTCGTCTGCAGGGCAAAGCAGGCAGCGAAGCCGATGTTGTAGTGGCCGACCTTGCCCCAGTAGCGGCTCTGCCCGCTGCGCCAGTCCTCGACGAGCTCGACGTTCAGCGCCTTGCACAGCGAGCTGAAGCCGGTGGCCAGCGCGAACTCGGTGGCGCGGCTGGAATTCAGGGTGCCGAAGCCGTGGCCGCCCCATTGCACGGCCAGCGGGCGAAAGGCGGTGGGCGGCGGCAGGCCGGCGTCCTTGGGGCCGCGGTCGGCCATCTCATCCCAGAACCAGGTGACGCCGGAGTCGCCCGGCCGCGTCTGCACGGTTTCGCCGGCGCGGCGCGGGCCGATGAGGAATTCGGCCAGCGAGTCCACGCCGCCCATGCTGGCGTGGCGGTAGAACAGACCGTGCACGCAGCCTTCGGTGCGCATGCCGCCGGGCAGCACCGTGAACAGCGGGCAGCCGATGAGGTTGAGGCTCATCTTGTCGGAGCTCAGGTCGATGACGGGGCCGAAGCCGCCGACGCCCAGGTACTGGGAGTTGGTCGAGCCGACGCTGTCGAGCTTGACCAGGGCCGCGTCCAGCGTCAGCTTGGTGTCGCGACCGGCAAAGCCGGGATAGATGTCGGCCAGAGGCAGCGAATCGACGCCGTGGGCCGTGATGTGGCCGATGCCGACCTTCTTGCCGCGTGGCAGCGCGAACACCGGCGCGCCGGGCTCGGTGCCCGAGGTCAGGTGGCGGCTGACCAGGGCGAAGGCGCAGGCGCCGTCCTCGACGACGGCGGAGGCAACGCCCATGCGGGTCGCGCCCTGGTCGGCCACATGGACCTGGAAATTGGGGCCGAACTTGTCGGCCGCGTACAGGGCCGTGTCGGCCGGCGGCAGATTGGAGACGCGGCGCTGCACGAGGACGGGGCAGGTGCGCACCTGGCGGCCGTCGGGCAGGTAGAGGACCGGCGGCACGGCCAGCTCGGGGTGGCGGGACAGCTTGCTGCGGTCCAGCCATTCGCTGACGAAGACCAGCACGCAGGGCCAGGACCAGGGCCGGAAGTCGCTGTTGGCCAGCGTGCGGGCGCCCAGCTCCTTGCCGGTCTGCTCGGTGTGCTCGTCGGTGAAGTTGGGGTCGCTGAGCCGGATGCGGTAGCGGCCGATGGCCGTGCCAATGACGGTGGGCAGGTTGGCGATATGGACGTGGTACTGGTCCCGGGCCTCGAGCAGGTCACGCACGCTCAGGGTGCGGGGGTCGGCGCGGCGGATGAAACGGTCCATGGGTGCTCCAGGTTCAACGCCGGCACGCTATCAAGCCCCAGAACACATTGCCTCATCAAAGCTTGGGAGGCGCTATCGTTGCGGCATGAGCGAAGCCGGCGCCCTGCCCCTGGACAACGCCGCCCCGGTCTGGGTGGGCGGCAGCAGCGCCGACGCCGAACCCCAGCTGCAGTCCGGCGGCGGTGCGGTGGGCCTCACCCGCGAATGGCATGTCAGCGGCGACTGGACGGTGCTGGCCCTGCGCGAGCGCTACGAGGAGTTCCGCCAGCGCGTGGCCACCGCCGTGAAGGAAACGCCCGACGCGCTGTGGGACCTGCGCGGCCTGGGCCGCCTGGACACGGCCGGCGCGCTGACGCTGTGGCAGGGCTGGGGCTTGAAGCCGCCGCAGCGCCTGCTGTGGCTGCCCGAGCATGTGACGCTGTTCTCGCAGTTCATGCAACCGGGTGCCCTGCCCCGGCGCAAGCGCAGCCTCAAGCCCGGCATCGAGCTGGCCAACCTCAGGGTGCTGAACTTCACCCACCATGCGGTCGACCTGGTCGCCCTGGTCGGCCGGCTGCTGCTGGACTTCGTGCAGATGCTGCGCCAGCCTTCGCTGATCGGCTGGCGCGAGATCTCGGCCAACATCTACCGCACCGGCGCCCAGGCCCTGCCCATCACGGCGCTGGTGGGCTTCCTGGTCGGCCTGACCCTGTCCTATCTGATCTCCAAGCAGCTCAGGACCTACGGCGCCGACATCTTCGTCATCAACATCCTCGGCCTGGCGGTGTTGCGCGAACTGGGGCCGCTGCTGGCGGCCATCATCGTGGCGGGCCGATCGGGCTCGGCCATGACGGCCCAGATCGGCGTCATGCGCGTGACGCAGGAGCTGGACGCGCTGTCCGTGATGGGCATCTCGCACACGGTGCGTCTGGTGGTGCCCAAGGTCGTTGCCCTGGCCGTCTCGCTGCCGCTGGTAGCCCTGTGGACCAGCGCCATGATGCTGCTCGGCGGCATGGCGGCCGCCGCCGCGGAGCTCAAGCTCGACCCCATGCAGTTCGTCCATACCTTGCCCAGCGTCGTCGAGCCCGTCAACCTGTGGCTGGGCTGGGCCAAGTCGGTGCTGTTCGGTGGCCTCATCGCCCTGCTGGCCTGCCATTTCGGGCTGCGGGTCAAGCCCAACACCGAGAGCCTGGGCCAGAGCGTCACGCAGTCGGTCGTCACGGCCATCACGCTGGTCATCGTCGTCGATGCCATCTTCGCGGTCTTGTTTTCGAACATTGGCGTCTGAGATGAAAACCCAACAAAGCGACAGAGACACAGAGACACAGAGGCGGCGGGATGAAGGTCTCTCTGTGTCTCAGTGCCTCTGTGGCTGTGTTCCTTGTGCGCGACACGGCCTGAGATGAACAACCCCGAAGCCATCATCGAAGTCGACAACGTGACGACGGCCTTTGGCGGCCATGTCATCCATCGCAACCTCAACCTGACCGTGCACCGCGGCGAGGTCGTCGCGCTGATCGGCGGCTCGGGCTCGGGCAAGACGACGCTGCTGCGCCTGCTGCTCGGCCTGGAAGTGCCCAAGGCCGGCACGGTCAAGATCTTCGGCCACCCGCTGGGCGCCTGCGCGGTGCGCGACCTGGAGCGCGTGCGCTACCGCTGGGGCGTGCTGTTCCAGGCTGGCGCGCTGTTCTCGGCGCTCAGCGTCTACGACAACATCGCCCTGCCCTTGCGCGAGCTCAAGAGCGTGCCGCCGGACCTGGTCAAGCCTCTGGTCATGTTGAAGCTGGCCCAGGTCGGCCTCAAGCCCGAGGACGCGCTGAAGCGGCCCGCCGAGCTGTCGGGCGGCATGGTCAAGCGCGTGTCGCTGGCGCGGGCGCTGATCCTCGACCCGCAGCTGCTCTTTCTCGACGAACCGACGGCCGGCCTGGACCCCGACAGCGCCAAGCAGTTCGTCAAGCTGCTGCGCCGGCTGCGCCAGGAGCTGGGCCTGACCGTCGTCATGGTCACGCATGATGTGGACACACTGTTCGCCGTCGTCGACCGCGTCGCCGTGCTGGCCGACCAGCACATCATTGCCAGCGGCCCGCTGTCCGAAGTCGCACGCTTGCCGCACCCCTTCGTGCGCAACTTCTTCCTCGGCCATGTCGAGCGCTGCGCCGAGGATGATGTGAAACGCTTCCGCCTCAGCCTGGACGACACCAGCGACGAGAGTGGCATTCCGGCCGTCCTCCGCGAAGAACAAACCGCCTAATCCCGCATGGAAAACAAAGCCCACGCCCTGGTCGCCGGCCTCTTTCTGCTGCTGCTCGGCCTGGGCCTGGCCGCTTCCGTCGCCTGGTTCCAGGGCGACCGCACCGAGCGCGTCCACTACACCGTCGTCGCCCGCGGTGGCGTGCCGGGTCTGAACCTGAAGGCGCCGGTCAAGCTGCGCGGCGTCGAGGTCGGCTGGGTCGAGAGCATAGGTTTCGACCCCAAGGACCCGCGCCAGATCCTGGTCGGCATCGCCGTCGACGCGGCCGCGCCGGTGTCCACCAGCAGCTATGCCCAGCTCGGCCTGCAGGGCGTCACCGGCCTGTCCTTCGTCGGCCTGGAGGAGGCCGACACCCAATCGCCGCTCAAGCGCGCAGAACCGGGCGCCCGCCTGGCCCTGCACCCGACGCTGCTGGACCGCCTGGCCGAAAGCGGCCCCGGCCTGGTCACCGGCTTTGCCGAAACGGCCGTGCGCATCAACGCCCTGCTCAGCGAGGACAACCGCGCCCAGCTCGCCCGCACCCTGGCCGGTCTGCAGCAAGCCGCCACCGACACCAGCCAGCTGATGGCCGCCCTGCAGCCCGGTGCCCGCCAACTGCCCGTGCTGCTGAAGGACGCCGATGCGACGGCCCTGCGCGCCCAGGCCGCGCTGACGCGCATCGAGGCCCTCGCCGTCGATGGCCAGCAATTGGCCCAGGAGCTCAAGACCCGCGCCAAGGCCCTCGACGATCTGCAGGCCGCCGCCGCCCAGGTGCAGGCGACCAGCCGCAACCTCGAACTCGCCCTGGTCGGCGAGACCTCGCCGCGCACCCGCCCCGTGCTGGCCGACGTGTCGGCTGCCAGCCGCAGCATCGAGCGCGCCGCTGACGCCTTGGGCGAGCAGCCGCAGAGCCTGATCTTTGGTCGCGGCGCCCAGCCGCCCGGCCCCGGCGAGGCCGGCTTCGCGGATCGAATCAAGAAATGAAAACCACGTTCCTCCTGTTTGCGGCGGTCCTCACGTTGAGCGCCTGTTCGCTGGCGCCGACGGTGCCGCCCAAGGCCGTCTACGACCTCGGCCCCGCGCCCGCCGCCACGGCTGCGGGCGGGGCTCTCGCTTGGCGCATCGCCGACGTGACCGCACCGCCGCAGCTGTCCAGCGAAGGCATCGCCTACCGCCTGAGCTTCCAGCAGACCCAGCGTCTGGAGCACTACCGCGACAGCCTCTGGGCCGCGCCGCCGCCGGCGCTGTTGACGCAAAGGCTGCGCGAGCAGTTGGCCGGCACGCCCGGCTGCGCCGGCAAACCCGCGGCCCTGCTGACCGTCAACCTGGACGAGTTCGAGCAGGTGTTCACGAGCCCCAGCAACAGCCAGGCCGTGCTGCGCCTGCATGCCACGCTGTGGCCGGCCGGTGCTGGCAGTCCGGTGCAGCAGCACTGGCGCGTTGAGCGCGCGGCCGCGCCCGATGCCGCCGGCGCCGTGCGGGCCCTGGCCCAAGCCGTGGACGAATGGACGCCGCAGCTCGTCACCTGGCTGACGGCTTCGGCCTGCCGCTGAACTGAATCCGGACGACCCGGCCCCGAGCAGCACCGGGCATGAGTCAACTCGGTCTGCTGCTGCGCGTCGGCTTGCAACGCGCCCGCCAGGACGCCAGCTCGCTCTAAGCACCGAACGGCAGCGTCGGCACCAGCCGCGCGGCCTGGCTGAGCTGCCCATCCTGGCCAAGACCACGCTGAAGGCCGAGTTCGACCGCCTCGTGACCGACCCAGCCATACGCCAGCCCTTGCGGCCGGCCTTTTTGGCGACTGGCGCGCATCGAGGGCCGCGTCAAGGAAGCGCTGCATCTGCCGGCCGCGGCGCCGCCCCGGTGCGAGTGGACGTGCGCCGGGTGGCCGAGTTGCCGCGTGGCGCCAGCGGCAAGGCACCTCTCATCTTCGCCCTGCCCCGATGATGGGGGCCGAGCGCCGAATACCGCCCGGCCTCCGGCCGTCGTCAACGCTGACAACTTCCGCCACGAAGGCCACGAAGGGGCTCGCATGACCAACGGCAGAGTGCGCTGTCGAGCCCATGATCGCGGGCCATGGAATTCCTCTCAGCCGCGCGCCAAGCCGAACCCTGCGACTGCTGGCATCGCCGCTGACCGCCATGCGCACGCTGCTCGTCGCCCGCTCCGACAGCCCGGCCTGTGCCCTGGCGCAACGCCTCATCGACGCCGCCGCGCTGAAGGTGCTGGACCATGCGCACAACGCGACCGAGGCGCTGGCCATGACCCTGGCCCTGCAGCCCGAGCTGATGCTGCTGGACCCCGGCCTCAAGCCGGTGGGCGCGGCGGAACTGGCAGCCTCGCTGCACGATCCCGCGCCCCAGATCGTCTGGCTCACGCATGACGTCGTGCGGCGCTGCCTGGCCGCCGAGGGTTCGCAGCGCGTCAACGCCGCGCTGATGCGCCTGCCCCGGCGCCGCTTGGGGGTCGAGGTGCGCCGGCTCGTCGTGCTGGAACATGGCTTCTTCACGACCCTGGACCTGGACGACATCCGCTGGCTGGAGCTGCCCGATGCCCGCCATCCGGCACTGCTGCTGCACGGTTTCAGTGGGCGGCATGTCATGCACCGCCGCCTCGGCGGGCTGCTGGACGACCTCCCGCCCGCCAGCATGCTGCGCTGCCAGAACCGCACCGCAGTGGCCCCGTCCCACGTGTTGGAGGCATTGCCCAACAACAAGCACGGCGCGACGCTGCTGCTGGACAACGGCACCCGGCTGGCCTGCGGACCGCAGTTCTGGCCGGCGCTGCAAGCCGCGCTGCGCACGCTGGATGCGGTCGTGGCATCGGCCGACGAACCGTCAGCGCCCAGCCGCTGGAGCGCACCATGGCGCCTGGACGTGCTGCCGCGGCCGGACGACGGCTCCACAGGCTGACGCTCCATCGCAGCGCGCTGACGTCTGGCAACACCGTCAGGTTGCTCAGTCAGCGCGCCATGCGCTACCTTCTTGACAGAGCGCAATCGCGTCATCCAGGTGACGCATGAAAGAACCGCCTCAGCTGATCATCACTGACGTGATGCCCGTCTGGCCCGCGCTGTAGAGACGCAAACGCACGTGATAGCGGCGCCCGGAGAAGAGCTTGTAGGCAATCTGCGCGTTGCGGTCCTCGCCGCTGTCGTCGTCGGAGGCCAGGAAGCGGGCCACGCCGTTGACCTCTTCGAACAGGCCCAGCAAGGTGTCGGTGGCGCCCGTCGTCGAGACGACATATTTGCGTGATTCGGTGGGCTTGAAGAGGTAGTCCACCTGCTGGCCGGCGGCCAGGGTGACCGACACCGCTTTGCGCGCCTCCAGCACCGGCGGCTGGGCGGCCAGGGCCGGGTACCACTTCAGCACCCATTCCTTGTCGGCCTTGGACAGCTTGCCGGGCGGCACCAGGCCGTTGACGTCGTACTGCTCGGGCTCGTCGATGAGGCCGGGCTCGAACTCGTACTCCATGATGGAGTCGGGATCCCAGCTCGAGCCCTGCACTTGGCTGGGGTCGAGCTTTTCGAGGATGTTGTGGAAGGTGGTCTCGCGCGACCAGCTGTTGGGCGGCTTGCCCAGCGAGGTGTAGACGGCTTCCTCATGCCACTTGATGCCGGCGAAGGGGTTCTGGTGCTCATGCTCCATGCCCAGCACATGGCCCAGCTCATGCAGGGCCGTGCCGCGGCCATAGGGCGTGGTCAGGTCCCAGCCGTAGACGGTGGTGGGCTCCGTCGCCGGCACATGCAGCACGTCGCGGCCGACCGCCGAGGCCGAACTGCCGTCGGGCTCGGAGTAGCCGATGCGCACCTCGGCCTCGCTCATCTGCGTGACCTCCGTGAACACCAGGCCGATGCCGACGGCCTTCCACTCGGCGAAGGCGGCGCGTATTGCGTCGGCCTGCTTCTTGGCCACGGCGTAGTGGCCGGTCTTGAAGAAGCAGTAGTGCAGCACCGTGCCGTTCAGCCACTTGCCCTGGGTGTTCAATATCGCGCGGGCGCGGCGCGGGTCGTTGGCGATGACGGCCGGCAGGCTGGGCTTGATGCGCGGCGGCGTGCTGCACAGCGGCTTGGGGGTCGGCCTCGCGGGTGTCTTGGCCTTGTCTGCCTTGGGCTTGGTCTTGCTTGCCATGGATGTCTCCACCGGGCGGTGCTGCCAATCGCAGCACGCACAGCATGAACCCGGCGCTGCCCAGGACCAATAGCTGACTTGAGGATGATCCCTAGGTCGTCAGGCTTCGGTCGTCGCGATGCACTCGATCTCGACCCGCGCCCCCAGGGCCAGGCCGTTGCAGCCCAGGGCGCTGCGCGCCGGCAGCGGCGTGGCGCCGAAGAACTCGCGATAGACCTCGTTGAAGGCCGGCCACTCGGCCATGTCGGCCAGCATGACGGTGCAGCGCACCAGGTGTTGCATATCCAGCCCCTGGCCGCGCAGCACCGTGCGGATGTTCTCCAGCGTCTGCCGCGCTTCGGCCTTCAGACCGCCCTCGACCAGCTTGAGCTGGCCCGGCACATTGCCGAGCTGGCCCGACAGATACAGCATGGGGCCGACCCGCACGCCTTCGGGAAAAGGCACCGTGGCCGGCACGACCTGGCCACTGTTGAAGCGTTCGATCTTGTTCATCGGGGACTCATTCCAAGAGCTTGTTCCAGTGCGGCGGGGTCATAGACCTGGCCGCCCTTGAGGGTGCGCCAGACGCGGCGGATGTCGCCCATGTCCTTCAGCGGGTCGCCATCGACGAGGATCATGTCGGCCAGCTTGCCCGGTACCAGCGTGCCGCGGTCCTTCTCGACGCCGAGCACGCGCGCCGGCACCAGGGTCGCGATGCGCAGCACCTCGGCATTCGGGATGCCCGCCTGGACGTAGAGCTCCAGCTCGCGGTGCAGGCTGTAGCCGGCAAAGCCATCACTGCCGGGCATGATCGTGACGCCGCCGTCGTGCAACTTCTTCAGCATGCGCAGCAGGCCCGGCAGGGCCTGGGCATAGACGGCCTCCTTGCCCGCCGGCACGGCGACGGCGCCGGACAGCTGGCGGCGCTTGACGACGGCCGGAAAGCGCTGCACCACCGGCCGCAGCGCGGGGGCGGCGCGTGCGGGCTCGCCGGAGAACAGGCCTTCCAACACCACCATGGTCGGGTCCAGCACGGTCTGGTGCTGGCGCAGGAAGGCGACGAAGTCGCTGAACTCGGCTTTGCGCCCGTCATTGAAATCGAACTGCGCGAGGCGCTCGGCCAGCACCGTGTAGCGGTCCCGGGTGCGCGTGTCCTTCACGTCGGGGAAGAAGTTCAGCAGGACGAAGTTCAGGTGCTGGATCTCGTCGGCCCCGGCCTCGACGAAGGCGCGCGCATAGGTGAAGGCCGGCACGTGGCCGCTGACGCGCAGGCCACGCTCGTGGGCGCGGTCGGCCACGGTGGCCACCAGGGCCGGGCTGAAGGAGGAATAGATCTTGACCTGGGCATAGCCGTTGTCGGCATACCAGTCCACCGCGGCGCGCGCCTTCTCCGGCGTGTCGACCTTGACGTCGGTCGGGCCGGCGAGAGGACCGATGCCCTCGATGATGCCGGCCAGCGTCACGCGCGGGCCGAGCTCCGTGCCAGTGTCGAAGCGCTTCACGCGCGCCAGCATGGGCAGGTTGTCGTTGGCCATGTCGCGCGCGCTGGTCACGCCGGCGATCAGGTCGAAGACGCCATGCACGTCGGCGAAATGCTGGTGCACATCCCACAGGCCCGGCATCAGGAAGCGGCCGTTGGCAGCGAGGACCTCGGCGCCGGCCGGCGCTTCTAGATCGGCATCGGGCTCGACGCGCACGATGCGCTCGCCGCGCACCAGCACGCTCATGCCGGCACGCACGCTGCCGCTGACGGGATCGAACAGCCGCGCATTGCGGATCAGCAGCGCGCCCTGCGGCCTGTGGGTGTGCTGCTGGGCCAGCCTGGCATGCCAGGCCTGGTCGGCCGCCTGCTGGGCGCGCTGCAGTTCGGCCAGGGCCGGCAGCAGCGGGGCCTCCAGCACCTCGAACCAGTCATCGATGACGCCGGCCGTCTCGCCCTTGTCGTCCAACCACACCGGCACCGGCGTGAACTCGATGCCGCTGATGCGATACAGGGTCAGCTTGCGGCCGGATGCGTCGACATCGGCGCCACCTTCCAGCCGGGCTTCGCCGGTCGGCAGCAGCGGCAGGCGCCGGCCTGGTGCCCTCAGCAGCGCGCGGGCCAGCACGCCCATAAATTCGGGCGGCGGATTGGCGGGCAGGTAGAAGCCGGCGGCTTTCGTCTCGCCCGCCTCGATGCGGTTCTTCCAGCGCGCCAGGCCCTGGGCATCCCGGCTGAAGCTCTCGCTGAACTCGACCTTCCAGTAGTCATTGCCCTTGGCCTCGTAGCTGATCGGCAGGCCGTTCGCATCGAGCCGCCAGCGCGCCTGGATGACGTCGCCGCGGCCCCGGTCGTTGTAGCGGTAGTCGGCGGCGGTCAAGCCCGGCTCGGGCGTCGTGACGGCCTGCGTGCCGGCCGCGTTGCCGTGGATCTGGACCTGGTCCTCGCGCGCCTGCGCGATGCCGGCCACCAGGGTCAGGATAAGCAGCAGTCGCTTCATTGCCAGACCTCCTGCATCAGGCGGCGGAAGTTGCCACCGAGGATCTTGGCTATGCGTGCGTCCGAGTGTCCACGCAGGGCCAGCAGCTGGGCCAGCTCGATGAACTGCATGGGCCCGCAGAGGTCGGGCAGGAAGAGGCTGACGTCGGGCGTCTCGCCCGGCGCGCCAATGCCCATGCTGCGGCGCAGTTCGGTCTCGGCGGCCAGCATGGCGCGGTAGGCGGCCATGTCGTCGATGGCCGTCGTGCCGCCGTCGGTGCCCAGGCCCACATGGTCTTCGCCGCAGACCTGGATGGCGTGCTCCAGGTGGTTGATGAGATCGGACGCCATCGGCTGGCCGGCCAGGCGCAGATAGGGCATGAAATACAGGCCCACGACGCCGCCCCGTTCGGCCAGCAGGCGCAGCTCGGCATCGCTCTTGTTGCGCGGGTGGTCAGCCACGGCGCGGCAGCCCGTGTGGGTGATGGCCAGCGGACGGCGGGCGACACGCAGAGCATCCAGGCAGGTCTGTTCGCTGCTGTGGCTGAGGTCCACCAACACGCTCTCGGCCTGCAGGCGCTCGACGATCTCGTTGCCAAAGGCGCTCAGGCCGGTGTCGTCGGGCACGGTGGCACCACAGCCGACGGCATTGCGGCCGTTGTAGGTCAGCTGGATGACGCGCACGCCGAGGTTGGCGAACAGGGCGACGCGGTCGCTGTTCGTGCCCAGCATCTCGGTGTTCTGGAAACCGTAGATGACACCGATCTGGCCGCCCGCACGGGCGGCATCGATGTCGGCTGCCGTGTGGACCTTGCGCAGCGCCGAGGGCCGGGCGCGGATGAAGGCATCCCAGCCGGCGATGTCGCCCACCGTCGCCTCGAAGGGTTCGGCGCTGCCGGCCACATGGCCCAGCGTGATGTTGACGGCCGACAGACCGGCGGCGCGGGCATCGTCCAGCGAGCGCGCGTCGACGTTCTGGCCCGTGCTGGTGTAGGCCATGGCGCTGCGGTCGCCGGCGCTGGGCTGGATGCGGATGTTGGGGTTGTCGAGGACACCCAGGGCGTTGATGACGAGGTTCATGGGGAGGGCTTCTTGATCTGGAGCAGGGGCAGCAGCAGCAGGCAGCTCAGGCCGACGAGGGCGTCCAGGCCCAGCGTGGTGGCATAGCCCCAGTGCTGGACCGCATAGCCCTGCCAGACCACGCTGTAGGTGATGGAGAGATTGGTCAGGGCCATGTAGGCGGCAAATTGCGTGGCGGCGACGGCCGGCTGGGTGATGCCGATGAAGACGGCCACCCGCGCGCCGTAGATGAAGCCGAACAGCAGCTGGTAGATGACGCAGGCCGCCATGAAGGCGGTGACGAGAGCGGCCGGCGCGGCCTGGCCCGGCGCCCAGCCCTGGCGCTGCAGCTCCCACATCAAATACAGACCCGGCAGGCTCAACAGCGCCACATAGGTCGCCAGCGCGCGGCGCAGGTTGACGCGGTCCGACAGCCAGCCACCGACGATGCAGGTAACGGCCGTGGCCGCCTGCGAGACGGTGGCCAGCCAGCCTATCTGTTCGTTGGACAGCCCCAGGTCGACGGCGAGGTTGGACTGCAGCCCGCGCGCCAGGGCCATGGCCGAGATGGGCAGGAGGCCGAACAAAAGGCCGGCCACGGCCAGGCGCGAGCCGACGAGGGCCTGCAGAGCCCGGCGCAGGAAGGCCACGACCTCGTGGCCCGCGGCGGCCAGGCCTTTGGATGCGGGCTCCACCGCCGCCTCCACTTCGCGCATCGGCCACACCACGCCAGCCATGACGGCCGCGATGATGAGGGCGAGCACGACGATGCAGGCTTGGAAGCCCATGCTGCCGATCAGCAGCAGCGCCCCGCCGCCGCCCACCAGCACGCCCAGGGACTGGCCACCGAACATCATGCCGCTGGCGAAGGCGCGCTCGTCCTCGTGCAGCGTCGTCACGGCCATGGCGTCGACAGCCACGTCCTGCAAAGCGCCGCAGAGGTTGTGCACCACCAACAGGGCCGTGAAGAGACCGAGCTGCGTCGCGAGATCGAGGCCGGCCAGCGGCAGCAGGGTCAGCACCATCATCAACTGCGCGCCCAGGATCCAGCCGCGACGCGGCCCGAGACGCTTGGAGGCGATCAGATCGATGAAGGGTCCATAGGCCCACTTGAAGGCCCAGGGCAGCAGCACCAGGCCCAGGAAACCGCCGATGTCGGCGGTGCCCACGCCCTGGCGACGCAGCTGGGTCGCCACCGTCGTCATCGCGAAGCCGATGGGCAGGCCCTCGGTCAGGTACATCAGGAAGAACGCCGCAATACGCCCCTTGCGGGACGCCAGCAGATTCGGCAGTGGCATTGCCCTCATCCTCTTCGCGTGGTCGCCGGACGATTCTAGAATATTGTTCTAATGAGCAAGCCCCGTGGTTCCACCAGCTGCCTCGCCCAGGTCATCGAGCTCGCCTCACCGGGTGAGCGCGGCGCCAGCCGGCGCGCGGTGCTGGCCCATGCCCTGCCGTGCTTCAACGCACGCGGCATCGAGGCGGCCACCATCGAGGACCTGCGCCAGCGCAGCGGCCAGAGCGTGGGCACCATCTACCACCACTTCCGCAACAAGGAAGGCGTGGCCGCGGCGCTGTTCTTCGCCGGCTTCGACGACCAGAGCCGCGCCATCGCCGCGCGCACCGAGACTGCGGCGGACGCGCACGCCATGGTGGTCGCCCTGGTCGGGGCCTACGTGGACTGGGTGAGCGCCCTGCCCGAGCTGGCGGCCTTCCTGTTCATGGCCCGCGAGACCGTGGCCCAGGGCCCCTATGGCGACGAATTGCGCCAGCGGCTGGAAGCACGCTATGACCCCATCGATACCCGCCTGGCCGAGGGCGTGCACGCCGGCCTCATCACCGAGCTGCCGACCGAACTGATCCCGGCGCTGGTGCTGGGTGGTGCCGAGTCCTACTGCCGCGGCTGGCTGGCCGGGCGACGCGACGCCAAGCCGAGCGCCTATGCCGGCGTGCTGGCCGAGGCGGCTTGGCGAAGCATCGCGGCTTAGGGCGCGTCGGCCGCGAGGTGCCGATTCACCTTCGCCGGCGGTGCTGAAATTCGGAGGCAATCTCATAAATTCGAGGCGGGCCTCAAATTTGTGGCGAGAACTTCCATTGCCGGCGATATTGAATAAAACCTGACGCACAAGCACGTATTTGATAACCAGGCATGGCTACTACAACTCCCGATCCAGCACACCTGGAAAGGTTTTCAGTCTGAAAGTTAGGGGTATGAGCCCCGCAGGAACGCGGCATAGGATGTCCGAGTCCATCCCGGACCGCTTCAGACCCATTGGGAGATTAGATTGATCAATGTTTTCTTGAATAAAATACGAACGGCGTCCAAGGCCTGCCTGTCGGCTTTGGCTATTACCGCCTCTTTCCTGACCCTGGCACCCAGCGCCGCGCAGGCGCAGCAGACACAGGTTATTCCCGCTTATTCGTCAGTGCCCGCAAACTGGGTCGTCACCCGGCTGGCCACCAGCAACAGCTGGGAAATCACCAATACCACGGGATTTGGCACCGGCACTGTGCTCTACGTCTACTTCAGCTCCGGTTTTGGCGCCGTCGCCATCCCGCAGGGCTGGGGCATCACCCAGGCCGGCAGCACCACCAACCAGATCACCAAACTGGCCGGATCGCCAGCGTGGACGGTGTATTACGTCACCACGGATTCCCCGATTCCGAGCGGCTGGGTGATTACCGATGCCGGCAGCAGCCGCAATCAGATCACTTATGTCGAAACTGTCAGCGACTACACCAACGTGAATGTCCGCTATGGCTCCCCCATTCCGGCAGACTGGGTGATTACTCAAGCCGGCAGCACTTGGAATACCATCACCAAGGTGAAGAATGTTCCCGATCGCACCGAAATCGGCGTGACCATCGGCTCGCCCATTCCGACCGGCTGGGTGATCACGACGACCGGCAGCGCTTACAACCGGATCACCAAGATCAAGGGGCTGCCGGTGGGCACCGAAATCTCCGTGTCATTCGGCTCGCCGTTGCCGCTGGGCTGGGAGGTGAAGATTCCCGGCCAGCAACGCCAGACCATCATCAGGCGCTTCTAAAGCAGCGACTGCACCCATATGAATAAGGCCGCGGACGCGGCCTTATTTGTTTTTCAGATATTCAATTTCCAATCATTGACTGAGCACAGCCATGCCCCCAGAGGGGTGCCTGGGCGGAAGCCCCGCCCCAGCAAAGGCCAGCGCAGTGATCAGGCCGTGGGTCGGCCATGGGTAAACCATGTGACCCGAAATGAACCAGGCGCGCTATCTTTATTGAACCGCCGTTTCATTTTTGACTTGTGAACACTTCTTCCTCGGCCACGCGTCGGCCGGTGTCCATCGCCGCCCTGGGCGAATGCATGCTGGAACTACAAGGCCAGGCCTTCGGCACCCTGCGCCAGAGCTTTGGCGGAGACACGCTGAACACCGCCGTCTACCTCGCCCGCTGCGGCGGTGCTGGACTGCAGGTGCACTACGCAACGGCCCTGGGCGACGACTCGCTGAGCGCCGGCCTGCTGGAGCGCTGGGCAGCCGAGGGCGTGCTGACCGGCCTGGTGCAGCGCCTGCCCGGCCGCCTGCCCGGCCTCTACCTGATCGAACTCGACGAAGGCGGCGAACGGCGCTTCCACTACTGGCGCGGCCAGGCGGCGGCACGTTCCTATTTCGAGGCGGCGGTCACTGCCCTGGAGGCGCAGGCCGACGCACTGGATGCCCTCTATCTGTCGGGCATCAGCCTGGCCATCCTGCCGCCGGCCGGTCGCGAGCGGGCCCTGGCCTTGATGGCCCGCATGCGGGCCAGCGGCAAGCTGGTCGCCTTCGACAACAACTACCGCCCGCGGCTCTGGGAATCGGTGGCCGATGCCCGCGACTGGTATCAGCGCGCCTTCGCCGCCGCCACGGTGGCCCTCATCACGGCCGACGACCACCAGGCCCTGCACGGCCTCGCTGACCTGGACGCCGCGGTCGCTGCCGCCCAGGCCCTGCCGGTGGCCGAGATCGCCATCAAGCGCGGCGCCCTGCCGGCGCGCGTCGGCCTCCACCAGATCTGGCAGGACGTGTTGACCGAAAGCGTGCCGCGCGTCGTCGACACCACCGCAGCCGGCGACTCCTTCGCGGCTGGCTATCTGAGCCGCCGCCTGCGCGGCGGCGCACCGGCCGAAGCTGCGGCCTTCGGCAACCGGCTGGCCGCACGCGTCATCCAGCATCCCGGCGCCCTGATCCCGCGCGAGGCCATGCAAGACCTGATCGGCTAGGGCCTGTTCACACTACGGGAATCGGATGCGTTGCCACCCAAAAGTCCGCGAGCAAGGCGTGAAGTCGAAGCTGGGGTCATCCCCAGCGAGGCTTTGCAACGCCGCGCGCGGGCTTTTGAGTGACAACCCTTCGGGAGAGGGGCTGCGCGAGCGCATGGCGTTGTTGCGCGCCTGGCCTGGGCACGAGCCCAGGAGGCGTCGCGCGTCTAGCCCTGCGCCCGCGCAGACCCCCTCGCACCGATCCCCGTAGCGTGAACAGGCCCTCACCCATGCGACTGCTCTGGACCCTGGCCCTCGCGGCCGGCCTTTGCCATGCCGAGGGCAACGGCCCACTGCACCCGGCCACCTATGTCCACGCCGGCTGGGCCCAGACCACCGGCGGCCAGGGCGGCAAGATCCTGCGCGTGACGACGCTGGCCAGCGACGGCCCCGGCAGCCTGAAGGCAGCCCTGGACACGCCAGGGCCACGCATCGTCGTCTTCGAGGTAGGCGGCGTCATCGACCTCGGCGGCAAGAGCTGGAAGCTGCGCGAGGGCCGCATCACCATCGCCGGCCAGACGGCACCCGATCCGGGCATCACCCTGGTCAAGGGCGAGCTGGAGGTGTTCGCCAAGGACGTCATCCTGCAGCACGTCAGCATCCGGCCCGGCGCCTACGGGCGGGCCAAGCGCAGCGGCAACGACCACGACGGCCTGTCCACCGGCGATGGCGCCGAGCGCGTCATCGTCGACCACTGCACGTTCTCCTGGGCCACCGACGAGAACCTGTCGGCCAGCGGCAAGCGCTTCGAGGGCGCCACGCCCGACGACTGGCGCGCCCGCACCTCGCACGCCATCACTTACAGCCACAACCTCATCTACGAGGGTCTGGGTGAGGCGGTGCACATCAAGGGCGAGCACAGCAAGGGCTCGCTGATCCACGACAACGTCACGCAGATCCTGCTGCTGGGCAATGTCTACGCCTCCAACCGCGAGCGCAACGCGCTGTTCAAGGGCGGCGTCTGGGGCGCCATGGTCAACAACCTGATCTACAACCCCGGCTGGCGCGCCGTCCACTACAACCTCATCGCCCACGAATGGGTAGGCCGGCCCTACCAGGTCGGCAAGATCACGCTGGCCGGCAATGTCTACCGCGCCGGCCCCGGCACGGAACGCAACCTGCCCTTCTTCACGCTGGGCGGCGTGGGCGATGTGCAGCTCTACGAGCAGGACAACCTCGCCGTCGATCGCCAGGGCCAGCCCCTGCCCATGACGGGCAAATACACCACCAGCGCCGATATCGTCCCGGTGCGCCAGCCCTATCTGCCGGCCGGCCTGAACTGGCTGCCGCCGCGCGAGCTGGAAAAGCTGCTGCCCCTGTACGTCGGCTCGCGGCCCTGGGCACGCGACCCGCTGGATTTCAAGCAGCTGTCCGATATCGCCGAGGACCGCGGCCAGTTGATCGACGACGAGAGCCAGAACAACCCAGAGGGTCTGCCCAAGCGCAAGCCAACGCAACGCGCCTTTGTGGAGGCCGACTGGAATCTCGCCGACATGAGCCCCAAGGCCGGCTGGGCCTCGCTGTTCACCCAGGTCTCGAAGTGAGCCTGCTGCGCCGCGAGCTGTTGGCCTTGCTTGCGGCGCCACACGCCTTCGCGGCCGACTGCGCTGACGCGCCCGGCCAGCCCTATCTGCCACCGTGCACACCGTGGCCAAAAGGTCTCGAAGGCCAGCGCAAGGCGGATCTGGGCGATGGCCATTACCTGAATCCCGTCCTGGCGGGCGACCATCCCGACCCGTCGGTGCTGAAGGACGGTGACGACTATTACCTGACGCACTCCAGCTTCGAGGCCGTGCCGGGTTTGCTGATCTGGCATTCACGTGACCTCGTCAACTGGCAGCCCATTGCCAACGCCCTGCATGAGGCGGTCGGCAGCGTCTGGGCACCGGACCTGTGCAAGCACGGCGGCCGCTACTACGTTTATCTGCCGGTCAAGGCCCAGCCCAACGACATCCTCGTCATGTGGGCCGACCGCATCGAAGGGCCCTGGTCCCGGCCGGTGCCACTGGGCCTGCCCCGGCACATCGACCCCACCCATGTCGCCGACGACAACGGCCAGCGCTGGCTGTTCCTGAGCGGTGGCGACCGCGTGCGCCTCAGCGACGACGGGCTCAAGCTTGCCGGTCCCATCGAGCATGTCTACGACCCCTGGCGCTATCCGGACGACTGGGACGTCGAGAGCTTCTCGCCCGAGGGCCCCAAGATGCTGCGCCACGGTGGCTGGTGGCATATGTTGCTGGCCGTCGGCGGCACGGCCGGTCCGCCCACCGGCCACATGGTCATCGCCGCGCGCAGCCGCACGCTCGACGGCCCCTGGGAGCAGGCGCCCCACAACCCGCTGATGCGCACCCGCTCGCCGCGCGAGCGCTGGTGGTCGCGCGGCCACGGCAGCCTGGTGCAGGGTCCTGCCGGCGACTGGTGGATGCTGTATCACGGCTACGAGAACAGCTTTCATACGCTGGGCCGGCAGATGCTGCTGGCGCCGGCGCGCTTTGGTGCTGAGGGCTGGTTCCATGTCGATGCCGATGACGGCGCGCCGTTGCCCAAGCCCGTCGGCGGCCAGGCCCTGCCGCATGGCCTGGCGCTGTCGGATGACTTCGCCGGCAAGACGCTGAAGACGCACTGGCAATTCCTCAGCGGCAGCTCGCAAACCCAGCGCGTGCGCATCGCCGACGGCAGGCTGCACCTGGCCGCCACCGGCAAGGGTCCGGGCGACAGCCCGCCGCTGGGCTTCATTCAGGGCGACCCGGCCTTCGAGGTCGAGGTCGATGTGGAATTCGACGAAGCCGTGCAGGTCGGCCTGTTGATGTTCTACAGCCCGCGGCTCTACGCCGGCATGGGCGCCAACGCGAAGAGCTTCCAGTTGCACCGCTACGGCCAGGACATCCGCGCCGTGCCCAAGCCTGCCGGCATCGCGCGGCGCATGCAGCTCAGGCTGCGCTGCGTGCGCCATGTGCTGACGCTGTTCTCGCGTCCCGACGCCACCCAGCCCTGGAGCAAATTCCCGGTGCAGATGGACGTCAGCGGCTACCACCACAACACCGCGGGCGGCTTTGCCAGCCTGAGGCCGGCGCTGTACGCGGCCGGCAATGGCGAGGCGCGCTTCGCCAAGCTGCGCTACCGCGCCGTCGACTAAGGAGACAAAGATGAAGACCCTCGCCCTCTGCGCCGCACTGCTGGCCACCTCGGCCAGCGCGCTGGAGCTGAAGTCCGCTGACGTGCACAACAGCGACGACTACCCCACCGTCGTCGCCGTCAGGCACCTGGGCCAGTTGCTCGCCAAGAGCAGCGGCGGCGCGCTGACGGTCAAGGTCTTCAACAAGGGGGCTCTCGGGAGTGAGAAGGAGACCATCGACCAGGTCAAGCTCGGTGCGCTGGCCATGACGCGCGTCAACCTCGCGCCGTTGGCGGCGATGTGCCCCAAGACCCTGGTGCCTTCCCTGCCCTTTTTGTTTCGCGACACGGCCCACATGCGCAAGGCCTTCGACGGCCCGGCCGGCGACGAGATCCTGAAGGCCTGCGAGCACCAGGGCATGGTGGGCCTGGCCCTCTACGACTCCGGCTCCCGTTCCGTCTACGCGCGCAAGCCCATCAAGACCCTGTCTGACATGAAGGGCCTGAAGATCCGCGTGCAGCAGACCGACCTCTGGGTGGCCGCCATGACGGCCCTGGGTGCCAATCCCTCGCCCATGCCCGTCGGCGAGGTCTACACCGGGCTGAAGACCGGCCTCATCGACGCGGCCGAGAACAATGTGCCCAGCTACGAGGGCTTCCGGCATTTCGAAGCGGCGAAGTTCTACAGCCGCACCGAGCATTCGATGACGCCCGAGGGGCTGTTCATCAGCAAGCGCATCTGGGACAAGCTGACGGCCGATCAGCAGAAGCTGCTGCGCGAGGCCGCCAAGGCTTCGGTCGCCGTCGAGCGCGAGCGCTGGGACGCCCAGGAGGCCAAGGCCCTGGCCGCCGTCAAGGCCGCGGGCGCCGAGATCGTCGAGCCCGACCGCGCGGCCTTCCGCCAGGCCGTGCAGCCGGTCATCGCCAAATTCGTCAACACGCCCGAGCTTCAGGCTTTGGTGAAGTCCATCCAGGACACGAAATGAAGGCCTACACCCAACTCTGCGCGGCCCTGTCGCGCTGGTCGCTGCGCGCCGCCGTGCTCGGCCTCGTCGTGCTCATCATCTGCGTGCAATGGCAGGTGCTGGGCCGCTATCTGCTGAACGACTCGCCCACCTGGACCGAGCCCTTCGCCCTGCTGCTGGTGCTCTACATCACGGCCCTGGCCGTCGCCGTGGGCGTGCGCGACGCCGGCCACCTGGGCATGGAGTCCATCGTGGTTCTCTTGCCCAAAGCCGCCCAGCGCGTGGCCGAAGGCCTGATCCATGTCGGCGTCATCGCCTTCGCCGTGCTGATGGCCGTGGCCGGCTGGGAATGGCTGACGCTGAAATGGGACGAGCCCAAGCCCATGCTGGGCATGCCCGAAGGCCTGGACTTCCTGCCCCTGGTCATCTCCGGCGTCCTCATCGTGCTGTTCTGCATCGAGCATCTGCTCGCGCTGTGGCGCGGCATTGCCATCGAAGAAGCCGGGGTCTGAGGTGGAGGGACTCGAACTCTGGATCATGTGCGGCAGCTTCGTGCTGCTGCTGCTCTTGGGCGTGCCGGTGGCCTTTGCCATCGGCCTGTCCTCCGTCGCCACGGCCTTTGCGGCCGACCTACCCATGGCCATCGTCTTCCAGAAGATGGTGGGCGGCATGCAGGTCTTCTCCTTCCTGGCGATTCCCTTCTTCATCTTTGCCGGCGAGCTGATGCTGCATGGCGGCATCGCCGAGCGCATCGTCAACTTCGCCAACCGCCTGGTGGGCCATGTGCGCGGCGGCTTAGGGATGAGCAATGTGCTGGGCTGCACGCTGTTCGGCGGCGTGGCCGGCTCGCCGCTGGCCGATGTGTCGGCCATGGGCTCGGTGATGATCCCGCTCATGAAGCGCGAGGGCTATGACGCCGACTACGCGGTCAATGTGACGACGCATGCGGCCCTCGTCGGCGCGCTGATGCCCACCTCCCACAACCTCATCATCTATGTGCTGGCCACGGCCGGCATCGCGGCGCTCAGCGTCTTCAACCTCATCCTGGCCTGCCTGATCCCGGCAGCGCTACTGACGCTGTCCAACCTGGTCGCCGCCTACGCCGTGGCGCGCAAGCGCGGCTACCCGACGCATGGCGCCTTCCCCGGCTGGGCGGCGGTGTTCTCGGCCTTCGTCGCGGCCCTGCCGGGGCTGCTCGTCATCGCCATCATCCTGGGTGGCATCCTCAGCGGCGTGTTCACGGCCACCGAGTCGGCCGCCACCGCCGTGTGCTGGGCGCTGATCGTCACCGCGACGGTCTATCGCTCGCTGTCCTGGCGCGGCTTCCTGGAGGCCTGCGCCAAGGCCTGCAAGACGACCGGCGTCGTGCTGCTGCTGATCGGCATCTCGGCCGCCTTCGGCTATTTTATGGCCCTGTACGAGGTGCCCCAGAAAACGGGCGAATGGCTGGAGCAGATGAGCGGCAACCAGCCCTGGCTGATCTTCCTGTGGGTGAACGTGCTGCTCTTCGCGCTGGGCACCTTCCTGGACATGGCGGCCACCATCCTGATCTGCACGCCCATCTTCTTGCCCATCTGCATGAAGGCCGGCATGGACCCGACGCAGTTCGGCGTCGTCATGCTGCTGAACTGCGCCCTCGGCCTGAACACGCCGCCCGTGGGCAGCACGCAATTCGTCGGTTGCGCCATCGGCGGCGTCAGCGTCGGCCAGGTCATGCGCTCGATTGCGCCTTTCTACGGCGCGCTGATGGTCACGCTGCTGGCCGCCACCTACATCCCGGCGCTGTCGATGGCGCTGCCGAGATGGATTGCCGGCTAGACACCGGGATGGCGAGCCAGGGCTTGACCCCACTCGGGCTGCAGGCGCGCCCGCTGCAGGCCGTGATTGAGCCGCGTCAGCAGGTCGGGCCGAGCCTCCAACGCCCGCTTGGACACCAGCAGATGCACGGGGCTCACCGCCAGTTCCAGCACGATCTCCAGCGCCTCGCCGGGTTCGCGCGCGGCACGCAGCAGCAGCGTCGCCGGGTCGTCGATGACGTAGTCCACCTTGTGCCCCCGCAAGGCCGACAGCGTCAGGTCGTTGGCGTAGAGCGGCTGCAGCAGCCGCTGCAGCTCCGGGTCCTCCAGCTCGCGGCGCACCGCCGCCGGAAAGGCCACGCCGCGGATATAGCCGATCCTGACCGACCGCCCCTTCAGCTCCGCCAGCCTGTGCAGCGGCGCCGCCCCCGCCAATCCGAACAAGGCGACGCGCTCGTTGCGATAGGGCTGGGTGAATTCGGCAAAGGCCAGTCGCTCGGGCGTGGGCGTCGCCGACGCGATGAGGTCCAGCTCACCCTGGGCGGCGTCCGTCATCTGGCGGGCCCAGGGCCGGCGCAACCACTGCAGGCGCTCGCCGGCGGCCGTGGCCAGCAAATCGAGCAATTCGACGTCCAGACCCTGCGGGCCAGCCGGTCCGGGGTACTGGAAAGGCGGGTAGTCGCTCCAGCCGATGCGCAGGGGCGCCCTGTCCTCGCCCCGCGCACCCACCCATGGCAGAGCCAAGAACAACAGGCAGGCATCGCGGCGGCACGGCATTTCAATGGGCTCTCAGGGTGGCGCCTGCCGACTCTGGCACAGCGCGGCCGCCTTGGGGCTCCAGTCAGACCATGAGTGACGCCGTCCGTCGCCGCCTGATTGCCGGCCTGTCGTTATGGCCGCTGCTGACCCGCGCCGCCGGCCTGGACGACAGCCTGGTACGCCTGCAGCAGGCCTGGCGCCCCCGTCTGGCCTGGCGACCCGATCCCGGCTGGCGGCGCGAGGCCCTGGCCACAGCGACGCGCCTCATCCTGCAGCCGGGTGACGACGGCAGCGGCTTTGCCACCGAAGTGCAGGCGGAACAGGACCGCGGCGCCCACCTGGCCCAGGCATTGACGCTGCGCGGCGCCCTGGGCGAGCGGGTGCCCGCCCTCTTCCTGCGCCCGCGCAGCCCCGGTCCGCATCCGGCCGTGCTGCTGCTGCACGACCACGGTGCGCGCTTTGACATCGGCAAGGAGAAGCTGATCCGGCCCCTTCAACCCAGTGCGGCGGCTGACGCCTGGGTGCAGCGTTACTTCGGCGGCCGGTTCGTCGGCGACACGCTGGTGGAGGCCGGCTTTGCCGTGCTGGCCATCGATGCCCTGGGTTGGGGCGAACGCAGCCGCACCGGCTTCGCCCGCGACGACCAGCAGGCCCTGGCCAACCACCTGCTGCAGCTCGGCCACAGCTGGGCCGGCCTCATCGCCAGCGACGACCTGCGCTCGCACCGTTGGCTGCGCGAGCAGGCGGACGTGGATGCGAAGCGGGTGGCTGTATTGGGGTTTTCAATGGGCGCCTTGCGCGCCTGGCAGCTCGCGGCGGTCTGCGAGGACGTGTCGGCCTGCGTTGCGGCGCACTGGATGTGCACGCGCGAAGGCCTGCTGCGGCCGGGCGAACACACGCTGGTCGGGCAGTCGGCCTTCAGCATGCTTCATCCGGGCCTTGCCGCCGAGCTGGATCATCCCGACGTGGCGGCCCTGGTGGCACCGCGGCCCTCGATGTTGTTCGGATCGCCGGACGACCGGCTGTTCCCGTGGGATGCGGTGCAGCGGGCCTGGGCGCAACTGCGCCAGGCCTGGGAGCCCGGGAGCATGCAGACCCGCGTGACGGCGGGCGGGCATTTGTTCAACGCCGAACAGCAGCGCGCGGCAGTGGCATGGCTGGCAGGCCTGCACCCTCGAGAACAGGCGCGGGCCTGACCGACGGAAGGGAGGAAGGCGAGTTTTCACGTCCGCGCCACGGGCCGGCACCGGCTTTGTTGGCATAGTCCTGCAGGAATCCACGCGACATCGGCGTCATGAAGCATTTGAACCACCGCGGCTCGGCAGCATTGCTTGCCGTCACGCTGCTGCTTGCCATCCTGCTTGTCCTTTCCGCCTTCGGCATCAACGGCGACTGGAAGGCCAAGACCACGCCGTGGCGCCTGGTGAACGATCCCTTCGCGGGCTGGACGCTGCTGATCCTGCTGAGTGCGGGCTTGGCCCTGATCCGCACCGGCAAGGAGGCAGTCCAGTGCTTCAGCGCGGTGCTTTTCGCCGGTGCGCTCTTCGGCGTCGGGCTTGTCAGTGCGCTTTTCTGGGACCCTTGGCTGCCCAATATGCTGCTGCTGGCCACCCTGCCCATGCTGCGGTCGGCCGCCCAGACCCTGCTGGCGCCCGATCCCGACGGCAAGCGCGCGCCGCCGCAACACAGCGGCTCGTGACGCCGAATCCATAGAAGCGCGATGGCGCAATGTGTGCTGCGGCGCCACACTCCACCCATCAGCGCCCTCCAACGCCCCGCCATGAACGAACTGCTCGCCGCCTACCGTTACACGACCAACAACTACGCCCAGATCGAGAAGAGCAAGCGCTGCGGCTGCTGCAACTGCGTGCAGATCTTCAAGCCCGACGCCATCGTCGGCTGGACCGGGCTGACGATGCAGAACATGGACGATCCCAAGGCGATCGCTGACCAGACCGCCATGTGCCCTCACTGCGGCTCCGAGGCCGTGCTGGGTGATGGCTGCGGGATCCTGATCACGCCCGAATTCCTGGCTCGCATGAACGAGGCCTGGTACCAGAAGACCATGATCCACAGGCCGGCGGCCAAGAAGTGAGCTTCGGCTACAAGACGGCGTGGTTTGCCGCACGCACCACCGACGCCACAGCGCTGGCGCATGCACTGGGCCTTGCAAACCTCAGGCCGGCACCGGCAGACGTCGCCACCGCGGCCGCGTACGAGCACGACACAGGCAATGCCTTCATCACGCCCGTCCTCGAGGGCTGGACACTGGTGATGAGCAAGGACTTCCTTGACCTGGCCGGTGGCAGCCCGCCTTCCTTCGTCGACTTGCTGTGCAAGGCATCTGCCGAACTTCGCACCGAAGTCCAGTTCTTCGCCAGCTACCGCGTCTGCGAAGTCCATGGCTGGGCCCGTGCGACACAGGGAGAACTCAGCCGCGCCTACTGCTACGACGGGTCGTCCGGAGACATCGTCATCGACCACGGCGAACCGACGGCACAGGAAGTGGCCCTGGGTCATCGCTTCTTCAACCCGGCCGGCGCCGAGGCCGAGGGCGACACCTATTGGGAGCGTACCGATCTGCGGCACGTCAGCGAAACGGACGTCATGCAGCTCGCAGGTCTTTGGAGCATCGATCCGTCTGAGCGGGATGACATGCCGGACGGCCTGCTCGCCACCATCGAATGGTTCCAGGCGGCGCCGCCCGTCCCTCCTCGGCCATCCGTGGATCGCAAGCCATGGTGGCAGTTTTGGTGAAGCGGCGCGCCGGGTAGCCCGCATGGACCTGCTGGCCGTCTTCACCACCGTCGCCACCCAGGAGCAGGCCGACACCCTGGCCCGCGCCGCCGTCGAGCAGCGCCTCGCTGCCTGCGTGCAGACCGAAGCCATCCGCAGCACCTATCGCTGGCAGGGCGCCGTCGAATGTGAAGTCGAGGTCAGGCTGATGTTCAAGACGACGCGACAGCACTACCCCGCGCTGGAGACGCTGCTGCGCGAGCGTCATCCCTATGAGCTGCCGGCCATCTTTGCGCTGCCCGTCATTGCCGGCACTGCCGAATACGCGGCCTGGGTGAGGGACTCGCTTGCTGGCGTGCCGGCACAGTGATGTGTATCGCCACGCATGGCGTGGTCACTCACGAAACAAGTCATTTGGATACCGCATACCGCCCGACGCTCGATCAGTTCGAAGGCTGCCTGCTGGGGCTGGCCCTGGGCGATGCGATGGGTGCACCTCGCGAAGGCGGTCCGCTCGAACGGCTGCTGTGGGCAATCATCGGCAAGACATCATCAGGCGAGACGCGTTGGACGGACGACACGCAGATGTCCATCGATGTCGCCGAATCACTGCTGGCACGCGGCGGCTTCGATGGCGATGACCTCGCCCGGAGGTTTGCCAACGGCTATCGCTGGAGCCGGGGCTACGGGCCGGGAACCGCGAAACTGCTGAAACGCCTCGCCAAGGGCGAGGATTGGCGCCACGCGAGCTGCTCCGTCTACCCGGAAGGCTCCTTCGGCAACGGCGGCGCCATGCGGTCGCCCGTCGTCGCTCTGTTTCACGTTGGCGATCCAGCTGCGATGGCCCAAGCTGCCAGGCAGGTCGCCGCCGTCACTCATGCCCATGCACTCGGCGTGGAAGGTGCGTTGCTGATCGCGGCTGCCACGGCGCGTGCGCTGCTCGGCCCGGAGCCCTCGCTATGGCTGGAAGATTGCAGATCAAGAACTGCACAGGCGCCGATGCGCCAGCGCCTGGATATCGCCCTGCAGTGGATGCAGCAAGGCGCGCTGCCCGGTCCGGGCGAAGTGTCACGGCGACTCGGGAATGGCGTTGCGGCGGTCGAATCCTGCGTCACGGCCATCTATCTGGCCGGGCGCTTTCTGAACGAACCTTTCAGCGACCTGCTGTCCTTCATCGCAGACTGTGGTGGAGACGTCGACACGATAGGGTCAATGGCGGGAGCCCTCTGGGGGGCAACACGAGGCCGCTCCAACCTCCCGGCCGACGGCCTCGACAGACTTGAGCAACTCGATAGGTTGCTGACCTTGGCCGCTGCCCTGCATGCCAGAGCGCCCTGAGTTGATTCAAGGTCCCAGCGTCTTGGCCGTCGCCAGCTCCGGCCTCAGCTTGATCAGCCCCTCCATCACCTGCCCCGAAAACAGCTCTGCACCCTTGGGCCCGAGATGGGTGCGGTCAAAGCGCGGCGGCGCCTCGGCCAGGGTGTCGGCGGCAGGCTGGCCCATCGCAGCGACGGCGGCATGGCTGATGGCGTTCAGGTCCAGCACCGGCACGCCCTGCTCGGCGCCCACCCTGATGACGGCTTCGGCCCAGGGGCGCAGGTCGTTGTCGAGGTCGCCAGTCTTGAAAGTCCGGCGCGTCAAGGGCGTGATCAGGACCACCTCACCGCCGGCGGCCTTGACCTCCTTCACATAGCCCGCCATGTTGGGACCGAACTCGGTGGCCAGGTCGGTCGAGCGGCCGGGCTTGCCGGGCTGGTCGTTGTGGCCGAACTGGATCAGCACCAGGGTCTTCTGCTTCGCGCCGTTCTCGCCGCGCTCGTTGAGCAGGGCCAGCACCGTGTCCCACAGACCCTCGGCACGAAAGCTCATGCTGGAGCGGCCGCCGCGTGCGAGGTTGATGCAGGCCACCTGCTGCAGGCGCGCGCACAGCGCATTGCCATAGCCGCTGCGCGGCGCCATCGTCGAGTCACCGACCAGGATGAAGCGAGGCCCGGACGGCGGCTGACCTTGGGCCTGCGCCAAGCTGCACACCAAGCCAAGAAGGGCCGCCGCCCACCTCATGGCGCAGGCACCCAGCCGCCCGGCACCCCGGTGGCGATGGTGGAGTTCTGGAAGATCTCGGCCCTTGTCGTCAGCCCCGCCGGCGAGCCCAGGGGCTTGGCCAGAACGACGTTGGTGGCCACGTTGTTGACCTTGACCGAAGCGAGCCCCAAGCGAGCGCCGACGTCCAGCGGCGCACCGCTCAAGTCCATGCTGCCGAACTCGCGCCATCCCACCGTATCGGTCGTACCGCCGTCGGCCGTGCCGGCCCAGGACGGCGGGTTGCTGCCGCAGCTGCCCGTGCCGACGCCGGTCTTGCTCGTGCCCGTGCCCACGCACCAGCCCACGGGCAGGATGTGCGAGCCCATCTTGGTGTTCACGAAGGCAATATGGTCGATATAGGTGGTCGCCGTCGTGCCGCCACTGCGGGCGAGGTAGGCCTGGCTCACCGTCGGGTCGGCCGTCAGCCGGCTGTTCAGGAAGACAAAACCCTTGTCGCCCGCGGTGGCACGCGACTGCAGGATGTAGCCGGCCGAGCTGCTGGCCGTGTCGGCCACCGAGCGGATCTCGCAGTCCTCGAACAGGCTGGCCATCACGCTGCCCCAGATGAAGTCGACGTTGCCGGCGACGAGCGACTGGTAGATCCAGTTGTAGCCCTTGAGCTGCAGGGTGTCCTGCTGGCTCAGGAAGTTCATCTGCTTGGCGACCAGGCGCGCGGCGACGGCCGTCGTGCTGGTGTTGAAGTAGATGGCCTCGGCCTGGTTGTCCCAGCTGCTGCTGCGCCCATGCGGGTTCTGCAGCGTGAAGTTGGTCAGCGTCAGCAGGTCGGCCGTCTCGACCAGCAGGGCTGCGCGACCGCCGCCGAGCACGCGATGGCCCAGGGTCTTGCCCGAGGTGCTGAGCGCCGTGCCGGCCGCCGCCGCGCTGGCGCCGCTGCCCGAGTTCAGCGACTCGAAATTGACGTCGCCCACCACCACGCCGTCGCGGCTCTCGCCGACGATGGTCAGGTTGGACACCTTGCGCAGGATGTTCAGCTCGGGGTAGCTGCCATTGGCCAGGTGGATGGTCTTGGCCGTCGCCACCGTGTTGCAGCCGTTGATCGCCGGGCTGTTGGTCGAGCAGTTCTTCATGACCCAGTTCAGCGCGCCCTGCAGGGTGCGGAAGTCGGCCGTGGTGCCGCCATCGTCGACGTTCAAGTTCGTGAAGCTGGCTGGCGCAGCGCGGGTCGTGAACTTCCAGCCGTCGGCCTTGGTGATGCCGGCGAAGGCGGCACCCTTGATGGTGCCGACGAGCACCGAGGCGTCCATCGTCACGTAGTAGCCGGTGCCAAAGTCCAGCTTGTTGTTGTGCAGCTTGACCGAGGCCGTGCTGTTGCTGACGCTGACGGGCCGGTACCAGACATAGCGTGCAAACGTCGCCCCATCGGGCATGGCGCCCAGGCCCAGGGCATCGATCTCGAGGTTGTTGCGGGCCAGCACGGCCTGGGTGTCACTGGCCGAGGGCGCGGTGCTGACGTCGATGCTGTCCACCAGCACATCGTCGCTCGTGCGGTAGACATTGATCTTGCCGGTCGTGCCGATGCCGGGTGGCGAGTCGAAGCTCAGCGACAGGCGCGTGTCGGTGTGGACGCCGGTCTCGTTGGCAGCCGGTACCTTGGTGCCGCCGACCTCGCTGACATTGCCGCTGCCGCTGATCTGCGTCGAGATCTTGCCGGCACCGGCCAGGGCCAGGTTGTTGGCCTTGACCAGGGCCGCCGGCCGCGGCTTGTAGGCATAGCCAGGCGTGAAGGCCGCGCCGGGCTGGACGCTGCAACTGCCGAAAGCCGCACCGTTCAGCGTCGAGCCGCTGTCCTGGAAGACGCCGGTGTGGTCGGAGCTCGGATAGCTGACGACGCTGTCGCAGCCGGCTGCGCCGTCAATGGCGAAGACATTGGCATGCGACAGGATGTTGGCCTGCTTGCCCGCGCCGATGCTGTAGCTGTGGGCATAGGGGCTGGCCGTCTTGCTGCCGACGAAGTAGTTGTTGAAGACGTGGACCTGGCCGAAGCGCACGCGCGGCACGCGCTGGGTCACGCCGTTGAAGACGTTGTTGGCGATGGTGATGCGCAGCTTGCCCAGATCGCTCGTGAGGCTGTCCGAGCCGCCGATCAGCATGGACTTGTCGTGCTGGGTGACGAGGTTGTAGGAGACCGTGATCAGGTCTGCGCCCTTGGTGATGTCGATGGCACCGTCGTGGCATTGCTTGGTCTTGCCGTTCTCGACGGGCAAGGTGTCGTCGGTGACCGGTGCGTCGGTGATGGTGTTGCGGTCGATCCAGACCTGGGTGGCGGTGACGATGCCGATGGCGTCGTACTGCGAGTTCCAGTTGCCGGTGGCGCCGTCGGTGGGGTCCCAGATGGGGCCGACATCGCAGGGCGCGACCAGGTGCAGATTGCGCACGATGACCTGGCTGACGCTGGTGATGTCCAACCACGCATTGACGAAGCCGGCGCCGGGGCCTTCGCCGATCAGCGTGGTGTTGCTCGTCAGGCGCACGCGCGCCCTCACCTTCTGGTCGGCCGTGCTCGCGAAGGGCGTGCCCTCGGTCATGTCGATGGTGCCGGCCACCTTGATGATCTTGGCCGCGTTGCCGGCATTGGCCAGCGCGTTCAGCAGCTCGGCGCGGTTGTGCACCGTGTAGATGTGCTCCGGCGTGGCGGCGCTGCCGCCGACGGTGCCGGCACCCCAGCCGTCGGTGGGTGCGACCTGCAATGCGGCGTCGACGGCATGAGCGGGCAGGCTCAGGGCCAGCAGCGCGGCCAGGCCGCCCAGTTGTTGGAAGAGCTTCATGCGCGAGCCCTCCTGCGCAGGGCCAGCAGGCCGACGCCCGCAGCCACGAGGGCGAGGCTGGCGGGTTCGGGCACCGCGTTGACGGTCAACTGCGTCGTGAAGCTGCCGAACTCGCTCGTGAAGCTGAGGTTGTTCAGCGTCAGGCTGATGCTGTCGGGACCAAGGAGCTTGACGCTCACGCTGCCGCCGTTGATGCCGCTCAGGTCCAGCAGCGCGAAGCTGGCGATGGGCAGGCCGATGCCGGCAAGCCTGAAGTTGAAGCTGTAGCTGCCGGTCAGGCTGGTGGCGCCGCTGTTGTTCCAGACCTGCACCTGGCCATCGCTGAAGAAGTCGATGGCCACGGCCGCGTCGCCGGTCAGGAATTCGAGGTCGGCCACGGCCAGCGCCGTCGTGTTGCTGCCCGGCTCATCGGCAAAGCCATGGTCCAGCCCCAGCAGCGTCGTGGTGGCGCCGCTGACCTGGCCGGTGATGACGGTGGCCGCAGGCAGGCTGTAGGCCGCCTGGGCGGAGGCCGCGGCCAGCCATGCGGCGGCTGCGACCGCAAGGGTCCTGTAGGTCTTCATGTTTGTCTCCGGGGTGAGGCCTGACCCGCTTCGGGCGGCCGGCACTTCTTCGGGATCAGGAGACCTGCAGGGTCCCGCCAGCAAGGAAGGGCACAGACGACAGGTCCGTGCCCTTTGCGGATTCAGGCGATGCTCGCCTCAGAACTTGTAGCGGCCACCGATGATGAACTCGCGGCCGGTGTAGTTGTTGACAACGACGTTGTTCATCGCGCGGGAGATGAACTGGTCATTGGCCTGGTTGGTCAGGTTGGTGGCCTCGAAGGTCAGCTGCAATTGCTTGTTGAGCTGGTAGCCCATCGACAGGTCGACGTTGAAGGTCTTGTTCTTGCCCGCCACGTCCTGGTTGTTGCCGGCCGGGATGGTCTGCAGGAAGGCCGAGCGCGCCGAGGTGGACACGCGGCCGCTGAAGATGCCGTCGTCGTAGTAGAAGGACAGGTTCCAGGAGCGCGGCGACAGGTTGACCAGGTCTTCGGTGACGGTGGCTGCGCCGACGGCGGCCGAGATCACATAGTCCATCTTGGACTTGACCTGGGTGTAGTTGGCCAGCACGCCGAAGTTCTTGCCCCAGCCCGGCAGGAAGCTGAAGGGCTGCTGCACATTGATCTCGAAGCCGGTGAGCTTGCCGCCCGGGCTGTTGACCGGTGCGCTGACCAGGAAAATCTCGTCGCCCGTGAAGTTGCTGGGCAGCAGTGACATCGGCAGGCCGGTGTCCTTGTAGGCCACGTTGCGGCCCACCGTCAGCACATAGCTCTTGATGTCCTTCTGGAACAGGCCCAGGCCAATGAAGCCGTTCTTGGAGTGGTACCACTCGCCGCTGAGGTCGAAGGTGGTGGCGCGGAAGGGGTCCAGGGCCGGGTTGCCGCCGGTGTAGGTCAGCGAACCGGTCGTGGACAGGGTGCCGCCCGGGTTCAGGTTCTGCAGCGGCGGACGCGACATGACCTTGGCCGCCGCGGCGCGCAGGATGATGTCCTTGGTCAGGTTGAGCGAGACGTTGGCCGAGGGCAGCCAGTCGCCGTAGTCGCGCGAGGCGGTGACGGGGCTGCCGCCGCCGGTGGCCAGGTAGCCGCTGGCGACGATGGACGTCTTCACATAGCGGGTGCCGAGGTTGCCGCGCACGGCCATGCCGCCCAGGCGGGTCTCGAAGTCGGCCATCAGCCAGGTGCCGGTGTCGGTCTCGGAGATGGCGCGGTTGCCGCCACGGGCGGAGCCGTTGGTGATGGAGGTCAGCGAGAAGTCGCCAGGGCCGCCGGCGGGGCCGGTCTTCAGGCAGTTGCAGTAGATGTCGTAAGCCTTGGCGATGGCATCCAGGTTGGGGATGACCCAGGACGTGATGGAGCCGCCCGGCAGGTTCTGGCCCTTGCCGAAGCCCGTCAGCGTGGTCGTCAGGCTGGCGGCATCGACGCCGGCCGGCAGGGTGTTCATGGTCTCGACGGTGCGGCGGATGTCGAAGCTGGTGAACTTGAACTGCTTGTAGCTGACGCCGCCCTTGAGGGTCAGCGCATCGGGGATGATTTCCCAGGCCACGTCGGCGGTGGCGACGTCCTGGCGGTTGGTCACGCCGTTGGGGCGGATGCGGATCTCGCTGGGCGTGAAATTGGCGATGCTGGTGGCACCGACCGGCACGCCGTAGATCTTCAGGCCGCCGTTGGGGTCGGCGGGGTTCAGGTTGCCGTAGCCGAGCAGCGGCGCGCGGTCGTCGCCGCGGGCGTCGAACACATAGCCGTTGACGTTGGGCGCATCCAGGGTGGTCGTGGTCTGGATGGGGTTGTTGAACCGGGACGTCGCGCGGCCGCCGCGCACGGTCAGCTTCAGGGTGTCGGTGACGTCCTGCTCGATGGTCAGCGTGGGCTGGGTGAAGGTGGTGGAAAGCTTGTCGAAACGCGACTCGGCGCGCACGTCCACCCCATTGAACTTGCCATACAGCATCTGGCCGCTGGGCGCGAACTGGGCCTCCAGCACGCTGGTCTGCTGCTTGCCGCCGGCCGACAGCGCGCGGCTGAAGGAGATGGCTTCCAGGAAGTCCTCCTGGCGGGTCGCGTCGAGCTTGCTGTACAGCATGTCGAAGGTGATCAACATGCTGTCGGCCGGCCGCACCTGGACGGAACCGGTCATGCCCAGGCGCTTCTGGTCATGCGTCAGTCGGCCGTAGCGCGGCAGGCGCGGGTGGAAGTTGGTGGCCTTGCTGGCCTCGTTGTAGGCGGCCAGGTTTTCCGGCGTGTTGGGCAGGCGCGGCACGCCCTGGGCAGCGGGGCCGCAGGTGGTGGCCGTTGAACCGGTGGGCAGATTGGCCGTCACGCCCTGGGGCGGGCACCAGCCGCTGAAGGTGTTGCCGCTGGAGGGGCCGTTGTCCCAGCGCACCGTGCTGAAGCCTTCTTCATAGACCTTGCGCTCGGAGTAGGCGCCCGACAGCAGCACACCGACCTTCTTGTCGGCGAAGGTGTTGGAGATCAGGAAGGCGGCCTTGGGCGTGGCCTTGCCGGACAGGTCGTTGTACGTGCTCTTCAACGACACGGCGGCCGCGAAGTTCTTCAGGTCGAAGGGACGGGCTGTCTGCAGGTCGATGGTGGCGCCGAGCGAGCCTTCGTCGACGTCGGCCGAGCTGCTCTTGCGCACCGTCAGCGAGTTGAAGAGGTCGGCCGCGAAGACGTTGAAGTCGAAGGCGCGGGTGCGGTTGGCGCCGCCCGAGCTGTCGGTGCCACCGGTGGTGGCGAGGGCCTCGATGCCGTTGATGCGGGTGCGGGCGAAGTCGCCGCCCAGGCCGCGCACGGTGATGTTGCGGCCTTCGCCGGCGTCACGGTCGATGACCACGCCGGGGATGCGCTGCAGGGACTCGGCGAGGTTGGTGTCCGGGAACTTGCCCATGTCCTCGGCCTTGATGACATCGACGATGCCCTTGTCCTGGCGCTTGGCATTCAGCGCGCTCTCCAGCGAGGCGCGGATGCCGGTGACGGTGACGGTCTCGAGCTGCTGCGAGGCGGCAGGCGCGGTCTGGGCCCACGCGGGGGCGGCGACGAAGGCGACGGCCAGGGCCACGGGGCTCGCAAGGAAGTGCCGGGCCGCCCCAAGCTTCCTTGACCCCCTCGGGGGGCGGGCCGGGCTGAGCTCGGCCCTGGGGGCACTGTGACTCAGATGGCGGGATGGACGGAATGCGGGCATGGGATGTCTCCTGGTGCAGGCCATCTGAGCGCGCTTGGCGCCGATGGCTCTCGGGTTATGCAAGGCTTTTTGAACCCGGGCGCACGCAGGGCACCCGTTGATTTCCAAGGCCGGAGACGCTGCAGTGCGTGCGCCGGGTCGGTCACCGCGATGGCTGAAAGCCGCCGCAGCGAGGTGAAAAAGGGTCGGGCAGTGCCTCTTCGGTGAAGAAACAACCGCTCAAAGTTGTGCGTTCTTGTCTCGCTTGTGAACGATGATAGGGGGAAGATGCAAAAATCGGAACACTGGTTCACTAATTAGAAACCATGATTCCGCAACACTTCCGGCCTGCCTAAAGTCGTGGCATCGGCAAAAGTGGAACCGCGTTTCAACAAACTGAACCGCCTGCCCACGACCCTCTGCGCAGATCGGACACAAGAACTTATGGTGCTCAACAATTTCAACCTGGCCGGCAAGACGGCCATCGTCACGGGCTGCAACACCGGACTGGGCCAGGGCATGGCACTGGCGCTCGCACAGGCGGGGGCCGACATCGTCGGCGTCAACGTCTCCGAGCCCGACGAGACCAAGGCCGGCGTCGAGGCCCTGGGCCGGCGCTTCCTGGATCTGCGCGCCAACCTGGGCGATGTCAGCTGCATCGCCGGCCTGGTGGCCCAGGCCAAGGCGCTGAACGGCGCCGTGCACATCCTCGTCAACAACGCCGGCATCATCCGCCGCGAGGACGCCATCAAGTTCTCCGAGGCCGACTGGGACGACGTGATGGACCTGAACCTGAAGTCGGTGTTCTTCCTGTCCCAGGCTGTGGCCAAGCAGTACATGGCTCAGGGGACCGGCGGCAAGATCATCAATATCGCGTCCATGCTGAGCTTCCAGGGCGGCATCCGCGTGCCTTCCTACACCGCCAGCAAGAGCGGCGTCATGGGCATCACGCGGCTGATGGCCAATGAATGGGCCCAGCACGGCATCAATGTGAATGCCATAGCCCCGGGCTATATGGCCACCAACAACACCGCCGCCCTGCGCGCCGACGAACAGCGCAACAGCGCCATCCTCGAACGCATCCCGGCCGCGCGCTGGGGCAAGCCCGAGGACCTGGCCGGTCCGGTCGTGTTCCTGGCGTCGACGGCTTCGGACTACGTCAACGGCTACACACTCGCCGTCGACGGCGGCTGGCTGGCACGCTGAGCCGACAAGAACAAGGCCCGCAAGAATGCGGGCCCAAGCCGCGGACGGAGACACCGGGCGATGTACGAGAACAAAAAGCTGGGCTTCATGTTCGTCCTGCCATTCGTGCTGGGCGTGCTGCTGTTCAAGCTCTTCCCCTTCGTGATGAGCTTTGCGCTCAGCTTCACGCAGTACGACCTCATCGATCCCCCCGAGTGGATCGGCCTGCGCAACTACGAGGAGATGCTGACCGGCGACCCGCTGTTCCGCAAATCCCTCGGCGTGACGCTGACCTTCGCGATCCTGGCCGTGCCGCTGCGCGTCGGCTTTGCCCTCGTCGTCGCCCAGGTGCTGAACTTCCGCCTCAAGGGCATTAACGCCTTCCGCGCGGCCTTCTACATCCCGTCCATCCTGGGCGGCTCGATTGCGGTGGCGGTGCTGTGGCGCTTCGTGTTCGCCAAGTACGGCCTGGTCAACATCATCCTGGGCAAACTGGGCTTCGAACCCATCCCGTGGCTGGCCGACGAACACTACTCGATGTGGACCATCGTGCTGCTCTTCACCTGGCAGTTCGGCTCAGCCTGCGTCATCTTCCTGGCCGCGCTGCAGAACGTGCCCAAGTCGCTGTACGAGGCCGCCGAGATCGACGGCGCCAGCGTCAACCAGCAGTTCTGGAAGATCACCGTGCCCCTCATCACGCCGGTCATCTTCTTCAACATGATCATGCAGATGGTCCACGCCTTCCAGGAGTTCAACGGGCCCTATCTGATCACCGAAGGCGGCCCCCTGCACTCCACCTACGTGCTGGCGCTGTACATCTACGACCAGAGCTTCCGCTTCTTCAACCTGGGCTATGGCGCGGCGCTGAGCTGGGTGCTGTTCGCCTTGGTCGCCGGCCTGGCTGCCATCTCCTTCTGGAGCAGCAAGTACTGGGTCTTCTACGCCGGCGAAAAGGACATCAAGAAATGAGCGCCGCCGCAGAGATCAATGAACGCGCCGTCGGCGACGATGGCAAGACGCCCTGGCTGCGCTATCTGCTGCTGGCGGCCACGGCCGTCGTCATGTTGTATCCGCTGCTGTGGCTGATCGGCGCCTCCTTCAAGAGCAACAGCGAGATCTTCACGTCGGCCGGCTTCTGGCCCAGCAAGTTCTCCTTCGACGCCTACGCCAAGGGCTGGAAGACCAGCACCGAGTACACCTTCGCGACCTATTTCCTGAACAGCTTTCTGATCACCATCCCGCGCATCATCGTCACGGTGATCTCCTGCGTGCTGGTGGCCTATGCCTTCGCGCGCTTCGAGTTCTGGGGCAAGAAGATCCTGTTCAGCATCATGGTCGGCACCATGATGCTGCCGCTCATCGTGCTGCGCCTGCCGCAGTACCTGGTGTTCCGCGAACTGGGCTGGCTGGACAGCTATCTGCCGCTGATCGTGCCCTCGGCTTTCGCCACCGACACCTTCTTCGTCTTCATGCTGGTGCAGTTCCTGCGCGGCATCCCGCGCGACATGGAAGAGGCCGCGCTGATCGACGGCTGCAACGCGCTGCAGCTGCTCTGGCACATCATCGTGCCGCTGCTCAAGCCGGCCATCATCAGCGTCGTCGTCTTCCAGTTCATCTGGACCATGAACGACTTCATGGGCCCGCTGATTTACCTCGCCTCGGTCGAGAAATACCCGGTAAGCCTGGCGCTGAAGATGAGCATCGGTGCGACCGAGGAGGTCGAGTGGGCCAATGTCATCGCGATCTCGGTCGTCGCGCTGATCCCGTCCGTCGCGGTGTTCTTCGCGGCACAGAAACACTTCATCGAGGGCGCCACCAGCAGTGGCGTCAAGGGCTGATCCATGGCTGCCGTATCCCTGCGCAAGGTCGAAAAGACCTACCCCAATGGCTTCAAGGCCGTGCACGGCGTCGACCTCGACGTGCGTGACGGCGAATTCATGGTCTTCGTCGGCCCCTCGGGCTGCGCCAAGTCCACGCTGCTGCGCATGGTGGCGGGGCTGGAATCCATCAGCGGCGGCGAGCTGAACATCGGCGGGCGCGTGGTCAATGACCTGCCTCCCAAGGCCCGCGGCATCGCGATGGTGTTCCAGAACTACGCGCTGTACCCGCACATGACGGTCTACGACAACCTCGCCTTTGGCCTGAAGCTGGCGAAGACGGGCAAGGCCGAACTCGACCAGCGCGTGCGCCACGCCGCCAAGCTGCTGGAGATGGAGCATCTGCTGGAGCGCTACCCCAAGCAGCTGTCGGGCGGCCAGGCACAGCGCGTGGCCGTGGGGCGCGCCATCGTCAAGAAGCCCGAGGTGTTTCTGTTCGACGAACCGCTGTCCAACCTCGACGCCAAGCTGCGCGCCGCCATGCGCGTGCGCCTGACCGAGCTGCACCGGTCCCTGCGTGACGCCGGCCAGCCGGCCACGACCATCTACGTGACCCACGACCAGACTGAAGCCATGACCATGGGCGAGCGCATCTGCGTGCTCAAGGCCGGCATCATCCAGCAGGTCGACACGCCGACGGCGCTGTATGACCGCCCCGCGAACGCCTTTGTCGCCAGCTTCATCGGCTCGCCCGAGATGAACATCGTCAACGCGACGCTGAACGACGACTCCGTGGTGTTGGGCGGCGTCAGCCTGCCCCTGTCGCGCGGCCGCTTTGGCCCCGTGCCACAGGGCGCCGTGCAGTTCGGCCTGCGGCCCGAGCACATCGGTCTGCAAGCCAAGCCCGGCAGCGTCGCCGTGCAGGCCACGCTGAAGTTCTGCGAAAACATGGGCGCCGAGGTCTTCACCTACTTCGATGTCGGCGGCGTGGCCTTCAGCGCACGCATTCCCGCGGAAGAAGGCCTCGCGCTGTCGACACTGCCGCGTGGCTCGGCGCTAAGCCTTCACTTCCAGATGAACCAAGCCCATCTGTTTGCCGCGGGCGACGACGGCCCGAGCTATCTCGCATGAGCATCAGCCGCCGCCTCATCATCGCCAGCGGCGCCGCTCTGGCTGCGCCTTTCGTTCACGCGCAGGAGCGCCCCGTGCTGCGCTTCGCCTGGTGGGGCGGTGCCAGCCGCCACCAGTCCACGCTGGCGGCACTCAAGGTCTTCGAGCAACGCCACGGCGTGCGCGTGAAGGCCGAGTACATGGGCTTCAACGGCTATCTGGAGCGGCTGACCACCCAGATCGCCGGCCGCTCCGAACCCGACGTGATGCAGATCAACTGGGCCTGGCTGGCCATGTTCAGCAAGCGCGGCAATGGCTTCACCGACCTGAACGGGCTGACCAAGGACCTGGCTCTTGATCAATTCACTGAAGACGACCTCGCCTACGGCCGCGTGCAGGGCAAGCTCAACGCCCTGCCCACGTCCTTCAGCGCCCGCGTCTTCCTGTGGAACCAGACCGCCTTCGGCCGTGCCGGCGTCAAGTTGCCCGAGACCTGGGACGAGCTCTTCGCCACCGGCCCGGCCTTCCGCGCCAAGCTGGGCGACAACGCCTACCCGCTGGACGGCGAGCTCTACGACATGATCCTGCTGTCGCAAAGCTTCATCCAGCAGAAGCACGGCACGCCTTTCGTCGACCCGGCCAGACCGCATGTGGCCATGAGCCAGGCCGCAGCCCTGGAATGGGTGCAGACCTACAAGCGCGTCGTCGACAGCCATGTCGCCACCCCGCTGCCGCTGCGCGCGTCGCTGGGCGGCGCCGAGAAGCCGACCGAGCAGCAACCCGACTGGGTGGCTGGCCGCTGGGCGGGCAACTACACCTGGGACTCCGTCATCGGCCTGCGCGGCTCGACACTGGCGCCGGGCGAGAAGCTGGCCCTGGGCGCCTTCCCGACGCTGCCGGGCAGCAAGGAAAGCGGCCTCTTCGGCCGGCCCACGGTCATGTACACCATCGGCCGCAACTGCAAGCAGCCCGAGCTGGCGGCCAAGCTGATGAACTTCCTGCTGACCGATACCGAGGCCGCGCGCATCCTCGGCCGCACGCGCGGCCTGCCCAGCGCGAAGAACGCACTCGCAGAACTGCAGAAAGCCGGCGGCCTGCCGCCGCTGGAACTCGCCGCCCACGACCAGATCCAGGCCCAGCGCGATGCCGGCCGGCTGATCCGCCCCGCGCCGCTGTTCGAGCACGCCCGCTTCCAGAAATTCATGCGCGAGGTCTTCGAGACCGTCGCCTACAACAAGACCACCGATGCCGAGGCCGCGCGCCGCCTCGTCGAAGAGGGCAATGCCCTGCTGCAGAGGATCCACTAGATGAAGTCCACCGAACGCAAATTCCAGTTCGTCACGCACGAGGACCCCGACACGGGTGCACGCGTCACACGCCTGACGCCGCCCGATGTCACCTGCCATCGCAACTACTTCTATCAAAAGTGCTTCACGAATGACGGCTCCAAACTGATGTTCGGCGGCGAGTTCGGCCCCCAGCCCAGCCCGAACTGGAATCTGCACCTGCTGGACCTGCCCTCGCAGACGGCCATCCAACTGACCGACGGTGCGCGCGAGAACACGTTCGGCGCCTTCATGAGTCCGGACGATCGCTTCGTCTACTTCGTGCGCGGCGACCGCAACCTGATCCGCCTGGAACTGGCGACGCTACAAGAGCAAGTCGCCTACGTCGTGCCCGACGGCTGGGTGGGCTATGGCACCTGGGTGGCCAACAGCGCCTGCACCAAGATGGTCGGCATCGAGATCGCCGCCGCCGACTGGTTCCCGCTGAACACCTGGCAGAAGTTCAACGAGATGTTCCACAAGAAGCCGCTGTGCCGGCTCTTCAGCGTGGACCTGGCCACGGGCCAGCGCACGGTGATCCTCGAGCAGCGCGGCTGGCTGGGCCACCCGCAGTACCGGCCCTTTGACGACAACACGGTCGCCTACTGTCATGAGGGCCCGCACGACCTCATCGACGCCCGCATGTGGTTCATCGACGAGGACGGCAGCAATCGCCGCTGCGGCAAGGAGCACAGCGACGGCGAGAGCTGCACCCATGAGTTCTGGGTGCCGGACGGCAGCGCCATGATCTATGTGTCTTACAACGAGAAATCGCCCGAGCGCTGGATCTACAGCCTGGACCCGGTGACGCTGGAGAACAAGCTGCTGACCGCCATGCCGCAGTGCTCGCACCTGATGAGCAACCATGACGGCACCCTCATCGTCGGCGACGGCTGCGGCAAGGCCAGCAGTGGCGACGCCAGCAACGAGATGCTGGTGGGCGACCCCTATCTGCATCTCTTCGACCTGAAGGCCGGCAAGACCCGCCCCATCGCCCGCCACGACAGCGGCTGGGACGTCTACAAGGACAGCCGCCAGGTCACCCACCCCCACCCCAGCTTCACGCCGGACGAGAAGCAGGTGCTGTTCAGCTGCGACAAGGAGCGCGCGAACGGCGTCGAGCCCGCCCTCTACCTGGCTGACCTGTGAAGCTGTTGGCGCTGGCCCTGGCCTGTCTGGCGATGTCGGCGCAAGCCCAGCGCCCGCAGCTGACGCCTGAGCAGGCGGCCGCGCACACGACGGCGGCCTATCTCGGCGACTGGAAGCCCGCGCCTCTGGCCGACCTGTCAGCCGCCTCACCGGACTTCATCGTCAAGCCAGGCGAGTCGGTGCAGGCCGCCATCGACAAGGTGCCCGCGAACGGCAACAAGCGCTGGGTCATCCACATCCAGCCGGGCACTTACCGCGGGCCGCTGTGCATCAAGGACAAGGCGCCCCTCGCGCTGATCGGCTCGCCACGGGACGCCGCCGCCGTCGTGCTGGTGGACAACCGCTTTGCCGGCAAGCCCAAAGGTGAAAACGAGGCTGCCCACCCCTGCATTCCCGAGCTGGGCAAGACCACCATCGGCACCAGTGGCAGCACGACGATGCTGGTACAGAGCAATGACGTGCAGCTGATCTCGCTGACCATCGCCAACGACACCATGGACGGCGTGCGCCTCGGCGAGACCTACCCACCCGGCGCGGGTGAAAGCGGGGGCGCCCAGGCCGTGGCGCTCACCCTCTCCGGCGACCGCATCCAGCTCGACAATGTGCGCCTGCTCGGCCACCAGGACACGCTGTTCGCCAAGCGTGCGGCGCCCGACAAGCCGGCCCGGCAGCTGATCCGCCACAGCCTCATCGCCGGCGACGTGGACTTCATCTTCGGCAATGCCGTCCTCGTCATCGAGCACAGCACCATCCTCACGCGGGCCAACCGGCGCACGCCCGGCCACGGCGGCATCATGCTGGCGCCCAGCACGGCGCCAGACGTGACCCAGGGCTTCCTGGTCACACACAGCCGAATCGTCGGCGAGCCCGGCATCGCGCCCGGGGGCACTTCGATCGGCCGCGCCTGGGATGCCGGCGTCAAGGCCGGTACCTGGATCGCCGGCACGAGTCCCAACGGCGTCGCCGTCGTGCGCGACAGCGAGATCGGTGCACACGTTGGCCCCTGGTCGGCCAGCACCTCGCGCCGCCCCTTCGACGCGGCCACCAACCGCCTGAACGAGTTCAACAACAGCCGCCCATGAAACGCCGCCACGTCCTCGCCCTCGCCGGTCTGCCCGCACTCGGCGGCTGCGCCAGCACGCCGCATGCTCCCGTGGAGAACCCGCTCGGCTGGGCCGGCGTTGGCAACACCACCGGCGGCGCCAGGGCCATCCCCGAACACATCTTCGACGTCCACGACCGCGCCGGCCTGGACGCGGCCCTGCGCCTGGGCGACAAGCCCAAGATCATCCGCGTCCACCGCTTCATCAACCTCTGCCCCGCCGGCCCCGAGACCTTCATGGAGCCGGGCTTCAGCTTCGACGCCTTCGACCGCGCGTTTGATCCCGCCACCTGGGGTCGCGACGATCCCAAGGGCGCGCTGGAAGACGCCCGCAAGCACTCGGCCCGGCGCCATGCCGAAGTCGCCCAGGTGCGCCTGCCGTCCAACACGACGCTGATCGGCGTCGCGCCCGGTGCCGGCTTCGATCGCGGCGGCTTCCTGCTGGACAAGGTCAGCAATATCGTCATCCGCGACCTGCGCTTCTCGGACGCCTACGACTATTTCCCCGAATGGCAGCCGCGCGACAACGGGCATGGCGAGTGGAACTCGGAGTACGACAACGTGTCGCTGCGCGGTGCCGACCGCGTCTGGGTCGACCACTGCCATTTCGACGACGGCCAGCGGCCCGACAGGCTCGAGCCCATCCGCCTCGGCCAGCGCGTGCAGCACCACGACGGCCTGCTGGACATCACCAACGGCAGCGACCTCGTCACCGTGTCCTGGTGCCGTTTCCAGGCCCATGACAAGACCATGCTGATCGGCAGCAGCGACAGCAGGACGACCGACGAAGGCCTGCTGCGCGTGACCCTGCACCACAACCATTTCCATGCCTGCAAGGAGCGCACGCCGCGGGTGCGCTACGGCCGCGTGCATGTCGTCAGCAACCTCTTCAGCGCCGACCGCGCCGAGGACTTCGGCTATTCCCTGGGCGTGGGCATCCACTCGCGCCTCTACAGCGAGCACAACCGCTGGGAACTGCCGCCCTCGGTCACGGCCGACAAGCTGATCCGCCGGCTCAAGGGCGAAGCCTTCTTCGACCAGGGCAGCCGGCTCAATGGCCAGCAGGTCGACATCCTCGCCGCCTGGGCCGCCGCCCACCCCGCCGAGCCCCTGACCGTTGACGTCGGCTGGCGCCCCGACGAGTTCTACGACGCCGCCGCCCTGCGCCCCGCCCAGCCCGATGAGCTGCCTGGGCAAATCCGCAACGGCGTCGGTCCCCGCCGGGCCTGAGTCAGAATCCAGCCTTGAAACACGCACCCGAAAGAATCGAAACGATGGACGACGACATTGCGGATTCAAAGCAGCCCGAGTCGGTTGCCGCGGTGCTCAAGGTGTTCGCCATCCTGAACGCCCTCGGTGAGCGCAGTGACATCGGTATCACCGACCTCTCGGTGCGCCTGGCCATGCCCAAGGCCACGGTCTACCGCTTCCTGCAGACCATGAAGGGCCTGGGCTATGTCCGCCAGGAGGCCGACAGCGAGCGCTACGGCCTGGCCATGCGCATGTTCGAGATCGGCGCCAAGGCCCTGCCCTCGCCCGAACTGGTCGACCTGGCCAAGCACCACATGCAGATGCTGGCCGACGCCACCGGCGAGACCGTCCACCTGGGCAGCCTCATCGACAGCGAGATCATCTACATCCACAAGGTCGACTCGCGCCACATGCTGGGCATGTACTCGCGCATCGGCCGCCGCGCGCCGCTGCATTGCACCGCCATCGGCAAGGTGCTGATGGCCTGGGAACACCCCGAGCGCCGCGACCGCATCCTGGACGGCGCCGAGTTCAAGCGCTTCCGCGACAAGACCATCGTCACCCGCCCGGCCTTCCTGGCCGAGCTGGAGCAGGTCAAGAAGCAGGGTTTCGGCGAGGACCGCGAGGAATTCGACGACCACATCCGCTGCCTGGGCGTGCCCATCTTCGACCGCCTGGGCCAGCCCATCGCCGGCATGAGCGTGTCCTTCCCGACCTTCCGCTTCGACGTCGAGAAGGCGCCCGAGGTCGTCAAGATGCTGCAGGCGGCCAGCAAGGACATCTCGGAGAAGCTGGGCTGCACCAGCTACCCGATCTCGACGTGACTCCCTAGGGCGTTGTCGCCCCAGGGACGCAGGGCCCTACCCTGCAATGCTTCAATGGCGGCTGTTTCGTGAACCGACAGCCCCCCATGAGCCAAGTCAATCGCCAGATCGTCCTCGCCTCCCGCCCCAAGGGCGAGGTCACGCCCGACAACTTCCGCCTCGTCGAGGCTGCCCTGGCCCCGCTGGCCGAAGGCCAGGTGCGCGTGCGCAACCACTACCTGAGCCTGGACCCGTACATGCGCGGCCGCATGAACGACAGCAAGAGCTATGCGGCCTCGCAGGCGATCGACGAAGTCATGATCGGCGGCACGGTCGGCGAAGTGGTCGAGTCGAAGAACGCCAATTTCAATGTGGGCGACAAGGTCGTCGGCATGGGCGGCTGGCAGGAGTTCCAGACCGTCGACGCCACCCAGCGCGGCGTGCTGAGCAAGGTCGACACCACCCACATCCCGCTGTCGGCCTACCTCGGCTCGGTCGGCATGCCCGGCGTGACGGCCTGGTATGGCCTGATGAAGATCATCAACGTCAAGGCCGGCGAGACCGTCGTCGTCAGCGCCGCCAGCGGTGCCGTCGGCAGCGTGGTGGGCCAGCTCGCCAAGGCGCGGGGCGCCCGCGCGGTCGGCCTGGCCGGTGGCGCCGACAAATGCCGCTATGTCGTCGAGGAGCTGGGCTTTGACGCCTGCATCGACTACAAGCAGCACCCCGACGTGAAGTCCCTGTCCGCCGCGCTGAAGGCCGAGTGCCCGAACGGCATCGACGGCTATTTCGAGAATGTCGGCGGCATCATCCTGGACGCCGTGCTGCTGCGCGCCAACGCCTTCAGTCGCATCGCCATGTGCGGCATGATTTCCGGCTACAACGGCGAGCCCATCCCGCTGACCTACCCCCAGCTCATCCTGACCAACCGCATGAAGGTCGAGGGCTTCATCGTGTCCGAGCACATGGAAGTCTGGCCCGAGGCGCTGAAGGAACTCGGCGGCATGGTGGCCACCGGCAAGCTGAAGTTCCGCGAGTCCGTGTCCGAAGGCATCGCCAGCGCGCCCGAGGCCTTCATGGGCCTGCTCAAGGGCAAGAACTTCGGCAAGCAGCTGGTCAAGCTGGTCTGATGCGCTGGACCTGTGTTCCGTTCAAGGAGCTGAGCGTCGACCAGCTCTACGACGTGCTGGCCCTGCGCTCCGAGGTCTTCGTCGTCGAGCAGAACTGCGTCTTCCTCGACATCGACGGCCTGGACCGCCAGACCTGGCATCTGCTGGGCCATGGCGATGACGGCCGGCTGCTGGCCTATCTGCGCCTGATCCCGCCGGGGCTGAAGGCGCCCGACGCGCTGATCGGCCGCGTCGTCACCTCGCCCGCGGCGCGCGGCGGCGGCACGGGGCGTGTGCTGATGGCCGAGGCCCTGACGCAATGCGAGCGCCTGTGGCCACGCCACCCGATCACGCTGCATGCCCAGGCCCACCTGGAACGCTTCTACGGCAGCTTCGGCTTCGCTCCCGTTGGGGAGTACTACATGGAAGACGGCATCCAACACATTGAGATGCACAAGGAGACAACGCCATGAGCAAGAAACAAACCGCTGTCATCACCGGCGCCGGCTCGGGCTTCGGCCTGGAGGCGGCCCGCATCGCCGCCGCGCGCGGCATGAACCTCGTCCTCGTCGACGTGCAGGCCGATGCGCTTGAAAAAGCGGTGACGGAGTTCAAGGACGTCGAGGTGCTGTCGCGCATCGTCGACGTCGCCAAGGCCGACCAGATGGAGGCGCTGGCCAAGGCGGTCGAAGAGCGCTTTGGCGCCCCGCACTTCGTCTTCAACAACGCCGGCGTCGGCTCGGGCGGCCTGATCTGGGAAAACGCCCTCAGCGACTGGGACTGGGTCATGGGCGTCAACGTGATGGGCGTCGTGCACGGCGTGCGCCTGTTCACGCCCATGATGCTGGCCGCCGCCAAGGCCGACCCGAGCTACTCGGGCCATATCGTCAACACGGCCTCCATGGCCGGCCTGCTGGTCCCGCCCGTCTCCGGCGTCTACAACGTCAGCAAGGCCGCCGTGGTGGCCCTGACCGAGACCCTGCACCACGACCTCCGCCTCGTCACCGAGCAGGTCCACGCCTCGGTGCTCTGCCCCTTCTACGTGCCCACCGGCATCAGCCAGAGCCAGCGCAACCGCCCGAGCGACATGCCCGGCGCGAAGCCGACCGTCAGCCAGATCGTCTCGCAGGCACAGACCGACAAGGCCGTGTCCTCCGGCAAGCTGACCGCGGCCGACGTGGCGGCCATGGTGTTCGACGCCATGGACCAGCGCAAGTTCTGGATCTTCAGCCACCCCAAGGCCCTGGCCGGCGTGCAGACGCGCATGGAAGACGCCATGCTGCAGCGCAACCCGACCGACCCCTATGCCGCGCGGCCGGACATCGGCGAAGCACTGAAGGCCAAGCTGCGCGCCGATTGAAGACCTCGCCGCGGCCGTGCAATGCTTGGCATTGCGCGCCTGCGGCCATGCGGCCGACAACGCTGCCGCCGTCGACACTTACGGGATGTCCGAACACGCAGCACAAAGTCAGAGCGCCACCACGCCCCTGGGGTCGCTGGTCGCAGAACATCCGATCGGGGCGGCCGGCCCCGCATTGCTGGTCATCGGCGCGGGCCTGCTGGTCTGCACCGCCCTGATGGCCTACGAATGGCAGGACATGCCGCGCCGCGGTGCCGCCAGCGCGGCCCTGATGTCCGAACTCTTCATCATCGCCATGGGCATCACGTCCGGCATGGGGCTGTTCCTGCTGCTGCGCTGGCGCCGAGGCCGCGGCGCCTATGTGAACATCCATGAGGGTGGCATCCAGCATGCCTTTGCCGGCAAGCAATGGACCCTGCCCTGGGAGGACCTGGACCACGTCACGGTGGAACGCCGCCAGCTGCGGGTGAACTTGGGCAAGCTGCCCAAGCGCACCTACATCGCCGTCACCACCAAGTCCGGCACCCGGCTGCAGTTCAACAACTACCAGCGCCTCGACGCCCTGGGCGATGCCATCAGCCTGCGCCTGGCCGAGCATCTGTCGCCCGGCACCCTGGCCGAGCTGCGGGCCGGCAAGACCCTGGATTTCGGCGCCTTCAAGGTGAACTCCAAGGGCCTGCAGGCAGCGCGGCTCAGCATCGGCAACTGGCATGTCTTTGCCGGGCGCAAATTCCTGGCCTGGCAGAAGCTGGGTTCGTTCAAGTTCGACAACGGCTGCCTGCTGCTGCTCGACAAGTCCGGCAGGACCTGGGCCCGCGTCTTCCATTTCCACGTGAAGAACATCGTGCTGCTGCTGGACATCATGCAGAGCATCCAGGAGCGCAAGACGCCCAAGGCCTGAAGGCCGGCGCGGTCCCTAAAATCGCGCATGCCTTCTTCTCATCCGGTCGCCGTCATCGGCGGCGGCCCCGCCGGCCTGATGGCCGCCGAAGTGCTGGCCGCAGCCGGCCACGCCGTCACCGTCTTCGACGCCAAGCCCAGCGTCGGCCGCAAATTCCTGCTGGCCGGCAAGGGCGGGCTCAACCTGACCCACTCCGAGCCCTTCGAGCCCTTTGTCGGCCGCTTCGGTGCGCGCGCCGCACAGATCGAGCCCTTGCTGCGCGGCTTCGACGCCGATGCCCTGCGCACCTGGGCGGCGGAGCTGGGCGTGCAGACCTTTGTCGGCACCTCGGGCCGCGTCTTCCCCACCGACCTCAAGGCCGCGCCGCTGCTGCGCGCCTGGCTGCACCGGCTGCGCTCGGCCGGTGTGAAGTTCGCCATGCGGCATCGCTGGACGGGCTGGGCCGCTGAAGCCGGCTCTGGCGCGCTGCGCTTCGAGACGCCGGAAGGCGAGCGCCTCGTGACGCCCGAAGCCACGCTGCTGGCGCTGGGCGGTGCCTCCTGGCCGCAATTGGGCTCCGACGGCGCCTGGGCACCGTGGCTGGCCGAGCGTGGCGTTGACATGGCGCCGCTGCAGCCGGCCAATTGCGGTTTCGATGTCGGCGCCACGGCCGCGCACGCGGGCAGCCCCGGCTGGAGCGAGCGCTTTGCCACCGATTTCGCCGGCCAGCCGGTCAAGCCGGTGGCACTGGCCACCGAAGGCTTCGCCAGCCGCCCCGGCGAGTTCGTCATCACGGCCACCGGCATCGAGGGCTCGCTGGTCTACGCCGCCAGCAGCGCGCTGCGTGACCACATCGCGCGCGACGGCCAGGCCACGCTGCACCTGGACCTGCTGCCCCAGCTGGCGTCAGAGCGCGTGCTCGCCGAGGTCAAGCACCCGCGCGGCAGCCGCTCGCTGTCGTCCCACCTGAAAAGCCGCCTGCACCTGAGCCCGCTGAAGATGGGCCTGCTGCACGAGCTGCTGACCCGCGAGCAGATGCTGGACGCGGCGACGCTGGCCGCCGCGCTGAAACGCCTGCCGCTGACCCTGCAGGCCGCGCGGCCGATGGCCGAGGCCATCAGCACGGCTGGCGGTGTGCGTTTCGAGGCACTGACCGACGGCCTGATGATCAAGGCCCTGCCCGGTGTATTCGTCGCCGGCGAGATGCTCGACTGGGAAGCACCCACCGGCGGCTATCTGCTGACGGCCAGCATGGCCAGCGGCCGCGCGGCAGCGCTTGGCGTCCTAGATCGCCTGGCCGCCTGAGACCTCGATGCGCTGGGCGTTGACCCAGCGGTTGTCGGCCGACAGCAGATTGGCGACCATGGGCCCGATGTCGTCCGGCACACCGGCGCGGCCCAGGGCCGTCATGCCGGCAAAGAGCTGGTTGACCTCGGGGTTGTCGCGCACCGCGCCGCCGCCGAAGTCGGTCTCGATGGCGCCCGGCGCCACGGTGTTGACGGCGATGCCGCGGGTGCCCAGTTCCTTGGCCAGATAGACGGTCAACACCTCCACCGCCCCCTTCACGGCTGCGTAGGCGGCGTAGCCGGCAAAGGACTTGCGCGTCAGGCCAGAGGACAGGTTGACGATGCGGCCGCCGTCCTCGATCAGCGGCAGCAGGGCCTGGGTCAGGAAGAACACACCCTTGAAGTGCACGTTGACGAGGCCGTCGAACTGCGCCTCGGTCGTGTCGGCAATCAGCGCGTAGTCGCCATGACCGGCGTTGTTGACGAGGTGGTCGAAGCGCTCGCGGCCCCAGCTGTCGTGCAGCACATGGCGCAGGCGGCCGGCAAAGCTGCCGAAGCTGGCGACGTTGCCGACGTCCAGCGGGAGAGCCACGGCCTGGCGGCCCAGGGCGCGGATCTCGGCGACGAGGGACTCGGCCGCGTCGGCACGGCTCTGGTAGGTGACGATGACGTCGCCGCCGCGGCGGGCAATGGCCAGGGCGGTGTTGCGGCCGAGGCCGCGGCTGGCGCCGGTGATGAGGCTGATGGTGGTCATGAAGGACTCCGGTTGAAACAGGCCTCCATGCTCGATTTCGATGCACGAGCCGGGTTGCCGGAAGCTCGTCATTGCTTGCCTGATCCTGCCGCCGGCCACCCGAAGCGAGCCAGGGCGCTGTAGGCTGACCCCATGAATGACTTGCTCGATGCTGTTCGCCGCCACAGCGACGCCCATGCCGACGCCCACGGCATCGCCCGCACGCCGGTGACCGGGATGACCACCGTTCGCGCTACGGCGCCCAGCGACATCGTCCACGCCATCTCGCGGCCCTTGGTGGCCATCACGCTGCAGGGTCGCAAGCAGGTCACGATGGGGTCGCAAGTGCTGGACCTGTCGGCCGGCCAGTCGCTGCTGATTACCGCCGACGTGCCCACCATCAGCCAGGTCGTGCGGGCCACGCTGGCAGCGCCCTACTACTCCCTGGCGCTGGAACTGGACGCGGCCGTCATCGCCGAGCTGGCCCCGCAGATGCAGGCCGCTCGAGCCGAGCATGTCCTGCCGCTGCGCATGCTGCCCACCGATGCCGAGGTGGCCGACGCCGCGCTGCGGCTGATGCGCCTGCTGGAACGGCCTGAGGCGCTGCCGGTGCTGCAGGCGTCGCTGCTGCGCGAGCTGCATTACTGGCTGCTGGCCGGCCGCCACGGCGCGGGCATACGCCAGCTGGGCTGGCCGGGCGGCCATGCCGAGCGCATTGCCCGCGCCGTAGCCCGGCTGCGCAGCGAGTTCGCGCGCGCCTGGGCGGTGGAAGAGCTGGCCGAGGTGGCCGGCATGAGCGCCTCGGCCTTCCATCGCCATTTCCGCGCGACGACCTCGCTGTCGCCGCTGCAGTTCTTGAAGAACCTGCGCCTCATCGAGGCCCGCCGGCTGATGCTGGCCGAAGGCGCCAACGCCAGCAGCGCGGCCTATGCCGTGGGCTATGAGAGCGTGCCGCAATTCACCCGCGAATACGGCCGGCTGTTCGGCCAGCCGCCGGTTCGCGACGTGGCGGCCGCGCGGCTCAGGGCTGCCTAGGGCGTCCCCGAGCCGAAGGCGGGGTCAGGCGCGGCGCTGCCGGGCCCGGCGCACACCCGTCAACATCGCGAGCGCGGCGGCCACGAGGCCGATGCTGCCGCCTTCCGGCACGGTGTTGACGCTGAAGCTGACGTGGTCTCCAGAAGCGTAGTCCAGGGAACGGGCATAGCCGTGCGGGCTGACGGCGATGCTCAACACGTCGAAGCTGAGCTGGAACGATGAAAAGCTGATGCTCTGGCCCGGGTTCAGGAATTGCTGCCAGGCCGTGCCCAGGTGGGCCATGCCGCCGCTTTCAATGGACTTGAAAAGGCTGGTCGCCGCGCCGCCCACGGCAGTCGCGCCCAGAAAGTCGAGGTGAACGTTCTGGATGGTGTAGGAGCTGTTGTTGTCGCCGGCCTCCAGGGCTGTCCAGAGCAGTTCGTGGCCGTCGGCGATGGTCAGCACCTGATTGCCCGTGAAATCCACCGTGTAGACCACGTGGTCCCCACTGGCGACGCTCACCGGCCCACCGTTCAGCGGCCCGTTGTTGCCCGCCTGGCCATTGCTGAGGTCCCAGGTGCGGCTCGTCGTGACGAGCGCAGCCTGCGCTGCGCCCGCCAAGCTGCCCAGCGCCAAGGCCACAGCCAGCGCCAAGTTCTTTGTCTGGATCTTCATGTTCTTCCCTGTGTTGAATATGGAATGCCCGCAGGCGGCGCGATGTTAAGCAGGGGCACGCACATCGCGGCGGGGGTTACCCCCCTGGATCGATGTCGCCACGAGCCTCGCCCCGGCCCGGCCGGCCACCGCGTGGGCTCAACGCCCGGGTGGCTGGAGCTGGGCTTCGAGCTGGCTGACGTCCTTGCCCAGCTCGGCCAGATAGCGGTCGCGCTCCTCGCTCGTCCACTCGGCATCCGAGAAGGACTTGGCCGCATAGCTGGCGCTCCTGTAGACCACGCCCTCGCGCCGAGCCAGCATGGCGCGGTCCGGGAAGCGGTCCTCCATCAGCAGAAAGCCCTGCAGATCGCGCAGCCTCAGCGGCATGGCCGGCGCGCCGTCGCGCAGCAGCTTGCCGAAGACACGCAGCCGCGCCGTCTGCGCGCCGCTGTCCAGTTCCTCGTTGAAGCTGACCAGGGCAAAGGGCTGGCCCTTGGCATCGTCGACACGCGCATTGACGACATAGCGGCCCGGCTGCTTCACGTGGATGCCGACGAGGAAGTCCAGCGAGCCGTCGGCGACGCGCTCGGTGATGGCCCCCCATTCGGCCGGCACCTGGGGTTGGTAGACGATGTCGAAGTTGACGACGCCCTGGCGGCCGTCCTGGCTCAGCGTGGCCTGCAGGCGCAGCGTGCCGGCAAAGTCGGCGAAGGCGGTGTGCGAGGGCTGGAACGTGGCGCTGTAGACGCCGTCCCCGCCCGTGAAGTCCAACGCCATCTGGGGCCGGCCGACGGCCTGGCGCGGGTCGGGCAGATCGAAGGCGACGGCCCGCGTGATCAGCAGGGGCAGGGTCTTGCCGCTGTCGTCCTGGGCGCTGACGCTGACCTTGACGACCTCGTCGCCGCTCATGAAGACGCGGTCCTGCGTCGTCAGGATGCGCACGCCGGGAATGGCGCCCTTGCTGCCGGGGAAGCGCAGCGGCAGGCTCTCGCGGATGGGCGCAAAGGGATGGACCTGGTCGGGATGCTCGGCGATGGGCCGCGACTCGTGCGGGTAGCGGGTCTGGTCGCGGTAGGTGGCCAGCGCCAGCTTGGCGCGCTCCAGGCGCTGCAGCAGCTGGTCACGCTGGGACAGGCGCTCGCGCAGCGCGGCGTCCGTGAAGGGCGAGCCCGATGGGCGCGAAGCGCCGGCCGACGCCACCGCAGGCAAGGCGAGATGGCTGCCCGCCGGCACCGAGGCCCGGGCCTCAGGCACGGCGGCCGCGCGTGGCCAGGCCCACCAAGCGATCAGGCCGGCCAGCGCGGCGCCGGCCAGCCAGAACCCGCGCTTCACTTGGCGTAATTGACCATGTCGGCGCGCACCAGGCCGACGGTGCCCTGCCAGTTGCCGTTGGTGTAGTGGTTGTAGGCCTCGGCATCGTCACGGAAGACGACGCTGTGGTTGCTCCACTTGGCCGTGCCGCCTTCGGCTGGCGCCGTGCCCAGGGTCAGGTCGTTGCAGAACCAGTCGCTGGGGTTGCAGTAGCTGCCGCCGCCGCTGCCCGAGACGCCGCCGGCCGAGTGGTAGGCCACGGCCTCGTCATCCTGGCCCGGCAGGATGCCGGAATACAGCGTGCCCTTGGCGCCGGCCCACAGGTAGAAGATCTTGCTGCGGGTGTTGTTGTGGTCGTACATGGCGCGCGCCGTGCCGGTCTTGAGGTCGCTGACCAGCGGCTCGCTCAAGGCCCAGTCGCCGGCGTTGGCCAGCTCGCTGCCGCCTGCGGCCCCCGCGGCCACGTCCACCCATTTGATGTTCCAGCCGGTCTGGGTCGTGCCGTCGCTGTTGGCGCAGCTGCCGTCACTGGCCGGCGACGCGTTCTTCTTGTAGCGCGCCGTGCCACCGTACAGCGACAGCGTGTAGCCGATCTGCAGGTTGCCGGCGCTGTGCACGGCGATGTAGCACCAGTTGCTGCCGGTGCAGTAGCAGTCCAGCGCGTTGCGAACAAGATAGTTCTTGTCCGACACATGGCTGTAGCCGTCCCAGTTGACGGCCTTCTTGTTGACGCCGGCCGCCGTACCGGCCGGCCCCCAGTAGGTGAAGTCGGCATAGTTGCCGGCCACGCCGCCGCCGGTACGGCCATTGATCCACAACGAGTAGTTGGTCGCAAACGCGGCTCCCGCCACGAGTGCGGCACCGAGAACCATCAGAAACCGGCGAGAAAAAAACTTCCGCATCCTTGTCTCCTGTTTTATTGATCTGTCGGTACTGCGCGGCGGACTGTATTGAGACCATCGCCCTGGCAAACCCTCGGTAACCCGCAGAAATCACGAATCCCGGCAACCTTGCCAGGGTGGAAACAGGCGCCACGCCTAGACTGAAATCCTCCCTACCCTTGCCCATCTCCGCCATGCGCCGGCGCGATCTCCTGCTGTCCTCGACCCTTGCGCTGGTGGCCGCGGGCTCCACGGCACAGCCCTGGAGCGGGCTCAAGCGCGTCGTCATCGGCGCCGAGAACGACTGGTACCCCTACTCCGGCGAGCGCGAGGGCCGCGCCCAGGGCATGACGGTGGACATCGTCACCGCGGCCTATGCGGCGGTGGGCATCGAGGTGCAGCTCGACCTGCTGCCCTATGCGCGCTGCATGGCACAGACGCGCACGGGAGCCCTGGTGGCCTGCTTCAACACGACGCGCACCGCCTTGATCGATGGCGACTACCTCTGGCCCGCCAAACCCATGTTCAACGAGCGCTTCCTGATCTATGCGCGTACGGACGAGGCCCAGCCGGCCGCGCCGCTGCGCGTGAAGGACCTGGAAGGCCAGAAAGTCGCGGTCACGCGCGGCTATGAATACGGCAGCGAGTTCGACGCCAACCCGCGCGTGCTGCGCGTCGTCACCAGCCACGACGAGAACAACTTCGAGCTGCTGCTGCGCGGCCGCGCCCGCTACACGCTGGCACCCGACGCCAACACCCGGCTGCTGCTGCAACGCCGCCCGGAAATGGCTGGCCGTTTCAAGGTGGTCGGAGCGCTCAGCTATTTCGGCATCTACACGACCTTCTCGCGCACGCATCCAGACTCACGCCAGGCGCTGGCGGCCTTTGACGAAGGCATGAAGCTCATCCAGGCCAATGGCACCTTCCGGGCCATCCAGGAGCGTTGGAAGCAGCCGCGCTAGCCCTGGCAAAATCGAGGGCTTTTCGCCGTATCCCCAGAGCCCGTTTTGGACACCAAGCTGATCGTTTCCCAGATTGCCGCCGAACTGAAGGTCAGGCCCGCCCAGGTGCAGGCCGCCGTCGAGCTGCTGGATGGCGGGGCCACCGTGCCCTTCATCGCCCGCTACCGCAAGGAGGCCACCGACGGCCTCGACGACATCCAGCTGCGCGAGCTGGACGCCCGCCTGGCCTATCTGCGCGAGCTGGCCGAGCGCCGCGAAGCCGTGCTGAAGAGCATCGCCGAGCAAGGCAAGCTGACGCCCGAACTGGCTGCCGCCATCCACGCCGCGCCGACCAAGCAGGAGCTGGAAGACCTCTACCTGCCCTACAAGGTCAAGCGACGCACCAAGGGGCTGATCGCCCGCGAGGCCGGCCTGGAGCCGCTGGCCGACCTGCTGTTCGCCGACCCGACGCTCGTGCCCATGGACGAAGCGGCGAAGTTCATCAACGCCGAGGGCGGCTTTGCCGATGCCTTTGCCGTGCTGGATGGCGTGCGCGACCTGCTGTCCGAACGCTGGGCCGAGGACGCCGTGCTGGTGGGCAAGCTGCGCGAATGGCTGTGGGAAGAAGGCCTGTTCCAGTCCAGGATCATGGACGGCAAGAGCCCCGACACGCCCGACAACGCCAAGTTCCGCGACTACTTCGACTACGCCGAACCGATCCGCACCGTGCCTTCACACCGAGCGCTGGCCGTGTTCCGCGGCCGCACGCTGGAACTGCTGGATGCCAAGCTGGTGCTGGACGAGGAAGTCGTCGCCGGCCAACCCACCCTTGCCGAAGGCCGCATCGCTTCTCACCTGGGCTGGCGCCATGCCAACCGCGCCAGCGACGCGTTGATCCGCAAGACCGTGGCCTGGACGTGGAAGGTCAAGCTGTCGCTGAGCCTGGAGCGCGACCTGTTCGCCCGCCTGCGCGAGGCTGCCGAGGCCACCGCCATCAAGGTCTTTGCCGAGAACCTGCGCGACCTGCTGTTGGCTGCCCCCGCCGGCAAGCGCGTCGTCATGGGCCTGGACCCGGGGATCCGCACCGGGGTCAAGGTCGCGGTGGTGAGCGATACGGGCCGCGTTTTGGACACCTCCACCGTCTATCCCCACGAGCCGCGCCGCGACTGGGACGGCGCGCTGCACACCCTGGCCAAGCTGTGCGCCACGCATGGCGTCAACCTGATCGCCATCGGCAACGGCACGGCCAGCCGCGAGACCGACAAGCTGGCTGGCGAGCTGATCAAAAAGCTGCAGACCCTGGATGCGAACGTTCAGATCGAGCGGGTCGTCGTCAGCGAGGCCGGTGCCTCGGTCTACTCGGCTTCCGAGTTCGCCTCCAAGGAACTGCCCGACCTCGACGTGAGCCTGCGCGGCGCGGTGTCCATCGCCCGCCGCCTGCAGGACCCGCTGGCCGAGCTGGTCAAGATCGACCCCAAGAGCATCGGGGTCGGCCAATACCAGCACGACGTCAACCAGAGCGAGATGGCCCGCGCCCTGGACGCCGTCGTCGAGGACTGCGTGAACAAGGTGGGCGTGGACCTGAACACCGCTTCGCAGGCCCTGCTGGCCCGCGTGTCCGGCCTGTCGGCTTCGGTCGCCAGCAGCATCGTGCGCTGGCGCGACGCCAATGGCGCCTTCAAGAACCGCCAGCAGCTGCTGGACGTGACGGGCCTCGGCCCCAAGACCTTCGAGCAGTCGGCCGGCTTCCTGCGCATCCGCGGCGGCGACAACCCGCTGGACTTCTCGGGCGTCCACCCCGAGACCTACCCACTGGTCGAGAAGGCTCTTGGCCTGCTCAAGCGCACGGCCGATGAGATCGTCGGCCGCAGCGAGGTGCTGCGCACGCTCAAGCCCGAACTGCTGGCCGACGACAAGTTCGGCCTCATCACCGTCAAGGACGTGCTGGCCGAACTGGAAAAGCCCGGCCGCGACCCGCGCCCCGACTTCAAGGTGGCCCGCTTCAACGATGGCGTCGAGGACGTCAAGGACCTGCAACCCGGCATGCTGCTGGAGGGCACGGTCAGCAACGTCGCGCAGTTCGGCGCCTTCGTCGACCTCGGCGTGCACCAGGACGGGCTGATCCACGTCAGCCAGCTGAGCAACAAGTTCGTCAACGACGCCCGCGAGGTGGTCAAGACGGGCGACATCGTCAAGGTCAAGGTGCTGGAGGTCGACCTGGCCCGCCAGCGCATCTCGCTGACGATGAAGCTGGATGCGCAGGCGCCGCGCGGTCCGAAAACCGACAACGGCTTCCGCCCTGCAGCGCGCAACGAGCGCCAGGGCGGCGGTTCGCGTGATGCCCAGCCGACCGGCGGCAACGCCATGGCCGCGGCATTTGCCAAGCTCAAGCGCTGACGGCGGACACAGGCCCCACGGGGCCTGACCTTCGTCATTGCAACAATTCTTTGCCATGATCGCGGCCCGCACCACGGGCCGTCGCTTGGCGCCCTGAAACCCGCAACTGGTCGCAGCGCCGCTGCGCCACGACAGCGCTGCCGTTATGGTGCGCGCCGCCTCGAAGCATCCCCGGAGTTCGTCTTGAAAACCCCCGCCCTCGCCTCCCTGCTCTTGCTCTGCCCGGCCCTCGTCCTGGCCCAGCAGGAGGTCGACCGCGCTGCCACCTCGCCTTCGCAGGGCAACCAGCTCGAGCGTGTCTCCGTCACGCGCCAGCAGACCGACACCGACCTGCGCCGGCGCGAGCCCGTCGCCAAGCAGCTCTACGGCCGCGACGAGCTGGACAAATACGGTGACACCCAGCTGAGCGACGTGCTCAAGCGCCTGCCGGGCATCAATGTCTCGGGCGGCCAGCTGCGCATGCGCGGCCTTGGCGGCGCGTACACCCAGATCCTGGTGAACGGCGAGCCAGCGCCCCCGGGGTTCAGCCTGGACAACCTCAACCCCGCCCAGGTCGAGCGCCTGGAAGTGACCAAGGCCCCGACGGCCGATCAGAGCGCTCAGGCCATCGCCGGCACGCTGAACATCATCCTGAAGGACGCGCCGCGCGTCGTGCAGAAGGACCTGCGGCTTGGCGTGGCCTATGCCAGCGAGAAGCCGGTCATCAACGCCGGGTTCACCTATGGCGACCGGGCGCTGGGCGGCATGGGCTTCGTCATCCCGATCTCGGTCTACCAGTGGAACTTCAAGAACGACGTGGACGGCGAGCGCCTGACCAATGCCACGCCGACGCCGCCGCTGGCACTGCGCCAGCACGTCAGCAACGAAGGCTATGACCACAACCATGGCCGCGGCTTCAATGTGTCGCCGCGCCTGAACTGGAAGCTGGGCGACGACGAGACGCTGACCCTGCAGGGCTTCTTCGTCAACAACCAGTTCCGCACCGACGGCGCCAACACCGTCACCAAGCGGCCGGACAACGACCCGCTGTACACGCCGCGCACCATCGACGAGACGACGTACAACAAGGGCACTTTCGCGGCCAACCGCCTCAATCTGCAATACAACAACCGCTTCAACGAGGACCGCCGCATCGAGCTGCGCGCCGGTGCGGGCTCGGGCGGCGCCGATTTCGACTTTGATTTCGAAGGCCGCAACGGCCCCACGCCCATTTCGCGCCGCACCACCGGCAAGAACCGCAACCACCAAGCGACGCTGGGCGGCAAGTACAGCCAGTACGCCGGCGAGGCCCACACCGTCACGGTCGGCAGCGAGCTGGAGCGCCGCGTGCGCGACGAGAACCGCACCACCCTAGAAAACGGCGTCGAGCTGCTGCCCGGCATCGAAGGCCAGCCCTTCAACGCCACCATCACGCGCACGGCGGTCTATGCCCAAGACGAGTGGGAGATCAACAAGCAGTGGTCGGCCTATTTCGGCGTGCGCCATGAGCAGATCAAGACCGAGAGTGAAGGCAGTGGCACGGTCGGCAACAGCGACTTCCAGAGCACCAGCAAGGTCACCACGCCGCTGCTGCACCTGAACTTCAAGCCCGATCCCAAGGGTCGCGACCTGGTGCGCGCCAGCCTGACGCGCAGCTACAAGGCGCCCGATGTGCAGCAACTCATCAACCGCCCGTCCATCAACACGACCGAACCGCTGACCTCGGGCAACACGCGCACCACGCCCGACCGTATCGGCAACCCCGGCCTCAAGCCCGAACTGGCCACCGGCCTGGACATTGCTTACGAGAGCTATCTGCCGGCCGGCGGCCTGGTGTCGGTGGGTGTCTTCCACCGCAGCATCACCAACCTGATCCGCACCGACCAGCCGCGCCTGCTGGCCGTGGACTGGGTCCCGCACAACCCCGACGGCACGCTGGCGCAGCGCTGGGTCATCACCCAGATCAACCTCGCCAAGGCCACGACCGACGGCCTGGAGCTGGAGATCAAGGGCCGCGCCGGCGAACTCTTCCCCAGCCTGTTCGAGCCGACGACGGCGCTGAGCCTGCGCGCCTCGCTGAACCTCTACCGCTCCAAGGTCCAGGACATCCAGGGCCCGGACAACCGCCTCGAAGGCCAGCAGCCCTGGCAGTTCAACTTCGGCGCCGACTACCGCATGAAGAGCATGCCGATCAACATGGGCTTCAGCGCCCAGATCGCGCCCCGCTTCAATGTGCAGCAGAGCGCGCTGCAGGCTCAGCAGACGCTGCCTTCACGCTCGCTGGACGCCTTCGCGGCCATGCAGGTCAGCAAGCAGGACGGCGTGCGCCTCAGCGTCAACGGCCTGTTCCAGCCCAAGCAGGGCACGCTGGTGACCTACACCAACCTGCAGGACTTCGTGCTGAACGAGCGCAAGCCGGTGGCCTGGTGGGCCGTGAACTGGGAACACAAGTTCTGAGGCCGCACCGAGCACAGGCCCTGCGGCCTGTGCGACGGCTGCCGAAGGACCCGGCGCCTGCCAGCGACGGGGCATGATCCGGCGCGCCGTCCCGACCGCGTCATGAGATGCTGGCGGTCTCGGCTACGCTGCCGGGAAATGACTTCCGCAGCACTTCAAATCTTTGCCGGCCCGGCCGCCCGCGCACGCCTGGCCGAGCGCGGCCTGCGCGCCGAGGACGTCGGCCTGATGCCGGCCGCCGCCGGTGGCCCCAAGGGGCTGATCCTCAACGGCCTGGACCGTTTCGTCTTCGGCGACTGGCTGCCGCAGAGCCGCCAGACCGTGCACCTCGTCGGTGCCAGCATCGGCGCCTGGCGCATGGCCACGGCCGCCCTCGCCCATCGCGACGTGGCCGGCGCCTTCAACACCATGGCCGAGGCCTACGTCACCCAGGAGTACGACGTGCTGCCGGGCGAGAAGCGGCCACGCCCCGAAGGCGTCAGCAAGCGCTTCGGCGAGATCCTGGGCGAGATCTTCCAGGGCCGCGAATCCGAGGTGCTGGCTCACCCGCGTCTGCGCCTGCATGTCGTCACCTCGCGTGGACGCGCCGGCCTGCTGGCCCGGGAGGGCAAGCTGCGCACGCCGCTGGGCTATCTCGGTGCCTTCGCAGCCAATGCCGTGTCGCGGCCGCTGCTGGGGCGCTTCCTGGAGCGCGTCGTCTTCTCCGACCCCCGCGACCGTCTGCCGCTGAAGCTGTCCGACTTCACCAGCCGCGAGGTGCATCTGTCGCGCGCCAATTTGCGCGGTGCGCTGCTGGCGAGCTGCTCCATCCCCTTCTGGTTGCAGGCCCAGCATGACCTGCCCGGCGCGCCGCGCGGCGCCTACTGGGACGGCGGCATTACCGACTACCACCTGCACCTGGACTACCGGGCCCTGCAGCAGGCACAGGCGCCGCTGGTGTTGTATCCCCACTTCCAGCGCCAGGTCGTACCCGGCTGGCTGGACAAGGCCTTCAAGCACCGCCATCGCTCGACCGAGTTCCTCGACAACGTCGTGCTGCTCTGCCCTTCACCGGAGTTCATCGCCCAGCTGCCCGGCGCCAAGCTGCCCGACCGCAATGACTTCATGGCCCTGGAGGCCGACGAGCGCCGCAAGCGCTGGCGCGTCGCCGTGAGTGAAAGCCAGCGCCTGGCCGACGAATTCGCTGCCTTGGCGCAGCGTGACAGCCTCCAGGCCTTGCCTCTTTAACCGCGGCGGCGGCGCAGCACCACCATACCCAGACCCGCCAGCATCAGCAGCCAGACGCCAGGCTCGGGCACGGCCGCCACCGCCCAGTTAGCGCCCGAGGCCGACGCGATGCTGAAGCTCGCCACGTTCTGCCCGCTCAGCACCAGGCTGGCACCGGCGAGATAGCTGGTGAAGGACAGGCCACTGTTGGCCATCCAGCCCGGAAAGCCGCCCGACGCGCGCTGACCGGCGTCGGCCTGGGTGTAGATGCCCACGTCCATGCTCTGCCCGATGACGACCGGCAGGCTGAAGGTGATGACCTCGTTGATGGCCAGGCTGGAATCGGGTGCGGAGCCCACGCCCCAGGCGCCCACCTGGCGGTCCGTGGCCCAGAGGTGGTTGGACGTGCCGTCGTCATAACCCGGGTTGGCCGCGCTGAGCTGGGCCTGGTTGACATAGGGCACGACCTCGAAGCCGGTACCGCCGGCCTCCGCCGTGGCCCACATCGTGCCCACGACGGCAACGCGCAGCAGCAGATAGCCCGACTCGCCCGCATGCCCGGCCGCGTTGACCGACAGGCTGTCGGTGTAGCCGCCATTGACGCCGCCGTGGGCAAACCAGGTCGCTGCCGGCGAATGGTTCTCGGCGCTCATCTGCACCCAGCCCATGCGGGCGGCGCCCGCGGCGCTGTTGCTGATCTGCACGCCGCTGGAGCTGGCCGTGTCCGACACCGTGCCGCTGCTGAAGTAGTGGGTGTTGCAGACACCGCCGCTGAACTGGCTGCTGATGTCATCCCCAGCCCAGAAGCCGCTACCCCCGCCAATGGGGGAGGCGCAGACGTTCAGGAAACCGCCCGGCGGCACGACGTCCAGCTGGCGCGGCGCGGCTTGAACACCGACCGACAGCAGGGCACAGAGAGCGATGGCGGCGAGGCGCATGGCGGAACTCCAGCTGGCAACAATGCGCCGCAGGCTACGCTTCGCGGCCCCAGCGCAATAGTCTGCAAGCTAGGGGACGTTAGAATTACCCCTCCTCCCCTCACAAGAGCGAGAAAGGCACCCTGGTTATGACACCGCGAACTACGACCACCTTCACAGGTACCTAGTCGGCCGCGGCTCGTCACGCCAGTCCTTTTCGGACTTCACCAATCAAGCGCGGCAAGTGGCCGCGCTTTTTTGTTTCTCGCTCCCGGAGCACCCATGATCTCGATTCAACTCCCCGACGGCTCGCGCCGTGAATTCCCGGCCCCGCTGTCGGTCGGCGATGTCGCCGCCAGCATCGGCGCCGGCCTGGCCAAGGCCGCCCTGGGCGGCAAGGTCGACGGCAAGGTCGTCGACCTGTCCCACGTCATCGACCACGACGTCCAGCTGTCCATCGTGACGGACAAGGACGAAGACGGCCTGGACATGATCCGACACTCGACGGCCCACCTGCTGGCCTATGCCGTCAAGGAACTCTTCCCCGACGCCCAGGTCACCATCGGCCCGGTCATCGAGAACGGCTTCTATTACGACTTTGCCTACAAGCGCCCCTTCACGCCCGAGGACCTGGCCGCCATCGAAGCCAAGATGACGGAGCTGGCCAGGAAGGACGAGAAGGTCGTGCGCCGCGTGCTGCCGCGCGACGAGGCCGTCGAACACTTCAAGGCCATGGGCGAGGCCTACAAGGCCGAGATCATCGGCAGCATCCCGGCCGACCAGGACGTGTCTCTGTACGCGGAGGGCAAGTTCGAGGACCTGTGCCGTGGGCCCCACGTGCCGTCCACGGGCAAGCTCAAGCACTTCAAGCTGATGAAGGTGGCCGGCGCCTACTGGCGCGGCGACCACCGCAACGAGATGCTGCAACGCGTCTACGGCACGGCCTGGGCGACGAAGGACGACCTGCAGAAGTACCTGACGATGCTGGAGGAGGCCGAGAAGCGCGACCACCGCAAGCTCGGCAAGGAACTGGATCTCTTCCACATCGACGAGCACGCCCCCGGCGTCGTCTTCTGGCACCCCAAGGGCTGGACGGTGTGGCAGGAGGTGGAGCAGTACATGCGCCGCGTCTACCGCGACAATGGCTACCAGGAGGTCAAGGGCCCGCAGCTGCTGGACAAGTCGCTGTGGGAGGCCACGGGCCACTGGGACAAGTACCGCGACGGCATGTTCACGACGGAATCGGAAAAGCGCGACTACGCGCTCAAGCCGATGAACTGCCCAGGCCACATCCTGATCTTCAAGCACGGCGTGAAGAGCTACCGCGACCTGCCGCTGCGCTTCGGCGAGTTCGGCCAGTGCCACCGCAACGAGCCCACGGGCGGCCTGCACGGCATCATGCGCGTGCGCGGCTTCACGCAGGACGACGGCCACATCTTCTGCACAGAAGACCAGATCCTGGCCGAATGCGTCGCCTACACGGCCCTGCTGCAGAAGGTCTACAAGGACTTCGGCTTCACGGACATCATCTACAAGGTCGCGACGCGCCCCGAGGCGCGCATCGGCTCCGACGAGGTCTGGGACAAGGCGGAGCACGCGCTGATGGAGTCGCTGCGCGCCTCCGGCGTGGACTTCGTCATGGCCCCGGGCGACGGTGCCTTCTACGGCCCCAAGATCGAATACACGCTGAAGGACGCCCTGGGCCGCCAGTGGCAGTGCGGCACGATGCAGGTCGATTTCTCGATGCCCGGCCGCCTGGGCGCCGAGTTTGTCGACGAGGACGGCCAGCACAAGACGCCCGTCATGCTGCACCGCGCCATCGTCGGCAGCTTGGAGCGTTTCATCGGCATCCTGATCGAACAGCACTCGGGCGCCCTGCCCGTCTGGCTGGCGCCGACGCAGGTTGTGGTGGCCAACATCACGGATTCCCAGGCCGATTACGTGTCTGAAATTGTGAAATCGCTGCAAAAACAAGGGCTTAGGGCCTCAGCGGATTTGCGCAATGAGAAGATCACCTATAAAATCCGCCAGCATTCCATGCAAAAGCTGCCGTACATCCTCGTCGTGGGTGACAAGGAAAAGGCGAATGGCAGCGTTGCGGTCCGCGCCCGTGGCAACCAAGACCTCGGCGTGATGCCCCTGCAGGACTTCCTCAATCGGATCTCCGCAGACATCACCAACAAGGTCTGAAAGCCACCCGGGCGCGATTTGTTTTTGTTGGGGCCCCATCGCCTGGGGCCCGCTGAAAGGTCTACACCATCGCTACGTTTGCCGACCGTCGTGCGATTCCGGAGCGCAAGCACCGGTTGAACCGCGAAATCATGGCTCCCGAAGTCCGTCTGAACGGTCCCGAGAATGAACCCATCGGGGTCGTCAGCATCCAGGAAGCCCTGCGTATGGCGGGCGACATGGATGTGGACCTGGTCGAGATCTCTGCCACCGCCAATCCGCCGGTCTGCCGGCTGATGGACTACGGCAAGTTCAAGTACCAGGAACAAAAGCGCGCCGCCGAAGCCAAGTCCAAGCAGAAGATCATCGAAATCAAGGAAGTCAAATTCCGTCCGGGCACGGACGAAGGCGACTACCAGATCAAGATGCGCAATCTGCGCCGCTTCATTGCCGAAGACGGTGACAAGGGCAAGGTCACGCTGCGCTACCGGGGCCGTGAGATCACCCACCAGGACATCGGTATGCGCCTGCTGGAACGGATCCGCGACGAACTGGCCGACGTGGCGATCGTCGAGAACATGCCGAAGCTTGAGGGCCGCCAGATGATCATGGTGCTGGCCCCCAAGAAGCGGTAAGCAGGTTTTTGAAGTTCAACCGGCAGGTTTGGTCGCCTGCCGGTTCACAAGTCTCCTGAGGCCAACAAGCGTGACGGGCTCTTTCGTCACCGCCCCAGGGACACACTTAAAAGGAGCATTCACATGCCCAAGATGAAGACCAAGAGCAGCGCGAAAAAGCGTTTTCGCGTTCGTCCGGGTGGCACCGTCAAGCGCGGTCAGGCGTTCAAGCGCCACATCCTGACCAAGAAGACCACGAAGAACAAGCGTCAGCTGCGCGGCGCTGTGAACGTGCACGAAACCAACATGGGTCACATCGCTCAGATGCTGCCCTTTGCTGGTCTGTAATCCACTAACGACTCAAGGAGAAACACATGCCTCGCGTCAAACGTGGTGTAACCGCTCGTGCCCGTCACAAGAAGGTCCTGGCTCTGGCCAAGGGCTTCCGCGGTCGTCGTAAGAACGTCTTCCGCATCGCCAAGCAGGCGGTGATGAAGGCGGGCCAATACGCCTACCGTGACCGCCGCACCAAGAAGCGCGTCTTCCGTCAGCTCTGGATTGCCCGTATCAACGCTGCATCGCGTGGTCTGGGTCTGTCCTACAGCAAGTTCGTGGCGGGTCTGAAGAAGGCCCAGATCGAGATCGACCGCAAGGTCCTCGCCGATCTGGCCGTGAACGACCCGGCTGGTTTCGCCAGCATCTTCGCCAAGGTGAAGGCCGCGCTCGCCTGATTGCGAATCATCCCGATCCGTCGGGATACGCAAACTTTCAGGGCCGGCCCCACTGGGTCGGCCCTTTTTCATTCCAAATTCCTGATGTCTGATCTCGACGCCCTGTTGCAAGCGGCCAAGGCTGATTTCGCCTCCGCGCCGACGCCCGCCGAACTGGAAAACGCCAAGGCCCGCTTCCTCGGCAAGTCCGGCCGCGTGACCGAACTGATGAAGGGCCTGGGCGCCCTCAGCATCGAGGAAAAGAAGACCCGCGGCGCCGAGATCAACCAGACCAAGGTGGCCATCGAGGCCGCCCTGACCGCCCGCCGCGACGCCCTGGCCGCCGCCGAACTCGAGAAGCAGCTCAAGGCCGAGGCCCTGGACGTGACCCTGCCCGGCCGCAGCCGCGGCACCGGCGGCCTGCACCCCATCACGCGCGCCATGGAGCGCATCGAGGCCATCTTCGCCTCCATGGGCTTCGACGTCGCCGACGGTCCCGAGATCGAGACGGACTGGTACAGCTTCTCGGCGCTGAACAACCCCGAGAACCACCCTGCCCGCTCCATGCAGGACACGTTCTACGTCGACATGAAGGACGAGAACGGTTCGTGGCTTAACCTGCGCCCGCACACCAGCCCGATGCAGATCCGCTACGCCCAGGCCCACGCCAAGCGCTATGCCGGCCAGGAGACCATGCCCGAGATCCGCGTCATCGCGCCGGGCCGCACCTACCGCGTCGACAGCGACGCCACCCACTCGCCCATGTTCCACCAGGTCGAAGGCCTGTGGGTGGGCGAGAACATCTCGTTCAAGGACCTGAAGGCGGTCTACCTGAACTTCATCACCGCCTTCTTCGAGACCGACCAGCTGCAGCTGCGCTTCCGCCCCAGCTACTTCCCTTTCACCGAGCCCAGCGCCGAGATCGACATCATGTTCGAGAGCGGCCCGCTGAAGGGCCGCTGGCTGGAAGTCTCCGGCTCCGGCCAGGTGCACCCGCAAGTCATCCGCAACATGGGCCTGGACCCCGAGCGCTACATCGGCTTCGCCTTCGGCTCCGGCATCGACCGCCTGGCCATGCTGCGCTATGGCGTCAACGACCTGCGCGCCTTCTTTGACGGCGATCTCCGTTTCCTCGCCCAGTTCAAGTAATTCGACAAGAGCTATGCAATTCCCCGAGTCCTGGCTGCGCGAGTTCTGCAATCCGCCGCTGTCCACTGAAAAACTGGCCGAACTGCTGACCATGTCCGGCATGGAGGTGGAAGAGCTGCGCCCGGTCGCGCCGCCCTTCCACGGCATCGTCGTCGCCGAAATCCTCGAAGCCGAGCAGCATCCCAACGCCGACAAGCTGCGCGTCTGCAAGGTCAATGCCGGCGGTGAACCGCTGCAGATCGTCTGCGGCGCTCCCAACGCCCGCGTCGGCATCAAGGTGCCGCTGGCCACCGTCGGCGCCGAGCTGCCGCCCGGTGAAGACGGCAAGGCCTTCAAGATCGGCGTCGGCAAGCTGCGCGGCGTCGAGAGTTTCGGCATGCTGTGCTCGGCCCGTGAGCTCAAGCTCAGCGAAGACCATGGCGGCTTGCTGGAACTGCCCGCCGACGCCGTCATCGGCGAGGACATCCGCAAGCACCTCAACCTCGACGACACGCTGTTCACGCTGAAGCTCACACCCAACCTGGGTCACGGCCTGAGCGTCTTCGGCGTCGCCCGTGAAGTGGCCGCGCTGACCGGCTCGCCGCTGCTGAAGGCCGAGTTCCCGGCCGTCAAGCCGACGCTGGACGACAAGCTGCCCGTGCGCGTCGAAGCCACCGACCTGTGCGGCCGCTTCTCGGGCCGCATCGTCAAGGGCATCGACACCCAGGCCAAGACGCCGGCCTGGATGGTCCAGCGCCTGGAGCGCTGCGGCCAGCGTTCGGTGACGGCACTCGTGGACATCTCGAACTACGTGATGTTCGAGTACGGCCGCCCGTCGCACATCTTCGACCTGGACAAGATCAGCGGCGAGCTGGTCGTGCGCTGGGGCAAGGCGGGCGAACAGCTCAAGCTGCTGAACGGCAACACCATCACAGTCGACGAGAAGGTCGGCGTCATCGCCGATGCGCGCGAGGTCGAGTCCCTCGCCGGCATCATGGGCGGCGACCACACGGCCGTGTCCGATGACACGCGCAACGTCTACGTCGAAGCCGCCTTCTGGTGGCCCGAGGCCGTCATGGGCCGCGGCCGCCGCTACAACTTCTCGACCGACGCCGGCCACCGCTTCGAGCGCGGCGTCGATGCCTCGCAGACCGTCGAGCACATCGAGCGCATCACCCAGCTCATCATCGACATCTGCGGCACGCCGGACACCCGCGTCGGCCCCATGGACGACCAGTCGCCCAATGTGCCGGTGGCCAAGGCCGTGACGCTGCGCGTCGCCCGCGCCGCCAAGGTCATCGGCATGCCGGTCACGCAAGCGCAGTGCGAAGGCGTGTTCACGCGCCTGGGCCTGCCCTTCACGAGCGCTGACGGCGTCATCACGGTGACCCCGCCGAGCTGGCGCTTCGACATCCTGATCGAGGAAGACCTCATCGAGGAAGTCATCCGCGTGCTGGGCTACCCGACGCTGCCGTCGACGGCGCCGCTGGCGCCCATCGTCGGCCGCACCGGTTCGGAGTCGCGCCAGGCCAAGCATGCGCTGCGCCGCGCGGTTGCTGCACGCGACTATTTCGAGACCATCAACTTCAGCTTCGTCGAGGAACGCTGGGAGCGCGAGCTGGCCGGCGTCACCGACCCAATCAAGCTGCTCAACCCCATCGCCGCGCCGCTGTCGGTGATGCGCACCAGCCTGATCGGCAGCCTCGTGCAGGTGCTGCGCCACAACCAGGCCCGCCGCGCGACACGCGTGCGCGTGTTCGAGCTGGGCCGCGTGTTCAAGCGCGACGCCGCGGTGGCCAACGGCCCGCTGAGCGTGGCCGGCATCGAGCAGCCACTGCGCCTGGGCGGCCTCGCCTGGGGCCCGGCCGACCAGCAGCAATGGAGCCAGCGCGACCGCGCCGTCGACTTCTTCGACGTCAAGGGCGACCTGGAGGCCCTGTTCGCGCCGCAGACGCTGACGTTTGAAGCGGCCGAGCACCCCGCCCTGCACCCGGGCCGCAGCGCCCGCGTGAAGCTGAACGGTGCCGTCATCGGTGTCATTGGTGAACTGCACCCGCGCTGGCGCCAGGGCTACGAGATCACGGGCACCGCGCCCGTCGTCTTCGAGCTGGACCTCGACGCCGCCCTGACCCGCACCCTGCCGCAAGGCCAGCCGCTGCCGCGTCAACAGGCCGTGCAGCGCGACCTGGCCCTGGTCGTCAAGGACAGCACACCACACGACGCGCTGATGGCCGCCATCACGACGGCCGGCGGCGCGCTGCTGCGCTCGGCCAAGCTCTTCGACGTCTTCAAGCCTGCGGCCGGTTCGACGACCGATCTGCAGGCCGACGAACGCAGCCTGGCCGTGCGCCTGGAACTGCTCGATGACGAAGCCACGCTGACCGACGAACGCATCGAGGCAGCCGTGGCGAGCATCGTCGCGGCGACGACCCAGCAACTTGGCGCCCGCCTGCGCGGCTGACCCCAGGAACAGGAACACGACGAATGGACGCGAACGACGCCAAGAAATCCGAAGCCGCTGCGGTCGTCATCGGCAGCCTGGAAACGCCCACCCTGACCAAGGCCGAGCTGGCCGAACTGCTGTTCGACAAGCTGGGCCTGAACAAGCGCGAGTCCAAGGACATGGTCGAAGCCTTCTTCGACATCCTGCACGACAGCCTGGTCAAGGGCCAGGACGTCAAGCTCTCGGGTTTCGGCAACTTCAACATCCGCCGCAAGGCGCCGCGCCCGGGCCGCAACCCGCGCACGGGGGAATCCATCCCCATCAAGGCACGCAATGTCGTGACTTTTCACGCCTCCCACAAACTCAAGGGGGTCGTGCAAGGGGATGCGCCAGCCGGGGAAGACTTCGAGTAGAGTCTGCCTTCCCCTCGCGAACTTGTTGATTTGCAATGGAAAAGGCGCTTCCCGCCATCCCCGCCAAACGCTACTTCACCATTGGTGAGGTCAGTGAGCTGTGCGGCGTGAAGCCCTATGTGCTGCGCTACTGGGAGCAGGAGTTCACCCAGCTCAAGCCCATGAAGCGGCGCGGCAACCGGCGCTACTACCAGCACCATGAAGTCCTGCTGATCCGCCGCATCCGCGATCTGCTCTATGACCAGGGCTTCACGATCAGCGGCGCTCGCAATCAGCTCAGCGAGGGCCTGCCCCCCACCGGCGCCCAGAATTTCCGTGACGAGGCGGAAGCCGCCATGGCCATGGACGCGCTGGACAGCGAGCTCGAAGACGATGAGCTCGACGTCGCGGTCGAACTGGTCCCCGTGCCAGCCACGCGTCATGGGGCCGCGCACGCCCAGCCCCTGAAGGCCGCCGAGGCCTCCATCACCTTGCCGGTGCTGGCCATCGAGAACATCACCTCGCTGGAACAGGTGCGCGCCGAGCTGCTGGCCATCCGGGCCACCCTTCTCGGCTGACAGAGCGAGAAATCCGGCGCTGCACCGCCAGAGGCTTGAATTCCTGGGTTATACTGCTTGGCTCAGTCGGGGCGTAGCGCAGCCTGGTAGCGCACTTGCATGGGGTGCAAGGGGTCGCGAGTTCGAATCCCGCCGTCCCGACCATTGAGAACAGCCCGAAGCCTGGCATCGCAAGATGCCAGGCTTTTTGCTTTTCAGGCCTCGCCCGTCTCCAGGGGCGCCAGCAACAGCTTCAGTTCCATTTCGCTGAACTTGTTCAACGCACCGCCATCGTCCCGGCCCAGCAGCCCATCGGCCAATGCCTTCTTGCGCGCCTGCAGTTCCAGCATGCGCTCCTCGATGCTGCCCTGGGCCACGAGCTGGTAGACGAAGACCGGCTGGTCCTGGCCGATGCGATGAGCGCGCGCGCTGGCCTGAGCCTGCACGGCCGGGTTCCACCAGGGGTCGACATGGATGACGGTGTCGGCGGCGGTCAGGTTCAGCCCCACACCGCCGGCCTTGAGGCTGGCCAGAAGGATGGGTTCCTCGCGGGCCTGGAAGCGGCGCACCACCTCGCCGCGTTGCGATGCTGCCGTCTCGCCGGTCAGGCGCAAATGGGTCAGGCCCAAACGGTCCAGTTCGGCGGCAATCAGGTCCAGCATCTCGGTGAACTGCGAAAACACCAGCAGGCGCCGGCCCTGGGCGACGAAATCGGGCAGGTGCTCGCGCAGCCACTCCAGCTTGGCGCGCTCGACGCCCGGCGGTGTCTCGACAGCCTTCAGCAGCAGCGGGTCGCAACAGACCTGGCGCAGCTTGAGCATCGCGTCCAGCACGCTGATGAGGCTGGTGGGCGTGAAGCCGTCGCGGGCCAGGATGCGTCTCACCATGTGGTCGGCCGCCACGCGCACGCTCTCGTAGAGCTGTTTCTGCTGGCCCACCAGCGTGACGCGCTTGACCAGCTCGGTCAGCGGCGGCAGCTCGGTCGCGACCTCGGTCTTCAAACGCCGCAGGATGAAGGGGCGCACGCGGGCCGCCAGCAGCCGCGCGCGCGGACCATCGCGGTTGACCTCGATGGGTTTGCGCCAGTGGCGCGCGAAGTTGCGCGAGTCGCCGAGAAAGCCGGGCATCAGCAGGTCGAACAGCGACCACAGCTCGCCGAGGTGGTTCTCCAGCGGCGTGCCGGTCAGCGCAAGGCGATGGCGGGTGTTGAGCCGCCGCAGCGCGCGGCCGGCGCGGGCCTGGGCGTTCTTGACGGCCTGGGCTTCGTCGAGGATGAGCAGATGCCAGGGCTGAGCCGACAAGGTGCGCAGATCGCGCCAGACGAGGTTGTAGGTGCTGAGCACGATGTCGGCATCTGCAAGCTGAACCGCCGCGCGGTCGGCGCCATGCCAAGTCTGTACCTTCACACCCGGTGCGATGCGCGCCGCCTCCTGCTGCCAGTTGAAGAGCAGCGAGGTGGGCACGATGACGAGGGCCGGCCGGTCCAGGCGACCGGCCTGCTTCTCGGTCCAGATGTGAGCCAGGGCCTGTGCCGTCTTGCCCAGACCCATGTCGTCGGCCAGGATGCCAGCCAGGCTTTGTTCGCGCAGATATTGCAGCCAGGCCAGGCCGTGCAGCTGGTAGGGACGCAATTGCAGGCCCAGGCCGTCAGGCTGCGGCATGGAAATCGGCGCACCTGCCGCCAGCAGGCGCTGGCCCAATGCTTTCAGCCCTGCGTCACCGTGGATCTGCCAGCGCCCCCGCCCCTCGTCCTCGATGCAGCGGATGCGGTCGGCATCCCAATCGTTGAGCTTGAGGGGTTTGCCCTTCTCCAGCTCCACCGGCTTGAGCAGGTCCAGCAGGGCCAGCATGATGGCCTTGAGCGGTGCCGCAATGGCGTGATAGCGGCGGCCACCCGGTGCGCGCAAGGAGACGATGGCGTCATCCTCGATGGCGGCAATGGCGACCGCGTCCAGCCAACGCTTGTCGCGGCGCAAGAGGTTGGCCATCAGCGGTGCCAAGTCGATGCGATGGCCGTCCACCTCCATGCCGAGGCTGACCAGCCAGGCGCCGGTGCGTCGCTCCAGGCCCAGGCCTTCGACGCGGCGGTTGGGCTTGGGGGCTTCAGGCGCTTCTTCTTCCGTCAGCCCGAGCTGCCAGCCGCTGACGAACTGGCTGTGATGGGCAAAGCCCGGCTCGGTCGTGATTTGCCAGCCGAGAGCCAGCAGCTCCGGCACCTTCTCGGCATGGAAGTCGCCGAAGAACTCTTCCTGGACCAGGGTCCACAGGGAGTCGCCGCCCAGCGGCGGCGGCGTGCCGCGCCATTGCAGCAGCGCAGGGTCCAGGGCGATCAGCCCCAGCTTCTGCAGGGCCAGCTCGGCGTCGGCATCCCGCCGCGCCAGCGTCGCCACCGTCACCTGCTCGCCGCGCGGACCCAGCGGGCCGCGCGGGCGCAGGCCCAGCAGGCCGTCGCCGCGCGTCAGCGTGCGCAGCGTGAGGTGGGGTGGCGGGGAAACAGGCATCGCGACAGTCTCGCAGCCCGCGAGACCGTCGCGACCGAACTCAGCTCTGCAGGACGCCCTTGATGTGCGACGCGATCGCGTCGTCCTGGCAGTTCGTGAAGAACAGCTCCTGGAACTTCTCGCCCGACACGGCGGCCTTCAACAGGTCCTGGTCGACAGCCTTCAGCGTGGTCAGCATGTCCTTGCAAGAGGCAGCCTTCAGGTCCTTCAGGATGCCGCGATTCTTGGCCATGATGGCGGCGCGCTCCTTGGGGTAGCCGGCGCCGCGCTCGTTGTCCAGCAGCTTGCGGTAGCAGTCCTGCAGGTTGAGCTCGGCGGCCCAGCCGAAGCCCTTGGCATAGGGCATGGACATGCAGTTGCCGTCGTTGATCTGGCCGAACAGGAAGGCGTCGGTCGGGTCGATGACCAGGCCGCAGAACACACCTGGCATGCTGTTGCAGGCCAGCATGGAGCCCATGCCGGTGCCGCATCCCGTGACGACGAAGTCGGCGGCCTTGGAGTTCAGCAGGATGCCGGCCAGCAGGCCGTTCATCACATAGGTCAGCGAGGCCTTGTCTTCCGGCGTGTACATGCCGTAGTGGTGGACGCTGTGGCCCAGCGGCTCGGCGACGGTCTTGAGGGCGTTGTGGACGATCTCGGACTTGGCGGCCTGGCTGTTCTCGATGATGAGGGCGATCTTCATGGCGGTGGCTTTCGGGCGTAATGAGGGCGAGGCGGCTCAGGACCGCCCGGTGCAGGGGCTCGGGTCGCTCGGGCCAGAGGGGCCTCGAGCGCAGGCCGTCATACCAGGTGATCGAAGCAGGACTGCATGGTCCGCGTCCACCTGGCCAACCGCGCGCCCCGGGAAGGGACGCAGACGCTGCCGCCATTGTGCCAAATATTGGAACAGCGTTTCATAAACATCGCTCAAACCCGAGAGCGATGCAGGGGCTAGTCTCCCTCGCCACCCAGAGGCTTGAGTTGCCGCCCTGCCGGCAAGGCCCGCAGGTATTTGAAGGTGCCTGTGGCATGGGCACAGAGCTTGTCGCCGGCGCCGTAGACCGAGCCCTCGCAGAAGGCCATGGTCGTCGAGCGGTGCAGCAGCTTGCCCACCGCCCGCAGCTCACCCTCGCCGGGGCGCATGAAGCTGGTCTTCATCTCCACCGTGACGACGCCCGGCCCGAGATCAGGCAGATGCCGATTCACGCTGCGCGCCGCATGGGCCATGGCCACGTCCAGCAGCGTCATCACGACGCCGCCATGGGCCACTCGCCAGGAGTTCAGGTGCTGCTCGCTGATCGTCAGCCTCAGTTCGGCCTCGCCGTCGCCGACGCTGTGAAGCTGGAAGCCGAGTTGCTGGACGAAGGGGATGTGGACCGGGAACTCCATGCCCCGATCATCCCCCGTGAATCGCAGAGACGCCGCCATCCACCGCCAGGATCTGGCCGGTGATGTGCTTGCCGGCGCGCGAGGCGAACAGCAGGGCCGCACCCTTGAGGTCGTCGTCGTCGCCGATGCGGTTCAGCGGCGCGTGCGAAGCCATCTTGTCCTCGCCGATGGTGGCCAGCAGGCCCTTGGTCATCTTGCTCGGGAAGAAGCCCGGCGCCAGCGCATTGACGGTGATGCCGTATTGGCCCCACTCACCGGCCAGCGCGCGCGTGAAGTTCACGGCCGCGCCCTTGCTGGTGTTGTAGGCAATGGTCTTCATGACGGCCGAATTGCCGCCCAAGCCGGCGATGGAGGCCACGTTGATGATGCGGCCCGACTTGCGCGGGATCATGCTGGCCTTGGCCACGGCCTGCGCGAACACGAACAGGCTGCGGATGTTCAGGTCCATGACCTTGTCCCAGGCCTCGAGGGGGTGCTCCTCGGCGGGCGCGCCCCAGCTGGCGCCGGCGTTGTTGACGAGGATGTCGATCTGGCCCAGGCGCTCCATGGTCTCGGCGACGACGCGCTGGGCATCCTCTTCCTTGGCGGCGTCGGCCGCCACCCAGCGCGTGTCGATGCCGCGCGCCTGCAGGTGCGCCGCGGCTTCTTCCAGGTCCGCCGCCTTGCGCGAGGTCAGCATGATCTTGGCGCCGGCTTCACCGAGGGCCTCGGCGATCTGCAGGCCCAGGCCACGCGAGCCGCCGGTCACGAGGGCCACCTGGCCGCTGAGGTCGAAAAGATCTTGGACTTTGGTGCTCATGGGGTGTCTCCTATACGGTTGGGGTCAGAGCACTCGCTGCGCGAGCGGTCCGACCCGCAAGGTCATCAAAAATATTCAGCCTTCATCTCGCGGCACAGCGGCTCGCGGCGCGCGACGACATCGAGCCAGGCGCCGATCTTGGGCAGCTCGTAGGCAAAGAAATAGCGGCCGGCAGCGCGCTTGCCGTGGGCGAAGTCGCTGTCACCCTGCACAGCCAGCATCACGTCCAGCCAGATCCACGCCAGCACGGTGTGGCCGAAGGCCTGCATGTACGGCGTGGCATTGGCGAGAGCCTCCTCGGGCTCGCCGGTGCTCCAGGCCTTCTTGGTCGCGCCGCCCACCTGCGCCAGCGCCGCGGCGAGCTGGTTGCCCAACGGCGCCCATTCGGTCTGCATGGCGCGCTCGATGGTGGTCTGCACGCGCACGGCCAAAGCGGCCAGCGACGCCCCGCCCTGCTGCACGACCTTGCGGCCCAGCAGGTCCAGGGCCTGGATGCCGTGGGTGCCCTCGTGGATCATGTTCAGGCGCTGGTCGCGCCAGTACTGCTCGACGGGGAAATCGCGCGTATAGCCATAGCCGCCCAACACCTGGATGGCGAGCGAGTTGGACTCCAGGCACCACTCGCTGGGCCAGCTCTTGGCGATGGGGATGAGCACGTCCAGCAGGGCTTGCGCTTCGACCTTGGCGTCGCCGGTGTTCAGCTCGTCGACGAGGCGGGCGCAATACAGCTCGAAGGCCAGGCCGCCCTCGACATAGCTCTTCTGCGCCAACAGCATGCGGCGCACGTCGGCGTGTTCGATGATGGGCCGCTGCGGGCTGGCGGCGTCCTTGCCGGCGGCCGTCATCGGCCGGCCCTGCGGGCGCTGCTTGGCGTATTCGAGGCTGGCCTCGTAGCCGGCATAGCCCAGCATGACGGCGCCCAGACCCACGCCGATGCGCATCTCGTTCATCATGAAGAACATGCAGCGCAGGCCCTCGCCGGGCTTGCCGACGAGATAGCCCACCGCGCCGGCCTTGCCATCGGGCTTGTGGCGCCCCTCGCCGAAGTTCAGCAGGCAGTTGGTGGTGCCACGGTGGCCCAGCTTGTGGTTGAGCCCGGCCAGCGCGATGTCGTTGCGCTCGCCGGTCAATCGGCCATCTGCCCCCACCATCTGCTTGGGCACGATGAAGAGGGAGATGCCCTTGGTGCCCGGCACCAGCTTGCCGTCCGGCCCAGGGATCTTCGCCAGCACCAGGTGGACGATGTTCCCGCGCAGCTCATGCTCGCCGCCCGAGATCCACATCTTGTTGCCGCGCAGCCGATAGCGCGCGCCCAGCGGGTCGCTCTCATCCTCCAGCTCGGCGCGGGTGACCACGTCGGACAGCGACGAGCCGGCCTGCGGCTCCGACAGGCACATGGTGCCGAACCACTGGCCGGCCAGCAGGGTCTTGGCGAACACCTCGCGCTGGCGCTCGCTGCCATGCTCCATCAGCAGATTGGCATTGCATGTCGTCAGCACGGCGTAGGAACCGGCGTGGACGTTGGCCATGCTCACAAAAGTGTTGGCTGCCGTCTCCACCAGGCAGGGCAACTGCATGCCGCCCACGTCGTAGTCGTGGGTCGCGGCCAGCATGCCGGACTCGACCAGGGCATCCACCGCCTCCAGCGTCGCCGCCGGCAGATGCACGCGCTCGCCATCGAAGCGCGGCTCCTCGGTGTCCATCAGCCGGTAGTGGGGCGCAAACTTCTCGCGGGCGATGCGCTCGCAGGTGTCGAGCACCGCACCGAAGGTCTCGCGCGAGTGGTCGCTGAAACGCTCGCGGGCCGTCAGGTCGCCGGCGCGCAGCCAGTCGTAGAGCAGGAAATCCAGGGTCTCGCGCATCGCGCTACTCCGCTTTGGTGACGGCCATGGTGCCGCTGGCCTTGGCCACGAGCCTGCGCTCGCCGCCCTGCACCGCGTACACCTCGGCCTCGGTGAAGGAAACTTGTCGGCCGGGCTTGATGACCCAGGCCTCGCATTCCAGCCGCTCGCCGCTGGCGCCGCGCAGCAGGCTGGTCTTGAACTCGGCCGTCAGCACCCAGCGGCCGTCCGCGGCCATGGTTTGCGCCGCCGCGCCCATGGTGTGATCGGCCAGCGCCGCGACCACACCCGCATGGACGACGCCCGTGTGCTGGCAATGGCGCTTGGCCACCACCAGCTGCGTGCTCACGCGGCCGGGCTCGACAGCCGTGGGTTCCACACCCAGGTCGACCATGAAGGGCGCCGAGCGGAAGAAGCCGCGCAGCGTGTCGAGGTCGACCTGCATCTCAGGCGTCCTGCTGGAGCTTGACGATGGTGCCTTGCGCCACGGCGCAGAGCTTCTCGACACCATCCTTGACCGCGAACACATCGCAGCGGCAGACGGCCTGGGTGCGTCCGGCGTTGACCGACTCGGCACGCGCGATCAGCAACTCGCCGACGGCGGGGCGCAGATAGTTGATCTTGTATTCGCTCGTCAGTGCGTCCGACGCCAAGGCCGTGCCGCCCGCAAAGGTCAGCGCGTTGTCGGCCAGATAGCTCAGCACGCCGCCATGCGCGAAGCCGTGCTGCTGCAGCAGTTCGGGCTTCATCGCCAGCCGCAACTCGACGCGGCCCGGCGCCACGGCGCCGATCTCCACGCCGAGCAGGCGGCTGAAGGGCTGCGCGGCGAGGATTTCCGCGCCGCGCTTGACGAACTCCTGTGGGGTCACAGGACCTCGAACACGCCCGCGGCGCCCATGCCGCCGCCGATGCACATGGTCACGCAGACGCGCTTGGCGCCACGGCGCTTGCCTTCGATGAGGGCATGGCCGGTCAGACGCTGGCCCGACACGCCATAGGGATGGCCGACGGCGATCGCGCCACCGTTGACGTTGAGCTTGTCCATCGGGATGCCCAGCGTGTCGGCGCAGTACAGCACCTGCACGGCGAAGGCTTCGTTCAACTCCCACAGGTCGATGTCAGCGACCGTCAGGCCCAGCTTCTTCAGCACCTTGGGCACGGCGAACACGGGGCCGATGCCCATTTCGTCGGGCTCGCAGCCGGCCACCGCGAAGCCGAGGAAGCGGCCCAGGGGCTTGAGGTTGTGCGTGGAGGCGTACTGCTCGCTGACCAGGGCGCAGGCGCCGGCCCCGTCGCTGAACTGGCTGGCATTGCCGGCCGTCACCAGGCCGCCGGGCACAGCCGAGCGCAGGTCCTTGATGCCTTCATAGGTCGTGCCCTCGCGCAGGCCTTCATCGGCGCTGACGGTGACTTCCTTGCTCATCAGGCCCATGACCTTGTCGGCCACGCCCATGGTCGTCGTCACTGAGACCATCTCGTCGTTGAACAGACCGGCCGCTTGCGCGGCGCAGGCCTTCTGCTGGCTGCCGGCGCCGTAGTGGTCCATGCGCTCGCGCGAGATCTTGTAGCGCTTGGCCACGTTCTCGGCGGTCTGCAGCATGTTCCAGTAGATCTCGGGCTTGATCTTCAGCAGGGCCGGGTCGGCCAGCATGTGCTTGTTCATTTCCTGCTGCACGCAGGAGATGCTTTCCACGCCGCCGGCGATGTAGACGTCGCCCTCGCCCGCAATGATGCGCTGGGCGGCCATGGCGATGGTCTGCAGGCCGCTGGAGCAGAAGCGGTTGATGGTGACGCCGCTCACCGTGACCGGCAGGCCGGCCTTCAGCGCGATCTGGCGGGCGATGTTGGCGCCGGTGGCACCCTCGGGGTTGGCGCAGCCCATCAGCACGTCTTCGATGGCGCCGCCATCGATGCCGGCGCGCTCGACGGCCGCCTTGACGGCGTGGCCGCCCAGGGTCGCGCCATGGGTCATGTTGAACGCGCCCTTCCAGCTCTTGGTAAGCGGGGTGCGGGCGGTGGAGACGATCAGTGCGTTGCTCATGTCTTGATCCTTGTTGGTATGGCTGTGGCGATCAGGTGAAGGACTTGCCTTCAGCGACCAATCGGGCCAACAGCGGCGCCGGCGTCCAGAACGCGCCGTCGTCCATCGGGTTCTTGGCAAAGCGCTTCATCGCCTGCACGACGTTGAAGAGGCCGACCGTGTCGGCGTAGCACATCGGGCCACCGCGGAAGATGGGGAAGCCGTAGCCGGTCAGGTAGACCATGTCCACGTCCGAGGCGCGCTGGGCGATGCCTTCTTCCAGCAGATGGGCAGCCTCGTTGACCAAGGCGAACACCAGGCGGTGCACGATCTCCTCGTCGCTGATGTCACGCTTCTTGGCGCCAATGGCCTCGCGGTGCTTGGCCAGCATCTCTTCGACGACCGGCGACGGGATGGCGTCGCGCTTGCCGGGCAGGTAGTCGTACCAACCGGCGCCAGTCTTCTGGCCGAAGCGGCCCAGCTCGCAGAGGCGGTCGGCGCTGGCCGAGTACTTCATGTTGGCGCGCTCGACGGCGCGGCGCTTGCGGATGGCCCAGCCGATGTCGTTGCCGGCCAGGTCGCCCATGCGGAAGGGGCCCATGGCGAAGCCGAACTTCTCGACCGCCTTGTCCACCTGCTGCGGGCTGCAGCCTTCATCCAGCAGGAAGCCGGCCTGGCGGCTGTACTGCTCGATCATGCGGTTGCCGATGAAGCCGTCGCAGACGCCCGACACGACGGCCGTCTTCTTGATCTTCTTGCCGATGGCCATGACCGTGGCCAGCACGTCCTTGGCCGTTTCCTTGCCACGCACCACTTCCAGCAGCTTCATCACATTGGCCGGGCTGAAGAAGTGCATGCCCACCACGTCCTGCGGGCGCTTGGTGAACGAAGCGATCTTGTCGACGTCCAGCGTCGAGGTGTTGGAGGCCAGGATGGCACCGGGCTTGGCGACGGCGTCCAGCTGCTTGAAGACCGCTTCCTTGACACCGATCTCCTCGAACACGGCTTCGATGATGAGGTCGCAGTCCTTCAGGTCTTCATAGCTCAGCGTGGTGCTCAAGAGCGCCATGCGCTGGGCGTACTTGTCTTCCTTGAGCTTGCCCTTCTTGACCTGGGCTTCGTAGTTCTTCTTGATGGTCGCGACGCCGCGGTCCAGGGCTTCCTGCTTGGTCTCCAGGATGGTGACCGGGATGCCGGCGTTCAGGAAGTTCATCGAGATGCCGCCACCCATGGTGCCGGCGCCGATGACGCCGACCTTGGCGATGGTACGCAGCGGCGTGTCTTCGGGCACATCGGAAATCTTGCTGGCCACGCGCTCGGCGAAGAACAGGTGGCGCAGGGCCTTGGACTCCGGCGTCAGCATCAGGGCGGCGAAGCCCTCGCGCTCGGCGCGCATGCCGTCGTCGAACTTCAGGTTGACCGCACCGGCCACGGCTTCCAGGCAACGCAGCGGTGCCGGGAAGTTCTTGCTCATGCCACCCACCATGTTGCGGGCGAACTGGAAGTAGGCGTCGGCGTTGGGGTGACGGGCCTTGAGGTCGCGCACCTTGGGCAGCGGCCGCTTTTCGGAGACTTCTTCAGCAAACTTGACGGCAGCATCGACCACGTCGGCGTCGACGATCTTGTCGAACAGCTTCTGGCCCGGGACCATGGCCAGCATCTGGGCCTCCACCGGCTCGCCGCTGACGATCATGTTCAGTGCCGGCTCCACGCCGAGTGCGCGGGGCAGGCGCTGCGTGCCGCCGGCGCCGGGCAGCAGGCCCAGCTTCACTTCCGGCAGGGCGACCTTGGTGCCGGTCTGCGCGACGCGGTAGTGGCAGCCCAGCGAAAGCTCCAGGCCACCGCCCATGCAGACGCTGTGGATGGCCGCAACGACCGGCTTGCTGCAGTTCTCGACCACAGCGATCAGGCTGAGCAGATTGGGCTCGGCCAGCGCCTTGGGCGAGCCGAACTCCTTGATGTCGGCACCGCCCGAGAAGGCCTTGCCGGCGCCGGTGATGACCAGGCTGGTGACGGCCGGATCGGCTTCGGCGCGCTCGACGCCCGCGGCGACCGCAGAGCGGGTGGCGAAACCCAGACCGTTGACCGGCGGGTTGTCGAGCGTGATCACGGCAACGCTGCCGCGAACTTCGTAATGGGCTGTCATGGGCACGACCTCGGTTGATGGGCCATGCCGCGTCTCCAGCAGGACGGCCCAGAATAGAACGACCGTTCGATTCTAGGCAGCCGTCCCGCCGCAGTCTTGTCCCGGCAGTGACAAGACTGCTCAGGCCCCTAGTACTGAGACTTGGGGAGCACCACCGTGTCCTTGAAAGGCTTGGGTGCTTCCACCGGGGCGGGCGGCTGCAGCTTGGACTCCGCATAGCGACGCGTCGCCTCGGCGGCATCGATCGGCGCGGGTGGTGGTGGCACGGGACGCGGTGCCGGCCGCACGGCCAGGCGGAGCTCATGGCACTCGCGCTGCAACTGCTCGATCTGCTTGCGCGCCTGCGTGACCTGCTGCGCGCCCAGCTGGCGCGCCTGCTCGACATGCATGACGCGCTCGTGCTCACGTTTGAGCTTCTTGGCTGCCCAGGCGTAGACCGCCCCGCCCGCAAGCGCTGCCCCCAGCGCGAAACCGCCCAGCAAGGGCAGCAGTTGACCGTTGTCCATGTTTTTTCCCCCTCGACATCGTTGTCCATCGGCACTGTATCGGTCCGGCGCCCGCCCCGCTTGGGGTTTTTCACGAGTCGCCATGGACCTTTGCCCGTCTTGGAGGCACCACGGCCCACGGCTAGAGTCCGGGCCATGCTGATTCCGGTCGTCTACCCGTCCCACGAACCCAAGCCGCCGCCGACGTTCTCCCCGCCGCCGCCTCCGGCGGGCGCGCCCCAGCCCAGCCCGCCGCCGCCGCCCGAACCACCACCGGCTCCCTCGGCCGGTCCGGAGGGTGACGTGCCCTGGATGCTCTATCTGCTGCGCGTGCTGGGCCTGTGCGCCTTCCCGGTCGGCATCGTCATCGCCGGCGTCATCGTGCTGCTGGGCCTGGAGCAGGCCCGTGAGACCCTGCTGTCGCTGGAAGTCGGCAGCGTGCAGACGGGCGTCCTCGTCGGCGCCTTCGGCCTGTGGCTGCTGCTGGCCTGGTATGTGGCCCGCTTGCTGCTGGACCGCCGCTTCAAGCCCGACACCCTGGGTGAATGCATCAGCCCGCGCTTCGGCGAGCGCCTGCGCCGCTGGCTGCCCCGCAGCCTCATCGTCGGCGGCGGCCTGCCCATCGCGATCTTCTTCCTGATGCAGGAGCGCGAGCGCTTCATCGGTGTCGCCCTGCTGGCCGTCACGCTGGGCCTCTACCTCTTCGCCTGGCGGCGCCGCGCCTGGCTGCTCAAGCTCGGCACCGGCTCACGCCTGGCCCGCCTGCTGGCCCTGGACGGCCGCCGCGAGGCCATTGCGCTGCTCGAGCGCGAGGACCGCATGAGCACGCCGTCGCGCGTGCTGGTCGCCCTCGTGCTGTTGCTGCAGTGGGGCATGTTTGCTGCCCTGGTCGCCGCGCCGGAGGAAACGGCGCGCGCCATCGGCTCGCCGGCCCTGGTGCTGCTGGCCATGGGCAGCTGGATCGTCTTCGGCGGCATCTTGCTGACCTATGTACCCAAGGCCTTGATCCGCATACCGCTGACCGCCCTGCCCGTGCTGCTTTTCGTCGCCTTCGCGCCGTTGAACGACAACCACCGCGTGGCCGACCCCGAACGCAGCGCGACCCGTGCCGTCACCGCCCGGCAGCCGGCCGATGCCTGGGTGCAGACCTGGCTGCGCACCGTCGGCGCCGACGGCAAGCGACCGCTCGTCCTCGTCGCCGTGGCCGGCGGCGCCTCGCGCGCCGCCTACTGGGGTGGCGCGGCGATGGCGCGGCTGCAGGACCTCGGCGAGCAGCAAGGCGTCAATTTTGCCGACTACGTCTTCGCCATCAGCGGCACCTCGGGCGGCGCCCTGGGGGCGGCCAGCTTCGTCGCCGCCGTGGATGCGCGCCGCCAGGCCGTCGACGCCGCCAACTGCACGCCCTGGAAGCTGGTGCGCGACTTCACCGGCCGCGACCACCTCGCCACGCCGGTCGGCGACATGCTCTACCCCGACCTCGTGCAGCGCTTCCTGCCCGTGGCCGTCGCCGGCGCCGACCGCTCGCTGGGGCTGGAGAAGGTCTGGACCCACGACTGGCCCAAGAGCCTGGCCCGGCAATGCCCGCTGCGCCCGAGCGCCCATCCCAATCCCTGGGGGGAGGCCATGACGGCCCTGCACGGCCGCGCCACCGATGCCGAATGGCTGCCCCTGCTGAGCCTGAACACGACGGCCCTGTCGCGCGGCCAGCGCGTCTACCAGTCCGACTTCGTGCTGCCCGGCGGCGACGGCATCGACCTGCTCGACCCCTCCCTCGGCCTGGACGTCGACCGCATGACCCTGGCCCAGGCCGTGCACAACAGCGCCCGCTTCCCCTACATCAGCCCGGCCGCCGCCGTGATCTTCAAGGAGTCGCACAAGGACGAGGAGAACGGCGATGTCGGCCGCGTCTGGGACCGCCTGGGCGACGGCGGCTATGTGGAGGCCAGCGCGACGCTGATGCTGTCCGACCTGCTGCACGACCTCGAGGCCGCCGGTCATCTCAAGGTCTGCAAACCCGAGGACGACTGCGCCCGCCAAGGCATCCTGGACCGCTCGCGGCTGCGCCTGCTGCTGCTCGTCAACACGCCGGCCCAGGTCGACGACTGGCTGTGCCGTGATGCGCCCACGGCCGCCGATGCCCAGCCTCTGGACAGCCGCCGCTACCGCGCCACCCACATGGGCTTGAACGAGGTCGTCGCGCCGGCGCAAGGCATCCTGAACAGCAACAACGCCCGCGGCCGGGATTCGGCCGTCGAGCTCATCAAGCGCATCGGCGGCTGCGGCCAGGTGGCCGAGCTGCGCCTGCCAGCCATGCCGGGTCAGCGCCAGCCGTCGATGAACTGGATGCTGAACTCGGCCTCGCGCGAGCTCATCGACGCGGCGCTGCTGGAAAAGCTCAACCCGGCTGACCCGGCCGTTGGCGCCGCCCAGGCGCAATTGGTCGCCCACTTGCGTCAGGCCAAGGGCTGGATGCTGCAGATGAAGTAGGCCAGCAGACCCCTCGTCCACGGCGTACCGTGGCCGGGACCGCGCTGCGACCAGTGGCCGCAACGCTTCGGCAGGCATACCGCGCCCACGGGGCGCGCTGTGTCCAGCCTCAGCCCCCGAGGGGACGGCGATGCTTGCGGCGTTGAACCGCAAGCACATCGCCAGAGCGGGCCGGCTAGGGAGCGGCCCGGCGCTCGGTCCGCAATTCAGATGCGGAACGTGCAGGCCACAATGCCGCCCGCCATGCCCCGCTTCATCCTCCATCTCTGCACCGCCCCCGAGCGCCGCATCCTGTGGCGCGCCCTGCTCGCCGTCCTGCTCATCGCCATCACCTGGCTGGCGCTGAGCCCGGCGCCACCCAAGGCCATCACGACCGGCTGGGACAAGTCCAACCACGCCCTCGCCTTCGCCTCGCTGGCCTTTGCCAGCGTCTGGGCTGTGTGGCAGCGGCCGCGGCAGTGGATCTGGCTGGTGGCGGCCCTGGTCGGCTACGGCATCGCCATCGAGATCGCGCAGAGCTTCCTGCCGCCGCGCGAGGCCGATTGGCACGACGTGGTCGCCGACAGCGTCGGCATCGCGCTGGGCCTGGCTGTCGCCTGGCCCATCACAGCCAGCGCAGCACGCCGACGCTAACGGCGGGCACGAACAGCAGCAGCAGCAGCCTCAGCACATCGCTGGCCAGGAAGGGCATGACGCCCTTGTAGGTCTCGTTCATGGGCACGTCGCGCGCCATGCCGTTGACGACATAGACATTGAGGCCCACCGGCGGCGCCAGCATGCCGATGCCCACTGTCATCAGCACCAGGATGCCGAACCAGATGGCCTTGGGCTCGGCCGCGAGGCCGAACAGGTCCAGGCCCATGATGGTGGGGAAGATGACGGGGATGGTCAGCAGCAGCATGGACAGCTCGTCCATCACGCAGCCCAGCACGATGTAGAAGGCCAGCACGCCGGCCACGATGGCCAGCGGCGGCACCGGCAGGCCGCCCACCCATTCGGCCAGATGCGTCGGCATCTGCGTCAGGGCCAACGCCGAATTCATCATGTCGGCGCCGAGGAAGATCATGAAGACCATGGCCGTCGTCTCGGCCGTGCCGAGCAGGGCGCGCTTCAGTCCTTCGCCGCGCAGCTCGCCCGACAGCATGCCGCTGGTCAGCGTCGCCAGCGCGCCGACCGATGCGCCCTCGGTTGGACTGAACAGGCCGCCATAGATGCCGCCGAAGACGACGACGAAGATGGCCAACAGCGGCCACACGCCCAGCAGCGCCCGCAGGCGTTCGCCCCAGCCGTGGCGCCGCCCCGGCACGGCCAGCTCGGGCCGCAGCCGGCAGGTGATGGCGATGACGGCGAGATAGCCGGCCGTCGCGATCAGCCCCGGGATGAAGGCCGCCGCAAACAGCTTGGCGATGTTCTGCTCGGTCAGGATGGCGTAGACGATCAGCGGCACCGAAGGCGGGATCAGGATGCCCAGCGTGCCCCCCGTGGCCAGCACCGCCGTGGACAGGCGCCCGTGATAGCCCGCCGCCTTCATCTCGCCATACGCCACCTGGGTGATGGTGGCGCAGGTGGCCACCGACGAGCCGCAGACCGAGCCGAAGGCCGCCGATGCCAGGATGGCCGCAAAGGCCAGACCGCTCCGCCAGTGGCCGACCCAGGCGGACGCGGCGCGGAACAGCGCCTTGGACAGGCCGCCCTGGGTCGCGAACTGCCCCATCAGCAGGAAGAGCGGGATGACGGACAGCTCGTAGACCGTCAGCCGCGCGACGGCCGAGCCCTTGATGAGGTTGAGCAGGGCCGCGTCATTGCTCATCCAGGCATAGCCGATGGCGCCCGGGATGAACATGGCCGCAGCGATGGGCACGCGCAGAGCCATCAGCGCCAGCATCAGGCCGAAGATGACAAGGCCGACGGTCATCGCCTGACCACCTGTGCCACGGCGATGACAGTCGTCAGCGCCAGGCCCGGCGTCAGGACGGCGTAGCCCCACCACATCGGCAGGCCCAGGATCATGGTCTGTTCACCCGCCTCGTCGACGGCCAGGGCGCCCACACCGGTGCGCCAGGCCAGCACGCCCAGCATGACGGCCAGTAGCAGCGCGCCGAAGCGGTCCAGGGCGCCGTTGACGCGCTCGGGTGCGGCCTGGGTGAAGAAGTCCACGATGATGTTGCCGCGCTTCAACTGGCACCAGGGCAAGCACAGCGCGATGGACAGCGCGATGCCGATCTGGCTGAGCTCGACGTCGCCCGGCAGCGGGTGGGCGAACAGATTGCGGCCAATGACGCTGTACAGCGTCAGCCCCGCCACCAGCAGCGCGCACAGCCCGCCCAGCAGCGCAAAGCCGGCCGCCAGCTTCTCAAGCCATTTCACTTCTTGTACTTGGCCAGCAGGGCTTGCGCCTCGGCCAGCATCTGCTTGCCAGGCAGGCCGCGCTTGTCCATGTCGGCGGTCCAGTCGTCGTACAGCGGGTGGCTGGCCTTGATCCAGTGGTCCACCTCGGACGGTGGCACCGTGTAGAAGACATTGCCGCGGTCCACGGCCGGCTTGCGCCCCGGCGCCTGGCTGGCGTCCCAGGTGCGGCCGGCGGCCTGCGACAGCGTGGCGCCGGAGTTCCTGTCGATGACGGCCTTGAGGTCGGCCGGCAGGCTGTCGTACCTGGCCGGGTTCATGGCGAGGATGAAGACCGCGGTGTACAAAGTCGGCCGGCTCGGGTCGGTCTCGGTGTGGAACTTGACCATCTCATGCAGCTTGACCGAGGGAATGACCTCCCAGGGCAGAGCAAATCCGTCGATGGTGCCCTTGCTGACGGCGTCGGCCACGGCCGGCAGCGGCATGCCGACGGGTGAGGCGCCCAGGCTGCTGAGCAGCTTGTTGGTCTGGCGCGTCGGCGCCCGCAGCTTCAGCCCTTTGAAGTCGGCCAGGGTCTTGATCTGGCGGTCGCGCGTGTGCAGATAGCCCTCGTCATGCGTGGCGAACATCAGCGGCCTGACCGCGGCGAACTCCTTGACGGCGTATTTGCCATAGAAGTCCCAGGCAGCGCGGGAAGCAGCCTCGGCCGAGTTGGTCATGAAAGGCAGCTCGAACACCTCCATGATGGGGAAGCGCCCGGCCGTGTAGCCCGGCAGCGTGAAGGCGACGTCGACGACGCCGTCCTTGACCTGGTCAATCAGCTGGGCCGGTGTGCCGCCCAGCTGCATCGCCGGAAAGACCTGGCACTTGAGGCGGTTGGCCGAGTCGGCTGCGATCCGGTCGCACCACGGCGCCAGAATTTGTGTCGGCGGCATGGCACCGGGCGGCCAGAAATGATGCACCTTGAGCATGATGGGCTCGGCGGCCTGCACCGCGGTGGCGGCCAGCAGGGTGGCGATGAAGGCGATTGCTTTCATGCCGGTCTCCTTGTTGTTGGGCCGGCATCCTAGGGGAAGTGCCAGTGCTGCCGCCCCCGCACCCACCCTAGGGGGAGGTGTCCTACACCCAAAGCCCCTGCACTGACATACCGTTGGCAGCAGTTTGCGATACGGTGACACCCATGTTGACCGAGCTGCTTCGCGCCACCCGTGCCCATTCCCTGGCGCTGGCCGCGCCCCTGTCGGACGAGGACGCCCAGCTGCAGTCCATGCCCGACGCCAGCCCTGCCAAATGGCATCTGGCCCACACCACCTGGTTCTTCGAGACCCTGGTGCTGACGCCCCATCTGCCCGACTACGGCGTCTTCGACGAACGCTGGTCGCGCCTTTTCAACTCCTACTACGAGAGCCTGGGCCCGCGCCATGCCCGGCCGCAGCGCGGCTTGCTGAGCCGGCCCAGCCTGGACGAGGTCAAAGCCTACCGCCGGCATGTCGACGCGGCCCTGGCCGACCTGCTGCCGCAGGCGGGCGAGGATGCGCGCCGCCTCATCGAGCTGGGTTGCCACCACGAGCAGCAGCATCAGGAACTGCTGCTGACCGACATCCTGCATGCCTTCTCCTGCAACCCGCTGCTGCCGGCCTACGACGCCAGCGCGCCCGCAAAGGCCGTGGTGCCGGAGCAGGCCTGGCTGAAGCATGCAGCGGGCATCGTCGACATCGGCCACGGCGGCGAAGTCTTTGCCTTCGACAACGAGGGGCCCAGGCATCAAGCCCTGGTGGCGCCCTTCGAGATCAGCAACCGCCTCGTCAGCTGCGGCGAATACGCCGACTTCATCGCCAGCGGCGGCTACCGCGAGCCGCTGCTGTGGTTGTCCGACGGCTGGGCCACCGTGCAAGCGCAAGGTTGGCAGCGGCCCGCCTACTGGCAGGAGGACGGCAGCGTCTTCGGCCTGAATGGCGTGCAGCCCCTGGACCCGAATGCACCGGTCCAGCAGCTCAGCTTCTACGAGGCCTGCGCCTTTGCCGAATGGGCCGGCGCCCGCCTGCCCACCGAATTCGAGTGGGAGGCGGCATGCGGATTGCCGGGCTTCGCGAATGCCGCCGATCAAGCCTGGCAGTGGACCCGCTCCAGCTATGCGCCCTACCCCGGGTTCAAGCCGGCAGCGGGCGCCGTCGGCGAATACAACGGCAAGTTCATGGTGGGGCAGCAGGTGCTGCGCGGCGGGAGCCTCGCGACGCCGCCGGGCCATGCCCGGCCGACTTACCGCAATTTCTTTCCGCCAGCGGCGCGCTGGCAGTTCAGTGGAGTGAGGCTCGCAAGATGAAACCAGGTATTGAATGGCGCCAGCCCCGCGCTTCGGCAGACAACGAACAATTCGCAGCCGACCTGCATGCGGCATTGAGCCGTGCGCCCAAGGCCATCTCGCCCAAATACTTTTACGACGAGGTCGGCTCCAAGCTCTTCGAGCAGATCTGCGAGCTGCCCGAGTACTACCCGACGCGCACCGAGCTGTCGCTGCTGCAGACGCATGCCGCCGACATGGTGGCGCAAATGGGCGGTCAGGTGCAGCTCGTCGAGTACGGTGCCGGCGCGCTGCGCAAGGTGCGCCTGCTGCTGGACGCCATCCCGCGTGACAGCGTCGAGTTCGTGCCGGTCGACATCTCGGGCCCGCATCTGCTGGCGGCCTGCGACGGCCTTGCCAACGACTACCCGGGCCTGGCCATCCAGCCCCTGGTGGCCGACTTCACACGGCCGCACACCCTGCCGCCCTGCCCTGACGGCAGCCGCCGCGTGGGCTTCTTCCCGGGCTCCAGCATCGGCAACTTCACACCCGCCGAAGCCGATGCCTTCCTGCGCCTGGCGGCCGGCGAACTGGCCGGCGGCGGCCTGCTGATCGGCATCGACCTGGTCAAGGACCAAGGCGTGCTGCACGCGGCCTACAACGACGCGGCCGGCGTCACGGCGGCCTTCAACATGAACCTGCTGGACCGCGCCCGCCAGGAGCTGGGCGCTGAGTACCCACCTGACGGCTTCGAGCACCTGGCGTTCTACAACCCAGCCTACCGGCGCATCGAGATGCATCTGCGCGCGACACGACCGTTGGAGCTGCGTCTGGGCGAAGAGGTCTACAACTTCCACGAAGGCGAGACGCTGCACACGGAGCATTCGCACAAATACACCGTGTCCGGCTTCCAGGCCCTGGCAGAGCGCGCGGGCTTCAAGCCGGGCAAGGTTTGGACGGACGAAAACGGGTGGTTTGCGGTGTTGTGGCTGGAGGCCGCGGCGGCCTAGCCGCGGCAGCTGGACGCTTCATTGGTGAAGTGCCTAGCGAGCGTAGGTTTCGTCATAGGGGTGGGCCGCTGCGGCGCCACCTTGCCAAGGGCTGAGGTCCCGCAGTTGAATCGGCGAAGCCTGGAACTGCAGCGCGACCTCTCGCGGCTTGCACGGGTGCCAGGGGTCGCGAATGCCGCGCGGCTCAAAGCTGCCATGGATTCCGACCTTGAACTCGGATCCAAGCGGCGTGACGTCGACGACGCCGCGGATGTATGCGGAACAGTCGTTGCGGGGCCAGGCCGAGCCCCCCGAAGACAACAACACAACGCCTTGCTCCGGAACGCGCAGTGATTGCTGGGCGGAGAGCGAAACCGGCCGCCGCAGCCATACCGTGAGCTTCTGATAGCCCTCATCGTCCGTGACCATGGCGCTGCCGCCGGTGAAGTGGCGATGGGCCAGCACCATGCCGTCTCCGGCCTTCAGCCTGTGAGCCGAGAAGCCGAACCCAGGATTCGCCCGGAAGGTATCGCCCGCCTGCAGCTCGATCTGGAGCTTGTCGAGATAACCAGCGTCTGCGAGTTCGGCATCGACAAGATAGAAGCTGCTGTTCCGATCCCGATTCGAGTACAGGCCCAGAGCAAACAAGCTGGCCGCGACCAGCGCCAGTGCAAGCAGGCCACAGAGGAGAAAGCGAAAGCGGCGCTGCACCATAAGCGCACTCTCAGGTGCCGGTCTTTTTCGTGCAGCCGAAGAAGATCAGCTTGAGCCCCCAGACGACGAGAGCGGCAGCTCCGAGTGTCAGCCATGCGGTTTCGGTCATTGTGTGCTCCCTGCGATCGACGGTTGGGCCGCTGGATATCGCGCCCGACCTGCCATCAAGTGTCGCTGCAGTGGCGCAGGAACAGGCACCACAGCGTCGCATCACCCAGGCCCCCCCGACCGGTCTCCTCGAAGCCGGCTCGTTGGTAGAAGCTCACATTCGAAGGGTTCGCCGTCTCCAGATAGACGCCCGCTGACCGTGAGTCCGCGGCCGATCGTTCGCAGAAGGCCTGGAGCAATTGCATCCCGATGCCGCGGCCCTGCAGGACCGGGTCCAGGCCCAGAACGCCGAGGTAGTAGTGCGGCTCGGCTGGCTTGCCCTTGTCGGCGATCTCGTCGTAGACGGCCATGCGCTCCCTGAGCCCGGGGATGGCGTTCTCGAAATGGTCCCAGTCGTCTGCGAAGGGCTTCGGCCACACCGGTCGCGCCGTGGTGTAACCCATTGCCGTGCCATGAACGCCTGCCGCGTCTCGCGCGACGAGCACCGGCATGCCCAGGGCGAGTCGCGCGCCCATCAGCAGCGAGAAGAACTGCGTCACGCGCTCCCGGTAGCCAGGCCCGGTCTGCAGCAGAAACCCGGTGATCGGGTCGTTCTCGAAAGCGGCCGCCAGTCGGGCCACAGCGGCTTCGATGTCGGACGGGGCTGCGGCGGTGATTTGCATGATGGTGGCCTCAACTCCTGACGCTCAGAAGTCGGCATTCCCGAATCTGGCAAACCCCTGGTTCTTGCCCGGCGGATCCATGCAGGAGAGATCGAGGGGCAAAGGCTCGCCGATCCAGATCGCCAGGGTCGTGTGGTCCGCCAGATCGTCGTCCGTCAATTCGTGAACCAGCGCTCCCAACCGGGTGGCCTTGATGAGCTCAAGGATGGTCGGCAGCGCCGTCCTGTAGAAGTGGACCTCGTACTGCGGTTTCGGATGGGGCCCCACCGGCCGTTCGATCATCTTCCCGACATGCAAGACGTCGGCCAGTTCGCCGCTGCCTTTCTTGCTTCTCAGTTCGGCATGAAGTTGCTCGGCGACAGCGCGATCCGAGGCGTCAAAGTAGATGTGAGCGTGAAAGGGGTCGTGTGCGTCGGCCATGCGGCGGCTCCGTCAAGTTCGCGCGAGGCGAAGAGGATACGACCACCCCTGGCATTGAGCCGACGTCAGATTGCCAGCCGCTCCCTCACGCCGTCCGCCGCCATGTCCTGCCCACGCCCGCGCATGACGATCTCGCCCCGCTGCATCAGCAGATATTGGTCGGCCAGCTCGGCGCAGAAATCGTAGTACTGCTCCACCAGCACCACCGACAAGCCCTTGTCGTGGGCCAGGTGCTTGATGACGCGGCCGATGTCCTGGATGACGTTGGGCTGGATGCCTTCGGTCGGCTCGTCCAGCAGCAGCACCTTCGGGCCAGGCGCCAGCGCCCGCGCGATGGCCAGCTGCTGCTGCTGGCCACCCGACAGGTCACCCCCGCGGCGCGAGCGCATCTTGGCGAGGACCGGAAAGAGCTCGAACAGCTCGGACGACAGCGGCGTGCCGGCCGGCTGGCTGGCCAGTCCCATCTGCAGGTTCTCGATGACCGACAGCCGCCCGAAGATCTCGCGGCCCTGGGGCACATAGCCCAGGCCGGCGCGCACGCGCTGGTGGGTGCGCAGCTTGTTGATGTTCTCGCCGGCCAGCGTGATGCTGCCGGACGTGATGGGCACGACGCCCATCAGGCTCTTCAGCAGCGTCGTCTTGCCGACGCCGTTGCGGCCCATGACGACGGTGATCTCGCCGGGCTTCAGATCGAAGCTGAGGCCACGCAGGATGTTGGAGCCGCCGTAATGCTGATGCAGGCTCTCGACGCGAAGAATCTCATCGGCCAAGGTACACCTCGATCACTTTCTCATCGGACTGCACCGCCGCCATCGTGCCCTCGGCCAGGGTCTGGCCTTCATGCAGCACCGTGACCGTGCGATGCGCACCCGCCAGCGTGGCGACAAAACTCATGTCGTGCTCGACGACGACCAGCGAGTGCTTGCCCTCCAGGCTCAGGAAGAGCTCGGCGGTGCGTTCGGTCTCTTCGTCGGTCATGCCGGCGACGGGCTCGTCGAGCAGCAGAAGCTTGGGGTCCTGGGCCAGCAGCATGCCGATCTCCAGCCACTGCTTCTGGCCATGACTCAGCAGGCCGGCGACGCGTTCGCGCTCGTCGGCCAGATGAACCGTGTTCAGCAACTCGTCGAGGCGGTCCCGTTGTTCACCGTCGAGCTTGGCGCGCATGGCGAAGCGCGCGCGGCGATCGCCGGCCAATGCCAGCTCCAGGTTCTCGGCCACCGTCAGTGCCTCGAAGACCGTCGGCTTCTGGAATTTGCGGCCGATACCGGCGCGGGCGATCTGCTGCTCGCTCATCAGGCGCAGGTTGAGGTTGCTGCCGAAGTAGATGCGCCCGCTGTCGGGCCGCGTCTTGCCGGTCAGGCAATCCATGGTCGTCGTCTTGCCGGCGCCGTTGGGGCCGATGACGCAGCGCAGTTCACCGACACCCACCGTGAAGGACAGGCCACCCAGGGCCTGGAAGCCGTCGAAGGCGACCCTGAGGTCTTCGACGTATAGCGCCACGCCCTGGTTGAAGATGGGTTCGCCGGCCGTGGCGATGCGGGTCAACGCGCGTGAGCGCGCCTCGGAACCGGCTTCGAGAAGTTCCGGTGTCATTTCTTGAACCTCCGTGCCAGGCCCATCAAGCCCTGCGGCAGGAACAGCGTCACCGCGATGAAGAGGCCGCCGAGGATGTAGAGCCAGCCCTCGGGCCACCAGGCCGTGAAGACGGACTTGGTGCCGTTGACGAAGAAGGCGCCCAGTACCGGACCGATCAGCGTGCCGCGGCCACCCACCGCCGCCCAGATGGCCATTTCGATGCTGGCCGCCGGGCTCATCTCGCCCGGGTTGATGATGCCAACCTGGGGCACGTAGAGGATGCCGGCAAGCGCGCACATCATGGCGGAGATGACGTAGGCGCTGAGCTTGAAGGCGACGGGGTCATAGCCGAGGAAGCGCACGCGGCCTTCGGCATCCCGGATGGCCTGCAGGATGCGGCCCCAGCGGCTGTTCGTCAGTCCCCTGGCGATCAGGTAGCAGGCGATCAACGCAACGCCGCTGGCGATGCACAGGCCGACCTTCATGCCCGGCGTGTTCAGCGGCATGCCCGCGATGCGCTTGAAGTCGGTGAAGCCGTTGTTGCCGCCGAAACCCGTCTCGTTGCGGAAGAAGAGCAGCATGGCCGCCACCGTCAGCGCCTGCGTGATGATGGAGAAGTAGACGCCCTGGATGCGCGAGCGGAAGGCGAACCAGCCGAACACCGCCGCCAGCAGGCCGGGCACGGCCAGCGCCAGGAAGATCTGCCCGACCAGCGAGTCGCTGAGCGCCCAGTGCCAGGGCAGTTCCTTCCAGTTCAGGAAGACCATGAAGTCCGGCAGGTCCGACTGGTACTGGCCCTCGCGGCCGATCTGGCGCATGAGGTACATGCCCATGCCGTAGCCGCCGAGCGCAAAGAACAGGCCGTGGCCCAGCGACAGGATGCCGCCAAAGCCCCAGATCAAATCCAGTGCCAGCGCGCAGATGGCAAAGCAGAGGAATTTGCCGAGCAGGCCGACATAGAACTCGCTGAGATGCAGCGCGTGGCCGGGCGGGAAGGCGAGATGCAGCAAGGGCACCAGCAGCACGACCAGGGCCACCGCGATGAGCAATGTCTTCTTCATTCGACCGACCTGCCCTTCAGCGCGAACAGGCCCTGGGGCTTCTTCTGGATGACGAGCACCAGCAGCATCAACAGCGCGATCTTGGCGAGCACCGCGCCCTGCCAGCCTTCCAGCAGCTTGGACAGCACGCCCAGGCCCAGGCCGGCATAGACGGTGCCAGCCAGCTGGCCGACGCCGCCCAGCACGACGACCATGAAGGCATCGACGATGTAGCTCTGGCCCAGGTCAGGCCCCACGTTGCCGATCTGGCTCAGCGCGCAGCCGGCCAGGCCGGCGATGCCGGAGCCCAGCGCGAAGGCCATCGTGTCGACCCTGGCCGTGTTCACGCCCACACAGGCGGCCATGCGGCGGTTCTGCGTGACGCCGCGCACCATCAGGCCCAGGCGCGTCTTGGCCAGCAGCATCGCCATGCCGCCCAGCACGAGGCCGGCGAAGGCGAGGATGGCCATGCGGTTGTAGGGCAGGGTCAGGTTGGGCAGCAGGGCCCAGCCGCCGGACAGCCAGGCGGGGTTTTCCACCGCCACGTTCTGCGCGCCGAACAGCGTGCGCACGGCTTGCATCAGCACCAGCGAAATGCCCCAGGTCGCCAGCAGCGTCTCCAGCGGCCGGCCGTAGAGCCAGCGGATGACCGTGCGCTCCATCGCCGCGCCCACCAGTGCGGCGGCGAGAAAGCTCGCCGGCAGCGCGATCCACAGGTAGTAGTCGAAGGCGCCGGGCGCCCAGGCCCTGAAACCCTGCTGTACGCAGTAGGTCGCATAGGCGCCCACCATCAGCAGCTCGCCATGGGCCATGTTGATGACGCCCATCAGGCCGTAGGTGATGGCCAGGCCCAGGGCCACCAGCAGCAGCACCGAACCGAGGCTGAGCCCGGAGAACAGCAACTGGGCACGCTCCCCCCAAGCCAGGCGCGAGCCGATGGCGTCGGTGGCCTGCTGCATCGCGGCCTTGGCGCCGGGGTCGGACTCGGCCGCCAGCTTTTCCAGCAGCAGGGCCCGCGTGGCGGGGTCGGCGCTGCCTGCCAGCTCGGTCGCCGCGGCACGGCGTTGGCCCGGGTCGGTGGACGACAGCTTGGCGCCCGCCACCAGCGAATTCAGTTGGGCACGCAAGCCCACGTCGCTCTCGGCTGCCAGCGCCTTCTCGAACAGCGCGAGCTTGGACGCATCGGCATCGTCGCGCAGCGTCGCCAGCGCCTTGGCGCGCGTGTCGCGGTCCTTGGACAGCAGGTCCAGCCCCGCCAGCGCCGCATCGATCTCGCGGCGCATGCGGTTGTTCAGCATGGGCTCCTCGGCATCCGCCGGTGCCGTTGCGCCTTCGGCAATGACCAGAGCCTGGCCGCCCTTCACACGCACACGGCCTTCCAGCAACGCACGCAGGAAGGGCCCGAGCGACACGTCGCCAGCGGCCAGCGCCTGCTGGATGGCCGCGACGCGGTCGTCGCCCTCACCCGCCGCGATGCGCGAGGCCAGCTCGGGCGGCAAGGCCCAGGCCGACAAGCCGCTCAGCAGGAGCAGGCATCCCAGAAGAAGTCGTTTGATCATGAAGAGCCAAGCGAACGAAAGCGTGATGCGCATCGCGCGCACCATCGAGGTGGCTGCCGTGGACCCAGCCCACGGCAGCGCGCCGTCCGGCCGCAGTTGTCGCTGCGGCACGGCCGGCTTTACTTCGCGGGCTCGTCCTTCTTGCCCTTGTTCTCGGGGATGAAGGGGCTCCACGGCTGAGCCTTGACCGGTCCCGGCGTCTTCCACACCACGTTGAACTGGCCGTCCGCCTTCACCTCGCCGATGAAGACCGACTTGTGCAGGTGGTGATTCTTCTCGTCCATCTTTGACGTGATGCCCGAGGGCGCCGTGAAGGTCTGGCCGGCCATGGCGGCGATGACCTTGTCGGTGTCGGTGCTCTTGGCCTTGGTCACCGCCTGCGCCCACATGTTGATGCCGATGTAGGTGGCTTCCATCGGGTCGTTGGTCAGCGGCTTGTCCTTGTGGCCGGCAATGCCCTTGGCCTTGGCGTAGTCGCTCCACTTCTTGATGAAGGCGTCGTTGGCCGGCGCCTTGATGGACATGAAGTAGTTCCAGGCGGCCAGGTGGCCTTGCAGCGGCTTGGTGTCCACGCCGCGCAGCTCTTCCTCACCCACCGAGAAGGCCACCACCGGCACGTCGGTCGCCTTCAGGCCCTGGTTGCCCAGTTCCTTGTAGAAGGGCACGTTGGAGTCGCCGTTGATCGTCGAGATGACGGCCGTCTTCTTGCCCTCGGCGGCGAACTTATTGATCTTGGCGATGATGCTTTGATAGTCCGCGTGGCCGAAGGGGGTGTAGTCCTCCATGATGTCGGCGTCGGGGATGCCCTTGCTCTTCAGGAAGGCGCGCAGGATCTTGTTGGTCGTGCGGGGGTAGACATAGTCGGTGCCCAGCAGCACGAAGCGCTTGGCGCCGCCGCCGTCCTTGCTCATCAGGTATTCGACGGCAGGAATGGCCTGCTGGTTGGGCGCGGCACCCGTGTAGAACACGTTCTTGCTCAGCTCCTCACCCTCGTACTGCACGGGGTAGAAGAGCAGCGAGTTGGTCTGCTCGAAGACCGGCAGCACCGACTTGCGGCTGACCGAGGTCCAGCAGCCGAACACGACGGCGACCTTGTCCTGCGAGATGAGCTGCTTGGCCTTCTCGGCGAACAGCGGCCAGTTGGAGGCCGGGTCCACCACCACCGGCTCCAGCTTCTTGCCGAGCAGGCCGCCCTTGGCATTGATCTCGTCGATGGCCATCAGCACCGTGTCCTTGAGCACGGTCTCGGAGATGGCCATGGTGCCCGACAGCGAATGCAGCACGCCGACCTTGATGGTGTCGGCGGCAAAGGCGGCGGGGGTGAGCAGGCTGGCACCAACGGCCAGCGCAAGAGCAGAACGGCGAAGCATCGGGGAATCCTCCGGGTTGGATTGAGGGATCGAGTAGCCGGGTGCACTGAGCGCAAGCCCCGTGCCAGCCCGTGCACTTCGTCACACCCGGCGATCGCCACAGCCGCCGCACGGTTACAGCCCATGACAGCCCTGTCATGGTGCGCGGCGCACCGATGGCGCGCCGCAGCATCCCGCCATCGCACGAAAACGGGCTGGCGGCGCCCCGCCCTGGGTCCTGCCTAACCCGCCAAGCCGCGCAAGGCCTGCGACCGGCTGCGGCTGACCATCAGGGCCTGGCCGTCCTTCAGCTCGGCGCTGAGCTGGCCGTTGGCCAGGCGGCGAAAGCGCGCCACCGCGTCCAGGTTGACGATGCAGCCCCGGTGGATGCGCACCCAGCGCTCGGCGTCCAGCCTGTCCTCCAGTCGCGCCAGGGCCAGGTGCAGCAGATGCTCGGCACCGCCGGCATGCACCGCCACATAGTCGCCCACCGCCTCGAAATGGCTGACCTCGCTGACCGCCACCGGCACGATGGCCGAGCCGCTGCGCACGAACAGGCGCGTCAGCGGCCCGCGGCCCAGCAGCTCGGCCAGGCGCTCCAGCGCCGGCGGCACGGGCTCGCCCAGGGCCGCGCGTACGCGCTCCAACGTCGCGTTCAGGCGCTCGGCGCCAAAGGGCTTGAGCAGATAGTCCAGGGCGCCCAGCTCGAAGGCCGTGATCGCATGCTCGGCATGGGCCGTCGTGAAGATGACCAGGGGCGGCGTGCCAGCCTCGGCCAGGCGGCGCAACACCTCGGTGCCGAGCAGGCCCGGCATCTGGATGTCCAGGAAGACCAGCTCGGGCTTGAGGCGCTGGATCTCGGCCAGGGCCGCCGGGCCGTCGGCCGCCTCGCCGATGCAGTGCAACCAGGGCAAGCCGCGCAGCAGATGGCGCAGGCCGGCACGGGCGACGGGCTCGTCGTCGGCAATCAGCGCGGTGACGGCGGCCGTGCTCATTCGTCTTCGGGCGACTTCAGGGGCAGGCGCAGTTCGGCACTCAGGCCGCGGCCCGGCTGGGTCTGCACGGCCAGCGACGCGCTGCCGCCGTAGAGCCAACCCAGGCGCTCGCGAAGGCGGCGCAGGCCGGTGCCGCCTGCCTCCAGCGCGGCCGGCTCGGCACCCATGCCATCGTCCTCGACGGTGACGATCAGCTTCTCGCCTTCGACCTTCGCGCGGACACGCAAGGTCGTCGCCTCCACACGCGGCGCGGCGCCGTGGCGTACGGCGTTCTCCACCAGGCTCTGCAGGGCAAAGCTCGGCACGGAAGCATCCAGCGCGGCCGGCTCGAACTCAGCATCGATACGCAGCCGCTCACCAAAGCGGATGGCTTCGATGTCCAGATAGAGCTGCACGATCTTCCACTCCTCGCGCAGCGTGACCTGCTCGCGCGGGTTGTCAAAGCTGGCCCTGAGCAGCGCCGCCAGCTGCTCGGCCGCCCGCGTGGCGCGCTCGGGGTCGAGCGGGATCAGCTGCACCACCGTGTGCAGGGCATTGAACAAAAAATGGGGATGCAGCTGGGCGCGCAGCGCCGCGAGCTGGCTGCGCGCCTGCAGGGCCTCCAGCTCGGCATTGCGGGCCGCGGCGCGCTGGGCGTAGGCAACGCCGGCGATCATCACGTAGAACCAGACGCCGGTGACCAGATAGGCCGGCAGGCCCGGCCCGACCACGATGACGGTGCGTCCCACCCTCAAGCTCTCGACGACGCTGTTGGCCGCCACCCAGGCGACGGCATACAGCGCTGCGCCGACCGCATGCTTGGCGATGAAGGCAAGCCGCATCGGATGCGGCCAGGGCAGGCGGGCGGTGACCCGGTGCACCACCAGGCCAAGCACCGCCGCCGTCGCCATCAGCCGCAGCGAGTAATGCAGGGCCTCGTGGATGCCGGCGCCATGCACCGTCATCATCAGCACCGCAAACAGCGCGGCCACCGGCAGCCAGCCGATCAGCCATTGCACCCAGATCCAGGCTCGACCCATTGAATTCCTTCGAGTCAACTTGTCATTCCACACCTGCCGCGCAGCGGCACGCGAACCTGCGGGCCGAGCGCCGGGCCGCCCCTAGCCGGCCCGCCTCAGGCGATGTGCTTGCTGGTCGAGCCGGCAAGCATCGCCGTCCCCTCGGGGGACCGGCCAAGGTACTCCTTGGACGAGGGGCTCAGCGAAGCGCTTTACGCGACACGCGCTTGGCGACGATGGTCAGCGTTCCTTCCTCCCAAGTCGCACCATTGTCATAGGAGCGGTCCTGGCGCATCTTGAAGCGGTCGGCCGTGATCTCGAGGTAGCGCGTGCGCGTCGTCACCGTCTTGCCTTCGGCGTTCTGGCTGCTGCCTTCCAGGCGCATCTCGCCGTCCTGCCACTGGCCCGTGCTGCTGCCAAAGCGCGCGCGGTAGACGTCCAGGCCGTTGACCAGCCAACGCTTGCTCTTGCTGTCGAAGATGCGCTGGCTGAAGTTCAGCGACATCGGGTTGCCCGAGGCGTCGAGGATGCGCAGCTCGTCGTCCAGGCCATAGCCGTCAAAGGCCTTCCAGGCCTTCCAGCTCCCCACCAGCTTCGGAGCCCCGTGGATCATGGCGGCCAGGCCGTTGACCTTGGGACTGACCTCCAGCTCCCATTGGCCGACGAGGAAATCGAATTGCGCCGCCTCGGCCGGCACGGCGGCAGCCACGGCAGGTGCACCCCCGCCATGCTGGGCATGGGCGATGCCGGTGAGGGCGAGTGCGAGCGAGAGAACAAGGGCTTTCATGGCGTCTCCAGGTAAGGGATGGCGCGAGCATCGCGACGCGCGCGGCGCCTGGCGAGGGGCGATTCGCCGAGTGGCAGAACCATGCCGTCGAACGGCGCGCCGGCGGGCGATGCGCTTCCTACATTGGCCGCCATGGACACCCACACCCCACTCATCCGCCTGCGCGGCGTCGGCAAGAGCTACCCCGCTGCGGGCGGCGACTTCCAGGCGCTGACCGATCTCGACCTCGACATCCCGGCCGGCGAGTTCGTCGCCGTCGTCGGGCCCTCGGGCAGCGGCAAGTCGACCCTGCTCAACCTGCTGGCCGGCATCGACCGCGCCGGCAGCGGCGAACTCACGGTGGCCGGCCAGGACCTGCGCGCCCTGCCCGAGCGCGCCCTGTCGCGCTGGCGGGGCCAGGCCGTCGGCGTCGTTTTCCAGTTCTTCCAGTTGCTGCCGACGCTGACGGCGCTGGAGAACGTCATGCTGCCCATGGACTTCTGCGACCGCTGGCCGGCCGCTGAACGGCCCACGCGAGCGCGGGCCCTGCTGGAGCGGCTGGGCGTGGCCGACCAGGCCGACAAATTCCCTTCGGCCCTGTCGGGCGGTCAGCAGCAGCGCGTGGCACTGGCGCGGGCGCTGGCGAACGCGCCTGCTCTCGTGCTGGCCGATGAACCCACCGGCAATCTCGATTCGACCAATGCCGAAGCCCTGCTGACGCTGCTGGCCGAGCTGGCGCGTGAACAGGGCGTCACCATCGTCATGGTCACCCACGAGGCCGCGGCCCTGGGCCAGGTGCAGCGCAGCCTGCGCCTGCGCGACGGCCGCCTCATCGAGGACCGCCGTCATGCTTAGGGCACTGAAGAGCTGGCGTGACCTCTGGCAGCACCGCGCACGCAGCGTTCTGGTCGTGCTGGCCGTGGCCCTGGGCCTGATGGCCGCCGGCACCATCCTGAATGCCTGGGCCCTGGTCGAACGCGCCACCGACCTCGGCTACCGCGCCAGCCTGCCAGTCTCGGCCACGCTGGTGCTGGACCGCGCCGATGCCCCGGCCCTGTCCATCGCCCAGGCCCAGCCCGACGTCGCGGCCGCACGGCTGCGGCGCAGCGTGATGGCCGCCGTGCAGGCCAATGGCCGCGGGCGCAACGCCGTCGTCGTGTCGCTGGACGACTTCCAGCGGCACGACATCGCACGCCTGCGCAACGAATCCACCGCATGGCCGCCCGCTGAAGAAGGCCTGTGGATCGAACGCTCGTCGCTGGACTTTTCCGGCGCCAGCGTCGGCGAACCCGTCTCCCTCAAGCTGGCCGGCGCCGATACGCAGTCGGTGGACATCCGCGGCCTGGTGCGCGATGTCAGCCAGGCGCCGGGCTGGATGGAGAACCTCGTCTACCTCTACGGCAGCGAAGCCATGTTGACGCGGCTGGGCGCACCGCCCGGCTTCAACGAGCTGCAGGTGCGCATGCGCGACGAGCACCCGACCCGCGCCGAGGTGCGCCGCGGCGTCGACGCCCTGAAGGACAAGCTGGTTGCCGCCGGCTACACGGTCAAGGGCGTTGACGTGCCCGAGCCCGGCCAGCACATCCATGCCGCGCAGATGGACTCGCTGCTGATGACGCAAGGCGCCTTCGGTCTGCTGGCCCTGCTGGCGTGCGGCTTTCTTGTCGTCAACCTCGTCAGCGCCATGCTGGCCGGCCAGACGCGCGAGATCGCGGTCATGAAGGTGCTGGGCGGCTCGCCGCGCCAGATCGCCGCCATGGTGCTGGCCCAGGCCGGCCTCCTTGGCCTGCTGGCCTCCCTCATCGCCCTGCCGGCCGCCTTGTGGCTGGGCCGCATCTACGGCGGGCTGAAGGCCGAGCTGCTGAACTTCCCGCTCGATGGCATCGCGACGCCCGCGTGGGCCGTTGCGCTGCAGCTTGCCGTCGGCCTCGCCCTGCCGCTGGCTGCCGCCGCCATGCCCGTGCGTGCGGCCCTGCGCCGGTCGGTCGGCGAAGCCTTGCGCGATATCGGCATCACCCGCGAAGGCCGGGCGCTGAGCCTGCAGCGCGGCGCCTTCGCTGCCAGACTGGTGCCGCTGCTGGGTGGCTGGGCGCGACCGCTGCTGCTGTCGGTGGGCAATGCCTTCCGCCGCCGCCAGCGCATGCTGCTGACCGTGCTGGCTCTCGCCGCCGGTGGCGCGGTATATCTCGGCGCGGCCAATCTGCGCAGCGCCGTGCGCGGCTCGGTGGACGACCTCTTCAGCGCCCAGCGCTACCAGGTGCAGGTGCGTGTCAGCGCGCCGCAGGCGGCGGCGAAGCTGGAAGCCTTGGCGCGCGACGTACCCGGCGTCGCCGGCGCCGAGGCCTGGCGCGGCTTGCGCACGGCCCTGGGCAGCGAGCCCTTGACCTTGCTGGGCGTGCCCGCCGCGGGCCAGTTGCTGCAGCCACGCCTGATCGAGGGCCGTTGGCTGGCCGACGGCACGGCGCAAGAGCTCGTCGTCAGCCGCCTGCTGCAGCGGCAGCAACCCGCACTCACGGTCGGCAGCCAACACCGCATCGCTGACCGCGACTGGACCATCGTTGGCCTCGTCGACGCGGGTCCACAGGCCCTCGCCTACACCTCACGCGCCGCGCTCGATTCGCTGGCCGGCAACGACCTCGCCACTAGCCTGGTGCTGAGGCTGGACCGTCCCGACTCGCCCATTGCCCTGCTCGACGCCGTGCGGCAACTGCGGGAGGCCTTCACCGAGGCCGGCATAGTCATCGCCGCCAGCCAGTCCCAGGCCGAGAACCGGCGTGTCGTCGAGGACCATCTGCTGATGGTGGTGGACTTCCTCGGCGCGATGGGCATCGTCATGATCGCCGTCGGCGCCATGGGCCTGGCCTCGACCATGGGCCTGGCCGTGCTGGAGCGGCGCCGCGAGATCGGTGTTCTGCGCGCCATCGGCGCGCGCGACGGCGCCATCCTCGCCATGGTGCAGGTCGAAGGCCTGACCCTGGTCGGGCTCGCCTGGCTGGCCTCGCTGCCCCTGGCCCTGCCCCTCAGCGCCCTGCTGCAAGTGGCCTTCGGGCGCATCATGTTCAGCGTGCCGTGGCGGCTGATACCAAGCGCGGCAACTGCGTTTGGTTGGCTCGGATTGATGGCTTTGATCTCGCTGATCGCCTGCGCCCTGCCCGCGCGTCGCGCCCTTCGAATTCCAGCTGCTCACGCTCTGGCTTACAACTGATCACGGTAAGCCCCAATCGCTATTTGCAACGCCGAACCAGACAATCTCCGCCTCCCGGCAGGTGGCGGTTGTCCTTGAGTCACACAACATTACAGAAGTCGTACACAACGCAAGGCTGGCGCCGCCGGGCCGCCCGCAAGATGCTCCGCATGTTGCTGGCGTCGGCGGTGTTGCCCTGGAGTTGCGCGGCCATGGCGGCCGGCCCCGCTGCGACCGTGCCCGCGACCACACCGGCGCCGGAAGGCAGCGGTGAGCTCAATGTGCTGCATTGGTGGACGTCGGCCAGCGAACGCGCCGCCGCCAACCATGTCGCCGCGCGCATGGCCGAGAACGGCCTGAAGTGGGTGGATGGCGCCGTCGCCGGCGGCGGTGGCGGCCCCGCCATCAAGGTGCTGAACGAACGCATCCTGCGTCGCATGGCACCCAAGGTCGCCCAGCTCAATGGCGCCTCCATGAACGAATGGGCCGACATGGGCCTGCTGCTGGAGCTCGACGGCGTGGCGGCCAAGCGCAACTGGGCCAAGGTCATGTTTCCCCAGGTCATGGCGCAGGTGACGGTGCGCGGCCACATCGTCGCCGCGCCGCTGGGCATCCAGCGCATCAACAACCTCTACCTGAACAAGGCGCTGTTCAAGCGCATCGGCATCGAGCCGCCCAACGACTGGGACGGCCTGGAGCGCGCCGCAGTCAAGCTGCGCGCGGCCGGCATCACGCCGGTGGCCTTCAGCGACGAGCCCTGGCAGGTCGCCACCGTCTTCGAAGCCATGCTGCTCAGCGAGGCCGGCCCGGCCCTGTACCGCCGCATGCTGGAGCAGCGCGACCTCAGCGCCTTCGACGACCCGGCGCTGGAGCGCGCGCTGAAGCGGCTGCGCAACTGGCGCAATCTGGCCCTGCCGGCGAGTGGCGTCGCCCCTGGCGAGCGGCCCTGGACCGATGTCGTGGCCGACTTCGCCAACGAGCGCGCCGCCATGCTCATCATGGGCGACTGGGCCCGCGGCGAACTCGGCGCCCAGGGGCTGGAAGGCGAACGCGACTTCACCTGCAAGGCCGTGCCCGGCACCGCCCAGGCCCATCTCTACAGCATCGACACCCTGGCCATGCTGGCCGGCAACGGCGGCAGCCAGGCCGACCAGGAAAAGATGGCCGAACTGCTCGGCAGCGCCACGCTGCAGCTGGGCTACAACCGCATCAAGGGCTCCATCCCCGTGCGCCGCGACGTGCCGGTGGATGAGCTCGACCCCTGCGCCCAGGCGTCCTTCCACCTCTTCGCCAACCCCAGCACGCCGCGCGTGCCCAGCCTCGTGCACCGCATGGCCTTTGGCGAGGTCGGCAAGAACGCCATCATCGAAACCGTCCACCGCTTTGCGCTGGACCCGAGCCAGACGCCGGCCGCCGCGCAGCGCAAGCTGCAAGGCCTGCTGCGCGCCCTCGCTCCCAAGAAAGCCTCCGCCCCATGACCCCGCGCAAGATCCTGATCGTCGACGACGACCAGAAAATCCGCAGCCTGCTCAAGACCTATCTCGAGAAGAACCAGTACGAGGTGCTGCTGGCCCATGACGGCGCCAGCTTCATGGCCGAGTTCGAACGCCATCGCGACGAGATCAGCCTGTGCATCCTCGACGTGATGCTGCCCGACACCGAAGGCTTCACGCTGTGCCAGTCGGTGCGCCGCCGCTCCGAGGTGCCCGTCATCATGTTGACGGCCAGCGCCGACGAGACCGATCGCATCGTCGGCCTGGAGCTGGGCGCCGACGACTATCTCGGCAAGCCCTTCAACCCGCGCGAGCTGCTGGCCCGCATCAAGGCCATCACGCGCCGCACCGGCCAGGAGAAGCCCAAGGAGCCGCGCTACTACGCCTTCAACGGCTACACCCTGGACCTGCTGGAGCGCAGCCTCATCGACCCCGACGGCACGGCCACGGCGCTGTCGGGCATGGACTTCCAGTTGCTCAAGCTCCTCGTCGAACACCCCGGCGAGGTGCTGGACCGAAGCCGCCTCGCCGAGGTCACGCGTGGGCGCGACCTGGGGCCGCTGGACCGGTCCCTGGACGTGCAGGTCAGCCGCCTGCGCCAGCGCCTGCAAGACGACGGCAAGCAGCCGGCGCTGATCAAGACGGTGCGGGGCTCGGGCTACGTGTTTGCGACCACCGTCACCCCAAGGCATGCCCTCTGACACGGCCGAGGCCGTCGCCTTTGACGGCCCTCCCGCACCGGCACGCAGTTGGTGGCAACGCGCCAGCAGCTTTCTCTTCGACAGCCTGCAGGGCCGCTTCGTGCTGGCCATGCTGGGCGGCCTGGCCCTGGTGCAGCTCGTCGTCAACCTGCTCTGGTACAGCCAGATCGAGCAGCGCGTGCGCCGCCAGACCGAACTGGCCGCCCACCATGTGGCCAGCGGCGCCATGGGCGCGGTGCGCGCCCTGCGCGAGCTGCCCGCGGCCTACCGGCCCCTGCTCATCGAGCAACTGCGCACCATGGGCGGCACGCGCTTCCTGGTCTTCTTCAACAACGCGGCCGTCACGGTCACGCCGCTGGCCGACCAGCCCATGGCCCGCATGCTGGAGCAGCAGGTCACGCAGGAGCTGGCAGCCCAGTTGCCTAAATTTCAAAAAGGGACCCCGGTGCGCGTGGTGCTGGCCTCGCCGATCGGCCTGGCCGTATCGCCCGGCGGCGCGCTGTTGAGCGATCTGCCAGAGAGCTGGGTCGAGCCCTCGCTGATCGCGGCCGAGCGCCCGGCGCCCTTTCTCGTCATCCAGGCCGAGACCGAGCCGGGCCAGTGGCTGTACCTGAGCAGCACCCTGCCCGACCCCTATTTCCTGGAGCAGCTGGAGTTCTTCACCTGGCAGCGCCTGACGCCGCAGCTGCTGGCCCTGGGCCTGGCCGTGCTGCTGACGCTGATCGGCGTGCGCGCCATCACGCGGCCGCTGGCGGGCCTGAGCCAGGCGGCCGCGCGCGTGGGCCGGCGCGTCGCGCCGAAGCCGCTGCGTGTGTCCGGCACGCACGAGGTGCGCCAGGCCATCGAGGCCTTCAACGACATGCAGGAACGCATCCGCCGCTACATCGGCGACCGCGAACGGCTGTTCGCGTCCATCTCCCACGACCTGCGCACGCCCATCACGCGGCTGCGCCTGCGCAGCGAGCTGCTGGACGACACCGCCGTGCAGGACGAATTCCACGAGGATCTCGACGAGCTGGACATGATGGTCAAGACGGCGCTGCAGATCGTCAAGGACACCGACATCCACGAGAACCGCGCGCCGCTGCGCATCGACCTCGTGTTGCAGAAGATGGTGCGCGATGCGCGCATGGGCGGGCACAAGATCGAGCTGCAGAGCCAGGCGCTGACCGTCTTCGGCAAGCCCCTGGCCCTGAAGCGCGCCATCGGCAATCTGCTGGACAACGCGATGTTCTATGGCGAGGGCGAGCAGCCCGTGCAGGTGAGTATGGGCAGCGATGAAAAGGGCCAGGTGCTGGTGACCGTACGCGACCACGGTCCCGGCGTCCCCGAGGGCGCCCTGGCCAAGCTCGGCCAGCCCTACACCCGCCTGGATCACGGTGCTGCCATGCGCAAGGAAGGCCTGGGCCTGGGCCTGTCCATCGTGCGCGAGATCGTGGCCGACCATGGCGGCTCCGTTCGGTTTCGCAACCATCCCGACGGCGGCTTTGAAGTTCGCCTGGCGCTGCCGGCAGCATGAACCCTCCGCAGCACATCACCATCGTCGGCGGCGGCACCGCCGGCTGGATGACGGCCAATCTGCTGCGCCACCACTGGGCCAGGTTCGGCGTCGAGGTCACCTTGATTGAGTCGGCCGACATTGGCACCGTCGGCGTCGGCGAGGGCTCGACGCCCTTCATGCGCCACTTCTTCCGCACACTGGGCATTGCCGAGCGCGACTGGATGCCGGCCTGCGATGCAACCTACAAGGCCGGCATCCGCTTCCCCGGCTGGAGCGAGGTGGCGGGCTACGAGAGCTATGTCCACCCCTTCTTCAACGAGGCGGACCGCGAACTGGGCAACCAGTTCTTCACCAATGCCTGCCTGCGCCGCCGCGGCCAGGCGGCGGACGCCAACCCGCAGGACTTCTTCCTCGCGGCCGAGCTGGCGCGACAACGCCGGGCGCCAGACGGGCCGGGCATGGACTACGCCTACCACTTCGACGCCGGCCGGCTCGGCAGCTTCCTGCGCACGCATGCCATCGGCCTGGGCGTGCGCCATGTCGTCGACACGGTGGCTCGCGTCGAGCAGCACGAGAACGGCGATATCACCGCCGTGCACCTGAAGACCGGCACGCGCGTCGCGGCTGATCTCTTCGTCGACTGCAGCGGCTTCAAGGGCCTGCTCATCACCGAGACCCTGGGCGAGCCTTTCCACCCCTATCGCGACAACCTCTTCAACGACCGCGCCATCGCCATGCCGACGCCGCTGGTCGACGGCGAGGACATTCCGCCGGAGACCGTGTCCACGGCTCTGCGCCATGGCTGGGCCTGGCGCATTCCGCTGACAGCGCGCTATGGCAATGGCTACGTCTACAGCTCCGACTTCGTCAGCGACGACGAGGCCGAGCGCGAGTTGCGCGAACACCTCGGCCCCGCAGCCGCTGGCGTGGAGGCGCGGCGGCTGCGCATGCGCGTCGGCCGCGTCAAGCAGCATTGGCGGCAGAACTGCGTGGCCATCGGCCTCTCGCAAGGCTTCATCGAGCCGCTGGAAGCCACGGCGCTGATGCTGATCCAGCTCAGCGTCGAGCAGTTCATCGCCGTGCTCGAGAGCGATGGCTTTGGCCGCGGCCGGCAGGCGGCCTACAACGAGCGCATCAACGCGATGTTCGAAGGCGTGCGCGACTATGTCGTCGCCCACTACCAGCTCAACACGCGGCGCGACACCGATTACTGGCGAGCCAACCGCGCCAATCGCAACATCTCGGAGCGCCTCATCAGCCTGCTCGACGTGTGGGACCGCGGCGGCGATTTCGAGGCTGAACTGGAGCGCCACGGCGCCGGACTGATGTATCTGCGCCCGTCCTGGTACTGCCTGTTCGCCGGCATGGGCCGTTTCCCGGCCGAGCTGCGTGCGGCGCCGCAGGCCATCACGGCGGCCCAGGCCAGAGACCGGCTGAACCGGATGGCCCGGGAATTCGGCTCACATCGCAGTCATCTGACAGGTTGATTCACAGTCGGGCAGCAGCCCTTGCTCGTGACATGGCACCATCCACGCCTGCCCATGTTCATTGGGTCGTCCAACCGTGGAGTGAGATTGGGATACAAGCTGATCGGGTTCGTGCTGGCCATGGCGGCCGCAATGCAGGTTGCCAAGGCGGATGCGGAGCTTGCCTACCCGCCACTGCTGAAGCCGGAAGTCCAGGAGGCCAAGGCGGCTCGCCTGGCTGCGGAAGTGCTCTCGCGCTACCACTACAAGTCCATCCCGCTAGACGATGCCTTGTCGGGCAAGGTGTTCGACCAGTACCTGAAGTCGCTGGATCCGGAGAAGCTGTACTTCCTGCAGTCCGACGTCGACCGGCTCGCCGTCGACCGCACCCGGCTTGACGATGCCATCCTGACCGAGGACCTGCACGCGCCGTTCGCGATCTTCAACCTGTACGAGCGCCGGGCGGTCGAGCGAATGGCTTTTGCCCGCAGCCTGCTGCCCAAGGGCTTCGACTTCGAGCGCGACGAGACGCTGATGATCGATCGCAAGGACCAGCCCTGGCCGGCGACTGAAGCCGAGTCGCTCGACCTCTGGCGCAAGCGCGTCAAGAACGATTGGTTGCGGCTCAAGCTCGCGGGCCAGGACGACGCGGCCATCAGGAAGGTGCTCGACAAGCGTTACGACAGCGCCGCCAGGCGCCTGGGCAAGATCTCCAGCGCCGACGCCTTCCAGGCCTTCATGAACGCCTACACGATGGCGATCGAGCCCCATACCAACTACCTGAGGCCACGCGCCGCAGAGAACTTCGACATCGCGATGCGGCTGTCGCTGGTGGGTATTGGCGCGGTTTTGACCGAGATCGACGGCTACATCACCATCCGGGAACTGGTGGCGGGCGGGCCCGCCCTCGTGTCTGGGCAACTGAAGGTGGGCGACCGCATCGTGGGCGTCGGGCAAGGCGCGACGGGCCCGATGGAGGACATCGTCGGCTGGCGCCTGGACGATGCGGTGGCCTTGATTCGCGGTACGACGGCTTCGACGGTCCGGCTGGACATCCAGCCGGCCGACAGCGGCGCCGACGCACCCATCAAGACCTTGGCCCTGGTCCGCAAAACCATCACGATGCAGGACAGCGCGGCCAAGGCCAAGGTCTATTCGGTGACGACCGGCGAGGGCAAGCGCCTGGTCGGCGTGATCACCCTGCCCTCGTTCTACGAGGATGTCGCGGCGATGCAAAAGGGCGACAAGGACTACCGCAGCGCGTCGCGCGACGTGGCCAAGCTGCTGCTCGACTTGAAAGCCCAGAAGGTGGAGGGCGTGTTGGTGGACCTGCGCAACAACGGCGGAGGCTCGCTGCGCGAAGCGGTGGAGCTGACGGGCTTGTTCGTTGGCAAGGTGCCGGTGGTCCAGACACGCGATGCCAAGGGCGACATCACCGTGGCGACCAACACCGATACCGGCCAGGCCTGGAACGGCCCGTTGGGCGTGTTGATCAACAGGGGGTCGGCTTCAGCGTCGGAAATCTTCGCGGCGGCGGTGCAGGACTACGGTCGCGGCCTGGTCATCGGCGAGCCCAGCTTCGGCAAGGGCACGGTCCAGACCGTGGCCAGCCTCGACAGGCTCGCCAAGAGCGCCACGCCGGTGCTCGGCGACCTGAAAATGACCATCGCGCAGTTTTTCCGGGTGAACGGTGGGACGACGCAGCTGCGTGGCGTGACGCCGGACATCCGCTACCCGGCAAGCGGCGATGAGACCCAGTTCGGTGAGTCGAGCTACGGCAACGCCCTGCCTTGGACCCGCATCAAGGCGGTCGATTACGCGGCTGTGGGCGACGTGACGACACAGCTGCCGCGCCTGCTGGCGTGGCACGAGAGCCGTGTTCAGCGCGATCGTGACTACCAGGGCCTGCTGGAGGACGTGGCAAAGGCACAGGACCAGCGCAAGAACAATGTGATTTCACTCAACGAAGCGGTTCGGCGCAAGGAACGCGCCGCTTTGCAAAAGCGCCTGACTGCCATGCTGGGCACCGCCGAAACGGGCTCGGAACCCGGCGCGGAAAACGCCCTGGCAGACGATGGCTTGCAGTTCAACGAACGCAAGCTCGGCAAGGATCTGGCCGCGCAGAAGACCCGGGAAGCCGTCAACGACGTCCTCCTGAACGAGGCCGTCAACATCGTGTCCGACAGCGTGGCGTTGAAGGAAGGCAAGTCGCAGATGACCGCGAGCGCTTCGCCCGCCCGTCCGGTGGTGGTCAAGGCCCTGCTGACCAAGGGTTCATCGGAGCAATAGGCTGCGGGCATGAAGATCGCCGTCATCGGCGGCGGCATCGCCGGCCTGGTCGCTGCGTGGCAGCTGTCGCGGCGCCATGCGGTGACGCTCTTCGAACGCCACGCGGCGCCCGGTTTTGTCGCCAGTTCGGTGACGCTGGACGCCATCGCTCCGGGCTTGCGGGTCGATGTGCCGCTGCGCGTGTTCTACCCCGGCTACTACCCGACGCTGACCCGCCTCTATGCGGAACTGGGCGTGGCCACGGAGCCCGTGGACTACGCCACCACCTTCAGTGGCAGCGACGGCCGGGCCTACTTCCGCTGGCGCAACGCGCGCCTGGGTGGCTGGTCGCTGCCCTATGTGCTGCCTCAAGACGTCGCCAGTGCGCGCGGCTGGCGCATCGTGCAGGGCGCGTTGCGTTTCCAGGCCCGGGCCCGCGCGGCGCAGGCTGCGGGAGACCTGGGCGGCGCCAGCATCGGCGAGTTCGTCGCCGCCGAGCACATTGCCCCAGAGTTTGTAGACGGCCTGCTGCTGCCGGCCATCGCCACCATCGCCACCTGCAGCACGGCAGATGCGCGTGCCTACCCCGCTACCGTCGTCGCTGGATACGTCACCGCCGGACTAGCACGCGAGAGTGTGCGCCGTGCGAGCGATGGCGCAGACGCGGTGGCCGCCAAGCTGCTGGCCGGCATCACCCGCGTGCAATGCAATGCCGGCGTGGTGGCCGTTCGACGCCCGAATCGTGTCGGGCAGGTCTTGGTACAGCACGCCGCGGGCGAAGAGTCCTTCGACCATGTCGTTTTCGCCACGCAGGCCAACCAGGCCCTCGCCTTGCTGGCCGATGCGGCACCGGATGAGGCCACCGCGCTGGCGGCCTTCCGCTACCGGGCGCTGGAGGTGCTGATGCACGGCGACCCCGCGCTGATGCCCGAGCGCCGCGCCGACTGGTCGCCAGTGAACGCCCGCGTCTGCGCCGAACACGCCCAACCCGAAAGCACGATCTGGATCAACCGCGTGCAGCCGGGGCTGCGCCGCGTGGCGCCGCTGTTCCAGACCGTGATGCCGCAGCGCTCGCCGCGAGAAGACAGCATCCTCGGCCACGCCCGCTTCGAGCGTCCGCTGGTCGGTGCCGGCAGCGCCGCGGCGTTGGCGGCGCTGCAGCGGCTGCATGAGCAACCCGACCGCCGCGTGTGGTGGTGCGGCTCCTACGCGGAGGCCGGCGTGCCGCTGCTGGAAAGTGCGGTGCGGTCAGCGCTGACGGTGGCGGAACGGCTGGAACCCCTCGACGCCAGCCCGGACAAAAGCCGCGCGAGACGCGACGACAGACTCACCACCTCCTGAGCCTGCTGCCAAACAAGGCGTAGACCAGGATCAGCCCGTACCAAGGCAGCATCACCCAGTACCCGCTCTGCGGCGTCCACACATCGGCAAAGTGGCCATACAGCATGGGGATCAGCGCACCACCCGCAATGCCCATGATGAGCAGGGCCGAGCCGGCGGCCGTGTACTTGCCCAGGCCTTCCAGCGCCAGCGGCCAGATGGACGGCCAGACCAGGGCGTTGGACAGGCCCAGCAGGGCCAGGAAGAACACGGTGTTGGGCACGGCCGGCACGCCCACCCAGCCGAGCAGGACCTGCGAGAGGCCCGCCTCGGTGGGCGACGACAGCGCGATGCCCACCACGAAGGCGATGCCGGTGACCGCCGAAAAGATCAGCGCCGCGCGCTGCGACAGCCATCGGGGGATGAGGGCGACGCCGAGCAGATAGCCCAGCACCATGAAGCCCATGGTGTAGGACGTCAGCACGCCGTAGTGAGCCACGCCCAGCTGGCGGCCATACAGGCCGATGGTGTCGCCGGCGATGACCTCGACGCCCACGTAGCCGAACAGCGCAACGGCCCCGAGCACGACCTGAGGATGCTGGAACACGCCCCAGCGCTTGACCTCGCCGGAGGATGCGTCGGCCGCGTCCAGTTCGGGTTCCCGCAGCGACGAGAAGTGGATCAGCGCCATGAAGACGACCAGGCCGATGGCCATCACCGCATAGGGGAAGACCAGGCGCTGAGACAGTTCGTTGCGCAGGGCCTCGCGGCCGGCCACGTCCAGAGCCGCAAGCGCCGACTCGGAGAAGCGCTCCATGCCGGACAGGATCATGGCCGTGAACACCAGAGGCACGACGATGCCGGCACCCTTGTTGAACAGGCCCATGATGGAGATGCGCATGGCCGCGCTCTCGCGCGGGCCGATGCAGACGATGTAGGGGTTGATGGCGGTCTGCATCAGCGTCATGCCGCTGGCCAGCGTGAACAGGGCCAGCAGGAAGACGGGATACAGGCCCGAGCGGGCCGCCGGGATGAAGAGCAAGGCGCCCACGGCCATCACGCCGAGACCGGCCGTCATGCCGTTCTTGTAGCCGATGCGGGCCAGGATGGCCGCGCTGGGCAAGGCCATCACGGTATAGGCGATGTAGAAGGCGAAGGCCACCCACAGCGCCTGGAAGTTGTTCAGTTCGCAGACGATCTTCAGGAAGGGGATCAGCGAGCCGTTCAGCCAGGTCACGAAGCCGAGGATGAAGAACATCAGCCCGATGAAGAGCATGGGCAGCAGCACGCCCTGGCCTGCCGTGGGGGTGAGAGTTTTGGTTTGCATGGGCGATGGGCGTGAAGCAAGGGCCGGCAGCGGTGGTGTACACCGCTGCCGGGGTCTCGGCTATCAGGACCTTACTTAGAACTTCGCGCGGACACCGATGCTGTAGCGGGCGCCGTTCTCGTACACACCCACCGGGATGCCGTCCACCGTGTTGGACTTGATCACTTCGTTGTTGATGTTGACGGCGCTGGCGTACAGCGCGATCTGCTTCGTCACATCCCAGCTGGCCGAGGCATCCCACTGGCCGTAAGCGGCATTGACGACCTGGCCGCCCATCTGCACGTCGCCATAGCTCTTGGAGCGGTAGTTGTAGGAGACGCGCAGGCTGATGGGGCCCTGCTCGTAGTAGCCGCTGAAATTGAACTGGTCACGCGAGTTGCCCAACACCTTCAGGCGCGGCTGGCCCGTCACGGCGCCGGCTTTGGCGTCGGTGAAGGTGTAGTTCACGACGGTGCCGAAGCCGGTGTTGCCGAAGGGCTGCTGCCATTGCAGCTCGAAGCCCTTGATGTCGGCGCCGTTGTCGGCGTTGTAGGGGCGCTCTACCGTCAGCGTCTCGTTGCCCACCTGCTCGGACTTGGAGGCCTTGTAGGTGAAGGTGTCGAGCTTCTTGATGAAGAAGGTGCCCGAGACCAGGGCGGCATCTGCGTAGTACCACTCGGCGCCGATTTCGGCCTGGTTGGCATGCACCGGCTTCAGCATGGGGTTGCCGGCATAGCCCTTGGACAGCACGGTGCCGTCGCGGCGCAGGCCGGGGCTGAGCAGGTCGAAGGTCTGGCGGGCCATGGCACGCGAGACCGAGCCACGCACGATGACCTGCTTGCTGAGGTCATAGACGACGTTCACGCTGGGCAGGGCATCGGTGTAGTTGTTGCCGACGCTGGTGGGCGAGAAGCCGCCGGTCGCGTTGCCGAGGTAGCCGTCCGACGTTTGCTGGGTGCGCACGAAGCGCAGGCCGAAGTCGCCGCGCAGCTGGCCCATCGCGTAGTCGGCCTTGGCATACAGGGCCGTGATCTTCTCGTGGATCTTGTAGTTCTCGTTGAGCACGTCCTTGTAGGTCATGGCCTTGTCGAACATGGGGATGCCCTTGCTCGCGACGAGACCGTCGTCATACCAGGCGTACTGCGTCAGGGCGTCGGAGGTGGCTGCCTGCTGGCTCAGCAGCGGCGAGGGGCCGGTGGACAGGTCAGACAGCGAGAACGATTGCCAGCCCGGCGAGTTGGGACCGGCCGTGCCCTGGATGCGGGAGTTCTTCAGCGTGTTGTCGCGCAGCTTGAGGCCGAACTTCACCGACTTGATGACGCCGCTGTCGAGGTCGAAGGTGACGTCGCCCTGGGCATAGTTCTCCTTGGCCTCCATGCGGCGGATGCGGTCGTCGCCGGACTTCAGCGTCAGGGCCTTGGGGTCCAGCGGGCTGATGTCCAGGTACTTCACGCCGTAGTGATCCGGGCCCAGGCTGATCTGGGTGCGCGTGTCGCCCTCCATCCAGAAGTGGCGGTCATGCGAGCTGCCGCCCTGGCTGTCGGTCGTGCCGACCTGGCCGTGCAGCGTCCAGTTGCCGCCCTGGTAGTTGCCGTCCAGGTCCGCCACCTTGGACTTGATATAGCTCTCGCGGTAGATGGGCTCGAAAGACACACCGGTCTTGGGGCCGAAGGTGCCGCCCACGAGGGCCTTGCTGCCATCGCTGACGGTGATGAACTTCGGGTCGACGGCGCTGATGACGCCGCCCACCGCCAGGCCGCCGGCCTGCCAGAGGTAGTTCTGGTTGTTGTTGTTCATCTTCATGTCCGAATCCATCAGGTTCAGGACGATGTCGGTGGCCGGGTTGGGCTGGAACTGCAGGGCCAGGTTGGTGGTCGTGCGCTCGCGCTCCTGGCGGAAGATGGCCGAGCCGCCGCCCCAGGAGGCATAGGCATTGGTGACATTGCCGTTCTGGTCCTTGACGTCGTACTTGCCGTCGGAGAACTGCTCCAGGCCGTCACGGCGCATGTGGCGCTTCTGGCTGCTGACGGCCAGCAGCACGCCGAAGGTCTTGGCGTCGTTCTTCCAGTTCAGCAGACCCGAGACCTGCGGGTCGGTCTTGCCGGGCAGCTTGCTGTACATGGCCTCGGCCGAGGCCTGCAACGTCAGCTGGTCCTTGAAGGCCAGCGGCTTGCGGGTCTTGACGATGACGAGGCCGCCAATGCTGCCCTCGTCCAGGTCGGCCGACGGGCTCTTGAAGACGTCCAGGCTGCCAACGATCTCGGAGGGCAGCACGTCGTAGTTGAAGCTGCGCGTCTGCGGTTCGTTCAGCCACCACTCCGACGACGCCACGGCCTGGCCGTTGAGCTGCGTCATGTTGAGGTTCTTGTCGGTGCCGCGCACGAAGATGGCCTTGCCTTCACCCCAGATGCGGTCCACCGAGATGCCGGGCACGCGCTGCAGCGAGTCGGCCACGTTCTTGTCGGGGAACTTGCCCACGTCCTCGGCGCTGATGGAGTCGACGATGTTCTGCGACTCGCGCTTCTCGGCGAGGTTCTTCTTCAGCGTCGCCCGCACGCCGCGGATTTCCACGGTGTCGAGTTGCTGGGCGGCCTCCTGAGCCATGGCGCCGAGCGCGCTGGCGCCGAGCGCAAGGCCGATGAGGCGGGGCAAGAGGTTCTGCTGGAAGTGAGGCTTGGCCACGTAGGTGCTCCTGGGCAACGAGTTCTGTTGGACAACAAAGGCCTGGCCCGTCGGCGGGTGTACCGACAGGGTGGGCAGTTCTCGAAAAGGCCAGGGCTGCGTTGTCTCTTGTCGTCAGTCCCCGGCCAGTGGCGGCAATCTAGCGGCGGCGCTCCCGCGCGGCGCACCTCGTTGCGCTTTGTTGGACTTCATTGCGCCGACGTTACGTTGGCGCAAGACAGGCTCAGGTGGCAGGGGTGATTTGGCCGTCGCAGGCCCCGAAACCGATGCGGCGATATCCGGGTTTCTCCGCAAAGGCGCGGATGCCGAGCTGGTCGCCGTCCAGCACGAAGGTGCGCTGTTCACCGTTCGGCAAGGTGATGGGCTGCTTGCCGCCCAGCGTCAGCTCCAACAGCGAGCCGGCTTCGCTTTGCTCGGGGCCGCTGATGGTGCCCGTGCCCAGCAAGTCACCCGGCTGCAGGTTGCAGCCGTTGCTGGCGTGGTGGGTCAGCATCTGGGCCAGCGACCAATAGGCGTGGCGCAGGTTGGAGCGTGACAGCCGCGTCGGCTCGCTCATGGTCGGTGTCTTGAACCAGACCTCAAGCTCGATGTCGTAGCTGGCGTTGGCGCGGTGCGCCGGCGAGTCGAGATAGGGCAGAGGCTGGGGGTCACCTTCGGGGCGCGTGAAGGGGATACGGAAGGGCTCCAGCGCCTCCATCGTGACGATCCACGGCGAGATGGTGGTCCCGAAGTTCTTGGCCAGGAAGGGGCCGAGGGGCTGGTACTCCCAGGGCTGGATGTCACGGGCCGACCAGTCGTTCAGCAGCGTCAGGCCGAAGGCGTGCTCGTCCGCCTCGTCGATGCCGAAGGGTTCGCCCAGGGCATTGCCGGGGCCGACGAAGAGGCCCAGCTCCAGCTCGCAGTCGACGCGGGCGCTGGGCTTGAAGACGGGCACCTCGGCGTCCGGCGGTTTGACCTGGCCCTTGGGGCGGCGCAGCGGCGTGCCGCTGACGACGATGGAGGACGAGCGGCCGTGGTAGCCGATGGGCACCCATTGGTAGTTGGGCAGCAGCGGGTTGTCCGGGCGGAACAGCTTGCCGATGGCGCGGGCGTGATGGATGCCGGTGTAGAAGTCGGTGTAGTCGCCGATGCGGCAGGGCAGCGTGTATTCGGCCTGGGCCTGCGGCACCAGGTCGACCTCGGGCGCACCGGCCTTCAAGGTGTCGAAGAGGCGATGGCGCAGCGCCAGGCGCTCGCTGCTGGGGCGGGCCATCAGCGCGTTCAGGTCGGTGATGCCCCAGCCGGTCAAGTCCAGGATCTGGTCGCCGATGCCGACACCGACGCGCCAGGGCTCCAGGCTGCCGGCGCGTCGGAAGGAACAGAAGGGCAGGTTCTGCAGCGGAAAGTCGGTGGCGGGGTCGTTGGCCGAGGCGACCCAGGAAAGGGCGGCGGCGTCGTGGGTGTGGTCAATCATGGGTTGAACTCTTCTTTCAGGTCACGCCAGCAATCGGCATAGGTCTTCTCGAGCGGCGCATCGTTGAGTGCCCAGCTCGTGGGCTTGAGGGGCCAGCGCGTCTCGAACATGAAGGCCAGTGTCTGGTCCAGCTTGTGCGGCTTCAAGTCGGCGTTGCTGGCCTTGTCGAAGGCCTCGGTGTCGGGGCCGTGGGGCACATAGCTGTTGTGCAGGCTGGCGCCGCCGGGCTTGAAGCCCTCGGGCTTGGCGTCGTACTGGCCCAGCACCAGACCCATGAACTCGCTCATCACGTTGCGGTGGTACCAGGGCGGGCGGAAGGTGTCTTCGGCCACCATCCAGCGCGGCGGGAAGATGACGAAGTCGACATTGGCCCAGCCGGGGGTGTCGCTGGGGCTGGTCAGTACCGTGAAGATGCTGGGATCGGGATGGTCGAAGCTGACGGTGTTGATCGTCATGAAGCGCGACGTGTCCCAACGGTAGGGCACGAGGTTGCCATGCCAGGCGACGACATTGAAAGGGCTGTGCGCCTGCCGGGCCCGCCACAGCTTGCCGCCGTAGCGCTTGACGATCTCGTACTCGCCTTGTCCCTGCTCATGCCAGGCCACCGGCGCCTCGAAATCGCGCGCGTTGGCCAGGCCGTTGCTGCCGATGGGGCCGAGCTCGGGCAGGCGCATGGCGGCGCCGAAGTTCTCGCAGACATAGCCTCGTGCCGGCACGTCCAGCGGATCGACCTTGAAGGCCATGCCGCGCGGCAGCAGGGCGATGGAGCCGGGGGCGACTTCCAGGCGTCCCAGCTCGGTCGTCACCAGCAGACGGCCCTGCTGGGGCACCAGCAGCATCTCCGCATCGGCGTTCACGAGCGCACGCCGGCCCATGGAGCGCGTCGCCACATAGGCCAGGGCGCCCATGCCCGTGATGCCCACTTCGCCGTTGACGGCATAGCTGCGCAGGCCGTCGATGAAGTCGCCATCGCCCTGCAAAGGCGTCGGGCCCCAGCGCAGCGGATCGGGCGGCGCGTGCTCACCTTCCGCGGCGCCGCTCTTCCACAACGTATGTGGCAGCGCCTCATAGCCCCCGACCACGACCGAGGGTCGGCGGCGGTACATCCAGGTGCGGTGGTTGTCAGCCCGCGGCGCGGTGAAGGCACTGCCCGACAGCAGCTCGGCATACAGGCCGTGCGGCGCCTTCTGCGGGCTGTTGCGGCCGATGGGCAAAGCGCCGGGATGGGCCTCGCTGCTGTGCTGGTTGCCGAAGCCCGTCAGATAGGTCAGTTCAGTCATGGTGTTCGTGGGCGGCTGCGAAGGCCTGGCGGAGGACTTCACGATCGCCGATGTGGTTGCACAGGATCAGGGTCAGGCGCGCCAGCCAGTCGGCCGCCTGTTCGTCACTCAAGCCGGCCTGGGCAGCGATGAGTTCGGCATAAAAGGCGTCCGCTTCACGTCCGAAATTTGGGGTCAGGTTCAATTGGCTCATTGAGGCCTCCCATGGGCGCGGGCCAGCGCGGATGCCACCGCACCGGCGTCGAAGCGATGCCAGCGGGCGGCTACGACAGCGTCGGGGCGAATCAGCACAACGCTGCCCGGACGGGCGCCATAACGCGTGGCGGCGATGCCCTCGCCCGGCAGCGTGACGACCTGCAGGCCCGGCACTTCGACGAACCAGCCAAAGGCCAGCAGCACAAAGCCCTTGCCGAACTGCTCGCTGAGCCAGCCATCGCCGTCCAACGGCGCATCGGGCGCCGGGCAGCCGGGCGCAGGGCCGTTCGTCCACGCTTCGGCACCGACCGTACTCAGCGGCGAATCGACATGCTCGGTCGGCATCGACAGCCGCCCGCTGTTGACCAGCGGTTTGGCGAACTCCGTGCGCGCAGCGAGGTCCAGCGCGGCCTTGCGCAGGCGCAGGCTCAAGGCGCTCTTGGGACTGATGAAGTCGGTCGCCCGCGTCGAATGGCCGATGTTGTCGTCAGCGGCTTCCAGGCGCTCGAATTCATAGGAGTCCAGCAGCACGTCGCCGCCCTCCCCTTGGATCACGGCGGCCAGCTTCCAGCCGAGGTTGTCGGCGTCCTGCACGCCGCTGTTGGCGCCACGCGCGCCGAAGGGCGAGACCTGGTGGGCCGCGTCACCGGCCAGCAGTACGCGACCGACACGGAAGCGCTCGGCACGGCGGCAGCAGAACTGATAGATGGACGACCAGGCCAGCTCGAAGCCGTGCGTCCCCAACATGGCCGCGACGCGAGACTTGATGCGCTCGGGGTCGCGTTCGGCCTCCACATCGGCATCGCGGCCGAGCTGGAAGTCGATGCGCCAGAGTCCATCGGCCTGGGCGTGCAGCAGCACGGACTGGCCGCGATGGAAAGGCGGGTCGAACCAGAACCAGCGCTCCGGCCTGGCCGGGTCGAGGCCGCGTGGCCGCACAGCGGTCGCCAGGCGCACGTCGGCGATCAGGAAGCGGTCTTCGAAGACCTGACCCTGGAATCCCAGGCCCAGCAGTGTTCTTGTGGGACTGCGCGCACCGTCGCAGCCGACCACCCAGTCGGCCCGCATATCGAACAGGCCGTCCGGCGTGCGCACATTCAGCGTGACGCCTTCGTCATCCTGTTCCAGTCCGATCAACTCGTGCTTGCCGCGCAGCTCGATACGCGGGTCCAACTGCACGGCGCGCACCAGCCGCGCCTCGACCTGGTCTTGCTGCAGATTGACCATGGCCGGCATCTTGTGATGCGCCTCGGGCAGCAGGTCGAAGGCATAGGCCTCGTGCTCGCCGTGGAAGACGCGGCCGCGCTGCCAGCGCACGCCCTCGCGCGCAACGGGCTCGCCGACACCGAGGCGGTCGAAGACCTCCAGCGTCTTCTTGGCCCAGCAGACGGCGCGCGAGCCCTCGCCGATGCGGTCGCTGTCGTCGATGACGACGACGGGCACGTCGCGCCGCGCCAGGTCCAGCGCCAGCGTCAGCCCGACCGGGCCTGCGCCGACGATGACGACCGGCCGGCGCTCCGGCTGACCGGAGCGCTGCTCCAGCGTCTGGTGATACGGGTAGCGCGGCAGGTCCATCAGGCTCCTTCCAACGCCTTCCACATGTCCACGTCTCGCTCTGCCGTCCAGATGCGCGGATGTGAAGTGCCGCCCGCCTCGTCATAGGCCCGCGTCACATCGAAAGGCATGCAGTGGTCAAAGATGACCCAGTGGCCGTACTTGGGCCGCAGCGCCGCCATGGTGCGCTGGTAGACGGCCTTCAACTCCTCGCCGGCCCTCACACCCGACTGCACGGCGGCATAGAGCTCGCTGACGAATGCGCGCGTGCCATCCAGGCCAGCGGCGACTTGCTCGGCGCCCTTCAGCGCGGGGCCACGACCGGGCACGAGGGCTTGGGCATTCAGCTTGGCGATGGCCGCAAGAGTCGCCGGCCAGTCTTCGAAGTGGGCATCGCCGCAATAGGGCGTCGCATCGAACTCCACCAGGTCCCCGCTGAACAGCACCTTCTCCTCGGGCAACCAGGCCACCGTATCGCCGGCCGTATGACCGCGGCCGGGCGAGAACATCTCGACTTTCACGCCGCCCAGGTCCAGCGTCAGCCGGCCGCTGAAGGTCAGCGTCGGCCAGGTCAGGCCTGCCGGCACGGACTCGACATTGCGGAACAGGCGCGGGAAGCGGCCGATCTCGCTGGCCTTGTCCTGTTCGCCTCTCTCCTTGATCAGGGCCAGCGTACCCTCGCTGGCGATGACCTGCTCCAGGCCCTCGGCCTTGAAGGCGGAAGCGCCCAGCACGCGCACCGCGTGGTAGTGGCTGAGCAGCACGTATTTGATAGGCACGGCCGACACCTCGCGGATGCGGCGGATCACGTCCGCCGCCATGACGGGTGTGGCCTGGGTGTCGATCACCATGGCCGCATCGCGACCGATGACGATGCCAGTGTTGGGGTCGCCCTCGGCCGTGTAGGCCCAGGCATGCTCGGACAGGCGCTCGAAGCTGACCTGCTTCTCTTCCAGGTCGGCTTGCGAGGCAAAGGCTTTGGCGGTCATGGCGGTCTCCGGCTGCGTCAGGCCCGAAATTTAGCCTATTCCAAATCAATTCACCAATATAGAATTTTGAACATGGCGGAAACCAAGGCCCCCCGCGGCATCCAGAGCATCGAAGTAGGCGGCCAGTTGCTGCTGGCCCTGGTTCACCACGGCCGGCCGATGGCGCTGAAGGACCTGGCCCGTGAGGCGGGCATGACGCCGGCCAAGGCCCACCCCTATCTGGTCAGCTTCATCAAACTGGGCCTGGTGGAGCAGGACGGCGGCAGCGGCCCCTACGGCCTGGGCCCACTGGCCCTGCAGCTCGGCCTGATCAGCCTGCAGCAGTACGACCCGGTGCGCCTGGCCACCCCAGTCATCGAGGAGCTGGCCGTGCAGCTCGGCCACACGGTGGCCATCGCCGTCTGGGGCACGCGTGGGCCCACCATCGTGCGCGTGGCCGAGGGGCCGACGCCGGTGCACATCAGCATGCGGCATGGCACGGTGATGAGCCTGGCGGGCACGGCGTCGGGGCGGCTGTTTGCCACCTGGCGGGCGGAGGACGCCCAGGCCCTGGGCGAACCGCCGCCGGATTCGACGGTCACCGACGAGGTTCGCGCGGCCGGCCTGGCCACTTCGCGCGACGGGGTGGTGGCGGGTGTCAGCGCCGCGGCCGCCCCGGTATTCGAAGCCTCGGGGCGGTTGGTGTTGGCGCTGACGGCCATCGGGCCGACGGCCAGTTTCGACACGGCCCCGGATGGCCCTCTGGCCCAACGCCTGCGCGAGGCCGCCGCCCTCTTGTCACGGCGACTCGGCCGCTGAAATCCCCAGATGTCGCCACGACAGCCTGGCGACAGCAAATCTCGCAAAAACCCTCGCAAACTATTTTTGCCTTTGCGGCACATTGCCGTGGCTAATCAACACAACTCCTGATCACATTCGACCCAGCCCAGCCAAAAGTCATTCATTTATTAGCCAACAACAAATAAATGATTGAAACTTTTTGATACACCTTTTCCAGATGGTTGCCGAATGTGAAAATGGATTGCTGCGCTGAAAACTGCAGCATTTGAACCACATCTCCGCTTATTGCGAGGCCTGAACAACCTCATTGAAATCAACAGCTTGCATCGCAATCCGGACGCGATGACCCGCCGTTTCTGGGGAGGCTAGGGGTTTTCCCAAGCCAGGCTGAATTTCGCGCGCTCCGAAAATTTGCCCCAGCCACCGCCCGACCGGGCGCGTTGTTATTTGGCTGAGCCGTTTGGCAGCACACCCGCTAGCCATTCTTTTCTGGAGCAGAGATGCATAAGCAAACCAAAATCGCCGCCGCGGTCCTGATGACCGTCGGTGGTCTCAGCGCTTGGGCCCAACAGGCCGAGCCGCAACAGATCGAGCGCGTGACCGTCACCGGTTCTGCGATCAAGCGCATCGACGCGGAGACGTCGGTGCCCGTCACCGTCATCAAGATGCAGGACCTGCGCAACTCCGGCGTGACGTCGGTCGAGCAGATCATGTCCAGCCTGACGGCCGTGCAGCAATCGACCAATGCGGCCCAGTCCATCGGCTCCGGCAGCGGCGGCGCCTCCTTCGCCGACCTGCGTGGCATCGGCGCGGACAAGACCCTGGTGCTGCTGAATGGCGAACGCATCGCCAACAACGCGGTCGACGGCTCGGCTCCCGACCTGAACATGATCCCCTTCGCTGCCATCGAGCGCATCGAAGTTCTGCGCGACGGTGCCTCGGCCCTGTACGGCACGGACGCCATCGGCGGCGTGATCAACTTCATCACGAAGAAGAGCTACAACGGCGCCACCGTCACGCTCGGCTACGACCGGCCCAAGGCCGCAGGCGGCCGCGCCAAGAGCGCCAATGTCGGCTTCGGCTTCGGCGACCTCGCCACCCAGAACTTCAACGTGCTGGCCTTCCTCAGCGTGAAGAAGGAAGACCCGATCGCCGGTGACCAGCGCGATTTCAACAAGCGCATCGTCGGCGGACTGTCCAACAGCACCGACCCCGCCAACTACACCCAGGACTTCGGCACGCTGTACAACCCGGCCGCTCCGGGTTGCGCTGGCACCTCGCTGATCCCCGTCGCCGGCGGCACGCAGTGCAAGATCGTCACGCCCAACTTCGTCGACTTCGCTCCCAAGTCGGACACCGCCTCCGGCATGCTCAAGGGCACGCTGCGCGTCAATGACTCGCTGGAACTGGGCGCCGAAGCCTTCCTGACCCGCAACCGGGTCACGACGCGCATCGCCCCCGTGCCCTACGGCGGCTACTACATGAACCCGACCATGCCCAATGGTCAGAAGAACCCCTACTTCCCGACCGCTCACGTCGATCCGACCTTCGACGACGGCTCGGTCGGCCTGAAGCCCTTCAACCCTTCTGCCGCCTTTGCCAACCCGGTGGCCGTGCAGCCTGGCTTCGTCTACGTCCTCTGGCGCGACTTCCCCAACGGCTCGCGCGCCCAGATGAACGAGAACAAGCAAAGCCGCATCGTCCTGTCGGCCGACGGCAATGCCATGAACTGGGACTACTCGGTCAAGTTCTCGGCCAACAAGAACACCGTCGACCAGAACCTGACCGGTGGCTACGGTGACGGCGACATGATCGGTGAAGGCCTGCTCGAAGGCGTCATCAACCCCTTCGGTGCGCAGAGCGCCGCAGGCACCGCCCTGCTGGAAAAGGCTGCCCTGAACGGCAAGCTGCAGACCGCCGTCGGCAAGGTCAACATCTTCAAGGTCACGGCCAGCCGCGAACTGGGTGACTGGGTCGGCGCTGGCCGACCGGCAGCGATCGCCGTGGGTGGTGAGTACCGTCACGAGGACTTCGACTCGCATCCGATCAAGGATTTCGCCCAGCTCGTCTCGGCCTCCACCGGTGTCGATCCGGATGCGACCTCCAAGGGCACGCGCAAGGTCTATGCGGCGTACGGCGAACTCAACGTGCCGATCAACAAGGCCCTGGAGTTGACCGGCTCGCTGCGCTACGACAAGTACAGCGACTTCGGCGACAGCACCAATCCCAAGATTTCCTTCCGCTTCCAGCCCAGCAAGGAAGTGCTGTTCCGCGGATCGGCCTCCACCGGTTTCCGCGCCCCGACGCTGTTCGAGCTCTACAGCTCGACGTCGTTCACCAACACGGCCGGCAACTTCAACAACCCGATCAACTGCCCGGGCGGCACCGCCATCCCCGGCGCATCGCAAGCGAACTGCAACGGCCAGTTCCAGGTCCAGAACGGCGGCAACGCCTTCCTGAAGCCCGAGAAGGCCAAGAACTACACCCTGGGTGCCGTGTTCGAGCCGATGGCCGATATGAGCCTGGGCATCGACCTGTGGGCGATCAAGATCAAGAACGCCATCGCCGTGCTGCCGCAGTCGACGCTGTTCCAGGAATACCAGCAGTTCCAGCAGTACTTCCACTTCGCGCAACCTGGCAACCTGCTGTCCATCACCAGCAACTGCCCGGGTCCGAAGTGCGGTTATGTTGAGCAGCTGAACCAGAACCTGGGCGGCACCAACACCAACGGTGTGGACCTGAGCGCCCAGTACCGCCTGCGCTCCAACGTCGGCCAGTTCGACTTCACGCTGAACAGCACCTTCGTCAACAAGTACGAGTACCAGGACTACCAGACGGGCCCCTGGAAGCAGAACGTCGGCGTCTACTCCGGTGCCGGCCCGGTCTTCAAGTGGCAGCACAACCTGACGGCGAACTGGGCTTACAGCAGCTTCGCTCTGGGCGCCGCCGTGCACTACAAGTCGGGCTATGTGGACTTCACCCCGACCAACCACGTCTCGGCCTTCACGACGACCGACCTGTACGGCAGCTGGTCGCCCATCAAGGGCGCGTCTCTGCTGCTGGGCGTTCGCAACCTGTTCGACCGCGATCCGCCGTTCACCAACCAGGGCGACCTGTTCCAGTCCGGCGGTTGGGATTCGCGCTACGCCAACGCAGCGGGCCGCACCTACTACGTGCGCGGCACCTACTCGTTCTAAGCGCTCAAGCGCAAGCCAAGGGGCCCTTCGGGGCCCCTTTTTTTTGCCGCTGCGGGATCTCGCCGCTCGAGCTTCCTAGCCCGTCAGCACCAGGCTGCCCTCGGGGTAGCGGCTGCCCATGAAATCCACGAAGGCCTTGACCTTGGGGCTGGCCAGGCGCCGCGAGGTGTGCAGCACCCACAGCTCCACCTCCTTGGCCTGCAGGGCGCCCCACTGCACCAGCTCGCCGCTGGCGATCTGCCGCCACACGATGGAGTGCGGCACCAGGGCAACGCCCGCCCCGGCCAGGGCGGCGTCTCGGAGCATCAGCATGGATGAAAGCCTCAGCACCGGAGCAGGCTCGATCAACAGCGCGCCCCCGTCGATGGACCAGGTCTCGCCGTCGCGATAGGCGCTGACAACCGCCTCCACCCGCGCGGCCGCGGGGCCCGGCTGAGGCCGCGCGATGGACGGCGCAGCGACGACGACCAGGCGGTCCTTCGCAAAGCAGCGCCCCACCAGGGCCGAGTCCATGCGCGGATTCGGACGTATCGCCACGTCGAACTGCTCTTCGACCAGGTCCACCACCCGGTCCTCGGCCACCACCTCCAGCGTGACATCCGGATGGAGCTGCCGGAACTCGGCCGCAAGGCGCCCCATGGCCAACTGCGAGAACAGGATGGGTGCCGCCACGCGCAGACGACCGCTGACCTTGCCCGTCGCCTCGCGTGCCGAGGTGAAGGCGTCGGCCACCTCGTGCATGGGGCCTTCGGTCCGGCTCAGCAGGCGCTGGCCCGCCTCCGTCAGCTCCAGGCCCTTGGCACCGCGCTCGATGAGGCGCACGCCCAGTTGCTCCTCGAGATCGGCGACGCGCCTCGACAAGGTCGCCTTGGAACGCCGGCTGGCCCGGCTGGCGCGACCGAAGCCGCCATGGATGGCCACCAGATTGAAGTCGGCCAGGGCATTGAGGTCCATGTGTTTCACATCGTAGACAGATCGTCTTGATTTTGGCGTCTGTGTTTATTGGATGCAACGACCTATCTTTCGTTCACGCCAGGCAGCAACGCAGCGCCGGCTCCTCCCTCAACCCCACGAAAGTCCATCATGAGCATCCTCGTCATCGGCGCCACCGGCACCGTCGGCTCCCTCGTCGTCCAAGGCCTTGCCAAACAAGGCGCCCAAGTCACCGCCATGGTCCGCCAGGCTGGCAACCAGTCCCTGCCCGCCGGCGTCAACGGCGTCGTCGCCGACCTCGGCAACGTCCAGTCGCTGCGCCAGGCCATGGCCGGCGTGCGCACCCTCTTCCTGCTGAACGCGCTGGCCGCCGACGAAGTCACGCAATCCCTGCAGGCCCTCAACGTCGCCCGCGAGGCCGGCATCCAGCGCATCGTCTATCTCTCCGTCATCCACGCCGACCTCTACACCGACGTGCCCCACTTCACCGGCAAGCACACCGTGGAACGCATGATCGAAAGCCTGGACCTGCCCGCCACCATCCTGCGGCCGGCCTACTTCATGCAGAACGACATCACCATCCAACCCGTCATCGAGGGCTACGGCGTCTTCCCCATGCCCATCGGTCCCAAGGGCTGCGCCATGGTGGACGTGCGCGACATCGCCGAGATCGCCGTGGCCGAACTGCTGCGCCGCGACCGTGCGCCCGAACCCCTGCCCCGACTGACGCTGGAAGTGGCGGGCAACGAAGTCTTCACCGGCGAAACGGCCGCGGCAGTCTGGGCCCAGGCCCTGAAGCGCGAAATCCACTATGCGGGCGATGACGTCCAGGCCTTCGAAGCGCAACTGGCCCAGAACGCCCCCGGCTGGCTGGCCTACGACCTGCGCCTGATGATGAGCCGCATCCAGCAGCTCGGTCAGATCCCGGCGCCCGGCGCGGCCCGCAAGCTCGAGGACCTGCTCGGCCGCCCGCTGCGCACCTACCAGGCCTTCGTGGCCGAGCGAGTGGCGGCCTAAGGCTTGCTGACCAGGGCGATGCCAGCCAGCACCAGCAGGCTGCCGGCAACAAAGCCGGGCGCCAGCGCATCGCCCAGCAGCCAGACACCCAGCAGCACGCCGAACAGCGGCGTCAGGAAGGTGAAGGCGCCCAGGCGCGAGGCCAGGTAGCGGCGCAGCAGCCAGAACCAGGTCAGGAAGCTGGCGAAGGACACAACCAGGCTCTGGAAGCCGAGATGGGCCCAGACGGTCGCGGTGGCCTCGAAACGCCACTGCCCCGTCAACCAGGCACCGGGAAGCAGCAGCAAAAAGGCACCCAGCAGCTGGTAGAGCAAGGTCTCGGTCGCCGGCGCCGCGGCCAGCCGCGTGCAGCGGATGGTGACCGTGGTCGCTCCCATGGCCAGGCCGGCCATCAGGGCCAGCAGGTCGCCCAGCAGCGCCGAGCCAGCGCGGCCCTGGCCGCCGTCCAGAAAAGCCAAGGCGATGCCGCCGAAGGCCAGGGCTATGCCTGCCCAGCGGCGACGCTCCAGGCGCTCGGCCGGCAGCCGCCAGTGCAGTCCCAGGGCCGTGAACAGCGGCGAGCTGTAGAGAAAGACCACGACATGGGAGGCCTGGGTCAGCTGCAGGGCCAGGGCCACCAACAGGAACTCCAGGCCGAACAGCGAACCGGCCACGGCCCCGGCTGCCCAGCGGCGGCGATCCAGCGCTTCGCCGCGCCAGCGCATCAGCCCGGCCAGCAGCAACAGCGCGATGCCCGAGCGCAGCGCCACCATCAGCATCGGGCTGGCCTGTGCAGACACGGCCTTCAACGACACCTGCTGCAGGCCCCACAGAAAGCACAGGACCAGCATCACGCCGCCGGCGCGGACATCGAGCGGACCGGCCGTGATGGCGGGCGGGCGGCCCGTGGCGGCGGTGAAATCGGTGGCGGCAGGCTGGGTGGCGTACTTCATGGCAACCAATGTGCCGCCCGTCAATAAATCCGGAAAGCGGATAATTCGAAGCCACTCCATCCGCTTTTCGAATTCATGCGCGATCTGCAGATCGACTGGCTGAAGTGCTTTGTCGCCACGGTCGACGCCGGCTCGCTGTCCGCCGCCGCCGCCGAGATCCACCGCTCGCAGTCGGCCGTCAGCATGCAGCTGAAGAAGCTGGAGGCCGCCATCGGCCACCGGCTGCTGAAGCGGGACGCCCGGCAGCTCGAGCTCACCCATGAGGGTCAGACCCTGCTCGGCTATGCGCGCCGCATGCTGGACCTGCAGGCCGAGGCCCAGTCCGCGCTGCGCGAGGAAGAGGTCACAGGGCTGATCCGCGTGGGCGTGCCCGACGATTACGCCAGCCAGTACCTGACACCGGCCCTCAAGCGCTTCGCGCCGCGGCATGGCGGCGTCGAGATCCAGCTGGACTGCGAACAGTCGACCTCGCTGATCCCGCGCGTGGCCCGCGGCGACCTCGACCTGGCCCTGGTCTCGCGCGACCACGCGCGGCGCGGCACCCTGCTCTTTCACGAGCCCATGGTCTGGGTCGGCTCACCGCAGTTCGAGATCTGGCGCCGTGACCCGCTGCCCATCGCCGTCTACGAGGCCGCGAGCCTGGGCCGGCGCAGCGCCATCAACGCCCTGGCGCTTCAAGGTCGGCCCTACAAGATCGTCTACAACAGCTCCAACCTGGCCGGGCAGATCGCCGCCGTCGAAAGCGGCATCGCCGTGGCCGTGCTGACGCAGTGCAGCGCGCCGCCGCATCTGCAGCGGCTGGGCGCCGAGCACGGCCTGGGGCCGCTGGAGCCCATGGAGGTGGCGGTCTACCGCAGCCAGGCGTCCAAGGGCAACAAGGCGGTGGACAGCCTGCAGCGGTTGCTGGTGCAGACGCTCAGGGCGAGGGTGTGACGCGCACCATCAGCACGCCATGAGGCTGCACGCGGCCGCCGAACTCGCCGGCGACGCCACGGGTCTTTTTGCCTGACCACAGGTCATGCACCTCGGCCTTGAGCTTTGGCGCCATGTCCAACTGATCCCACGTCACCTTCATGTCCGCCGGCTTCTCGCCACGGTTGAACAGCACCGCCGCGCGATCGCCACCGGCCAGCGTGCGCACCCAGACCTCCAGTTCGCCCTGGCGCCAGATGCGCCGGCCCTGGCGGCCCAATGGGTCCTGGTCGACCCGGATGACGTCGGCATTGGTCAGGATGCGCTGGGTGTTCGCGTCCATCTTGGCCATGTCGTTGCCCGCGATCAGCGGCGCGGCCAGCATGGCCCAGATGGAGAAATGGCTCTCGTACTCCGCCGTCGCCATGCCGCCGTTGCCGACCTCCAGCATGTCGGGGTCATTCCAGCCATTGGGCGCGGCATCGGTCCACAGCTCGGCGTTCATGTCGATGATGTCCAGCAAGCCGTGCGACCACTCCTTCTTGCCCTTCCAGGCATCCCAGATGTCGCCGGTGGTGCGCCACAGATGGCCGATGGGCTGAGCCCAGCGGCCGGGCTGGCTCGAACCCCATTCGCAGATGGACAGCACGATGTCGCGGCCCGATTCGCGCAGGGCCTTGGCCATGATGGTGTAGGCCGCCTCGGGGTTGCGCGGGCCGGTGTAGCACCAGTCGTACTTCAGCCAGTCCACACCCCACTTGGCGTACTGGCGCGCGTCCTGGAACTCATGGCCCGCGCTGCCGGGGCGGCCGCCGCAGGTCAGCGCGCCGGCGTCGGAGTACAGGCCGAACTTCAGCCCCTTGCTGTGCACATAGTCGGCCAGGGCCTTCATGCCCGACGGGAAACGATCGGGGTCGGGCTGGATATTGCCGTCGGCGTCGCGGCTCTTCTGCCAGCAGTCGTCGATGACGAGATAGCTGTAGCCGGCCGCCTTCATGCCCGAGGCCACCATGGCGTCGGCCTGCTGGCGGATCAATTGCTCCGACACATTGCAGGCAAACTTGTTCCAGGAGTTCCAGCCCATCGGCGGCGTGGGCGCCAGATTGGGCTTGGGGGCGTCGAGCTTGAGCGTCTCGTGTGGGGCGGCATGAGCAGCCACGGACAGGCAGGCGAAAGCTGCCAGCAGCGCACGCTGCAGCCAGATTGAATGCATGAGAACTCCAGTCAGACCGTGCCGCGACGCGCTTCCAGCTCGGCGCGGATCTCGTGCATGCGCTGCTCCGTCAGGAAGTAGCGCGACACGACGTAGAGGGCGACGAGCAGGCCGCAGATGGGGATGCCCGACAGGAAGATGCGGATCAGCAGCAGCGCGTCCTCGCCCTGCACCGGCAGCTTGGCGTCGAAGCCCGTGAACATCAGCACCCAGCCCGAGGCGCCGTTGCCCAGGGCCAGGCCGACCTTGGAAATCCATGACTGGCAGGCCGCGAACGAGCCTTCGCGGCGCTGGCCGCTGGAGAGTTCGTCATGGTCGATGATGTCTGCCAGCGCCGAGCCGTAGATGGTCCAGAAGCCGGCGCCGACGAAGGCCACGCCACCGCTGGCGAAGAGCTGCAGCCAGGGCAGCTGCGGGTTGTAGAAGAACCAGTCGCCGATGAAGGCGACGATGCCCAGCACCAGCACCGTCAACAGCGCGTTGCGCTTGCCCCAGTGCCTCGCCACCCAGCCGGCGAAAACGATGCCCACCAGGCCGCAGACCAGGCCGGCCATGCCCATCAGGGAGTTCCACTTGGTGGCTTCCACGACGTTGCCGCCGCAGACGTAGTAGACCGTCGCGTAATAGCCCAGCAGGCCCACCATGGACGTGGCCATGTTGTAGGCCAGCATGGTGCCCAGCATCTGGCGGAAGGGCCGATTCTTCAGCGTGCGGTAGAGGGTGTCCTTGAAGGGCACGCGCTGCTGGGCCTGGGCGACGACCTTGGCGTAATAACGCTCGCGCGTCAGCAGGAAGATGGCGACGGACACCACCACCATGATGGCGCCGAGGATGCTGGTGTAGACCTGGGCGCCGAGCAGGATGTCGGGCTTGCCTGACGCATCGTTGAAGAAGGCCAGCGTCGTGAACTGGGCGGCAACGAACATCGCCAGCTCAGGCAGCTTCTGGATGGCGTTCTTCACCGACATCACGCGGGTGCGCTCGTGATAGTCGGGCGTCATCTCCGCGCCCAGGCTGTTCCAGGGCATGTTGAAGCAGCTCATCACCGGCACATAGAGGCAGGTCGAGACCAGCATGAAGACGAAGTACTCGGTGTCGCTCCAGCCGCGGCCGACGGCGAACATCAGCGGCAGGCCGATGCCGGCCAGCACGCCGCCGATGAGGATGAAGGGCCGGCGCCGCCCCCAGCGCGTGCGGGTGTTGTCGGAGATCCAGCCGAACAGCGCGTCGGAGACGGCGTCGACGGCGATCTTCAGGAAGATGACGGTGGAGATCAGCCCCGGCGCGACACCGAGGAAGACATTGAAGACGTGGAAGGCCAGCGACTGGTAGAGCCAGTGGCCCCACATGTCGAGGAAGGAGCCCAGGCCAAAGCCGATCTTCTGCGGCAGGGGCACGCGGTCGGACGAGACCGTTGCGGCCGGCGACGCCGGCATGGCAGGACGCTGCAACGGAGGCGGCATGGCAGCCCCTTCGGGATCGGCGATCAAGACTGTCTCCTTCGCCTGCGCTCGTCACGCGGCTATTTTTTAGTAAACAGTTTGATTTTCGTTCGCCGATCGAACGAATGAAAGGCGGTGCTACTACCTAGGCGACAGCGGTCTTGCGCTTGGCCTTTTTCGGCGCGGGCTCGGCCTGGGCCGGCGCCGCGACCATGGAGCTCTCGCGCACCACCAACTCCACCGGCAGCGAGGCGTCATTGGGCGCGATATCGCCCTCGATGAGGGCACGCGCCGCGACATTGCCGAGCGCCTCCTTGTCCATCTTCACGGTGGACAGCGGCGGCTTGTTGCGCGACGCAGCCTCGATGTCGTCGTAGCCGATGAAGCGGATGTCCTCGGGCACGCGCAGGCCGTGCTCCAGACAGACTTCGATGGCGAAGATGGCCGTCGAGTCGTTGTAGGCAAAGACGGCGTCCGGCGGCTGGGGCAGGGCCAGCAGGCGCGTCATCGCGTCGCGGCCGGCGTCGCGGTATTCCAGCGCCGGGTCCAGCGTGACTTCGTAGTCAGGGTCGAACAGGCGGCCTGCCTCGAACAGCGCGCGGCGAAAGCCCTTGGCGCGCAGCGACGTCGAGTAATGGGCCAGCGGCCCGAAGATGGCGGCGATGCGCTGGGACTGGCCTTCCAGCAGGTGCTGGGTGGCCAGCCAGGCGCCGAGCTGGTTGTCGTCGTTGACGCAGCGCACGCCCGGATAGAAGTGGTCCACCAGCACCAGCGGCAGCTCACAGCGGCGGATGGCCTCCATGGCCTCGGGATCGAAATAGCCGGCACCCAGCAGCGCATCGGCCTCATGGCGGCGCACCTGGCCGGCCACGTCGTCGCCCGCCAGCACCGACATGATGCTCAGCGGCACGCCGGCCTCGCGGCAGGCCGTCTCGGCGCCGTGCAGGACATAGGAATAGAAAGGGTTGTTGGCCAGCGAGCCGATGCTGCGGCTGTACAGGAAAAGCATGCGACGTGGCTTGCCGGTGCGCAGCTTGGCGGTGTCGTAGCCCAGTTGCTGGGCCACACCGAGCACCTGAGCGCGGGTCTGCTCCGACAACCCCGGCTGCCCCTTCAGCGCGCGCGACACCGTCCCGATGGACACGCCCGCGGCTTCGGCCAATTCGCGAATCGTCACTCCCTTGTCGGCCATTGCCCGCGCTCCCGCTGTTGTTTAGCACCCTGCATCGGCGCGATTGTGTCATCGCGCCCCAGGAAGGCGCGGCCCCTGGGCAAAACCTAGGGCTTGAATTGTTCACTAAACATTTCTTGTTGCCTAGAATATTTCGCATGCCTGCCTCTTCCGTTGCCGTCCTCGGTGAAGCCCTGGTCGACGAATTCCATGACGGCTCCGTCGCGGGCGGCGCGCCCTTCAACGTGGCGCGCTCGCTGGCCGCGCTGGGGGCGCCGACCCTCTTCATCAGCCGCATCGCTGCGGACGACGCCAACGGCCGGCTCGTGCTCGACAGCGCGCACCGCTACGGCCTGGACAGCGCCAGCATCCAGCGCGACCTGCAGCACGCCACCGGTCGCGTCAGCGTGCACGAGGGCTCCGGCGGTCACCGCTTTGAAATCCACGGCGATGCCGCCTGGGACCACATCGACGCTGAGGCCACCCTCCCCCACCTCACGCAAGCGGCGCCGGCCTGGATGTATTTCGGCAGCCTCGCCCAACGCGGGCCTGCATCACGCGCCGCGCTGCGCGCCCTGATCAAGCCCTTTGCCGGCACGCGCTTCCTCGATCTCAACCTGCGCCCCGGCGAGCAGACACGGCTGCTGGCCGCCGAGTCGCTGATGTTGGCCGGCTGGGTCAAGGTCAACGACGAGGAACTGGCGCAACTGGCCGGCTGGTTCGACTGCGCCGCTCCCGACGAAGCCGGCCGCGCCAGCGCGCTGATGGCGCGCTTTGGCCTGCAGCGCCTGGTGCTGACCTGCGGCGCCAGCGGCTGGCGCTTCTACGCGCCGGGCGGCGTGATGCTGGCCCAGGGTGCCGGCGTCATCCAGCCGCGCATGATGGACACCGTGGGCGCCGGCGATGCCTTCACGGCCCTGCTGCTGGCTGGACTGTCCCTGCAGCGCGACCTGCCCGCCACCCTGGCCCTGGCCAACCGCTATGCCTCCTTCATCTGCGGCGTGCGCGGACCCTTGCCCGCCGACCCCAACGCCCTGCAACCCTGGCGCACCGCCCTGCATGCGCTGCCGACTTCCGCCTGATCGCACCCCATGGACCTGACCCCGCCCCCCACCTCCCTCGCCGACCTCGTCGCGCCACCTGCCGGCTCGAAGATGAACCAGCGCGACTTCGTCTTCGGCTGCGGCACCTCGTCCTACCAGATCGAAGGCGCGGCCCATGAAGACGGCCGGCTCGAGTCGATCTGGGATCGCTTCTGCGCGACGCCCGGCAAGGTGCTGCGCGGCGAGAACGGCGCCGTGGCTTGCGACCACTACCACCGCCTCGACGAAGACCTGGACATCCTGAAGCGCCTGGGCGTCGACGCTTACCGCTTCTCCATCGCCTGGCCGCGCGTGATGGACCTGGCCGGCCAGCCCAACGGCAAAGGCATCGACTTCTACAAGCGCCTGCTCGACGGCCTGGGCGAGCGCGGCATCCGCGCCTTCGTGACGCTGTATCACTGGGACCTGCCCCAGCACCTCGAAGACAAGGGCGGCTGGCTGAACCGCGAGACCGCCTACCGCTTCGCCGACTACGCCGACCTGTTGAGCCGCCAGCTGGCCGGCCACGGTGACGTGGCGGCCTGGACGACGCACAACGAGCCCTGGTGCTCGGCCTATCTCGGCTATGGCGACGGCCACCACGCGCCCGGCAAGGTCTCCACGCGCTGGGCCGCCCAGGCCATGCACCATCTGCTGCTGGGCCACGGCCTGGCCCTGCCGGCCTTGCGCGCCAATGCGCCGCAAGCCCTGCACGGCATCGTCGCCAACTGCGCGCCCGGCTATGCCGACAGCGACACGGCCGAGGACCGCGACGCGGCGCATCTCTTCGAGACCTTCCAGAACCGCTGGGTGCTGGACCCGCTGCTCAAGGGCGAGTACCCGGCCGACCTGTGGCGCTACTGGAAGGGCTGCGAGCCGCTGGTGCTGCCGGGCGACATGGACATCATCCAGCGCCCCATCGACTACCTCGGCATCAACTACTACAGCCGTGCCGTGCTGCGCTCCAAGGGCTCCGACACTGTCGACTGGGTGCGCCACGCGGAAGTCGAGCGCACAACCATGGACTGGGAGGTCTACCCGCAAGGCCTGCAGGATCTCTTCGAGGCTTTCAAGCGCGACTACGCCAACCTGCCGCCGCTCTACATCACCGAAAACGGCATGTCGAGCCACGACTCGGTCAACGCGGCCGGCGAGGTCGACGACCTGCAGCGCCAGTCCTACATCAAGCGTCATTTCGCGGCCTGCTCGCGTGCCATAGACAACGGCGTCGACGTGCGCGGCTATTTCATCTGGTCGCTGATGGACAACTTCGAATGGGCTTTCGGCTACGAGCGCCGCTTCGGTCTCGTGCATGTGGACTTCCAGACCCAGCAGCGCACCCTGAAGCGCAGCGCCCTGGCCTACGCCGACTTCCTGCGCGAACGCGCCACGGCAGAAACTTGAGCCCCTCGCCCGGTCGCACCCCGCTGAACGCGGGCACCCCCAGTCGGTCCCCCGAGGGGACGGCGATGCTTGCCGGATCAACCGGCAAGCATCGCCATACGGGCCGGCTAGGGAGCGGCCCGGCGCCCGGCCCGAAACGCGCGACATCCTGAGAGACTGGCGTGATGGAGACCATGAACAAGCCGCTGCGGCGGGTGGTGATCGTCGGTGGCGGCGCTGCGGGCTGGATGTCGGCGGCAGCGTTGGGCGCGGTGCTGAAAGCCCCTTACGAGATCCGGCTCGTCGAGTCCGACGAGATCGGCATCATCGGCGTCGGCGAGGCCACCATCCCGCCCATCCGCATGTTCAACGGCCTGGCCCGTATCGACGAGGCCGAGTTCCTGAAGGCCACGCAAGGTACCTTCAAGCTCGGCATCGAGTTCGTCAACTGGGGCCGGCAAGGCGAGCGCTATTTCCACGGCTTCGGCGGCGTCGGCCGCGAGGCGCTGTGGCCGGTGGACTTCTCGCAATACTGGTTGCGCCTGCGGGCTCTTGGCCGCGCCCTGCCACTGGATGCCTACGTCATCTCCAACATGGCAGCCCAGGCCAACCGCTTCATGCTGCCACGACCCGACATGAAGGGCTCGCCGCTGGAAGCCCTGGGCTATGCCTATCACTTCGACGCCGGTCTCTATGCCAAACACCTGCGCGCCATCAGCGAGGCTCGCGGCGTACGACGCACCGAGGGCAAGGTGGTGCGCGCGCTGCTCAACGAAGAGCCCGGTCCCACCGCAGGCCATGTGCGTGCCGTGCAGATGGAAAGCGGCGAGCTCATCGAAGGCGACCTCTTCCTCGACTGCTCGGGCTTCTACGGCCTGTTGATCGACAAGGCTCTCGGCACGGGCTATGAAGACTGGGGCCACTGGCTGCCCTGCGACCGCGCCGTGGCCGTGCCCAGCGAAAGCACGGCGCCGCTCTTGCCCTACACGCGCGCCACCGCGCACCGGGCCGGCTGGCAGTGGCGCATCCCGCTGCAGCATCGCGTCGGCAACGGCCATGTGTATTCGAGTGCGCACGTCAGCGACGACGAGGCGGCCGGCACGCTGCTCCAGCACCTCGATGGCAAGCCCCTGGCCGACCCGCGCCTCATCAAATTCCGCACCGGCATGCGCAGCGAAGCCTGGCGGCGCAATGTCGTCGCCATCGGCATGTCGGCAGGCTTCGTCGAACCGCTGGAGTCGACGGCCCTGCACCTGGTCCAGATGGGCGTCGCCAAGCTCATCGAGGCCTTCCCTCACAGCGGCTTCGACGCCGTGGAGATCGCCGAATACAACCGCCAGAGCCGCGAGCGCTACGAGCATGTGCGTGACTTCATCGTGCTGCACTACCACCTCAACCAGCGTGACGACAGCGAGTTCTGGAAGGACTGCGCAGCCATGTCCATTCCCGAAGCTCTGCGTTGGCGCATGGACCTCTATGCCGCCAGCGGGCGCCTCGCCAATGTCAACGGTGACCTCTTCCGCGAGCCGAGCTGGCTGGAGGTGATGGAAGGCCAGAACCTGCGGCCCAAGGGCTGGCTGGCCCTGGCCGAGTTGCAGGGCGTCGAGGAGACGGCGGCCTACTTCAAAGGCGTGTCCGACACGATTGCGGCCTGCGTGGCCGTGATGCCGGAGCACGCGGAGTTCGTGCGGCGCTATTGCCCGGCAGCGTCTAGCCCATCAGGCTGATCGCCGCAGCCCAGCGGCCCGATCACTGATGCGGCCCACTGAGCGGCCTGTTCGGCCGTCGTGAAAGCCTCGTAGCGAACGCCGCCATCCCTGAAGCATTTCTCATACAACGGCCGCATCAGCGTGGCGCCATCGATGTCAGGCTTCAGGATGAAGGCGTTTGCCGTCGGCGCGAGGTTCATGGCAGCCAGTTGCCTGATCAGGCCCGTGAACTCGGCCAGCACCTCGGGTGAACACAGAGCGCTATGCCTGAAGGTGCAGATGCTCGCCCAAGGGCCGTTCGCCGCCATGGCTGGAAAGGTGGAGGTGGCCAGATTCTTCAAAGCCTCGACCAGCTCCGCATTGAAAGGCCCCGTGGCCGTGCACCAGAGAACCCGCCCCTGCTGCTCGTATTCAACCCGGCCGTGGGGTCTGAACCTCCCAGGGTCGAAGTCGTCGGTCGTGCAGGCGATGTGGCTCACCCTGGGCTCTCTCGGCTCGTCGGAAATGACAGGTTTTTCTTGCATGGCAGCTCGACAAGAGCGCAAAGCTAACAGCAATCATCGGCGCGTCAAGCCACGACTCGCGGTTTTCCGCGCGGTGCATGCTGATGTCACGAATCGTCAAGCTTGCTGGAGGCCGCACGACGCCGCCAGCGTGGCCGTGATGCCGGGCTGGCCGAGTTCATCCGCCACCACCACCAGGCCGCACCGCTCTAGGCTCGGGCAGGGAAGCTTTTCGAGCGCACACGGCGCGCGACCACTGCAGCCAGGCCGCACAACATCAGCGTGGCAGTGCCTGGCTCCGGCACTGCCACCACCGGCAGGCCCGACGAAGTCACCGCCGTCCAGCCGGCCGGCAGGTCGAGCGAAGCAAAGGCGGTGTTGTAGAAGTTGACCGTACCGTTCTCGAGCTCGCCGACCGTCATCTGCATCGTGGTCTCGACCGTGGTCTGCAAGCCGCCCCCAGGTCCGTAGTAGCGAACGCTCAAAAAGCTGTCGAAGGTTTTCGAGTAAGCGCCGGTGGCCGTGACGCTGCCATAGGCGGTGAAGATGGCCGGCGGAAGATTGCTGCCATAGATGTCTCGCAGTGTCAGCCCATAGTCGAGGAAGGCCGGCCGTTGCGTGGTCGCACCGGCGGAGACCGTACCGTCGATATGCAGATGCACGGGGATGAGGTAATTGCCTGCCAGCGTGCCAGCCGGTGGCGTGAGCACCCAGTTGTCGAACAGCGCCACTTGCGCGGCAACGGCGCCAGTGCCGGTGGCATAGACCTTCAGGCCAATGGAATCCGAGGCCGCCGAGCCCTTCAGGTCGCCGCCAGCCGAGCCCGCCGCGCATGGCGCCGTCACGTTCAGCGCAAAGCTGTCCTGAAAGGTGTTCTGGGGGGTTAGCGAAGACTTGTTGCAGGCACCGAAGGCCTCGGCAAACGAGGTGCTGATGACGCCGCCAATTTGCGCGGTGGCGTGGGCCGCACCGCCGGCCACCAAGGCCGCGCAGCCAGCGGCCAGGGCAAACAGTGAAGGGATTCGGGTGATCTCGGTCATGCAAGGCCTTTGGCTTCTACTGACGGCAAGCTCACCGACGGCGCAGTCTAGGCTTCGGCGGGCCATCCGTATCCCCCTAGAGGCCGCGCTGAGCGACAACACAAAGGGCACCGCTTGCGGTGCCCTTTTTTCGGTTGGAGCCACGTCACCCCGGCCCCATGGCTTCACCCTCAGAAGCTGTATTGCGCGCTCACCCGGTAGCCGCGACCCGACGTGAAGTAGTTGTGGCCGATCATGCCGATGTGCTGCTGCATGATCTGCTTGTAGGTCTTGTTGGTCAGGTTGGTGGCATCTAGGCCCACCGACAGGTCGTTGCCGAACTTCACATGCAAACCAGCATCCAGCTGGCCATAGCTGTCGGCCCACAGCGGCAGGCCCACCGGCAGGTTGTGCTGGCCGTAAGTGGCGCTGGCCGGGTTGGTGTCCAGCGCATTGGTCTGGTTGGGACCGGTGTTGTCGGAGTTCAGCGCCACGCCGTACAGATATTTGCCGCGCCAGTTGTAGGCCAGGCGGGCGGAGATCGGTCCACGGTCGTAGAGCAGCGCGATGTTGAAGGTGTTCTTCGACAGGTTGTCCAGCGGCATGTCACCGAAGGAGCGGCCGTCGGTGTCGCAGCCGTTGATGTACAGGTTCAGGTTGTCCTGGCCGGCGCCCGGCGAGCAATAGCCCGTGTACACGGCGTTGTAGCGCTTCACCTTGCTGTCCACATAGGTGTAGTTGGCCTGCAGCCCCAAGCCCTGCAGCAGTGAAGGCAGCCCCTCGAAATACTGCTGATAGGCGAACTCCATGCCGCGCGCATAGCCCTTGGCGCCGTTGACCGGCCCGTTCAGCACGAAGTTGACCGGCTTGCCGCTGGTGTCGGTGACGGTGCGGTTGAAGGCCTGGTTGACGATGATGTCCTTCAGGTTCTTGTTGAAGGCCGCCACCGTGACCGAGCCGTTCTTGGCGAAGTACCACTCGGCCGTCAGGTCCTCCTGGTCTGAGCGGATGGGCTTGAGTTCAGGGTTGCCGCTGGCCGTGCCGGTCAGGTTGATCTTCTTGACGTTGGGCGGCGTGACGGTCGCGTCCACTTCGATGGTCTGCGACATCGACAGATAGCCCTGCATCTGGTTGAACTGCGGGCGAGCCAGGGCCTTGGACGCGGCGAAGCGGAACTGCAGGTCGGGCGCGGCCTTGAACCTCAGATTCAGGCTGGGCAGATAGTCCGTGAAGCTCTGGCTGAAGTTCTGCTCCTTGGCGAAGGGCGTCAGCTGCGGCACGGCCAGGCCCACCGCGCCGGGCGGGGGGGCCTGGGTGGTCAGGATGGTGTAGCCGTCGGCACTGTTCTTGGTATGGACGACACGCAGACCGACATTGCCGTCGATGGGCGCGCCGACGTCCTCGAAGGAGAAGCGCAGCTGGGCATAGCCTGCCGTCGTCGTCTCGGCCTGGGTGTTGCGGCCGGCAGGATCCGTGCCGAAGGAGGTGGGATGCCATGCGCCGCCGCCCTGGATGCTGTTGGCCTGCTGCGGGCAGCCGGCGCCATCCCAACCGGGCTGGAAGGCCTGGCATTCGTTCAGGTAGAGCTGGTGCAGCTTGTTGTAGCTGTTGGGCCAGTCGAAGGCGACCGAGGCAGCCGGGAAGTACAGCGCCGGCAGGTTGGCCTTGCCGCCACCCATGAAGTCGCCATAGGTGTTCTTGTAGACCGGGATGTCGGGCGCCTTGGTGATGTAGGCCAGGTCGCCGATGTTCCAGCCCAGCTGCCACGCATGGGTGATGGTCGCCCAGTTGTAGCTCGGGTTGCTGTTGATGGTCTCGGCATCGCGCTTGGCGATGCGCACGCCGAAGCGCAGGTCGTTGAGGATCTTGCTGTCGTGGAAGACCCAGCGTGCATCGCCCTTCCAGGCCTTCTGCGTGCCCTTGCCCTTGTCCAGGTGGTCCATCATCATGGCCCAGTAGTACTTGCTGGGGTCGTTGAGGATGGCCATGTCGGCGGCGTCGAACACCAGCTTCGGCATGGATCCGGTGTAGTCCACCGTCTCCTTGGGCAGGGACACGGCGGTGCCCACCGTCGAGTCGAAGTTGTTGGTCTTGGAGCGGATGTACTGGAAGTCCGACGTCAGCGTCAGCTGGTCGTTGACGCGGCCAGCGATCTTCCAGGCCAGCTCGTCCGTCTGCGAATTGCGCTTGGAGTAGCGCGTCTGGTTCTCAACCTCCAGCCCGTCGTAGGCGCCATTGCCCAGCGCCTTGCCGGTCAGCGTGCCCTTGGTCATCACGCCGTTGGCGTCGTACTGGCCGTTCAGCACGGTCACGTTGTAGGGGTCGACCTGGGCGCTGACGTTGTTCTCGTTCCAGTTGAACTGGAACTTGGAGCGGAAGAAGGTCAGCGATGACTCGAGGTCGTCCTTCTTCCACTGCAGCGCACCGTAGATGCCGTCACGCGTGCGGTCGTAGAACTGCTGCTTCCACGACATGTCGCGCGAGTACCAGTGCGTCTCGGTCGGCGAAGCCTTGTAGAAGGGGTCCAGCACCAGGCCGTCGGTGCGGTTGGAGCTGAGCGAATGCGCCAGGTCGATCAGCGCGCCGAACTTGCCGGCGTCGGTGTTCCAGGTGTTGGACAGCAGGCCCGAGACGCTGGGCTTGTTCTTCTTGGCCAGGCTGTTGCGCGAGACGTCGACCGAGATCGAGCCCTTGAAGCCGGGGAAGTCGAAAGGCAGGGCCGTGCGCAGGTTCACGAGGCCGCCGATGGCGCCTTCGATCTGCTCCGCCGAAGGGTTCTTGTAGACGTCGACGCCGGCCATCAACTCGGGCGGCACGTCCTCGAAGCCGAGCGTGCGGCCCTGGTTGGCGCTGAAGGTCTCGCGGCCGTTCAGCGTCGAGCTGACGTAGGTCAGGCCGCGGATGTTGACGCCCGAACCTTCGACCGAGAAGTGCACCGGATCGTTGGAGGCGGCCACGCGCGACATGGTGGCGCCGACGATGCGCTGCAGCACCTCGGACACCGAGCGATCAGGCAGCTTGCCGATTTCGTCGGCCACCACCGAATCGACGATCTCGTCCGAATCCTGCTTGAGCTTCTGAGCGGTGGCCAGGGCGGCCCGACGCCCCGAAACGACCACGGTCTCCAGCGCCTGCGGGGCCTTGTCGGCCGCGGGTGTCGCTGCCGCTGCCGGGGCTGGCGTGTTCTGCGCCAGGGCCGGCGTCGCCGCCCAGACCAGCGCTTGCGCGGCGGCCAGGGACAACGTTGTCCTCTTGAACTGTCTCATTCTCTTTGCTCCTCTTTGGTGGAAACACTCGGCCCTTTGCAAGGCTTCATGCCGGTCCTGCTGGTCTTGTGCCGCAGGTATTTGGTAACGCTAACAACTATTCAATCGCCCCAGCATTGGGGCTAGTGGGGATAGGGGATATACGCATGGAATCGGCACTCACCCTCCCTTTCCCCGCAGGCTGACCCGGCGCGACGGCAGCTCGAGTGCAAGCGCTTCCAATTCACTTGGTAGCGCTATCCTTGAAACAATCCGACGCTCGCTGCCCGGCACGAGGTCGATGAAGTTGTCCTCCAGATCCAGGCCGGCCTGCTGCAGCCACAGGCCTTTGACGGGACGGTCGCAGCTCAGGCGCAAGGCCTGGCCCTCGGCCTCGATGACGAGACGCGCACCGGCCAGGCTGTAGAACCTGAAGGGCTCGGTCCAGGCGCAATCGCGCGCCAGCTCCAGCCCGTCCGCATCCAGAGCACACAGCTCGGCGACGACGGGTTCGTCGGTTCGCGGCACGGCCTGGGTCGTCTCGACGCTGGTCGAGGCTGGAACCGCTTGCAAGATGCGCTCGCTGACCAACTGCCTGCCATCCATCGTGAACACGCGCAGTTGCAGCGTCAGCTCGCAGGCCTCGGCCCGCCCGTTCGTGACCGCCAGGCGCACCTGCCCGTCTTCCAACCTCACGGCGACTGCAAGCGGTGCCAGGGCGCGGCGCACCGCATGCCAGGCCGGCTTGGCACTGCCCGAAGCGTCGATGAGGGCCCAACTCGTCACCGGCCAACAGTCGTTGAGTTGCCACACCAGCGCGCCCCCTACGGCGCGCGCGCCCGGCCTCTGCCAGCGGCGGCGGAAGTCCTGGTAGGCCACGCGCATGGCCTCGGCCTGCACGAACTGGGTCGCATAGACATGCGCGGCCAGCGTCGGCCCCACGCGCACGTTGTCGGCCAGATAGACCGCCAGGCGCCGATGGCCGTCCGGGCCTGCCGCCGAGCCGGCCTTGTTGTGCCACTGCAGCGTGCGGCTGCCGGGAAAGCGCTCGGCCTCGGGCAGCACCGATTCCAGCAGGGCCAGCGAGGGGTGCGACTGCATGCCGAACTCGCTGACGAAGCGGGCCTGCACATCGCCGTAGCGCTGGTAGGGCAGCATCTGCTGGTGCCAGACCTCCCAGCTGTGGCGGTCGCCCACCGTCGCGTCCGACGACCTGGCGCCATCACCGGGTGTGAAGGGACTGCCCGGCCAGTAGGTCGTGTCTGGGTCCAACGCCTCGCAGACCGCAGGCAGCAGGCCTTCGTAGATGGCACGCGCCTCGAAACGATCGGCGGGCACGCCGGGACCGGCCAGGCCGACGGACTCGGCCAGCATGTAGTCCTCGTTGTTGCCGCACCAGAGGGCCAGACAGGCGTGGTGGCGCAGCCGCGTCACGGCCGCTTCGGCTTCGGCTCGCACGCTGGCGAGGTAGTCCTCGTTGGCTGGGTAGAGGCCGCAGGCGAACATGAAGTCCTGCCAGACCAGCAGTCCCAGTTCGTCGCAGGCCTCGTAGAAGGCCTCGTGTTCGTAGATGCCGCCGCCCCAGACGCGCAGCATGTTCATGTTCGCGTCGGCGGCCTGGGCCACACGCTCGCGGTAGCGCGCCGGCGTGATGCGCTCCAGCAGGTTGTCGTCGGGAATCCAGTTCGCGCCGCCGGCAAAGAAGGCCTGGCCATTGACCTCGAAATGGAAGCTGCTGCCGGCCTCGCCTTCGATGGGCGCCTGCACCAGGCGCAGCGTGCGCAGACCCGTGCGGCGGCTGTCCTGCGCCACGATGCGCTCACCGTCCATCAGTCGCGCGACCAGCGTGTACAGCGGCTGCCCGCCCAGGCCGCGCGGCCACCACAGCTGGGCTTCGCTGATATTCAGCGTCGCGCGCGCCGCGTCTGCCGGCACCAGCTGGCTGGCGACGCTGTGGCCGTCAGCATCCAGCAGTTCGAAGGCGCAGCGCAGGCCGGTGCCGCCGATGGCCCGCGCCGTCACGTGCAGGGTCGCGCGCCCGGCCGCGACGTCCACCTCGCTGCGGCAATGCAGATCATCGACACGCGCCGACCAGCTGTGCCGGCGCACCGCCCGCCAGGGGCCGCTGACGATGAGCTCCGGGCCCCAGTCCCAGCCGAAGTGGTACTGGGCCTTGCGCGCATGCAGACGGGCACTGTCGCCGTTCCACAGTTGGCGCTTGCCGTGCACCGCTTCCACTTCGCGGGCGCTGGCCAGCGGCGGCTCGAAGCACAGCAGCAACTCATTGCGGCCGGGCTGCAGGCAACGGCGCACATCGACACGGCGCGGCACGAACATGTTGTCGGATTCAAGCAGCCGCTCGCCGTTGAGCCAGACCGTGCAGTAGGTGTCCAGGCCCTCAAAGGCCAGATCCTCGTGGTCGGACAGCTCGCCGACCTCGAAGGCGAGGCGCCAGGCCCAGCGGCGTTCGGCGACCCAGCGCACCGCCGCCTCGTTCATGCCGTAGAAGGGATCGGGAATGCGGCCTGCGGCCAGCAGCGCGCCATGGGCCGTGCCCGGCACGACTGCGGGCAGCCAGGCCTCGGCCGGCAGCGCTGTCAGCGCGCGTGCATCGGCGCCCAACGGCGCCTCGGCCAGTTGCCAGCCTTCATGAAGATCGATCAAGCGTTCGGAGATCACTGCTCTTGGGATTTCTGCGGCGCACCTTGCGGCCACCGCTAAACATCAATTTGTTGCGCATTTTGTTTCTCTGTCAAACGGTCGACGATCAGGGATAGCACCGACGAATTGCGGGTAGACAACGCTGTTTTCGCGATTTCGATGTGTGGATAATCATTTCGTTTACTAAACATTATGTCGACCCGTTCCGCACCTTTGACCCTCGCCAAGACCGCCCTGGCGCTGTGCCTCGCGCTGGCTGGCGGGCAGGCGCTGGCCGGGCGCCTGGTCGTCTGGATGGTGGGCGACGACAAGACGCCCCAGGTCATGCAGCCGGCTGTCGAGGCCTACCGCGCCCGACACCCGGAGGTGCTGGTCGAGGTGCGCGACGTGCCCTGGGCCGACGCGATGACCAAGTACTCCGCCGCCCTGGCCAGCCGGCGCGGGCCGGACCTGGTGACGGGCAGCACCTCCTACGCCATCGCACTGGGTGCCAAGGGCGCCTTGGTCGATCTGAGGCAGGCCGCGCCGGATCTGGTGGCCGTACTGGAGATGCAGGCCAACCCCGGCGCGCTGCGCGCCATCCGTCGCCCGGACGGCAGGCTCTTTGGCGCGCCCTTCGACATGCATGTGCAGTTGCAGTACTACCGCAGCGACCTGCTGGCCAAGCCGCCGGCCGACTGGGACGGCTTCATCGCCGCCGCTCGCCGGCAGCGTTTCGCCCAGCAATGGGGCAACACCAGCTGGCTGGGCTTCTACCCCTATCTGCGCCAGGCCGGCGGCACCGTCTACGACGCGAGCTGCCAACGCGCCGTCGTCGACAGCCCCGAGGCCGTGCGCGCGCTGAGCTACTACGCCCGCCTGTACCACGAACTGAAGGCACCCACCGATGGCTGGCCCGATGCCGACGGCGGCCTGGAGAGCGGCGCCTATGGGCTGATGCAGTCCGGCACCTGGCTGCTGTCGCGCATGGACATGGTCCACAAGGGCCTGGTCGGCAAGTGGGCTGCCGCGCCACTGCCCGCTGGCCCGACGGGCAAACGCACGGCGGTGCTGGGCGGCACGGTGCTGGCCATCACGCGCTTCTCGCCCAACCGCGAGCTGGCCCTGGACTTCATGCGTACCGTCTACCGGCCCGAGGTCACGCGCCGCATGGCCGAGGCGGCTCTGGCCTATGGCGGCATGTGGCTGCCCTCGGGCCGGCAGGACCAGATCGCTTCGCTGAACCTGCCGAATCGCGAGGCCCTGCTCGCTCAGTTGGCTGACGCTGAAGGCCCACCGCCCTGCCCCGCCTGGATACGCCAGGACTACATCGTCACCCGCGCCGTGCAGCGCGTCGTGCTGGCCGGCGCCGACGCGCAAGCCGAACTCAGCCGCGCCGCCGCGGTGATGAACCGCGCGCTGGAGGCTCAGCGATGAGGAAGGTCTGGCGCCGCCATGGCCGCGACATGCTGCTCGTCGCGCCCTTCTTCGCGCTGTTCGGCCTGTTCGGCGTCTGGCCGGTGTTGCGCTCGGCCTGGCTGAGCTTCACGGACTACCACGCCACCGATGAGCCTAACTTCATCGGCCTGCGCAACTACGCGGAGCTGGCGGCAGACGAGCGTTTCTGGACGGCGCTCGGCAACACCGCCGCCTATATGGCCTCGGTGTCTTTCATTGCTGTGCTGCTCGGCCTCGTGCTGGCACTGGCCTTCGGGAGCAACTCGCGCCTGCATCAAGGGGTGCGCGTGGCCTTCTTCCTGCCCGCCGTCGCCGGCGGCGTGGGCGCCATCTCGGCCTGGAAGTGGCTGGCCAACTCCGAGGCCTATGGGCTCTTCAACAGCCTGCGCGCGGCCATCGGCCTGGAGCCGGCCCGCTTCCTGGGCGACCCGCAGTGGACGCTGCCGGTGCTGGTGCTGGTCGGCGTCTGGTCGGTGCTGGGCTACAACCTCGTCATCTTCGTCGCCGGCCTGCGCGCCATTCCCGAAGAGCTCTACCAGGCCGCACGGCTCGATGGCGCCTCGCCCTGGCAGCAGTTGCTGCACATCACCTTGCCGAATCTGCGGCCGACGCTGGTCTACGTGACGGTGACCGGCATGATCGCCAGCTTCCAGGTCTTCTACGAGCCCTATCTGCTCTATGGTGCGGTGGACACCCTGGGCGGCCCGCTGGACTCGGCGCTGATGCTGGTCACCTATCTCTTCGACCGCGGCTTTCGCCAGCTCGACCTCGGCCTGGCCTCCGCCGCCGCCTGGGTGCTGACCACCCTGCTGTTCGGCCTGACCTGGCTCCACCTCCAGCTGATGGGGCGCGAACGATGAAGTGGCTGCGCGCACCTTTGTGGCTGCTGGTTCCCGCCATGCTGCTGCCCTACTACTGGATGGCCATCGGCGCCTTCAAGCACGTGGCCGAGCTGCTGCGCCAGCCACCGACGCTGTGGCCCGCAGAAGCGACGTCGCGCAACTTCTTCAACCCCGACTTTGCTGGTACCACCGCCGACCCCGACAAGCTCGCCGGCATCCTGCAGGTGCAGGTCGAAGGCCACGGTTTTCTGCGCTTCTACGCCAACAGCCTGCTCGTCACCGTCGTCGTCACGGTCGTCAGCCTGCTGGCCGCGTCGCTGGTGGCCTTCGTGCTGACCAAGCGCCCCTTCCCCGGCAGCCGCTGGCTGTTCCGTGCCCTGCTCGTCTCGATGATGCTGCCCTGGGAGGTCACCATCGTCCCCAACTTCGTGACGGTGGCGCAGTTGGGCTGGATCAACAGCTACGCCGCCCTGCTGGTGCCCGGCCTGGCCAAGGCCTTTGTCGTCTTCTATTTCCGCCAGGCCATGCTGGGTGTGCCCGACGAACTCATCAGCGCGGCGACGCTAGACGGCGCCGGCACCCTGCGCATCTGGTGGAGCGTCGTACTGCCGATGTTGCGGCCCGCGCTGGCCGCCATCGCCATTCCGGTGGCGGTGGGCGAATGGAACAACTTCCTGTGGCCCCTGCTCGTCGTCAACGACGCAGCCACGCTGACCCTGCCACTGCAACTCGGCAAGATGGCCGGCGACCTGAGCTTCAACCCGCAGTCGGCCGCCGTGTTGATGGCGGGCTCGCTGCTCGCGTCGCTGCCGGCCGTCGTGTTGTTCCTGATCTTCCAGAAGCAATTCGTCGCGGGTTTGCAGGCCGGCGCGACCAAAGGTTGATATGAATGCATTGAAAGGATGGATATTGGCTTTGTCCCTGACGCTTCCAGCAATCGGTCACGCCGATGCGCGGCTGCAGGCCGTCATGCAGCGCCTGGATGCTGGCGAGCCCATTACGCTTGCCACCCTCGGCGGCTCCATCACGACCGGCTATGCCGCGCAGCCCCCACGTGAGAAGGGCTGGGCCGCGCTGCTCGCCCAATCGCTAGGCCCCAAGGTCAAGCTGGTCAACGCGGGCGTCAGCGGCACCGACTCGGCGGCCGGCGTGCAGCGCCTGGACAAGCAGGTGCTCGACGCCGCACCCGACCTCGTCATCGTCGAGTTCGGCGTGAACGACCAATGGCTGGACCCGGCCGTGCGGGGCAGCAGCTATGAGGCCATCCTGCGCAAACTGCTGACTGCGAGAAAGCCCCCGGCCGTCGTGGTGCTGGGCCTGACCCAGCAGGGCAACCAGCCGCGCGACGCGACCGACATCCAACTGAAGCTGGCGGCCCACTACGGCCTGACCGCCCTGGACTTCGGCGGCTGGATGCAGGCCCGTGTCGATGCCGGCCAGGACCGCTGGTCGGCGCTCTACGACGAGCCCGTCCACCCCAACGCGGTTGGCCACCAGCGCATTGCCCAGGCCGTGGGCGAGACGCTGCGCAGCGTCAAGGCCGGCCCGACGGCGTCCCTGCCAGCACCCATGTTCGGCCGCGCTCACGAGTTCACGCGCATGTTCTCCGGTGAGGCGCTCAAGCCCTACCAGTCACGCGGCTTCGAGCGTGGTGGCGAAGTGCATCCCGAGTGGACCGGCCAGCAACCCGGCTGGACAACCAAGGCCGATGGCGCCGAGGCCCACTTCCTCGTCTGGGGCCGCGAGGTCGCCGTCTTCCACGCCGAAAGCGCCCTCTACCGCAACCTCGAAGCCCGCGTCGACGATGGCCCCTGGGTCACGCTGCGCGGCCAGGTGCCGGAACGCAAGGGCTATCTCGGCTGGCACTACACGGTGGTCGGGCGCGAGCTCGAGCCCGGCGCCCATCTGCTGCATGTCCGCATGAAACAGGACGAGTGGGCCGGCAGCGGCCGCCCGGCCAGCCTGCTGGCCCTCATGTCGGCCGGCATCTTCCCGCCGGCCCTGCAAACCAGCGACTTCGTGCGCGAGGCACCCTCGCAGGCGCCAGGGCTGATCGCCGCTGACGACCCCCAGCTGCGCTGGACAGGCCGCATCGCCAAGGTGCCTGGCGGCAAACTGCTGGCCTGGAGCGGCAGCGAAATGCGCGCCCGCTTCACCGGCGATCAGCTCGCGCTGCGCCTCGCGCCTTCGCGCGGCGGCATCAACCATTTCACTGTCGAGGTCGATGGCCGCCGCCATGTGCTGGCACTGCGCGGCGACGGCCCGGCCGACTGGCGCCTGCCCCTACCGCCGGGTGAACACGAACTGCGCCTGGTCAAACGCACCGAGGCCTCGCAGGCAGAGTCCGTCTTCCTCGGCTTGCGCCTGGCCGCAGGCGGCAAGCTGCTCGACCCGCCCGCGCCTCGCCCACTGAAGCTGGAGTTCTACGGCGACTCCATCACCGCCGGCGCCTGCAACGGCGACATCGGCGAAGACCAGTACGCCGATCTGTCGACGCACGACGGCACGCGGGCCTACGGTGCCGTGACGGCCGCCAGGCTGGGCGCGGACTATGTCGGCATCGCCATCAGCGGCATCGGCATCACGGCGACCTGGGACCAGTTGCTGATGCCCGAGGTCTGGAACCGCTACGCGCCGCGGCTGGACGCGCCTGTCGCACCGCCTGACCCGATCGCCCCCGACGTCGTGCTGCTCAACCTGGGCCAGAACGACCACGGTTTCCCCGCGTCCAAGGGGCAGTCCATCGCGGCCGATTTCGGCCCGCGCTATCTCGCCTTCGTGCGCCAGCTGCGCGGCCGCTATCCCAAGGCCAAGCTCGTGCTGCTGATGGGCGGCATGTCGGCGCCGCGCGAACAGCCCGCCATCCCCCGCGCCGTGCTGGGCGCCGTGCAGACGCTGCGCGCCGAGGGCGATAGCCAGGTCTGGTCCTACCGCTTCGAGGCTTTCTCGTGGGCCCATCCGCGCATAGACGTCCACGCGCTGATGGCCGACGAACTGACCCGCTTCCTGAAAGACGAGGTTCTGAAATGAACGTTCCCGACATGCGCCGGCCCGAAGCGCTGTGGGCCCATATGCGCCACACCCTGGCCTTCTACGCACCGCGCGTGAAGGATGCCAGCGGCGGTTGCTTCCAGTTCTTCAAGGACGACGGCACGGTCTACGACCGCCACACGCGGCATCTGGTGAGCAGTACGCGCTTCGTCTTCAACCATGCGCTGGCCTGGCGCTGGTTCGGCGGGCCGCTGAACGACGTCGCCCATGCGCTGGCTTTCGTCAACGAGGTGCATGGCCAACCGCAAGGCGGCTATGCCTGGGTGCTGGATTGGCACAACGGCCGCGCCACGGTCGTTGACGGCACCAACCACTGCTATGGCCTGGCCTTCGTGCTGCTGGCCAATGCGCATGCGGCCGAGACCGGCGTGCCCGGCGCGCGCGACGGCATCGCGGCAACCTTCGCGCTGATGGAGCGCCGCTTCTGGGAGCCGGCCCACGGCCTCTACGCCGACGAGGCGACGCCGGACTGGGGCGTCGGCCCCTACCGTGGCCAGAACGCCAATATGCATGCCTGTGAAGCGATGCTGGCGGCCCATGCCGCGACAGGCGAGGCCCGCTACCTCGACCGCGCGCTGGTGCTGGCCACCGCCATTGCCCAACGCCAAGCGGCTCTCGCGGGCGGTCTGATCTGGGAGCACTACAAGACCGACTGGACGCCCGACTGGGACTACAACCGCGACGACAAGACCAATATCTTCCGTCCCTGGGGCTTCCAGACCGGCCACCTCACGGAATGGGCCAAGCTGCTGCTGATGCTGGACCGGCGCCTCGGCGGCGCGGCCCCCGACTGGCTGGTGCCCACCGCGCGCCACTTCTTCGACACCGCGATGAAGCACGGCTGGGATGCCGCACACGGCGGCCTGGTCTATGGTTTCGCGCCGGGCGGCGAGGTTTGCGATGGCGACAAATACTTCTGGGTGCAAGCCGAAAGCCTCGCGGCCGCCGCCTGGCTGGCCGTACGCACCGGCGACGCCGCCTACTGGCAGTGGTACGACCGCCTCTGGGCTTATGCCTGGAACCATTTCGTCGACCACGAGCATGGCGCCTGGTACCGCATCCTGGCGCCGGACAACAGCAAGGTCACCGACGAGAAGAGCCCCGCCGGCAAGACCGACTATCACACCATGGGTGCCTGCCAGGACGTGCTGGCGGCCCTCGGCGTACAGCCGCCCGCGAAGGACAAGGCATGAAGAAATCCCTGCTCTGCATCGCTCTCTTCGCTGCAACGGCAGCCCAAGCCGTGCCCCTCGAATGGCGCGGCATCAGCCTGTCCAGCGCCGAATGGGGTGAGAAGAATTTCCCCGGCGCCTACGGCAAGGACTTCGTTTACCCGACCGTGGCCAGCACGGCCTACTACCAGGCCAAGGGCATGAACCTGATGCGCATCGCCTTCCGCTGGGAGCGGTTGCAGCCAACCTTGATGGGCGACTTCGATGCGGCCGAACTGGCTCGCCTGCGCGAGTTCGTCGACGGCGCGACGGCGCGCGGCCTGACCGTGCTGCTGGACCCACACAACTATGCGGCCTACAAGGAGGTCCACGTCGGCAAGCCCGAGGTGCCCATCGCCGCCTTCGCCGACTTCTGGCGCCGGCTCGCGCTGCAGTTCAAGGACAACCCCAAGGTCCAGTTCGGCCTCGTCAACGAGCCGCGCAACATGCCGACCGAGACCTGGGGCCAGGCCGCCCAGGCCGCCATCGACGCCATTCGCAAGACCGGCGCCACCCACCTCATCACCCTGCCCGGCAATGGCTACAGCGGTGCCTGGAGCTGGTTCGAGAAGACCTGGTACGGCACGCCCAATGCCGAGGTCATGGGCCAGGTGCGCGACCCGATCGACAACATGGTCTTCGAGGTGCACCAGTATTTCGACATGGACGGCTCGGGCACGAGCGCCGAATGCGTCAGCCCGCAGATCGGCGTCGAGCGCCTGCAGCGCTTCACGGCCTGGCTGAAGGCCAACAAGCGCCGCGCCATCCTGGGCGAACTGGGCGGCGGCGCCAACGCTGTCTGCGAGCAGGCCGTGACCGGCGCGCTCAAGCACCTCGAAGCCCATGCCGACGTCTGGGCCGGCTGGCTGTGGTGGGCCGGCGGGCCGACCTGGGGCGACTACTTCCTGTCGCTGGAGCCCGGCGCCGGCGGCCAGGACAAGCCGCAGATGCGCTGGCTCCAGCCCTATCTCCGCTAGTCTTCCTTCATCTGCGCCGCCTTGGCGATGGGCGCAAGGCGCGCCTTCTCGCCGGCCAGGAATTTTCGGAAGTCCTCGCGGCTGCCGCCGGTCGGGTCGATGGCCAGCGGGATGAGCTTGGCGCGCAGCTCACTGGTCTTCAGCGCCGCATTCACGGCGGCATTGAGCTTGTCGAGGATGGCTTCGGGCGTGCCCTTGGGCGCAAAAACGCCCGACCAATGGCCGATGAAGACGTCGCTGAAGCCCTGCTCCTGGGCCGTCGGCAGGTCCGGCAGGGCCGCGATGCGGCGGTTCCAGGTCGAGGCGACGGCCTTGAGCTTGCCGGCCTTGACCATGGACAGCACGACGGGGCTGGCCTCGGATGTCGCGTCCACCTGGTTGCCGACGACGGCGGCCATGCCCTCGGAGCCGCTCTTGTAGGGCACGATCTGCAGCTTGGCGCCGGCGCGCAGCTTCAGCATCTCGGCGACGAAGTGCGGCGTGCTGCCGGTCCCGGCGGTCGCGAAATTCAGGTTCTGGCCTTTCTTGGACGCCGCGATCAGGCCCTTGAGGTCCTTGATGGGTGAATCACCCGGCACGACGATGACCGAGGGGCTGACGGCCATCATGACCACGGGCACCAGGTCGTCTTCGGCATAGGGCATGCGCGTCTTGATCAGCGCATTGGTGATGACGCCGGCCGCCGGGGTCAGGAAGGTGTAGCCGTCAGGCGCCGACTTGGCCACATAGGCGGCGCCGATCATGGAGCCGGCGCCGGGCTTGTTCTCGATGATGATGGGCTGACCCAGCTGCTTGGCCGTCGCCTCGGCCACCGTGCGGGCCACGATGTCGTTGGCACCGCCTGGGCCGAAGGGCACGACGAAATGGATGGGCTTGGTCGGCCAGCCGGCCTCCTGGGCCTGGGCGGTCAGGGCCAGCAGCAGGGCCGCGGCGGGAGCAAGACACTTGAGCACGGGGTTGTCTCCTGGGTTGATGCGGCCAAGACTAACGCCAGGCCATGCCCCGCGGTATGTGAGAACCCGCACAGGCATAAGCATCTGACGAAAGCTTTGTTGGGCTTTCTGTCATCCACCCTCAGACTTGCGACGTTGCCACCCATACCGACAGCTTCCGCCCCCACCGATGTGTGAGCTTTTCGCCCTCAACAGCCGCCAGCCGGCCGCCGCCACCTTCTCCCTGAGCGGCTTTGCCGCCCGCGGTGGCCGCACCGCAGACCATGTCGACGGCTGGGGCGTGGCCTTCCACGACGGCGAGCGCTGCGAGGTTACGGTGGAGGACAGCCCCGCGGCCGAGTCCGAGCTGGCGCGTCATCTGGGCCACCATCCGGTGCGTGCACGCAACATCCTGGCCCACATCCGCAAGGCGACCCAGGGCGCCCGCACGCTGGAGAACTGCCACCCCTTTCGCCGCGAATGGGCCGGCCGCACCTGGGTCTTCGCCCACAACGGCGACCTGAAGGACTTCCATCCCGATCTGGACGGCAGCTTCACCCCCGCCGGTCAGACCGACAGCGAACAGGCCTTCTGCTGGCTGATGCAGCGCCTGCAGCAGCGCTTCGGCGCCGAGCTGCCCGACTGGCCCGAGCTGGCCGCCACGCTGACGCCCTGGATCCACGAGATCGCCGAGCATGGCCGCTTCAACCTGCTGCTGACCGATGGCCGCGCCATGCTGGCCCACGCTTCCACCAAGCTGCACTGGCTGCAGCGCCGCCCGCCCTTCGGCCATGTGTCGCTGCGCGACGGCGACCTCAGCGTGGACCTGGCCACCGTCAACAACCCGTCCGACCGCATGGCGCTGGTGTCCACCGAGCCCCTGACCCATGGCGAAGCCTGGGCAGCCTTTGCGCCCGGCGAGGTGCGCGTGTTCCAGGACGGCGACTGCGTGTTTCTGAGCGAAGGCGTGGCCGAACTCGCGGCCGCCTGATCAGCCCAGGGTCTTGTCCACGAGGTCGCGAGCCTCCTGCAGCAGGCGCTGCAGATGCGCCTCGTCGCGCCAGCTCTCGGCATAGACCTTGTAGATGTCTTCGGTGCCCGAGGGCCGCGCGGCAAACCAGCCGCCGGCCGTGATGACCTTGAGGCCGCCGATGGCTGCACCGTTGCCTGGCGCCTGGCTCAACACGGCCTCGACGGCGTCACCCGCCAGCATCTTGACGCTGACCTGCTCGGGCTTCATGGCTGCGAGGCGGGCCTTCTGATCGCGCGTAGCCGGGCCTTCGACGCGGTCCGCATGCGGCGTGCCGAGATCGGCCGTCAGGCGCTGGTAGTACGCGCCGGGGTCGCTGCCGGTGCGGGCTGTGATCTCGGCCGACAGCAGGGCCGCCGCCATGCCGTCCTTGTCGGTCGTCCATACGCGGCCATCGCGGCGCAGGAAGGACGCACCGGCGCTCTCCTCGCAACCCAGGCCCAGGCTGCCGTCCAGCAGGCCCGGTGCAAACCACTTGAAGCCGACCGGCGCTTCGAACAGACGCCGGCCCAGGCGCTGGGCGACGCGGTCGATCAGCGCCGTCGTGACGACGGTCTTGCCGACGGCGGCGCTCGCACGCCAACCAGGGCGGTTGTGGAAGAGGTAGTCCACCGCCACGCTGAGGTAGTGGTTGGGTGGCATCAGGCCGGCACGGCGCGTGACGATGCCGTGGCGGTCGTGGTCGGTGTCGCAGGCGAAGGCCACGTCGAAACGGTCGCGCAGCTGGGTCAGCCTCTGCATGGCCCAGGGCGATGAAGGGTCCATGCGGATCTGGCCGTCCCAGTCTAGGGTCATGAAGGCGAAGCGCGGGTCCACCTCGCTGCTGACGACGGTCAGTGGCAGTCGGTAGCGCTCGGCGATCGCCGGCCAGTAGTCCACGCCGGCCCCACCCAGCGGGTCGACGCCCAGCTGAAGGCCGGCACCGCGGATGACGTCGAAATCGATGACCTGCTGCAGGGCCGCGACGTACTGGGCCAGGTAGTCGTGCTCGTGGCAGCCCAGCGTTGCCAGGGCCTGTTCGGCGTCCTTGCGCAGCACGCCCTTCAGACCCTGCCGCAGGTAGGCATTGGCGGCCGCCTGGATGCCGGACGTGATGTCGCTGTCCGCCGGGCCGCCGTGGGGCGGGTTGTACTTGAAGCCGCCATCGCGCGGCGGGTTGTGCGAGGGCGTGACGACGATGCCGTCGGCCCGCTGCCAGCCCTCACGGCCCTGGTTGTATTCCAGGATGGCCAGCGACACGGCCGGCGTCGGCGTGAATTGACCCGGCGGCGCCAGCATGACGTTGACGCCATTGGCCGCCAGCACCTCAAGGGCGCTGCGCGACGCGGGCTCGGACAGAGCATGGGTGTCAGCGCCAAGGAACAGCGGCCCGGCAATGTTGTTCTGCTTGCGGTGGTCGCAGATGGCCTGGGTGATGGCCAGCACATGCCATTCGTTGAAGGAGCCGTCCAGGGCCGAACCGCGATGGCCGGACGTGCCGAAGCTGACGAGCTGTTCGGCACAGGACGGGTCGGGCTGGCGCGAGAAATAGGCCTCGCGCAAGGCCTCGACATCGATGAGGAGGTCGGGCGGTGCCGGCTGGCCGGCGAGCGGATGGTGTTCAGCACTCATGTCTCGCATGCTGCCGAGCGGGAAGGTGCGGTGGTGCCGGACTGTTACACGTGGATTTGCAGGCCCTGGCCTACAACAAGGGTCTGTCGCTGTTCGGCCGGACCCACGCCCTGCTCATGCAGCACCAGGCCGCGGTAGACCGCCGTGTGCGCCGGTGTCTCGACACCCAGTTGCAAACCGAGACCATGCACGCGCCCGCTGAGCCAACCCAGCTCGAGGCGATTGCCGCGCTCCAGGTCCTCGGCCATCGACGAGCGAAAGGCCGCCGGCATCGCGGCCAGCTTGCCCATGACTTCGTCGGCGAGGCCCGCGCGCATCGCCACGCCATGGGCCTGTGCGACGGCAACGGCTTCGTCCACCAACTGGCGCTGGAAGGCCCGCGTCTCGGCGTTGCCCAGAATGGCTCCCATGCGGGCACGCAGCAGCGAGGTCGCGCCGGACAGCGAGGCCAGGGCGACGAACTTTTCCCAGATCGTCTGCGTCGCGTTGTCGCTGAGCTTCACGGACAGCCCGGCCAGGCCCGCCGCGGTCCGCTCCAGTTCGGCCATCGTCGCGTCGCCGTCCAGCCGGTCGGCGACGATCATGTGCAGGCCACCCGGTGAGCGGATCACGCCCGGCCGGTCGATGACGGCGGACACATAGATCACGCCGCCCAGCACCGTGGCGGACGGATCCAGGTGGGCGCGGATCATGGCCACGCTGTCGATGCCGTTCTGCAGCGTGAGCACCCGCGTGTGCGGGCCGACCAACGCGGCCATGGCGCGAGCCGCGCTCTCGGTGTCGAAGAGCTTGACCGCAAAGATCACCAGATCGACCGGCCCCACGCTGGCCGCGTCCTCCGTGGCGCGGACCTGCGGCAGATGCAGCGCCAGCTCGGGGTGCTCGATCCTCAGGCCGTCGCGCTGCAAGGCGGCCAGGTGAGCGCCGCGGGCGATGAACACCACGTCGTGACCCGCCTGCTGCAACCACGCGCCCGCATAGCCGCCAACGCCGCCCGAACCCATGATTGCGATGCGCATACTCGTCCTGCCGCCTGAACCTCGAGGGAAACCAGCATAGAGGGCTACCGCGCAGCATGCTCGCGTGTGGCTTCAACTCACCGGCGCGGGTTCGGACGGCAGCAGATCAGCGGCCTGGTGGCCGCTTCCTCATTCTTTCAATGCCGGCTTTGGCCAGGTCCAGCGACCGCTTGGCCTTGTCCTGGACCTGCTCCGCACTGGGCATCTTGTCCTGGGCCCAGGCCGCGGCCTTGCGCACGCCCTGCTCCACCTGGGTCGCGGTCGTGCTCGCCGCGGCTTGCAACTGCTCCGGCGACGGCAGGCGCTCGCGCGTCCATTCGGCGGCTTCCCTGGCTGTGGTGCCCAGTTGCTCCGCACCCACCCTGGCGCCATGCAAGGCCTTGGTCGCCGCGGTGCCGGCGGCAGCCTGCAGCTCATCGGCCGAAGGCAGCCGCTGACGGGTCCAATCCGCGGCATCCTTGGCCGTCGTGCCCAGTTGTTCGGCCGCCTTGCCGGCGCCCGACTTGGCACCGAGCCAGGCCTTGGTGAGTGTGCTCTCCGGCTCGCGCTGCAGCAGTTCGAGGCCGAGCGCCAACGCAGCCTCTTCGGCCTCAGACAAAGGCCCGCCGGCCTCCAGCAGCTGACGCAGGAACTGCCCAAGGTCAGCGGCGATGGCCTGGTGGTTGCAGTCGGGGTTGGCATGCAGAAAGGCCGACAGCTCCGCCGCCATCTCCTCGACCGAACCCTGCATGGCGCCCGGCTCGATCTGCGCAATCGCCTGGGTGACGAAACCGGCGTCCAGACCCCAGTCGTCCACCAGATGCTGCAGCAGCGCATCGCGCTCAGCAGGCTCGACGCTGCCATCCACCGCGGCCAGCCGCAGCGCCAGCGGCGCGATGAGATCGAAGAGGGCCAGGCCCAGGGTGTCCAGCGGCGTGTTCAGGAACTTGGGGATCTCGATGACGCGTGAGCCTTTGGTGTCGCCCAACCATCGGTACAGGCCATAACAGGCGCCGCCAGAGGCCAGCGCCGCGAGCGCGACCCAGCCGATGGGCGTCGCCGCCGCACCGATGCCCATGGCGCCCAACACGCCCGATGGCGCAAAGAAGGTCGATGCCACGACGCTGGACTTCGCGATGGCCGCGCCCGCGCCGGCCGCGCCCACGACATCCCAGACCTCGCGGGTGCGATTGATCATGCGCAGCGACGCATAGGCGTTCTCGCCAATGGCCAGTTTGGCCTTGAAGCGCAAGGGCTCTGCAACGACCCGCTCCACGCCGTTCATTCCGAGTTCGGCATCCTTCACCGTCGCTCCTGCTGTGACGCCATAGCCTGGCATCAAGCATAGTGTGCTGACGAGGTATTTCAGCGTCAGGACACGACCCGATGCCGGCCTTGGGCCTTGGCGCGGTACAGCGCCTCGTCGGCCTGTCGCAGCAGCACAGTGGGGTCGGCGGCGTGGGTGGCATCCAGCTGCAGGGCCACCACACCGACGCTGACCGTCACGCGAGGCCCCAGCGGCGAGTCGCCATGCGAGATGGCCTGTTCGTCCACCGCCTGCAGGCAACGCTGTGCCAACGCCACGGCCTCGTCGAGGGCGGTGTGCGGCAGCAGCAGCACGAACTCCTCGCCGCCATAGCGCGCCACCACGTCGCTGGCACGGCGCGCGCAGGCTTGCAGGGCCTGGGCCACGCGGCGCAGGCAGGCGTCGCCTTCCAGATGGCCGTGGCGGTCGTTGAAGCGCTTGAAATGGTCGACGTCCAGCATCACCACGGCCAGCCACAGGCTGTGCCGACAGGAGCGTTGCCATTCGTCGGCGAGTCGCTGGTCGAACTGGCGGCGGTTGGCCAGGCCGGTCAGCGCGTCGGTCTGGGACAGCTGCTCCAGACGCGCGTTCACCTCGCCCAACTGCTGCGCATAGGCATCGCGCTCGACGTTCAGGCGCTGCAGCTCGCGCTCGCGGCGCACCATGTCGGTCACGTCGGTGGAGAAGGACAGCAGGCTGCCGTCCGGCAGGCGCTGGTCCAGCACGCGGCGCCAGCTGTGGTCGCCCAGTTCGCGCACTTCCAGCGGCGCAGGACTGGTGGCGCCCGTCAGCTGCTCGGCCAGCCAGTCGTCCTCGCGGCCCAGGGCTTCGCGCACCAGGCCATGGCCGACGGCGGCGCGCAGCACGTCGGCACGCGGCTGGCCAGGCCGCAGCAGCGGCTCGATGGGACGGTGCAACAAGCGGAAGGTCTGGTTGCAGAGCAGCAGGCGGTCGTCAGCGTCGTACAGCACGATGCCGGCCTCCATGGCATCGAAGGTGTGACGCACCAGGCGCTCGGAGCGCTCCTGCTGGCGGCGCTTCTCGCTCAGGCGTGTCGACAGGCGGAACATCACCAAGCCCACAGTCAGCGGATAGGCCACCATGACGGGCAGGCAGGCAATGGTGGTGGAGAGCGTGGCCGTCAGCTGCAGGGGCGCCGGCAGGAGCAGCGCACCGAAACCCACACCCCAAACGGCGGCCACTGCGCCACGCCACAGCAGAGGCCGGCCGCCGACAGCCACCGTGTCCATCATGACCAGGGCCAGCGCCAAAGCGCTGGGCAGCACATTGAAGCCCATGGCCGGCAGCCACATGGCCGACAGCGCGCAGTCGAACACCAGGTTGCGGTACTCGGCCTCCTTGGGCTGGGCACTGCGAGAACTCAGGGCATAGGCCAGATGCGGCCAGGCCAGCACCTGCGCCAGCATCAGCGCGAACTGCCAGGCGGGCGCATCGTTCTGCAGCAGTGCGGCACCGACGCAAACAGCGCCCAATGCCAGGCCGGCTGCGCGCGGCGCCCGAATGCGACGCGGCAAGCCGGCGCCTTCGGCGCGGGGAGGATCAAGAGAAACGGACGAAGACAGCAAGACAGCACCCGCCAACAGGCCAGGAAGTTCGATTCAACCCCGGGGATGTCGGACGCGGGCGTGAGAACTGCAGGCTCCGCGGCATCCCTCACCCTCGAAGGCGTGACGGAAGGCGCGCCCGTTTCGGGCGTTACAGCTTCAGGTCACCGGCGCCGGGTTGAACAGCACCAGGGCGTTATGCAGCTTCCAGTGCTCGGCCCAGGTCTTCTTGCGGCCGCTGGCAACATCGAGCAGCAACTGGAACATGGCCCAGCCCGTCTCCTCGATGCTTGCCTCGCCATCGGCAATGCGGCCGGCATTGATGTCCATCAGGTCATGCCAGCGCCGCGCCAGGTCGCTGCGGGTCGCCACCTTGACGACCGGGCATTCGGCCAGGCCATAGGGCGTGCCGCGGCCGGTGGTGAAGATGTGCAGATTCATGCCGGCAGCCAGCTGCAGCGTGCCGCAGATGAAGTCGCTGGCCGGCGTCGCGGCATAGACCAGGCCGCGCTGGTCGCGCCTGAGCTTGTCGCCCGGCGCCAGCACATGGGCGATGGCCGAGCTGCCGCTCTTGATGATGGAGCCCATGGCCTTCTCGGCAATGTTGGAGAGGCCGCCGGCCTTGTTGCCCGGCGTGGTGTTGGCCGAGCGGTCGACGCGACCGCGGTCGAGGTAGCGGTCGTACCAGCCGAGTTCGCGAATGATGGCGTCGGCCACTTCGGGCGTGGCGGCGCGGCTGGTCAGTTGCTCGACGGCGTCGCGCACCTCGGTGTTCTCGCTGAACATGATGGTGGCGCCGGCGCGCACCAGCAGGTCGGCGCAAAAGCCGACGGCCGGGTTGGCCGTCACGCCGGAGAAGGCGTCGCTGCCGCCGCACTGCACACCGACGACGAGCTCGCTGGCTGGCACGGTCTCGCGGCGACGGGCGTTCAGGCGCTCCAGGTGCGGCCTCGCCGTCTGCAGGATGTCATCCAGCATGGACATGAATCCCACGTGGGCATCGTCCTGCAGGCAGACCGTCTCGGGGCCGCTGTCGGCACCACGCTCGTCCGTGATCGGGAAGCTGCCCGGTGGCAGCAGGCGCGCCGGCTGCAGTTTCTCGCAGCCCAGGCTGACCACCATGACCTCGCCACCGAAGTTGGGGTTCAACGAGATGTTCTTCAGCGTGCGGATGGGGATGACGGCATCCGGCGCTTCGATGGCCACGCCGCAGCCATAGCTGTGCTCCAGGCCGATGACGTCGTCGACGTTCGGGTAGAGCGGCAGCAACTCGGCCTTGATGCGCGCCACCGCCTGGGCGACGACGCCGGCCACGCACTGCACCGTCGTCGTGATGGCCAGGATGTTGCGCGTGCCCACCGAGCCGTCGGCATTGCGATAGCCCTCGAAGGTGTAGCCCGTCAGCGGTTCGGCCACCGGCGGCTTCACCGTCGCACTGGGCAGCCCCTCGAGAGCGCGGGCCGAGGGCATCTGCAGCAGGCGCTCGTGCACCCAGCTGCCGGCAGCAATGGCTTTCAGCGCATAGCCGATGGGCACACCGTAGCGCAGCACCACCTCGCCCTCGGCGATGTCGCGCAGCGCGACCTTGTGCCCTTGAGGCACCTTGTCGCGCAGCACCAGCCCGGCGCCAGGAATGCCATCGGGCAGTCGCGTGCCTTCCGGCAGACCGCCGTCGTTGGCGACGATGGCGACGTTGTCTTCGTCGCGCATGCGCAGGGTCAGGGGCGGGCGGGGGGAAACGACATTCATATCCGGCGGCGCAATGGCTAAAGTGCGATCAGGTCTTGTTGTACGTCGTCTAGTTGTCGTACAACTAGACGTACTTTAGACGCCCTGCCTGATTCAAAACCACGGGAAAACCCGCAAGTGCACGCCCCTACCCTCCGCCGCCGGCCGCGAACCCTGGCCCACGAACTGGTCGAATCCCTGGGCGACCGCATCCGCGGTGGCCAACTGCAGGCCGGCGACAAGCTGCCCACCGAGGCCGCCATCATGGAGGCCTTCGACGTCAGCCGCACCGTCGTGCGCGAGGCGATTTCCAAGCTGCAGGCCGCCGGTCTGGTCGAGACGCGGCACGGCATCGGCACCTTCGTGCTCGGCGCTGGTGACGGTCCTTCCTTCAAGATCACGCCGGAGCAGTTCAGCACATTGCAGGACGTCATCGCCGTGCTGGAACTGCGCATCGGCCTGGAGACCGAGGCCGCCGGACTGGCGGCCCTGCGCCGCAGCGAAGCCAACCTTCTCGCCTTGCGCAAGGCGCTGGATGCGGTGATTGCGGCCGTCGAGGCCGGCCAGGACTCGGTCGCGGCCGACTTCCAGTTCCACCTGGAGATCGCCCGCGCCACGCAGAACAGCCACTTCGCCGACCTGATGCAGACCCTGGGCGCCCAGATCATTCCGCGCGCCCGGCTGGAGCCGAGCGTCGAGATGAGTGCCGAGCGCCTGGCTTATATGCGCCGGGTCAACACCGAGCACGAAAACATCCTCGACGCCATTGCCAGCCAGGACGCCGAATCGGCCCGCGCGGCCATGCGCACCCACCTGTCGAACAGCCGCGAACGCCGCCGACGCGCCCAGGCTGAAGCCGCTTGAGCCGCGCGTAAAGAGAAGTCGATCGCGGGTTATCCCTAGTCTTGTCGGATTTGATTGAAGTTGTACGATGACCTACAACTTAGTTCATCACCACACCCGGAGACCCGCCCATGTCGCCCCAAGAACTCAAAGCCGTCCTCGAAGCCGGCCTGCTGTCCTTCCCGCTGACCGACTTCGACGCCCAGCTGAACTTCGCGCCCAAGGCCTATGCCGAGCGCCTGGAGTGGCTGCAGCCCTACGGCGCCTCGGCCCTGTTCGCGGCCGGTGGCACGGGTGAGTTCTTCTCGCTGGAGCCGGGCGAGTACAGCGATGTCATCCAGGTCGCTCTCGACACCTGCCGTGGTCGCACGCCCATCCTGGCCGGCGCCGGCGGCGGCACCCGCGTCGCAATCCAGTACGCCCAGGAGGCCGAGCGCCTGGGGGCCCAAGGCATCCTGCTGCTGCCTCACTACCTGACCGAAGCCAGCCAGGAAGGCCTGATCGCCCACGTCGAAGCCGTCTGCAAGAGCGTCAAGTTCGGCGTCGTCGTCTACAACCGAGGCGCCTGCAGGCTGACGCCGCAGAGCCTGCAGGTGCTGGCCGAGCGCTGCCCCAACCTGATTGGCTTCAAGGACGGCTTCGGCGACATCGAGAAGTTCGTCGCCATCCGCCAGACCCTGGGCGAGCGCTTCGCCTACCTCGGCGGCCTGCCCACGGCCGAGGTCTTTGCCGGCGCCTACAAGGCCATGGGCTGCCCGGTCTACTCCTCGGCCGTCTTCAACTTCATCCCCAAGACGGCGATGGAGTTCTACAACGCCCACGCGGCCAATGACACGGCCACCACCGACCGCCTGATCCGCGACTTCTTCCTGCCCTATATCGCCATCCGCAACAAGGCCGAGGGCTATGCGGTGTCCATCGTGAAGGCCGGCGCGACCCTGGTCGGCCACGGCGCCGGCCCGGTGCGCCCGCCGCTGTCTGACCTGCTGCCCGCCGAGGTCGACGCGCTCGGCGCGTTGATCTCCAAGCTCGGCCCGCAGTAAACGACTCTCTCGAAAAAACAAACAGGAGACAAGACGATGAAGCGACTGCTGACCTCCGTGCTGCTGAGCCTCGCCGCCACAAGCGTCGCGTGGGCTCAGGCCTGGCCCGCCAAGCCGGTGACCCTCTTGGTGCCCTTCCCGCCCGGCGGCTCCAGCGACGCCATCGCGCGCATGCTGGGTGCCAAGCTGCAGGAAAAGCCCGGCGGCAACTTCGTCGTCGACAACCGCGCCGGTGCGGGCGGCACCATCGGCACTGCGGCCGTCAAGCGAGCCGCGCCCGATGGATACACCATTCTCGTCACGTCGCTGGGCCCCCTGGTCATCGGCCCGCACCTGCTGAAGAACATCGGCTACGACCCGACCAAGGATCTGGATTACATCAGCGTCGCCGTGCAAGCGCCCAATGTGCTGGTCGTGCCGGCCGCGTCGCCGCACAAGAGCATGGCCGAGGTGCTGGCCTTCCTGAAGGCCAACCCCGACAAGATGAGCTTCGCCTCCTCGGGCAACGGCTCCAGCGACCACATCACGGCCGAGCTGTTCTGGCAGCAGACGGGTACGAGCGGCCTGCACATCCCCTACAAGGGCGGCGGCCCGGTCATGAACGACCTGCTCGGCGGTCAGGTGGATGCCAGCTTCATGAACATCAACACCGCCCTGCCGCAGATCAAGGCCGGCAAGCTGCGCGCGCTGAGCGTCACGAGCGCAAAACGTTCGCCAGTGCTGCCCGATGTACCGACGCTGGACGAGTTGGGCATCAAGGGCCTGCAGGTCTATTCCTGGCAGGCCGTGGCCGCCCCCAAGGGCCTCCCGGCCGACATCAAGGCCAAGCTGCATGCCGGCATCGTCGCGGCCCTGAACGCCCCCGACATCAAGCCCAAGCTGCTCGAGCAGGGCTTCGAGATCGTCGCCAACACCCCCGAAGAGTTCACCGCCTTCCAAGCCGCCGAGTTCGCGCGCTGGAAGAAGGTCATCACTGAACGCAAGATCACCGCGGACTAAGCCCACCCCCGAGGCGCTGACGCGCCTCCCCTCAAGGGGGCGCACCCGATGGCCTGGCAAAGCCAGTTCCATGGGTGCCGCTGGGCAAGGCACTACGCATGGACACCATGAATTCAACTCCCGTCATCAAAGAGCTGCGTGTCATCCCGGTCGCCGGGCGCGACAGCATGCTGCTCAACCTCAGCGGCGCCCATGCGCCCTTCTTCACCCGCAACATCCTGATCCTGACCGACAGCGCCGGCCACACCGGCGTGGGCGAAGTGCCGGGCGGCGAAAAGATCCGCCAGACGCTGGAAGACGCGCGCACGCTGGTCGTCGGCCAGCCCATCGGCTCGCATCAGAAGGTTCTTCAGCAAGTCAGCCAGAGCTTTGCCGACCGTGACGCCGGTGGCCGCGGCCTGCAGACCTTCGACCTGCGCACCACCATCCATGCGGCCACGGCCATCGAATCGGCCTTCCTGGACCTGCTGGGCCAGCATCTCGGCGTACCGGTCGCGGCCCTGCTTGGCGAAGGCCAGCAACGCGATGCCGTCGAGATGCTGGGCTATCTGTTCTACGTCGGCGACCGCAAAAAGACCGACCTGCCCTACAACGCCGAGCCCGAGGCCGACAACGCCTGGAGCCGCCTGCGCCACGAGGTCGCGCTGACGCCCGAGGCCGTCGTCAAGCTCGCCGAAGCGGCGCGCGAGCGCTATGGCTTCAACGACTTCAAGTTGAAGGGCGGCGTGCTGCGCGGTGACGAGGAGGTCGAGGCCATCCGCGCCCTACACGAACGCTTCCCCGATGCCCGCGTGACGCTGGACCCCAACGGCGGCTGGCTGTTGAAGGACGCCATCCGCCTGATGCGCGACATGAGGGGCGTGCTGGCCTATGCCGAGGACCCCTGCGGCGCCGAGGACGGCTTCTCGGGCCGCGAGGTCATGGCCGAGTTCCGCCGCGCCACCGGCCTGCCCACGGCCACCAACATGGTCGCCACCGACTGGCGCCAGTTGAGCCACGCGCTGTCGCTGCAGAGCGTGGACATACCGCTGGCCGACCCGCATTTCTGGACCATGGCCGGCTCGGTGCGCGTCGCCCAGACCTGCCGCGACTGGGGCCTGACCTGGGGCTCGCACTCCAACAACCACTTCGACATCTCGCTGGCCATGTTCACCCACGTCGGCGCCGCGGCGCCCGGCAAGGTCACGGCCATCGACACCCACTGGATCTGGCAGGACGGCCAGCGCCTGACGAAAGAATCGCTGCAGATCGTCGACGGCCACGTGGCCGTGCCCAAGAAGCCGGGACTGGGGATCGAACTTGACATGGCCGAGGTCGAGAATGCGCACCAGCTCTACAAGCAGCACGGACTGGGTGCCCGCGACGACGCGATCGCGATGCAGTACCTGATCCCAGGCTGGACCTTCAACCCCAAGCGCCCCGCACTGGACCGATAACCATCATGTTCAAGAACCTCATCAACGGCGAGTGGCTCGACGGCCACGGCGTCTCACGCAACATCAACCCGTCCGACACCCGCGACCTGATCGGCGAGTACGCCCAGGCCGACGCGGCGCAGGCCGAACTGGCCATCACGGCCGCGACGGCCGCCTTCCCGGCCTGGAGCCTGAGCACACCGCAGCAGCGCTTCGACATCCTCGACGCCGTCGGCACCGAGATCCTGGCCCGCCGCGCCGAGCTCGGCGACCTGCTGGCCCGCGAGGAGGGCAAAACCCTGCCCGAGGCCATCGGCGAAGTGGTCCGCGCCGGCAACATCTTCAAGTTCTTCGCCGGCGAGGCCCTGCGCCCCGGTGGCGAAAGCCTGCCCTCGGTGCGCCCCGGCGTCGGCGTGGAAGTGACGCGTGAAGCCATCGGCGTCGTCGGCCTCATCACGCCGTGGAACTTCCCCATCGCCATTCCCGCCTGGAAGATCGCGCCGGCCCTGGCCTGGGGCAATTGCGTCGTCTTCAAGCCGGCCGACCTGGTGCCCGGCTCGGCCTGGGCCCTGGCCGAGATCCTGTCGCGCTCGGGTCTGCCGGCCGGCGTCTTCAACCTCGTCATGGGCCGCGGCTCGGTCGTCGGCGAGAAGCTGCTGAACGACCCACGCGTGGCGGCCATCAGCTTCACCGGCTCGGTGGGCACCGGCCAGAAGGTGGCCGCCGCCTGCGTGGCCCGCATGGCCAAGTTCCAGCTCGAGATGGGCGGCAAGAATCCCATGGTCGTGCTGGATGACGCGGACCTGGGCGTCGCCGTGGGTGCCGCCGTCAACAGCGGCTTCTTCTCCACCGGCCAGCGCTGCACAGCCTCCTCGCGACTCATCGTCACCGAAGGCATCCACGACCGCTTCATCGCAGCGGTTGTCGAGAAGATGAAGGCGCTGAAGATCGACGACGCGCGCAAGGCCGGTACCGACATCGGCCCGGTCGTCGACGCCAGCCAGCTCAGCCAGGACCAGGCCTATATCGGCATCGCCCAGAGCGAGGGCGGCCGGCTGCTGCAGGGCGGCGAGCACCTCGAGCACAACGTCGACGGCCAACCGGGCTTCTACCTGACGCCGGCTCTGATCACCGACACGACGGCCGAGATGCGCATCAACCGCGAGGAAGTGTTCGGCCCCGTCGTCAGCGTCATCCGCGCGCGCGACTACGAGCACGCCCTGGCGCTGTCCAACGACACGCCCTTCGGCCTGTCCGCCGGCATCGCGACGACGTCCCTCAAGCACGCCACCCATTTCAAGCGCCACTCGCAGGCCGGCATGGTCATGGTCAACCTGCCGACGGCCGGCGTGGACTATCACGTGCCCTTCGGTGGCCGCAAAGGCAGCAGCTACGGCCCGCGCGAGCAGGGCCGCCATGCCGCCGAGTTCTATACGACCGTGAAGACGGCCTACACCCAAGCCTGATCCACCCCATTCGGCACCACCGCCCGGCAAGAGGCGGAGCCGCTGCATTGCCCGGAGACACCCGATGAACACCGCCACCGCCTCGCTGGCCCATGCCGCCAGCGCCACGAGAACGAAGAAGCGCTTCGCCGTCCTGGCCATGCTCTTCGTCGTCACGACGATCAACTACGCCGACCGCGCCACGCTGTCCATCGCCGGGCCGGCCCTGTCGAAAGAGCTGGGCATCGATTCGGTGACCATGGGCTATATCTTCTCGGCCTTCGGCTGGTCCTATGTGATCGCGCAGCTGCCCGGCGGCTGGCTGCTGGACCGCTTCGGCTCCAAGCTGGTCTATGCCTGCAGCATCTGCATCTGGTCCATCTTCACGCTGCTGCAGGGCGGCATCAGCTTCATCACGGCCAATGTCGGCCTGGCGGTGGTGACGCTGTTTGCGCTGCGCTTCCTGGTCGGCGCGGCCGAGGCGCCGTCCTTCCCGGCCAATGGGCGCATCGTCGCAAGCTGGTTCCCGGCCGCCGAACGCGGCACGGCCTCGGCCATCTTCAATTCGGCCCAGTACTTCGCCACCGTGCTGTTCGCGCCGCTGATGGGCTGGATCACGCACAGCTACGGCTGGCCGGCCGTCTTCGTCGTCATGGGCCTGCTGGGCGTGGCGCTGAGCGTCGTGTGGATGAAGACGGTCTACACGCCCAAGACCCACCCCGGCGTCAACCAGGCCGAGCTGGACTACATCGCCGCCGGCGGCGCCCTGGTCCACATGGACCAGCCCGGCACGCAGAGCCGCAGCTTCGCGCCCAACAGCCCCAAGCTCGGCTACATCAAGCAGCTGCTGTCCAACCGCATGCTGATGGGCGTCTATGTCGGCCAGTACTGCATCACGACGCTGACCTATTTCTTCCTGACCTGGTTCCCGGTCTACCTGGTCAAGGAACGCGGCATGTCCATCCTGAACGCCGGCTTCGTCGCGGCCCTGCCGGCCATCTGCGGCTTTGCAGGCGGCGTGCTGGGCGGCCTCATTTCTGACGGCCTGCTGCGCCGCGGCAAGAGCCTGACGATGGCCCGCAAGACGCCCATCGTCATCGGCATGCTGCTGTCCACCAGCATGATCCTGTGCAACTACGTCGACAGCGCCGCCGTCGTCGTCGCCATCATGTCGCTGGCCTTCTTCGGCAAGGGCCTCGGGGCTCTCGGCTGGGCCGTCGTGTCCGACACCTCGCCCAAGGAGATCTCGGGCCTGTCGGGTGCGCTGTTCAACACCTTCGGCAACACCGCCGGCATCACGACCCCCATCGTCATCGGCTATCTGATCAAGGGCACGGGGTCCTTCAACGCGGCCCTGGTGTTCGTCGCGGCCAATGCGCTGGTCGCGGTGTGCTGCTACCTCTTCGTCGTCGGCGACATCAAGCGCTTCGAACTGCGCAAGTGATGCGCTGAAGCCGCCGCGCCGCTCAGCGGCGCGGGGCCTTCTGGGACTTCACGAAGGCGATGCCAGTGCCCGCCAGCTTGCGCATCAGGCGCGACAGCTCGGTCACTTCGGATCGTGCTGATGCCCGGGGCTTGATGAACTGGGGATGGCGGCCCTGCGGAAGCCCGATCCGGGCGCGACGGCGCTACGCTTGCCCGGCCCACTCCCTTGATCGCTCCATGACCGCTCGCGCGCTTCCCCTGCTGTTCGCCGCCCTGCTCGCCGGTTGTGCCGCCTCGCCTCCGCAGGCTGTGCGACCCACAACCCCCACCGGCTTGCAGCAGGCCTGGGTGCAGGCGGTTGCCGGTCCGGCCTGGGCCGTGCGCGCGCTGACGGGCGAGGCCAGTTGCCCGACGCTGCGCTGGGCTGGCGGCAGCGCAGCGATGCTGGAGCGCAGCGCCCCCGGCGAAGCGCCTCCGCCGCCGGGCAACAAGGAGGCCGAGCACAAGCCCACGAGCTTCACGCTGCGCGCCTGCGAGGCCCCCTGGCCAACCGATGCGGCCAGTGTGCAGCTGGGCGGCGTCACGCTGCAGGCGCCGGCCACCGAGCTGCGTCGCATCGTCGTCATCGGCGATACCGGCTGCCGCCTCAAGGCCTCGGACCACGACTTCCAGGGCTGCAACGACGCCTCGGACTGGCCCTTCCCGCGTGTGCTGGCCCGCGCCCTGGCGTTGAAGCCCGACCTCGTCATCCATGTCGGCGACTACCACTACCGCGAAAGCCCCTGCCCGAGCGGCATGGCGGTTTGCGCCGGCAGCCCCTGGGGCTATGGCGACGACGCCTGGCAAGCCGACTTCTTCGCGCCGGCCAAGGCCTTGCTGGCGGCGGCTCCCTGGGTGTTCGTGCGCGGCAACCACGAAGCCTGCGCCCGAGCCGGCCAGGGCTGGCTGCGCTATCTGGACGCCGAGACCGGCCCGGCCCGTGCCTGCTCGGCCGCAGGCCCCGGCGTCAATGACGGCGACTTCACGAACCCCTTCGTCGTGCCGCTGTCGCCGCGCAGCCAGCTCATCGTCTTCGACTCCTCCGAGATCGGCAGCCGCACGCCGCCCCGGGAGTCGCCGGCCTGGGCGCGCTGGCGCCAGCAGCTGGACCGCGTGGCCGAGCTGGCCGAAGGCAGCGCCCAGAGCCTGTTCGTCAACCACCATCCCAGCCTGGCCTTCAGCCCCAGCCTGAGCGGGGCGCCCAGCACTGTCCGTTCCGGCCTGACCCCGCTGCTGCAGGACGCCGCGCCCGGCCGTCTGTTCCCGCCCGGCGTGCAGGCCACCATCCACGGCCACATCCACATGCACCAGGCCCTGGGCTTCGCCAGCAACCATCCCATCACCCTCGTCGTCGGCAACGGCGGCTCGGCGGCCTCGGGCCATGTCAACGACGCCGCGGCCCTGGCCCACGAACTGCTGCCCGGAGCCCGGCTGGAGACGGTGCAGACCCACACCGACTCCGGCCTGTCACTCCTGACGGCCACGCCCCAGGGCTGGCAACTGCAGGCGCTGGACGCCCTCGGGCAGCCGCTGTCCAGCTGCCGGCTGGCGGGACAGAAGCTCAGCTGCTGAGAGTCACGTCTGGTCACAGTGACTTTCGGCAGGTCACACGACAAGTAACGCCCGCGTATTCCATCACTCCATACCCGATTTGAAGGGTTTCCGGCAGGTAAATCGGTACTGCGCATAAATCACCGACGGCTAAACTGGCCGCACCTGTCAAGCTGTTTCGACAGGACCACGTTGATAGAGGACTCGGCTACATGAGCTCCAGATTGAAAGTCGCCGGTTGGGTTGCCCTCGGTGCCGTTGCAGGTGCACTCACCACGATGCAGTTGCAGGCCAACGCGCGCAGCAGCCTGTCCCCCCTGCCCCTGGACGAGATGCAGCAGCTCGCTGCCGTCTTCGGCCTCGTCAAGAGCGACTACGTCGAATCCGTCGACGAAAAGAAGCTCATCAATGACGCCATCTCCGGCATGGTGTCCGGCCTGGACCCCCATTCCCAGTTTTTCGACAAGAAGACCTTCAAGGAATTCCGTGAAGGCACGACCGGCAAATTCGTCGGCGTCGGCATCGAGATCGGCATGGAAGACGGCCTGGTCAAGGTCGTCTCCCCCATCGAAGGCTCGCCCGCCTTCCGCGCCGGCCTGAAGAGCGGCGACCTGATCAGCAAGATCGATGACACGGCCGTGCGCGGCATGACCATCGACCAGGCGGTCAAGAAGATGCGCGGCGACCCGTCCACCAAGGTCAGCCTCACCATCTACCGCAAGGCCGAGAACCGCAGCTTCCCGGTGACCATCGTCCGCGAGGAGATCAAGGTCCAGAGCGTGCGTGCCAAGGTCATGGAGCCGGGCTATGCCTGGATCCGCGTCAGCCAGTTCCAGGACCGCACCGTCGACGACTTCGCCAAGAAGCTCGAGGACATCTACAAGCAGGAACCCAACCTCAAGGGCCTGGTGCTGGACCTGCGCAACGACCCGGGCGGCCTGCTGGACGGCGCCATCGCCATCTCGGCCGCCTTCCTGCCCAAGGGTGTGGAAGTCGTTTCGACCAATGGCCAGATCGCCGAATCCAAGGCCAGCTACAAGGCCGATCCGGACGACTACCGCCGTCGCGGCAGCGACGACCCGATCAAGCGCCTGCCGGCCGGGCTGAAGAACGTGCCCCTGATCGTCCTCGTCAACGAGGGCTCTGCCAGCGCCAGCGAGATCGTCGCCGGCGCGCTGCAGGACCACCACCGCGCCACCGTCATGGGCGCCCAGACCTTCGGCAAGGGCTCGGTCCAGACCGTGCGCCAGCTCGGCCCGGAAACGGCGCTGAAGATCACCACGGCGCGCTACTACACGCCGAGCGGCCGCTCCATCCAGGCCAAGGGCATCGTGCCCGACGTGCTGCTGGACGAAACTGCCGAGGGCAATGTCTTCGCCGCGCTGCGCACCCGCGAGGCCGATCTCGAGAAGCATCTGAACAACGGCCCCGAGGCGGAAGAGAACGACGCCCGCCAGAAGGCCCGTGAGGAAGCCCGCCAGAAGCTGGAAGCCGAGTACGCCAAGCGCGCCGAGCCGCCCAAGCCCCTGCCGGAATTCGGGTCGACCGAAGACTTCCCGCTTATGCAGGCCCTGAACAAGCTCAAGGGTCAGCCCGTCATCGCCTCCAAGTCGGCCGTCGAACGCAAGGCCGAAGCCAAGACCTCGGAATAACTACAAAGAGTCCTGACTTCAAAAGCACAAGGGCCTCGCAAGAGGCCCTCTTTTTTTGCCTGGCCGAACTCAGTTTCGGCGGATGAAGGCCAGGGCGCCGAGAGCGGCAGCAGCGCCCAGGGCCGGCACGGCGCGCCAGCCAAAGGCCGCCAGCAGGGCCGAGCCCAGGGCCGCGCCGCTGGCCATGCCGACGAACATCGAGCTGACCAGCACCGCATTGAGCCGGCTGCGCGAGGCCGGGTCGAGGCTGTAGACCACGCTCTGGTGCGACACCAGCGCCGCTTGCACGCCCAGGTCGAAGACGATGGCCACGCCCACCATCAACCACAGCGAGGCCGGGGCCAGGGCCTGCACAGCGAAGGCGACGAAGACCAGCATGGCGGCGATGCGGATGACGGCCTGCGGGCCGCGCTTGTCGGCGAGGCCGCCGGCCAGCGGCGCTGCGAGCGCACCCGCCGCACCCGCCAGGCCGAAGGCGCCTGCCACCGCGCTGCCCTGGCCGAAGTCCGGCCCTGCCAGCACCAGGGCCAGCGTCGACCAGAAGGCGCTGAAGGCCACGCTCAGCAGGCCCTGGGCGATGGCCGCCCGGCGCAGCGGCGCATGCTTGACCCACAGCCCCACCATCGAGGCCAGCAGCGAGCCATAGCCGGCCGACGTCGCCGGCACAAAACGCGGCAGGCGATGCCACAGCAGCGGAATCGTCGCCGCGACGGCCACGGCCGCCACGCCATAGACGGCCCGCCAGCCGGCCACCGCCGCCAGCGAGCCGCTGGCCACGCGCGACAGCAGGATGCCCAGCAGCAGGCCCGTCATGACCTGGCCGACGCGTTTGCCGCGCTCCGCCTCGGGCGCCAGCGTCGCCACGGCGGGCACGATGTCCTGGGCCAGGGTCGCCGTCAGGCCGATGGCCACGCTGGCCACGCACAGGGCCGCAAAACCCGGCGCCGCGGCGGCGAGGGCCAGGGCGACGACCAGGGCCGAGGCCTTGATGGCGATGATGCGGCGGCGATCGAAGCGGTCACCCAGCGGCGACAGCAGCAGGATGGCCGCCGCATAGCCGAGCTGGGTCAGCGTGGGCAGCAAGCCGATGGCCGCGCCGCCGACGCCGAATTGGGCCGACAGCAGGCCCAGCAGGGGTTGGACGTAATAGATCGAGGCGACGGCCAGGCCGGTGGCCGTGGCCAGCAGCAGGGTCAGGGCCGGGCCGAGAACGGCCGGCACGGCGGCGGGAGCAGGGGTGGACTTCATGGGTCGGCAGTGTGGCGAGGCCCGAATTCCCCCGCTAGACGCAGAGCTTGAACGACTGCCATACGCTTGACGTATGAGTACGACCTTCGACCGCCTGCTGCTGATGCAGACCTTCATCCGCATCGTCGAGGCCGGCAGCCTGTCGGCCGCGGCACGCCAGCTCGGCACCACCCAGCCCACGGTCAGCCGCCGGCTGCAGGCGCTGGAGCGCCAGTTGGCCCAGCCGCTGGTGCAACGCTCCACCCATGCGCTGCGCCTCACCGAAACCGGTGAGCGCGCCTATGCCCGGGCCAAGGCGCTGGCGACGGACTGGGAGTGCTTCGAGCAGTCGCTGCGTGCCGAGCCCGGCCTGCCCGAGGGCCTGCTGCGCGTGCAGGTGCCGCATGCCTTCGGCCAGGAGCACTTGATCGCACCGCTGGTCCAGGCCCTCAAGGCCGCGCCAGGGCTGCGCATCGACTGGCTGCTGAACGACGCCACGCCCAACTTCATCGAGCAGGGCCTGGACTGCGCCATCCGCGTCGGCGGTACGGCCGAGGGGGCCGTCGTCGCCATCCCGCTGGCCAGCGTGCCGCGAGTGCTGGTGGCCTCGCCCGAGTTGCTGGCCGGGCGCCACATCGAGGAGCCTGATGCGCTGGCCCAGCTGCCATGGATTGCGATCTCGACCTTCTACCGCCAGGAGCTGCAGCTGGAGCGCGACGACGGCGTGCGCCAGCGCCTGCCCATCCGGCCGGTGCTGGCAACGGACAGCCTCTACGCCACCCGCGAGGCGGCCCGCCTGGGCCTGGGCGCGGCCCTGCTGTCGGGCTGGTCGGTGCGCCAGGACATTGCCGAGGGCCGCCTCGTGCACCTGCTGCCGCGCTGGCGCGGCCCCGATCTTCCCGTCCACCTGCTCTATCCCAACCCGCCGGCGCCCACGGCGCGGCTGCGTTATTTCATCGAGGCCATGCGGCGCAGCATGGCCGAGCCCCTCTGGCCTGACGGGGCTATCCTGCCGTCACCATGACCGACGACGACCTGCTGCGCTACTCCCGCCATCTGCTGCTCGACGAGATCGGCATCGAAGGCCAGCAGCGCCTGCTCGATGCCAGCGCCCTCGTCATCGGCGCCGGCGGCCTGGGTTCGCCGGTCGCCCTCTACCTGGCCTCGGCCGGCGTCGGCCGCATCACCCTGGTCGACCACGACACGGTGTCGCTGACCAACCTCCAGCGCCAGATTGCCCATGACATGGGCAGCCTCGATCGGCTGAAGGTCGAATCCGCCGCCGCACGCATGGCAGCGCTCAATCCCGGCGTGCGGGTGCGCGCCATCGCGCAGAAGGCCGATGCCGCGCTGCTGGATGAGGAAGTCCCGCAGGCCGACGTCGTCATCGACTGCACCGACAACTTCGCCACCCGCCACCTCGTCAACGCCGCCTGCGTGCGCCACGGCAAGCCGCTGGTCTCGGGCGCGGCCATCGGCTTCGACGGCCAGATCAGCGTCTATGACAGCCGCTCCCGCGAGCAGCCCTGCTACGCCTGCCTGTTTCCGCCCGAGTCCGGCTTCGAGGACGTCGCCTGCTCGACCATGGGCGTGTTCGCGCCGCTGGTCGGCATCGTCGGCAGCCTGCAGGCCGCCGAGGCGCTGAAGCTGCTGGCCGGCATTGGCGAGCCCCTCACCGGCCGGCTCTTGATGCTGGATGGCCGCCGCATGCAGTGGAGCGAAATCGCCATGCAGCGTGACCCTGAATGCAGCGTCTGCAGCGCTGGATGAAATCCCGTGACCGGCTCTGAATGGGGCGGAAAATCCAGCGCAGACCTGCCCACAATCTCTTTTCGTCCCATGAAGCCCACTGACGTCCCGACGCGCAACTTCCCCACTGCCAAGGAAGAGTGCCGCGACCTGCCTCCCCACCCCGACTACGACGGTCCAGGCGCCGCCTACAACCTGGCCTTCAAGGACGAGAGCTTCCTGCTGCGCCAGGACATGCGCGCCGTGCGCATGCAGCTGGAGCTGATGAAGCCCGAGCTGCTGCAGAACGAACAGGGCGTCAAATCCACCATCGTCATCTTCGGCAGCGCCCGCATCCTGTCTGAAGAAGCCGCTCAGGCCCTGCTGACCGTGGCCGAGGACCGTGGCGACAAGGAAGGCGCCGCCCGCGCCCGTCGCCACCTCGCCATGAGCCGCTACTACGAAGAGGCGCGCCGCTTCGCCCAGATCGCCACAAGCGCCTGCACCGAGCGCGGCAACCACGTCGTCATCGCCACCGGCGGCGGCCCCGGCATCATGGAAGCCGGCAACCGCGGTGCCTACGAGGTGGGCGGCAAGAGCGTCGGCCTGAACATCGTGCTGCCGCACGAGCAGTACCCCAACCCCTACATCACACCGGAGCTGTGCTTCCGCTTCCACTACTTCGGCCTGCGCAAGATGCATTTCCTGATGCGCGCCGTGGCCCTGGTCTGCTTCCCCGGCGGCTTCGGCACGCTGGATGAACTGTTCGAGACGCTGACCCTGATCCAGACCAAGAAGAGCCGGCCGCGCCCCATCCTGCTGTTCGGCCGCGAGTTCTGGACCAAGCTCCTCAACATCGAGTGGCTGATCGAGACCGGCATGATCAAGGCCGAGGACCAGCAGCTCTTCCATTACGTCGAGACGGCTGAAGAAGCCTGGGCCGTGCTCGAATCCCAACCCGAACTCGCCAGCCCCGCCAAGCCATGACCAAACTCAGAAACGTTTCCCTGATCGGCGTGCCGACCGACATCGGCGCCGGCGCCCGCGGTGCCAGCATGGGCCCCGAAGCCATGCGCGTGGCCGGCCTGGCCGAGGCCCTACGTGCCCGTGGCGTGGACGTCATCGACCGCGGCAACCTGGCCGGGCCGTCCAACCCCTGGCTGCCGCCGACCGACGGCTACCGCCATCTGCAGGAAGTGGTGGCCTGGAACCAGGTCACCCACGACGCCATCTATGCCGAGCTGAAGACCGGCCGCCTGCCCATCATGCTCGGCGGCGACCACTGCCTGGGCCTGGGCTCCATCAGCGCCGTGGCCCGCCACTGCCGCGACACCGGCAAGAAGCTGCGCGTGCTGTGGCTGGACGCCCATGCCGACTTCAATACGAGCGAGCTGACCCCCAGCGGCAACATCCACGGCATGCCGGTGGCCTGCCTGTGCGGCTTCGGTCCCAAGGAACTCATCGAGATCGGCGGCCATGTGCCGGCCATCAGCCCGAAGTGGATCCGCCAGATCGGCATCCGCAGCGTCGACGAGGGCGAGCGCGCCTTCGTGCACGAGCACGACCTGGAAGTGTTCGACATGCGCTTCATCGACGAGATGGGCATGCGCCACACCATGGAGCTGGCCCTGGCGACTCTCGACGACAACACCCATCTGCACGTCAGCTTCGACGTCGACTTCCTCGACCCCGTCATGGCGCCCGGCGTCGGCACGACGGTCGGCGGTGGCCCGACCTACCGCGAAGCCCATCTGTGCATGGAGATGATTGCCGACACCGGCCGCATGGCTTCGCTGGACCTGGTCGAGCTGAACCCGGCGCTGGACGAGAAGAACAAAACGGCGTTGGTGGCCGTGGATCTCATCGAGAGTTTGTTCGGCAAGAGCACGCTGATGCGCAAGTGAGGACGCCGGCGTGGACGCGACCCCTTACCTGCTCGTCCAGCTCAGCGACCCGCACATCACCCAGCCGGGCCAGCTGATCTCGGGCCGCGTCGACACGGCGGCGGCGCTGCGCCATGCCGTCGAGCGCGTGCTGCAGATCCAGCCGCGGCCGGTGGCCGTGCTGGTCAGTGGCGACCTTGTCGACGCCGGCCACCCGGCCGAATACGCCCAGCTTCGCGAGCTGCTGCTGCCGTTGGTCGACGCCGGTCTGCCGCTGGCCCTGCTGCCCGGCAACCACGACGCACGCGGCCCGCTGCAGGAGGCCTTTGCCGGCCTGACGAATGTGCACCGCGGCGAACCCGGCGCGGCGGCCATCCAGTACGCGCTGGACCTGCCCGGTCCGCTGCGCCTGGTCGTGCTCGACAGCCTGATGCCCGGCCGGCCCGAGGGCGGCTTCGACGAAGCGCGGCTGGCGCAAGCTCAGAGCCTGCTGGCCGAGCGCCCGTCCACGCCCACCCTCGTCGCCATGCACCACCCGCCGCATGCCACCGGCCTGGCGGTGATGGACGGCATGGCCCTGCAACACGGCCTGACCGGCTTCGAGGCGCTGATCGCTCGCCATCCGCAGGTGCAACGCGTCGTCTGCGGGCATCTGCACCGCATGACGCTGGGCCGCGTCGCCCACGCCCCCTCGCTCAGCGCCCCGTCGACGGCCCACCAGGTCGCACTGGACCTGGCGCCCGACGCGCCGCTGGCCATCGCGCTGGAGCCCGCCGGCTGGCTCATCCATGCCTGGGGCCCGGGCCTGCCCCTGGTCAGCCACCTCGCCCACGCCGGCCACCCCGAGGTCATCCCCGATCTCTGAGCGGCGGTGCGCGTGCGAGGATGGCTCGCATGAAGAAGACGCCCAGCCTGCTGCTCGCCACCCTCGTCTCCACGGTCGCTGTGGCGCAGACAACGCCGCCCAGCGACGTCGAGCGCTATACCCTCTTCCAGGCGCCCGTCACGCTGCTGCGCAACGCCCAGCTCTACGACGGCACGGGCGCCGCGCCGCGCGAGCACATGAGCGTGCTGATCCGCGATGGCCGCATCGCGGACGTGAAGCCGGATGCCGAGCTGAAAGCGCCGGCCGGCGCGCTGGTCAAGGACCTCAACGGCGGCGCCCTGATGCCTGGCTTCGTGCTGCTGCACGAACACATGTTCTACCCGACCGAGCGCGGCAGCTACGGCGCCTTCTTCCAGAGCTTCCCGCTGCTCTATCTGGCCGGCGGCGTGACGACCATGCGCACGGCCGGCAGCATGAGCCCCTACGCCGACCTCAACACCTGGAAGGACATCCGTGACGGCAAGGCACCCGGCCCCGACCTCGATGTGACGGCGCCCTTCCTGAACGGCATCCAGGCCTTCGTCGCCCAGGTGCCCCGCCTGGTCGACGCGGCCGACGCCGTGCGCCAGGTCGGCTACTGGGCCGACGTCGGCGCGACCTCGTACAAGGGCTATATGCATCTGACGCAGGAGCAGCTGGCGGCAATAGTCAAGGCGGCGCACGAGCGCAAGGCCAAGGTCACGGCCCATCTGTGCGCCGTGACCTATGCCGAAGCCACGGCCATGGGCATCGACAACCTGGAGCATGGCTTCTTCGCGTCCACGGACTTTGTCGACGGCAAGCAGCCGGACGTCTGCCCCAGCGGCGACGCCGCGCCCAAGTCCCTCGACGCCCTCGCCGTCGACGACCCGCGCATGGCCGCGCTGCAAAAGCAGATGATCGACAAGAAGGTGGCCCTGACCTCGACGCTGACCATCTTCGAGACCTTCTCCTACGGCCGCCCCATGGCCCCGGCCGCGGCGCTGGATCTCCTGATGCCGCAGCTGCGCGAGCAGTACGTGCTGCGCTACACCGCCATCCAACGCGGCGGGCCCAACCCACATGGCCGCATCTTTCCGAAGAACATGGTCTGGGAGAAGCGCTTCCACGACGCTGGCGGCCTGCTGGTCGCGGGGACCGACCCGACCGGCTATGGCGGCGTCATCCCGGGCTATTCGTCGCTGCGCCAGTTCGAGCTGTTGCGCGAGGCCGGCTTCGACGCGGCGACGACCGTCAAGGTCATGACGTCCAATGGCGCCACCTATCTGGGCCGCACCGCCGACATCGGCCGCATCGCCCCGGGCCTGCGCGCCGACCTCGTCGCCTTTGCTGCGCCGCTGGATGCGGCCAAGCCAGCCTTGCCTGAAGTGGCCTGGACGATGAAGGCCGGAAGGGCCTGGGACCGGGCCAAGATCCTGAATGCGTGGAAGGGGCAGGTGGGCTTGCGTTGACCCAGGCTGCACCGCACCGCAAGCTCCTCATCCTGGACCTGGACGAGACGCTGATCCACGCGACCGAGCAAGCGCTGGACCGCGAGGCCGACTTCCAGTTCGGGCCCTATTTCGTCTATCGCCGCCCCTACCTCGACGAGTTCATCCAACGGGTCGCCCGGCATTTCGACCTGGCCGTGTGGACCGCGTCCGGCGAGGTCTATGCACGGATCGTCGTGCAGAAGATCTTCCCGCCCGGACTGTTGCGCTTCGTCTGGGCGAGCCGGCGCTGCACCACGGCCATCGATCCGTACACGGGTGGCTACAAGACGATCAAGAACCTCAGCAAGGTCAAGCGTCAGGGTTTCGACCTCGCCTCCGTTGTCGCCGTCGACGACACGCCGTCAAAGTACAGCCGCAGCTACGGCAACCTGGTCCGGGTCGATGAGTTCGTTGGTGATCCAGCCGACCAGGAACTGCGCTGGCTGGCCGAATACCTGCCGACCCTGGCCCCGGTCGCCAACATCCGCAAGATCGAGAAACGTGGCTGGCGCAAGGCGATCGAGGGGCAGGTGGCATCGGAATAAACCGGGGCACGGCCGGGTATGGACCTCCACCACCCGGAGAGACTCCATGCTCAAGACCGCTATCGGCCTGCTGTTCCTGACCCAGTTCATCCCCAGCGCCCACGCCGCCGACCCTGTCCGCGGCCAGGCCCTCTACCAGGCCCGCTGCGCCGCCTGCCACTCCGTGGACTTCAATGGCGTCGGCCCCGCGCACCGCGGCGTGTTCGGGCGCCTGGCCGGCACGGCCAAGGGCTTCGCGAACTACTCGGCCGCGCTGAAGCGCTCCGGCCTCACCTGGACCGAGGCCAACCTCGACCGCTGGCTGGCCGACCCGGAGGCCCTGGTGCCGGGCCAGGCCATGGGCGTCAACCTGTCCGACGCCGGCGAGCGCGCCGACGTGATCGCCTTTTTGCGTACCCTCGCAAAAAACAAGGAATAAACCGAAGCGACGGCGGGTATCGCATGAGGTCACCACTTCCACGCGAGCGAATGCCATGCAGCGACGCGACTTCCTCCACCTCGCCGGCCTGGGCGGCGGCGCCATCTTCTCGGGTGCCCTGACCGGCTGCGCCACCGCCGGCAAGCCGTCGGACGAGTTCTATTTCGTTCAGCTTTCCGACACCCACTGGGGTTTCCAGGGCGCGCCCAACCCCGACGCGCGCGGCACCCTGCCCAAGGCGATCGCGGCCGTCAACGCCTTGCCCAAGCCGCCGGATTTCGTCGTCTTCACCGGCGACCTGACCCACACCACCGACGACCCCGCCGAGCGCCGCCGCCGCATGGCCGAGTTCAAGCAGATCGTCGGCGAACTCAAGGTCAAGACCGTGCGCTTCATGCCCGGCGAGCACGATGCCTCGCTGGACCGTGGCGCGGCCTTCAAGGAGATGTTCGGGGAGACCTACTACCGCTTCGATCACAAGGGCTTGCACTTCATGGCCCTGGACAACGTGTCCGACCGCGGCACGACGCTGGGCGCCGAACAGCTCGCCTGGATGCAGGCCGAACTCGCCAAGCTGGACCCGAACGCGCCCCTTGTCGTGCTGGCCCATCGCCCGCTGTTCCCGCTGGTGCCCAAGTGGGACTGGCACACGCGCGACGGCGACCAGGCCCTGGCCCTGCTGATGCCGCACAAGAGCGTGACTGTCTTCTACGGCCACATCCACCAGGAGCACCACCAGATGACGGGCCATATCGCCCACCACTCGGCGCGCTCGCTGATCTTCCCGCTGCCCGCTCCCGGCACGGCCGAGAAGCCGACCGCCCTGCCCTGGGACCCCGCCGCGCCCTACCGCGGCCTGGGCTGGCGCGAGGTGGACGTCGAAGGCGCCAAGGCCGAGCGCATCGAGCATGGCGTGGGCACCGCATGAAGCGCCGCCACCTGCTGTTGATCGGCGCGGCCGGCGCCGGCGTGGCCTTCACGGCCGCCCGCGCCCAGGCCCCGCGCGAGATCGAGATCACGGCCCAGCGCTTCAAGTTCACGCCGGCCGAGATCCCGCTGAAGGCCGGCGAGCCCGTCGTGCTGCTGATACGCTCCCTGGACTTCGCGCACGGCTTCTTCGTGCCCGACCTGGACCTGCGCACCGACCTCATGCCCGGCCGCGTCACCCGCCTCGCCCTCACGCCCAAAGCCCCCGGGCGACTCGCCTTCCTGTGCGACAACTTCTGCGGCGACGGCCATGAAGGCATGGACGGGCATTTCACAGTGACATGACCGACGCCCGCCGCTTCGAGGCCGCCGTGCTGCCGCTGCTCGACGCCGCCCACAACCTGGCACGCTGGCTGCTGCGCGATGCGGCCGCCGCCGAGGACGCGGTGCAGGAGGCCGCATTGCGCGCCTTCCGCTATTTCGGCTCGCTGCGCGCGAACGAGGATGCCAAGCCCTGGTTCCTCGGCATCGTGCGCAACGCCTGCTTCACGGCCCTGGCCCGCGAGCGCGGCCGCTCCGATGTGACGCTGCTGGACGAAGACGCCTGGGACCAGCTCGAGGCCCGCTCGCCCAGCCCCATGCCCGACCCGCTGACGGCATTGGGGGCCCAGCGTGAGCGCACGCTGGTCGACGCCGCACTGCGAGCCCTCAGCCCGCCGATGCGCGAGGTCATCGTGCTGCGTGAACTCGAAGGCCTGGATTACCGTGACATCGCGCAGATCGCCGGCATTCCCATCGGCACCGTGATGTCGCGGCTGTCCCGTGCCCGTGCTCAACTCAAGCGCCAGCTCAGCCTGGCAGGCCTGCCCTGATGAACGACGACGATCTCTCCCGCCTGCTGCAGCAGCACGCCAGCCGCCATCCGGCGGACGAGGCCCTGCGCGCCCGGGTGCGCACGCAGATGACGCTGCAGGCGGCCGCCCAGGAAGCACCGCCGGCAAAACCGCGCTGGCGCGAGCGCCTCGCCAGCCTCGTGCGCATCCACCCGGCCTTCGCGGGTGCCGGTGGCCTGGCCCTGGGCGTGCTGCTGACGATGCTGATGCTGCGGGCCCCCGAAGGCCAGCTGCCCGACGATCTCGTCGCCGCCCATGTGCGCGCCCTGCAGGTCGGCCCGCTGTTTGAGGTCGCGTCCAGCGACCGCCACACCGTCAAGCCCTGGTTCCAGGGCCGGCTGGACTACGCGCCCACGGTGCTCGTCGAGCCGCTGCACGAGCAGGGTTTCGTCCTGCTAGGTGGCCGCGTACAGGCCGTCCAGGGGCGGCCAACCGCGGCCCTGGCCTACCAGGTCAGGCTGCACAAGATCGACCTCTACCAATGGCCGGTGGACCGCAGCGTCGCCGAAGAGAAGCTGCAGCGCCGCGGCTTCAATCTCGTGCACTGGAGCGACGGGGCCATGCAGTACTGGGCCGTGTCGGACGTCGACGTTACGGAGCTGGAACGCTTTGCCGCGGCCTGGCGCGCGGCGGCGGCGCACTAGCGACCTTCGATGGCGCGCCGCATCGCTGCCCCCGGCGCTGTGTCGTCGAAGCTCACGTTGTCGCCACGGACCACCACGCCCAGTTCCCGCCACAGCGCATCAAGATCCACCGCCATGGCCGTGTCCTTCGCGTCGCGATAGAGATCGCTCAGCACCGTCTGGCCGACGGCGGCATCGGCCACGGCCAACAGCCGCGTCACGCTCCAGTCCTGCCCGTAATGCCCGCCCGCGGCCTGCACCCCCTGCAAGGCCTGGCGCAGCCCCGAGCGGCCACCGCTGGCGCGCAACATGCGCACGTCGGCCTGCAGGCAGAAGATGGCGCCGCCCCAGTAGAGGCGGCCCCAGCTGCGCGTGCCGTCCAGGCCCGCGTCGCCGCGAGCGGGCTGGCCTTGCGGCATGCCTCTTGCCAGCTCGCCCCAGAGTTGCGTGAAAGGCGTGATGCCGGCGCGCGCCCGCGCCACCGTCTCGACATAAGTGGCCAGGCCTTCGTGGAGCCAGTTGTGGGCGCGCGGCAGATTGGGCACGCTCAGATGCACGAGCTCGTGCACCAGCACCCAGTCGTCCAGGAAGCGTGCGGCCGAGGTCTGCCGTCCCACACGCATGCCGACAAAGGGAGCGGGATCGACGTCCGTCCAACCGCCGCTGACGCCTTCACCCGGCGCCGCCCGCAGGCGCAACTCGATGCGCGGCTGCGGCTGGCGGCCAAAATACCCCACCAGGGCTGCGACGCTGCGTGTGACCCAGACATCGATCTCGCGCCGCGTGTCGGCGGGAAAGTCGCCGTCCAGCTTAAGCACCACTTCGCCCGAGGGCAGGCGCAGGGCATCCGCTCGCGCCGGCCAGGGCAGCAGTCCGAACAGCGCGCTCGCGCAGACCTGGCGTCGCTTCATGGCGTCAAAGGTGATGGGCCTTGACGATACGCCCCACCTTCTCAGGGTCGCGCAGCACTTCGCGGTAGAGCCAGCGGTAGTGGTCGTGGGCGAAGAACTCCATGACGGCCCGGGCGCGCAGCTCGCCCATCAGGCGCTGGTCGGCGCGGTACTCGGTGTAGATGATGATCAGGTGGTCGTAGTTGACCTCGGCACTGTCCGAGCCCTCGGGGTAGCCGGTGGGAATGCGCGGATACAGCTTCTTCAGCTCGCGCACGGCGGCGGCATGCTCGGCCGGATGCTCGTCCAGCATGCGATGCGTCTGCTCATGAACAAAGGTCGACAGCAGCAGGTCGTCGTCCTTCAGATGGCGCGCATGCAGGGTCAGCACAGGGTGGCTGTGCGGGATCTCTTCCTCGTCGATGACGATGTCGCGCGTGTGCACCCAGCGCGAGACGTCGTAGCTCTGCAGCAGGCGTTCGAGTTGGGCCTGGGTCTGGCGCTCGCGTTCGCTGTCGTGGGCGAGCTTGATGGTGAGGCCGACATCGGCCGCCGATGCGGGCTTCATCAGCGCCAGCGGCAGCAGGGCGGTCAGCAGGAGTCGGTGGATTTTCATGGCGCCGGATGATGCCGTGCTCAGGCGCTGACGATCCATCCCTCGAGCGGATCGACAGCCTGCGGCCAGCCATGGCGTGGCTGTGTCGCGGCCCAGGCGGCCTGCACCATGGCGAGCACGGCGTCCAGGCGGTCGCCGCTTGCATCGGCCACCAGCTCGTCGCGCTGGGCATGGCTGAGCTTGAGTCGCAAGCCCAGGCGCGTGCGGCCCTGCTCCAGCGCATCGACGATGTCCTTGCGCGCAATCAAGCGCTCCGGCGTCTGCGCCGCCTTGGTGTCGCTCTTGTAGGAACGGCGGCCAATCAGCTCGCGGGCCAGCAGGCCCGGATAGGCCTCCAGCGCGATGCGGCCGGTGTCGCCATCCAGATGACCCGGCAGATGCACGCCCGCCGCAATCAGCCGCGGCACGCCGGCGTGCAGCATCCAGGCCACCGGCGGGTTGACCCATTTCATGCTCGGGCTGGCACCGGCCGGCCCGTCGCAGGCGCGGTGGGCGAACTTGGAGCCGGCCGGCCGCGCATCGCAGAAGGCGGCAAAACGCTGGCGGATGTCCTCGCGGCTCAGGCTGGCGTAATGCGCCATCAGGGCCGCATAGTCGGTCGGCCAGCCGAGATGCTCGACCAGCTCGCGCGGCAGGCCGAAAGGCAGGTCGAAGCCGGCCACCCAGGGTCCGGGCGTTTGCAGCCACTCCGAGAAGGCTTCCAGGCTGTGTAGCGCTACCAATCCCGTCAGGCGCACGACAGTCCCGTGGCGCTGGCCCGCAGCAATGCAAATTGGCTTGGCGCGGCGAGGCGCACTCGTGAAGTCGACCCCGAAAACAGCGATGTCCGTCATGGCCGGCATTCTGGGCCTAGGCAGAATCGACCGATTCATGCCAGCGCTGCTCGAACTCCCCGCCCGGCCAGCTGAAGACCACGGTTTCGACACCGTCGTCTTCGATGCTGCCTTTGCCGCCGCACGCCAGCGCGCGGCCGCCGGGGGCTACCAGGCGTCCAGTGAGGCCCTGGAGCAATTGCTGCTGGGCTGCCCGCCGACCGAGCTGCGCCGGCGCGCCCAGACGCTGGCCCTGCTGGCCCACCAATACCCGCGTGTCGGCAAGCTCACCGCGAGCGCACGCTGTTCGACCGAAGCCCTGGCCCTGGCCGAGCGTCTCCACGATGACGGCCTGCTGGCCGATGCGCTGACCAGCCAGTGCTATGTCTTCGGCCAGTTGCTGATGGGTCGCGAGGCCCTCGAATCGGGCATGAAGGCCCTGGCCGCCGCACGCCGTGCCGCCGACCCCGTGCGCGAAGCCTGGGCGCTGAACCGCGTCGGCATCGCCTACGCCAGCCTGGAGAACCCCGTGCAGGCCTGCGCTTCGGCCGGCCAGGCGCTGGAGATCGCGGCCCGCACCGACTGCGCCGAGGTGCTGTTCTCCTGCCACAACAACCTGGCCTATTTCTGGCTGCGCCGTGTCGAGGAAGCCCAGACCCTGGGCGATGCCAACGCGCTGGCGGATGCCATCGCGAGCGCCCTGCGCACGGCCGAACAGGCCACCGTGCTGGCGCGCCAGTCGGGCAGCCCCTTCCAGGTGGCGGTGGCCGTGTCCAACCGCGTCAATGCGCTGCTGGCCGGCGGCCTGCTGGACGAAGCCCTTCCGCTGCTCAACGAGTTCGGCCACCTGGCCCATGACCATGGCTATCGCACCTTGGCCATCGAAGCCGATGCCCAGCGTGCCGTCTTCTTGCGCCTGAAGGGCGAGCCGGTGCAGGCCGCCAACATCCTCGAGGCCCTGCTGCATGCCGCTGCCGAGCCGCCGCCCAAGCTGCGCCGCCTGCTGATCCGCTCGCTGTACGAAACCCACAAGGCCTGCGGCCAGTTCCGTGAGGCCCTGGGCTGGCTGGAAGAACTCGTCGGCCTGGACCGCCAGATCACGCGCGACAACCTGGTGCTGCAGACCGAGGTCATCCTGATCCGCGACCAGGTCGAGCAGGCCCAGGCGCGCGCCGACAGCGCCGCCGCCGACGCCCGCCGCGAGCGCGCCCGCGCAGCGCATCTCGAGACCGAGCAAGCACGTTTGCGCGAACACGCCATGGCCCTGGACCGCGCCGCTCACGAGGACGTGCTGACCGGCCTGCACAACCGCCGCCACGCCGAGTTCGCCCTGCCCCTGCTCGTCGAGGGCGCGCGCATGGCCAACCAGGTCATCAGCGTCGCGGCCCTGGATGTCGACCATTTCAAGAAGATCAACGACAGCCACGGCCACGCCGTGGGCGACGCCGTGCTGCAGCAGCTCGCCCAGCTGCTGCGCCACCGCCTGCGCAGCGCCGACCTGATGGCCCGCATCGGCGGCGAGGAGTTCCTGGCCGTGCTGGTGGGTATCGCGCCCCAGCAGGCCGCCGAGATCTGCGAACGCCTGCGCCTGGCCGTCGTCGAACACGACTGGGCGGCCATCACGCCCGGCCTGCTGGTGCGCATCAGCGTCGGCATCTCCGGCGGCGCGCCGCAGCAGCACCAGGGCGACAGCCTGCTCCACCGCGCAGACCAGGCGCTGTATGCGGCCAAGCGGGGTGGGCGCAATCGGGTGCACGTGGACTGAAGCCATCCGGCGCCAACAGTCAGGGCGGCTCTCCGAAGGCAGGGGTTGTTGGTTAGATCCCAACCGGGCACGCCAGATGGATCAACGACTTACGCCACCTTCGGGCGCGGGAGACGGGTACAGGTGCCTGCGTACGGATATGACGGGAATACGAAGTGGTCCAAAGTGGGCCAAACGTAATCCCGAAACGCGTACGACTACGCTCTGGGCCGGCTCAAATCAGGCCCTGGGATCTGACGCTACTCAGCGTCGATGGCGAACTCGGCGATCGAGTTCACCTGGCGGGGGCCGACGCGATTTGGGCGCTGCCCGCACGGGAGTGACGGGCGTATTCGCGGCGTTCTCGCGGTACTCTCGATGCGCTGAAAACGCGGCCGCAGTGACCGCGATGTCTGCGCCCGAGATCCCGGCCTTGCGCGCAAGATCTGCCCACCCGTCGACCGCGCTGGCCACGTCCTCAACAATGGCAGCACCGCGGTCCGTTGTGAGGCCATAGAACTCGGCCGTCGTCAGCACCGTGGCCAGACTCGGCCGGTTGTCCGAGTCGTCAATGCTCAGCACATGCTCGGCCTTGTCGATGTTTGGATTGACGTCGAAAGCGGGGGAAAGCCGCCAGCCTTCCTTGCCGAGCAGGAAGCCATGGTTTCGGAGGTGATCGTCACGATTGCCAACCGCGACGTTGAAGGCGACCCGGCGGAAGAGTTGCTCCAGGTCGCTGGCCACGTGCGCCGGATCTCCGACCGTCCTCAGGAACTGGGCCAATTCCAGGTAGCTGACGCCCTCGCTCTGGTCTCGGCGCAGCAGCGTCATGGCGGAGGCGTAGAAGCGCCGCTTGCCTTCGGCGCGATCGAATCTTTGGACGCAGAAGGTGTGGAACTCGTTGTTCAGTCGGACCACCTTGGCGGGCGGAACATCGATTCCAGACTTGTCGGCCATCGTGTGGATCACCGCTTCCCAGGCACCGATGTCGCGGTCATCGTCGCGAGATGGGAACTTGCCGATCCACAGCGCGCCATCCTGCTCCGAGAAGTTTGCCTTGGGCCGGGCACCGCCCAACGACGCGCCCGGCGCTACGAGCACCGCGAGCCAGCGGCGCAGTGCGTCCAAGTCGTCGATACGCTTACTCGTCAGAAGCGTCGCAACGGACTCCAGCTCGCGCAGGCTCGTCACCGGTGGCGCCGCCATCTTCTCGTCACCAAGAAATTCGTCGGTGCCTTCGATTCGGAACCGCAGTGCACCCTGCCGAGTGAAGTCCTGGACACCGATGAGGAAGTCCCATGCGTACAGCGTTCGAGGTTTCTCATTGGCATCTTTTGCCTGAAGTGCCTCGCGCCTCTTCATCAGCGTCTGGCCCCAACGGTCCGGCGACGAGTCCAGGAAGATGCCGAAGTTCCCGGCCTCTGGCTTCGGGAAGAAGGGTTGTTCATCCAGGGAGAGGTCCGGATCAACCATGAACGCCTTCGCGTCCCTGATCCACGCCTTGTCGTAACTGAAGCGAACCTGACCCCGGTCATGGGAAAGCGTGCCGACGCGGCGCATCTCGTCCAGGTCGCTGTCGAGCCAAACCTCCAGATCCGAACCGCTCATTTCGCGCTCCCACGCTTGATGGCGGCGGCAGTACGTCCGGACTTCGGCGGGGAATCCATCTGGAGATCCTGCAGCTTCCTCCCGACCTGATCGTCGGCTGCCACCCTGTCGATGTCCTTGTCCAACCCGAGTACCGCAAGCACTCGCAGATACGTGCCTAGCGTCGCGCCGGGATCTCCAGCTTCGACGTTGTACAGCGAGGTACGGGAAATGCCGGCTCGCTGCGCCACCGTGGTGGTGGTCAGCTTGCGGCGCAACCGGGCAAGACGCACGCGCTCGCCCAGCGCAGCGAGCATGCGCTGCTCCTGGGGAAATATGACGGGAGGTTTGCTGGGCATTGGTTCGGCCGGAATGGACGAAACGTTCACCATTATGGACATAAAGAGAGGTCTTTGTCCAAAATGGTGATACAACCAGGCTGTATCAAAGAGGAACGCCTTCGAGGCCAGCGCTCCGGACTGCCTCAAAGTTTCGCAGTTTCTGTCAGAGCCATGCCTCGGTGGCGGCGCACTGAAGCATCCCGACCCAGCCCGTGGTCCGCGAGAGCCCTCTTCACCAAGCTGGCATCGCGGCCCAGTTGATCCCCTGTAAGGATGTAGATGCCATGCCCCGGGGCGCTCGAACCAGCCATCCTGCGCAAGCCTTGACACCTGCTTGGCGGCCAATCCACGCGCCTTTAGCCATGTGGTCGGCATGGGCGAACCTCGCGGCACCTCCGGCAGCAGTTGGCGGAATGAAAAGGATTGCGAAGTTCCCCTTTCCGGAGGGTTTCATGGATTTTTCTATTCCGGCGCTCGTCCCACTGAGCAGAGCAACGGTCAGCAGGCCGAGACCTAGGTCGCCAGCCCTGGCAGCGTCGCGAAGTAACGCTTCAACGCCTCCACCGCCACCCTCACCTTGGCCGGCTCACCTTCGCGCCGCTGCGACACGGCAGCCACCGGTAGCGGCGTGATGCGCCATTGCGGCAGCAAGTGCACGAGCGTGCCACGCTGCAACTGAGCCAGCACGTCGGCGTAGCCCAGCCGGGCAAGCCCCAAGCCCTGCTCACACATCTGCTGCAAGGCCATGTGGTTGTTGCTGGCGACGCGCACGGGTAGCTGCACGCGCTGGCTTTCGCCGCCGGCGCCATGCAGCAGCAGGGCGATGGTCGGCGCGGCATCGCCGCCGTCCTGGGTCTCGCGGGCCCAGGCGATCCAGTCGAAGCCAGGCAGGTCGGCCGGCGTGGCCGGCAGGCCGTGGCGCTCGACGTAGGCCGGCGCTGCGCACAGGATCATCTCGATCTCGCACAGCGGCCGCGCGATCCAGTTGGAGTCGGCCAGCTGGCCGACGCGCACCGCGATGTCGATGCGCTCATCGATGAGGTCGATCATGGCGTCGTCCACCAGCAGGCGCAGCCTCAGGCCCGGCGCCTGGGCCAGCACCGGCGCCAGGGCCTGGGCGATGTGGGCGGCAAAGCCGACGGGCGCTGCCACGCGCAGTTCGCCGCTGGGCGCATCGCGCGCATGAACCAGCGACTCCGCCGCCGCGCGCGCCGCCTCGACCAGGCGCAGGCAATGCGGATAGCAGCGCTTACCGGCCTCGGTTAGCGTCAGCTTGCGCGTCGAGCGGTGCAGCAGCGTGACGCCCATCTGGCGCTCCAGCGATCGCAGCGTCTGGCTGACGGCCGAGGCGCTCATGCCCAGACGCCGCCCGGCCGCACTCATGGAGCCGGCCGCCACGGTCTCGGCAAAGACGGCATAGGGCTTGAGTTCGTCCATCTTTAAGCATCGCTTCAAGGTGTTGTCGATTTTGACCGTCTTATCGCCATATCGTGAAGCCCATATCGTTCATTCATCGTTTTGAACCCCTAGGAGAACTCCATGAACATCGCCCTCATCGGCGCCACCGGTTTTGTCGGCAGCGCCGTCCTCGCCGAACTGCTGCAACGTGGCCACCGGGTCACCGCGCTGGTGCGCGACCCGGCCAAGCTGCAGGCCCGCGCCGGGCTGACTGCCATCGCCACGGACGCCTACGACGCCAGCGCCGTGGCAGCCGCGGTGCGCGGCCACGACGCGGTCGTGTCGGCCTTCAACCCGGGCTGGAACGAGACCGAGCTTTACGACAAGTTCCTGCGCGGCGCCACGGCCATCACCCAGGGCGTCGAGGCCAGCGGCGTCAAGCGGCTGCTGGTCGTCGGCGGCGCCGGCAGCCTCTTTGTGGCGCCCGGTGTGCAGCTGGTCGACACCCCCGAGTTCGCCGGCCATGTACCGCCCAACATCGTCCCGGGCGCCCGCGCCGCGCGTGACCACCTGACAACCCTGCGCGGCAACACGGCGCTGGACTGGACCTTCCTGAGCCCGCCGGCCCTGCTGGCTCCGGGCCAGCGCACCGGCGGCTACCGTAGCGGCGGCGAACAGCTGCTGATGGCGGGCGACGCCCCCGCCGGCATCTCGGTGGCCGACCTGGCCGTGGCCATCGCCGACGAGATCGAGCAGCCCCGCCATCTGCGCGCCCGCTTCACCGTCGCTGCACTCGCTGCGTAGGGCTTGGCCGACGACAGCACGCGGCTTCTCTCACCTGTGCAGCCGTCGCCACTCGACTAAATTGAAGTGTCGCGAGCCGGAGTTGCAGCTGAAGAGTTGCTCTACAGGCGCTGACCGACACCGGGGCCCGATGCCTGAGCGCATCGGGCCTTTTCTTCTTCATGGATGATGGCGGCATGAACCCCGTCCTCATCGAAGTCCTGCGCGGCAGCGCCGTCGAATCCCGCCACGCCGGCGCCCTGGCCATCGTCGATGCCTCGGGCGCCGTGCACACGGCCCTGGGCGATATCGACCGGCCCATCTTTCCGCGCTCGGCCGTTAAATTGCTGCAGGCCTTGCCGCTGGTGGCGACTGGTGCGGCCGAGAGCTTCGGCCTGAACGACGCCGAGCTGGCCCTGGCCTGCGCCTCGCACAGCGGCGAACCCGAGCATGTGGCCACGGCCGCGGGAGTGCTTGCCAAGCTGGCACTCGATGCAGACGCCCTGGAATGCGGCACGCAATGGCCCAGCCGCGACCCGGTGCTGCGCGGCATGGTGGCGCGCGGCGAACTCGCCACGCCACTGCACAACAACTGCTCGGGCAAGCACAGCGGCTTTGTCTGCGTGGCCTGTCTGATGGCGCGCAACGCCGGCGCCGAGCCGGCAGAGTTCGCACGCGGCTACGTGGCGGCGGAACACCCCGTCATGCGCGAGGTGTCGGCATCCTTGTCGGCAACAACGGGCATGGACGTCGAGCGAGCGCCTCGCGGTACCGACGGCTGCTCCATTCCGACCTTCGCCCTACCCCTGCGTTCACTGGCGCTCGCGTTTGCGCGTTGCGGCACCGGACACGGCTTGTCGGACGGCAATGCCCGCGCGGCGCGCAGGCTGCGCCAGGCAGCCGCCATCGCGCCCTTCATGGTGGGCGGCACGGACCGCTTCGACACCCGCGTCATGCAGGCCTACGGCGAACGCGTTTTCTGCAAGATCGGCGCCGAGGGCGTCTATTGCGCAGCCCTGCCGGAACTCGGCCTCGGCATCGCGCTGAAGATCGACGACGGTGCCGTGCGCGCGGCTGAAGCGGCGTTCGCAGCCGTCACCCAAGCCCTGCTGAGGACCGAGGACGAGCTGCTACACAGCTACAGCCACTTGCAATTGCGCAACTGGCGCGGCATCGACGTCGGCTCACTGCGGCCGGCACAAGCGCTCAATCAAGCGCTCGCGCCCTAGCCGCTCCCGCCTCAGTGGCGGTCGGGGCGCGGCGCCAGGGCCTGGTCGGCGTTGCTGCTGCTGGTTGTGGTGTTGGTCGTGGTGGTCGTTGCCGTGCTCGAAGCCGTCGTATCGCTGGGATAGGCCGGTGTGCTGGGCTGCTGCGTCTGGGCCGGCATGGCCGGCGCCGCGCTGACATCCGTCGCGGGCGGCGACGCGGGCGTGGCTTCGCTGATCGTGGTGGGCTGCGGCTCGATGCTCGCCACCGGCGCAGCCGGGGCAGGCGTCTCGGCCGGCATGGCCACCGTCGTCGTATCCACCGGGTTGGGCTGGCTGGTCGTGTCCAGCGGATTCGTCGGCGTGGCCTGGGCCAGCGTGGGGGTGGTGTCCGCGTCGCGCGACAGGCCGGCGGTTTCTTCGCTGGTGCGCGTGGAAGCGCAGCCGGCGATGCCGATCACCAGGGTGGCGGTCGCCACGGCAACGGCCGTCGACAAGGGGTTGAATTTCCTGCTCATGATGAACTCTCCAGAGTTGATGAAGCGGTTCACGCCACCATCGCCTGGCAGCGCCTTGCGGCCGACGCCGCCCTTGCAGGCCGGCAAAGACCGTTCCCGTGCCGGAAGCACCCCCTGCCGGCAGCTCCGATCTGAGCCCTTGCGTCGCCCGCCGTCAGTCGCGAGGCGATAAGAAACGATACAAAACGCGACCAAGCAAGCGCTTGGTTGGCTTTACAGTGCGCCCCCATGCGTGCTGAAAAGCCTTCTTCCACCGCCCCCCTGCCACCGCGCGAGCGCCTGCTTCAGGAGGCCATGCGCCTGTTCGGCGAACGCGGCGTCGACGCCGTGACGACGCGCGAGATCTGCGCCGCCGCCGGCGTCAACCCGGGCGCCATCCACTACCACTTCAGCGACAAGGACGGCCTCTACCGCGAGGTGCTGCGCCTGCCGGTCGTCGACCTGCAGCAGCGGCTCGCCGGCTTCGACGACCCGGCCTTGAGCCTGCACGAGTCCATCCTCCGCTTCCTGCAGCCCTTTTTGTTCGACGACGGCGCCTGCAGCGCCCAGTTGTTCTTCCGCGAGATGCAGGCGCCCAGCCCCATCTTCATGGAGACGGTGGCCCAGGAAGTCGGGCCCATCTTCGACCGCTTCGCCCGCCTGCTGGCCCAGCACGCCGGCCTGGCCGAGCCCACGGCCGCCATCCACCAGCTCGCCATGGGCCTGCAGGCCATGGCCCACGACTACTCCATGACCCGGCCCATGCTGGACGCCTTCCACCCCGAACTGCTGGCCGACGACCCCCTGCTCGAGCAGACCTGCAAGCGCCTGGCCGACTGGGGCTGCGCCCTCGTCGCCTACGAGCGTGCCCAACACGCCAAGACCCCATGAACCGACGCCTCCTTTTCGCCGCGCCGCTGCTGGCCCTGCTGACCGCCTGCATGACGGCGCCACCCGCTGCGCCGCCCACGCCCGCCGCCATCCCCGCCGCCTGGCGCTCGCCCCTGCCTCACGGCGGCAGCACGGCCGCCTTGACGCAGTGGTGGCAGAGCTTCGAAGACCCCCTGCTCGCCCGCCTCATCGCGCGGGCGGAAAGCCAGAGCCCGACGCTGGAACAGGCGGCCGCGCGCCGCAGGCAGGCGGAGGCCGGCGCCGCCCAGGCCCGAGCGGGGCTGATGCCGCAGGGCGGCATCGGTGCCCAGGTCCAGCGCGGCCGCGCGCTGAACGGGGTGGCCGGGGACAGCACCCAGGCCAGCGCGCAATTCAGCGCCAGCTGGGAGATCGATCTCTTCGGCGGCCAGCGCGCCGCCGCACTGGCCGCCGCCGCCCAGGCCAACGCCGCGACGGCCGACTGGCACGCCGCCCGCGTCAGCCTGGCGGCCGATGTCGCCCAGGCCTATGTGCAACTGCGCCTGGCCCAGGCCCACGAAGAGTCGGCCGAGCTCGACACGCGCTTCGCCGAGCAGATCGCCGGCTGGGGCCGCCTGCAGCAGCAGGCCGGCCTCATGAGCGCCAGCGACGCCGCCTTGTTGAACACCGAGCGCGCCGCGGCCTCCGCCGGCCGCAGCCAGTGGCGAGCCGAAGCCCAGATCGCGCTGCAGACCCTGGCCGTGCTGTGCGCCGAGCGGGCCGACACGCTGGCCGCCGAGTTGGCGCCGCCCGAGATCGCCACCCAAGGCTTCGAGCTGCGCCGCACCCAGCCGCGGGCACCGGGCTTCGACGTCAGCGCCCTGCCCGCCCAATTGCTGGCCCAGCGCCCCGACCTCGCCGCCGCTCATCAGCGCTGGCTGGCCGCCGTGCAGCAGCAGCGCAGCGTCGATGCCCAGCGCTACCCGCAGCTCAGCCTCGCCGCCATGGCCGGTGAATCGCAGCTGCGCGTGGGCGGCAAGAACAGCCACGGCTCGATGTGGTCCTTCGGCCCCAGCCTGACCCTGCCGCTGTTCGACGGCGGCGCCCTGGTGGCCGCTGGCGATGCGGCCAAGGCGGCGTCCGAGGAAGCCGCAGCCGCGCTGCAGGCCCAATGGCTGGTGGCCACGAGCGAGGTGGAAGAGTCGCTGCAACGCGTGACCGCCGGCGCCGAGCGCGAACGCGAGGTGGACGCCGTCAAGCGCGAGTGGGAAGGCATCGCCCTGCGCTCCTACTCCCAGGCCCAGGCCGGCCTGCAGAGCGGTGTGCAGCGCAACACCACCTTCCGCAACGCCCTGGCCGCCTACGACGCCGTGCTCAGCGTGCGCGCCGAACACGCCCTGGCCTGGATCCGCCTCTATCGCAGCCTCGGCGGCGGCTGGACCGCCGACGCCCTCACGAACACGAACACCGCCTCCGCGCGCTGAACGCCATGAAGATCCGCATTCCCTACGCCACCGCCGTCACCGCCGCCCTGACCGTCGCCCTCGCGGCCGCTTTCGTGGCTGCCCTGTCCAGCCCCGCTTTTGCTGCCGACGCAGCCGCCAGCGCAGCTCCCAAGCCGGCCCTGACCGTCAAGCGCGTGCTGCCCCAGGCGGGCACCTGGGCCCAGACCCTGTCGGGCACCGGCTCCATCGCCGCCTGGCAGGAAGCCATCATCGGCGCCGAGATCGGCGGCCAGCGCCTGGCCAGCCTCGAGGTCGACGTGGGTGACCGCGTCAAGAAGGGCCAGTTGCTGGCCCGCCTGAGCCCCGGCACGCTGGAGGCCGACCTCGCCGCCAGCAAGGCCGCGCTGCTCGAAGCGGAAGCCTCGGCCCGCGAAGCCCACCAGACCGCCGAACGCGTCAAGACGCTGCAGGGCAGCGAGGCCCTGTCGCCCCAGGCCATCGACCAGGCCCTGGCCGCCGACAGCGCCGCCCAGGCCCGTGTCGAAGCCGCCAAGGCCCGCGTGCAGGCTGACCAGTTGCGCCTGTCCTACACCCGCATCACCGCACCGGACGACGGCGTCATCAGCGCCCGCGTCGCCACTCCGGGCGCCCTGGTCCAGCCGGGCCAGGAGCTGTTCCGCCTGCAGCGTCAGGGCCGCCTGGAATGGCGGGCCGAGGTGCCGGGTGCCGAGCTCGCCCAGCTCAAGGTCGGCCAGACCGTGCGTGTGCAGCCCAGCGGCGCGCCGGCCCTGGAAGGCCGCATCCGTCGCGTCGCGCCGCAGATCGACGCCCAGACCCGCAACGGCCTCGTCTATGTTGACCTGAAGGCCGGTGAGGCCCTGCGCGCCGGCCTGTTCGCCCGCGGCGACTTCGTGCTCGGCGAGAGCAGCGCCCTGACCCTGCCGCAGACGGCCGTGCTGCTGCGTGACGGCTTCAGCTATGTCTTCCGCATCGACGGCACGAAGGTGCGCGAGCAGAAGGTGCAGGTCGGCCGCCGCGAGGGCAACCGCGTCGAGGTGAAGTCGGGCCTGGCTGCCGGCGTCGCCGTCGTCGAGTCCGGCGTCGGTTTCCTGGTGGACGGCGACACGGTCCGCGTGGCGCAGTAAGGAGACGCCACCATGTTCAACGTCTCCCGCTGGTCCATCGCCAACCCGGTGCCGGCCATCATGCTCTTCATCATGCTGACGGCGGCCGGGCTCTACGGCTTCAAGCAGATGAAGGTCCAGCAGTTCCCCGACATCGAACTGCCCACCATCGTCATCAGCGCCTCCCTGCCCGGCGCCGCGCCTGCGCAGATGGAAACCGAGGTCGCCCGCAAGATCGAGAACTCGGTCGCCACGGCCACCGGCGTCAAGCACATCTACACCAAGGTGCAGGACGGCATCGCGACCGTCACCGTCGAGTACCGCCTGGAGAAGCCACTGCAGGAGGCCCTGGACGACACCCGCGACGCCGTCGCCAAGGTGCGCGCCGACCTGCCCGCCGACCTGCGCGACCCGGTCATCACCAAGATGAACCTGTCGGGCATGCCCATCCTGACCTACACGGTCTCAAGCAACCGCATGGACGACGAGGCCCTGTCCTGGTTCGTCGACAACCAGGTCGCCAAACGCATGCTGGCCGTGCGCGGCGTGGGCTCGGTGGCCCGCGTCGGTGGCGTCAGCCGCGAGCTGCGCGTCGAGATCGACCCGGCCCGCCTGCTGGCCCTGCGCGTCAGCGCGGCCGATGTGTCGCGCCAGCTCAAGCAGGTGCAGCAGGAAGCCCCCGGCGGCCGCGCGACGCTGGGCGGCGCCGAGCAGTCGCTGCGCACCATCGCCACCGTGCAGACGGCGGACGAACTGGCGGCGATGAGCATCCCGCTGTCCGACGGTCGGCACATCCGCCTGGACCAGGTCGCGACCGTCAGCGACACGCTGGCCGAACGCCGCGCCGGTGCCTTCCTGAACGGCAAGGCCGTCGTGGGCTTCGAGATCGTGCGCGCCAAGGGCGCCGGCGAGGTGGACGTGGCCGAGCGCATCCGCGCTGCGCTGGAAGAGCTCAAGGCCGCCCATCCCGACATCACGGTCACCGAGGCCTTCAACTTCGTCGACCCCGTCATCGAGAACTACGACGGCAGCATGAAGCTGCTGCTGGAAGGCGCGGCCCTGGCCGTGCTGGTCGTGTTCCTGTTCCTGCGCGACTGGCGTGCCACCTTCGTCAGCGCCGTGGCCCTGCCGCTGTCGGCGATTCCGGCCTTCCTCGTCATGTACTGGATGGGCTTCACGCTGAACGTCGTGACGCTGCTGTCGCTGTCCCTCGTCATCGGCGTGCTGGTGGACGACGCCATCGTCGAGATCGAGAACATCATGCGCCACCTGACGATGGGCAAGACGCCGCTGGAAGCCGCCCGCGAGGCCGCCGACGAGATCGGCCTGGCCGTCATCGCCACGACCTTCACGCTGATCGCCGTCTTCCTGCCCACCGCCTTCATGAGCGGCGTGGTCGGCAAGTTCTTCGTGCAGTTCGGCTGGACGGCCTCCATCGCCGTGTTCTTCTCCCTCGTCGTCGCCCGCATGCTGACGCCGATGATGGCCGCCTACATCCTGAAGGCGCCCAAGAAGCAGCACAAGGAACCGTTCTGGATGCCCACCTACATGAAGGCCGCGCGCTGGGCCTTCACGCACAAGGGCAAGACCCTGGCCATCACCGCGGTCTTCGCCGTGGCCGCCTGCACGCCGCTGTTCATGGGCAAGATCCCCGGCGCCTTCATCCCGCCGGACGACCTCAGCCAGACCCAGATCAGCATCGAGCTGCCGCCCGGCAGCACCTACGCGCAGACGGCGGCCATCGCCGAGCAGGCACGCGCCGTGGCGGCTGCCCACAAGCAGGTCAAGCTGGTCTACACCGCGGTGGGCGGTGGCAGCGCCGGCGGCGACCCCTTCGCCATGGGTGGCGCGGCCGAGGCTCGCAAGGCCACATTGACGCTGAACCTGACGCCGCGTCATGAACGCCGCGGCATCAGCAAGCAGCAGATCGAACGCGAACTGCGCGAGAAGCTGGAGAACATCGCCGGCGCCCGCCTCAAGGTGACCTTCGGCGGCTCCAACGACAAATACCAGCTCGTGCTGGCCGGCGAGGACGGCGACGTCCTGGCGGCCCATGCGGCCAAGGTCGAGAAGGAGCTGCGCGGCCTGCACGGCATCGGCCAGGTGACGAGCAGCTCCAGCCTGCAGCGCCCCGAACTCATCGTGCGCCCCGACGCAGCGCGTGCGGCCGACCAGGGCGTGTCCACCGTGGCGATTGCCGACACGCTGCGCATCGCGACGGCCGGCGACTACGACCAGTTCCTGCCCAAGCTCAACCTGTCGCAGCGCCAGGTGCCCATCGTCGTGCGCCTGCCCGACGCGGCCCGCGCCGACCTGGCCCTGCTCGGCCAGCTGACCGTGCCCGGCAGCCGCGGCCCGGTGCCGCTGCAGCAGGTGGCGGACCTGACGGTGACCAGCGGCCCGGCCCAGATCGACCGCTTCGACCGCCTGCGCAACGTCAACTTCGAGATCGAGCTGAACGGCATGCCGCTGAGCGAGGTGCAGGCGGCCGCCGCGGCCCTGCCCAGCATCGCCAACCTGCCGCCGGGCGTGACCAAGGCCGAGATCGGCGACGCCGAGGCCTTTGCCGAACTGGGCCAGGGCTTTGCACTGGCCATGGGCACGGGGGTCGCCTGCATCTACATCGTGCTGGTGCTGCTCTTCCATGCCTGGATCCAGCCGGTGACCATCCTGGGCGCCCTGGTGCTGTCCATCCCGGGCGCCATCCTGGCCCTGTTCGTGACGGGCACCGACCTCAGCATGCCGGCCATGATCGGCATGATCATGCTGATGGGCATCGCGACCAAGAACTCCATCCTGCTGGTGGAGTACGCCATCGTCGCCCAGCGCGAGCAGGGGCTGAGCCGTCTGGATGCGCTGCTGGATGCCTGCCACAAGCGCGCCCGCCCCATCGTCATGACGACCCTGGCCATGGGCGCTGGCATGATGCCCATCGCCCTGGGCTTCGGCACAGACCCGAGCTTCCGCGCCCCGATGGCCATCGTCGTCATCGGCGGGCTGATCACGTCGACCTTCCTGAGCCTGCTGGTGATCCCGGTGCTCTACGAAGTGGTCGATGACGCCATCCAGCGCTTCAGCCGCAAGAAGAAGGCAAGGCCGGAGGGCGAGGAGATGGTGTCGGCCTGAACTGACTCCAAAGCTTCGGCAGAGGGGCTCGACCTGAGAAGGCCGGGCCTTTTCTTTTCATCCGACGCGAAGCGGCAGGCGGGCGGCTCAGGTCGACGACGAGACGCCGCGCGGGATGGGCACCCACAGCAGCAGGACGAGCGCCGGCAGGCCGCAGGCGACGGTCCAGGCGAAGAAGTGCGGGTAGCCGACCGACACCTGGATGTCGCCGCTGATGAACTTGGCGAGGACGAAGCCCAGTTGCATGACGCCCGAGCCCAGCGCGTAATGCGCCGTCGGGAAACGGCCCGGAGCCACGGCCTGCATGATGAAGAGCACCATGCCGACAAAGCCGAAACCATAGGCCAGCATCTCCAGGCCCACCGCCGCGCTGATGGCCCAGAGCGAAGTCGGCAGCGCCACGCTCAAGGCCCAGAACACCACGTTGGGCACGGTCATCGCGATCACCAGCACCGGCATGGCGCGGCGCAGCGACAGCCATGAAGTGAAGTAGCCGCCCAGGATGGAGCCGACCAGGAAGGCAGCCGTGCCGATGGTGCCGTAGGCGCCGCCCACCTGCTCGCTGCTCAATCCCAGCCCGCCTTTGTCGCGCGCCTCCACCAGGAACAGCGGCCCGATGGTCTGCACCTGGCCCTCGGCAAGACGGAAGACGACGATGAACACCAGCATCTTCCAGATGCCGGGCTTCTTCAGGAAATCGGTCAGGACCCTGGCCAGCTTGACAGGCTCCGTGGACGTGCGCTGCGGATCGGGCAGAAACCTGGCATTCCACGCCGCCAGTGCAGTCAGCAGCGCGGCGAGCAGACCGAAGATCACGCTCCACGCGTTGAACACACCCAGACGGGTTTCGAGCTGGCCGGCCAGCACCATCAGGCCGCCCAAGGTCAGGAACTTGGAGGCATTGAAGAAGGCGCCCTGCCAGCCGGCATAGGTGGCCTGGCGCTTCGGGTCCAGTGCGCCCATGTAGAGCCCGTCACAAGCGATGTCGTGCGTGGCCGAGGCATAGGCCAGGAAGAACAGCACGGCGATGCTCAAGGCGAAGAAGGCGTTGGCCTGCAACGCCAGCGCCAGCAAAGCCAGGCCCACGGCACCGCTGAACTGCATCGCAATGACGACGGCTTTCTTGCTGGACGCCAGTTCGATCAGCGGACTCCACAAGGGCTTGAATGCCCAGGCCAGGCCGATGAGGCCGGTCCAGCGCGCGATCTGATCGTTGGCCACGCCCATGCGCTTGAACATCAGCCCGGCGATGAGCATGACGACGAAGAACTGCATGCCCTGCACGAAGTACAGGCTGGAGATCCAGCGGATGGGATTGCGTGCGTGGTCGGGTTCGGTGTGCATGGCTAGCGCGTGATGTCTATCGCCCCGCCGGGCATGTCCGGCGCGAGCACCACGGCGGCGTCCTGGGCCGGGTCCAAAGAAGTGGCGAGCGTCGCCGTGCCGGCGACGGCGGCAGGCACGGCGCCGTCGGCCCACCCATGGATGACGAGGCTGAGGCCGCTCCACCACGGCGCCCATCCGCCCTGGCGGCTATCGAACAGCACGCGCAGGCCGGTGGGCGTGGTCTCGCAGCGCAGGTGCTGGCGCAGGAAGGCGCCGCGCCGGTAGGCCTGGCTCACGCCATCGTCGGCGTAGAGGTCGCCGCGGCAGTCGGGACCGGGATAGATGTGCAGCTCCAGCCGCCCCGTCGGCGTGATGGCGGTGCTTTGCACCAGCGGCTGTCGAGGCAGGATGGCCCCGGGGCGGACATAGACCGGCAAGCTGTCGAGGGTGGGCGTGACGGTCAGGCGCTGACCGGCCACGCGTCGACCGCTCCAGTAGTCGTACCAACCGGTGCCGGGCAGCTCCACGGCGTAGTCGCCCGGCGATTCCTGCGTGGGTGATGGTGCGACCAGCAGATCGCCACCCACCATGAACTGGTCCTCGCTGCCGCCGAGGCGGTCACCCTTGGCTAGCACGTCCGGGAAGTTCAGGAACACCGGACGCAGCAGCGGGATGCCGGTGCGGCTGTTGTGCTCTGCCGCGGTGTAGAGATAGGGCATCAGCCGGTAGCGCTCGGCGATGAAGCGTCGGCGAATGTCCACCTGCGCAGCAGCGCCCACCCAGGGTTCCTGGTCGGGGCGATTGGTCTCGGCATGCGAGCGGAACAAAGGCATGAAGGCGCCGATCTGGAACCAGCGCGTCAGCAGCTCGGGCGACGGCGCCTCGCCCGCGTAGCCGCCCACGTCGTTGCCGGCGTAGGCAAAGCCGCTCAGGCCCAGGTTGATGAGCTGGTGCACGCCCATCTTCAAGTGCTGCCAGCTCGACACGTTGTCGCCCGTCCATGTGGCGGCGTAGCGCTGGCCGCCGGCAAAGCTGGCGCGTGTCAGCACGAAGGGGCGCGCGTCCGGCTGCAGGCGCAGCAGGCCCTCGAAGGTGGCCCGCGAGTTGAGCTGGCCGTAGACGTTGTGCAGCTCGGCGTGGCTGGCGGTGCGTGGCCTGAAGTCGTCGCTGGCGATGCGGTGCACAACGTCCAGCGGCATGGTCTTGGCAGCCACGTTGAAGATGGCCGGCTCGTTCATGTCGTTCCAGAAGCCCGCCACGCCGGCGTCGACGAAGCCCGCGTAGAGCCGGCCCCACCAGTCGCGCACGACAGCGCGGCTGAAGTCCGGGAACACCGAAGCACCCGGCCACACGTCGCCCGAGTAGAGCCCACCGCCAGGCAGCTTCAGGAACAGGTCCTGCGCGACGCCGCTGTCGTAAGGCGCGTAGCCCTGGCCGGGCGCCTTGGCGATGTGGGGGTCGGTGATCAGCACCAGGCGCAGGTCCTGCTCGCGCAGGTCTCTGGCCAGCTGGGGCAGATCGGGAAAAGCCTCGCGGTTCACGGTGAACGGACGCGAGCGATCCTGGTAGTCGATGTCCATGTAGATGACATCGGCGGGCAGGTTTTCACTGCGCAACCGGCTGGCGATGGCACGGACCTCGGCGTCGGTCTTGTAGCTCCACTTGGACTGCTGGAAGCCCAGTGCCCACTGCGGCATCAGCGGCGGCATGCCGGTGAGCTGCGCGTATTGCTTCAGGACGTCCTGCGGCGCGGGCCCGACCATGACGTAATAGTCCAGCGGGCCGCCCTCCCCGCTGATCGTCAGCCCGTCGCGCTCTGCCTTGCCGAAATCGAAGCGGGTGCGCCAGCTGTTGTCGAGGAAGACACCCGTCGCCCGGCCACCGTCGCTGACGGCCATGAAGAAAGGGACGGACTTGTAGAGCGGGTCGGTCGCCTGGCTGAACTTGTAGGCGTCCGAGTTCCACATCACGAACGAACCGCCCTTGCGGTCGAAGGTCCCGGTCTTGTCGCCCAGCCCGAAGATGTGGTCATCGCCACTCAGGCGGGCGCGCAGCTGGAAGCCGGCAGCAGAAGCCAGCGCGGCGCAGCCGTCGAACAGCAACTGCCCGCTGCCGTCCAGCACCTCGGTGCGCAGCGTGCGTATGTCGATGCGTGCGGCGACGGTGGGCGTGCGCAGCTCCACGTACGCGCCGGTGCGGTGCACCTGCAGCGGCGTCAATGGGCGTCGCGCGCTCGCAGGCACCGCCCACGAAGCGTCTTCAGGCAGTTGGCCACGCCCCATGCGGATTCGCACGACGCCGCCGGCCGGCGCGCTCACTTCGAGCGCCACGCCGCCGCGCGACAGCGTGAAGCGGTCGACGGTTTCGGCACGCACGGTGAAGGCGAGCAGCACCAGCAGCGCGGGCCAGAGGCGTGAAGGCTTGAGCGGCATACCGGGTGGCGTTGAAGACAAAGGCGCGGCCCGGCGCGGCGCCAGATGGCGCGCGCCCGCGACGGTTCCGGACCGCATTCAGGTCAGGTCGATGGGGGTCAAGGCTGCGTGTACATCGCGGCGTACTTGGCGCCGAAGTACAGGATGAAGGCGTAGCAGGCCGCCGGCAGCAGGAAGGACATCTGCACGCCCATCCAGTCGGCCAGCGCGCCCTGGGCGAACGGCACGACCGCTCCGCCGACGATGGCCATGCACAGCAGGCCCGAGCCTTGGCCCGTGTACTTGCCCAGGCCGTGCAGGGCCATGCTGAAGATGGTGGGGAACATGATGGAGTTGCACAGGCCGACCGCCAGGATGGCCCACATCGCCAAGCTGCCGCTGCCGAAGGTGGCGGCCAGCACCAGCGCAATGGCCGCCAGCGAGTTGAACGCCAGCGTCTTGCCCGGGCTCACCACGCGCATCACGGCGAAGCCGATGAAGCGGCCCACCATGGCGCCGCCCCAGTAGATGCTGACGTAGTGGGCAGCATCGGCGTGCGACAGGCCGGCGATGTTGGACTCGCCCAGGAAGTTGATCAGGAAGCTGCCGATGCTGACCTCGGCGCCGACGTAGAGGAAGATGCCGATGACGCCCAGCAGCAGGTGACGGTGCGCCCAGGCCGAACCGTGGCTTTCACCCGGCAGCGCCTCGTCGTCGCTGTCGGCGATCTGCGGCAGCTTGGCGGCCAGGAAGAGCACGGCCAGCACCGCCAGCGCGCCGGCCAGCGCCAGGTAGGGGCCGCGTACGGTGGCCGCATCGGCAGCGGCGGCCGCCACGCCTGCGGTGGACAGGATCAGGATGCCACCCACGGCCGGGCCGATGGTGGTGCCCAGGGAGTTGAAGGCCTGCGTTAGCGTCAGCCGGCTGGACGCCGTGCGCGGCGGGCCGAGGACCGTGACGTAGGGGTTGGCCGCCACCTGCAGGATGGTGATGCCCGAGGCCAGCACGAAGAAGGCGAACAGGAAGAGGCCATAGCCCGACGACGCGGCCGGGTAGAACAGCGCGCAGCCGCCGGCCGCCACCAGCAGGCCCGCCACGGCGCCCTTCTGGTAGCCGATGCGGCGGATCAGCGCGCCCGCCGGCAGCGACACGACGAAGTAGGCGCCGAAGAAGCAGAACTGCACCATCATGGCCTGCACATAGCTCAGTGTGTAGATGGCCTTCAGGTGGGGGATGAGCACGTCGTTCAGCGACGTGATCAGGCCCCACATGAAGAAGAGGAGGGTGACGATGACCAGGGCGCTGGTGTTGCCCTCGTTCGTCAGTGCCCCGCCTCCCCCGTCCTGCCGCACGGCGCTCGCCGTGTTGTGTGCCATGTTTGCCATGCTGTCTCCTGTTGAATGCTTGTGATCGGGCTGGCGCGCTCTACGGCGCGATACCGGCCGGGGGTTGGGGCAGGTCGCGGGCGCGCGTGCCCCAGCCGCTGGTGTCAGGCTGAATCGAGAGTTGGTAGCCGAGTGTGCCTGCAGCCTGCAGCTGCTCCCAGCTCAGCCACACCTGGCTCACCGGTTTGCCGCCCAGCATGACGGACTGAACGAAGCGGCGTTCACCCGGCTTGGCGTCGGGGGCTTCGATGCGCAGCGTGCGGCCGGTGCCGAGGTCGATCTCGGCGCGGCTGAAGCGCGGCGCGTGCAGCAGGAAGCGGCCGCTGCCGGGCGTGTCGGGGTACAGCCCCAGGGCGCTGAACAGGTACCAGGCCGACATGGTGCCCAGGTCGTCGTTGCCGGTGACCCCGTTGGGCGCATTGCCGAACAGCGTTTCCGCGGCACGCAGCACGGTGGTGGTCTTCCAGGGCTGGCCGATCTGCGTGTAGGTCCACGGCGCGTGCAGGTCGGGCTCGTTGTTGGGGTTGTAGCGGAACTGGCTGTAGTAGCTGTAGGGGCCGACCACCCAGGACTTGCGCACGGCCGTCGCCGGGTCCGCCAGCAGCGCGTCGTGGTCGAAGAAGTGGTCCAGCCGCTGCGCCGCCTTGGCCGGGCCGCCCATGGCCGAGACCAGGCCGGGGATGTCCTGGCGCACCAGCCACTGGTACTGCCAGGCAGTGCCTTCGTGGAAGCCACGCTCGGCGCGCGGGTCGTACTTGCCGTCCAGCTCGGTGAACCAACTGCCGTCCAGCAGGCGCGGTCGGGGAAAACCGCGCAGGCCGGTGCCGGCGTCCACCACGTCGGCACCCCAAAGCTTGCGCCAGTTCAGCGCGCGCTGGCTCAGCAGCTGTGCGTCCTGTGCCTGACCCAGCGATTTGGCCATGACGGCCAGCGCGCTGTCGGCCAGCGCGTACTCCAGCGTGGCGGAAGCGCCGTGGTGCGGGTCGGTGTCCATGCCCTTGGCGACGAAGCCACGGTCGAACTGAACGAAGCCCTGCTTCAGATAGCTGGGGTTGCCGGCACGGCCCTGGGCGCGGATGCGCTGCGGCGGCACGCCAAACGCGTTCTCGCGCAGCGCGGCATAGGCTTCGCGCTCGCGGCCCTTCAGCGCACCGAAGCGCCACAGGTCGACGAGGAAAGGCGTGACCGGGTCGCCGGTCATGATGTTGGTCTCGAAGTTGGCATAGCCCCAGCGCGGCAGCCAGCCGCCCTGCTCGCGGATCTTCAGCACCGAGTTGGCGATGTCGCGCGAGCGCTCGGGGCGCAGCAGCGCCAGCAGCTGGTTCTGCGTGCGGTAGGTGTCCCACAGCGAGAAGAACTCGTAGTAGGTCCAGCCCTTGGCGGTGTGGATGGCGTCGTCGTAGCCGCGGTAGCGACCGTCGGCGTCGCTGCCGGTCAGCGGCTGCAGCAGCGCGTGGTACAGCGCGGTATAGAACACGGTGCGGTCGTCGGCGCTGCCGCCGGCGATGCGGATGCTGGAGAGCTCGCGCTTCCACGCGGCCTGCGATTGCTCGCGCATCGCGTCGAAGCTCATCGGCTGGTCGCCCTTCATGCCCTCGGCGCGCAGGTTGATGCGGGCGCCCTCGGCGTCCACATGCGAGATCGCGCTGACGGCTGTCACCGCCTTGTCGTCCTTCACATCGAAGCTCAGCCACAGGCCGTGCGGCCGCTGTTCGCCCTGCTGGCTGGGGCCGCGCGCACCCACGTGGCCGCCACGGTCGTCCCAGATCCCGTGGGCGACGAAAGGCCGGTTGAAAACCATGCGGAACCAGGTCGTGTACTGCGCGCCGCCGCAGAAGCTCTTGGTGACGATGCGGCCTTCGACGCTGCGGTCGTCCAGCACCCGCACTTCGCTGCCGACGACGTTGTGGCGCTCATTGGCCTGCCCGAGGTTGAGCAGCAGGTGGCCCGTGGGCGTGCCCGCGGTGAAGGTGTAGCGCTCGGCTGCGGCGCGGGTCAGCGCCGTGGACTCGGCCGTGATGCCGCCGTAGCTTGTGAGCTGCACCTTGTAGTAGCCCGCCTGGCCGACCTCGCCTTCGTGGCTGTAAGCGGCGGCGTAGCGCTTGGCGTCGAAGCTCTTGTCGTCTTCGCTTTTCGGGTCGATGGTCTGCGCCTTGGCGGTATCGAAGTCGCCCCCGGGGCCGATGCGGCCGGTGACGGGCAGCACGGGCAACTGCCCGCCCTGCTCCCAGCAGCCGGCGCCCGACAGGTAGAAATGGCCGAAGCCGCGGATGCGCGTGTCGCTGTAGCGGTAGCCGGCGTAGTGGTCGGTCGTCGGGCTGACCTGGATCATGCCGAAGGGCGCCGACGCGCCGGGGAAGGTGTTGCCTTCGTCCTGCGTGCCGATGAAGGTGTTGACCGGCATCGGATCGGCCGTCTGCGCCTGCAGCGGCAACACGGCCACGGCGCACAGCGCGAGCAGGCCAGCCCGGCAGGCCGATGAGGTGAACGAAGGCATTGCGGATGTCTCCTGTGGGGTCACGCGGCCAGGCCGGCTTCCAGTTGTTCGAACAGGCGGTTCATGGTCTCGAGGCTGGGCGGCGTGGCGCCCGCCTGCAGGCAGGCCGCCGAGCCGGCCGCCAGCGCGGCGTGCAGATGGGCCTGCAGCGGGCGCCCGGCATGGCGGCTGAGGCTGTACAGCAAGCCGGCCGCGCTGGCGTCGCCGGCGCCGACGGTGTCCACCACGTCAACCTTCGGTGCGAGCGCATCGCAGCGCTCGCTGCCGCGGAACAGGCTGGCGCCCTCGCCCGCACGCGTCAGCAGGCACAGGGCCTGCGGGGCCATCGCGCGCAACTGGCGCAGGGCCTCGTCGACGGCTATGCCCGGGAACAGCCCGCGCAGGTCGTCATCGGACACCTTGATCAGGTCGGCCAGCGCCGCCATGCGCTTCAGCGTGGGCGTGTAGCGCTCGTCCATCAGGTTGCGGTAGTTAGGGTCGTAGCTGATGGCCACGCCCTGCGCCTTCAGCTGCTCGGCCAGCGCCACCAGCCGGTCGGCCAGCGGCTGGCGCGCCAGGCTGATGCCGCCGAAGTGTGCCCAGCGCAGCGCCTTGGACCAGCCGCCCGGCAGGGCCTCGACGTCGAAGTGCAGGTCGGCCGCGTCGTCGCCGACGAAGAAGTAGCTGGGCGGCTCGCCGCGTTCGACGATGGCCAGCAGCGGCGAGCGGCGCACGCGCTGCATCAGGCGCATGTCCAGGCCGCCAGCCTCGCTGGCATTCCACAGCGCGTCGCCGAAGCGGTCGCGGCTAACGGCGCCGGCGAAGGCCGTGGGCTCGCCCAGGGCGGCCAGCGCGCGCGAGACATTCCATACCGAGCCGCCGACGCGGCTGACCCAGCGCTCGTCGCCCTGGTCGATCAGGTCGGTCAGCGCCTCGCCGGCGCACAGCATCAGCGGCGCGTCATGCATGGCCGGAGTTCCCGAGCGCCGCGACGATGTCGTAGCAGGCACCCATGGTGTGATAGTCCACCTTGCCGGCGGGGCTCTTCTCGTCGCTGAGCTTGCGGTTGTTGCCATCCAGGATGCGATACCAGGCACCATGCTCGTGGTCGACGAAGTGCGTCCAGCTGTAGGCCCACAAGCGCTGGTACCAGTCCCAGTAGCGGGCGTCGCCGGTGCGCAAGGCCAGCAGGGCCGCCGCGGCGGCGCTCTCGGCCTGCACCCAGAAATACTTGTCGGCGTCGCAGACGCTGAGGTCGGGCGCCAGCGAATAGCCCAGGCCGCCGTGCTCGGCGTCCCAGCCATTGTCCATGGCCACCTGGAACAGCCGCTCGGCCGTGGGCAAAGCCCAGCTCAGATCATGACCCAGCACGTCGCCACGCGCTTCCAGCTGCACCAGCAGCTTGGCCCATTCGGTGAAGTGGCCGGGCTGGTAGCCCCAGGGCCGGAACAGGTTGGCCGGGTCGTCGATGTTGAAGCGCCAGTCGGGTTGCCAGGCGGTGTCGTAGTGCTCCCAGATCAGTCCGCCACAGCGCTCGGCCTGGCGCTGCGTGATGTTGAAGGCGACGGTGTAGGCGCGTTCCAGGTAGCGGACCTCGCCGGTCGCCTGATAGGCGGCCTGCAGCGCCTCGCAGGCGTGCATGTTGGCGTTCTGGCCGCGGTAACTCGACAGCGCCTGCCAGTCGCGGCTGGCTTCGTCGGCATACAGGCCGGCCTGTGCGTCCCAGAAGTGGCCGTCCATCTCCTCGAAGGCCTCGGCCAGCCAGGGCCGCGCCTCGTCCAGACCGGCCATCACGGCGTGGGCATAGGCCAGCATGACGAAGGCCTGGCCGTACGCATGCTTGGTACCGTCGACGACCTCGCGCTGGCCAGCCTGCCAGTTCAGCAGCCAGAGATAGCCGCCGTGTTCCTTGTCGCGATGGGCTTCGCGCAGAAAGCGCACGGCGTGCTTCAGCCCGTCCAGGTAGGCCGGGTTGCTGAAGTGGCGATACGCCATCGCGTAGGTGAACACAAAGCGCGTGCTGCTGACCAGGTGGCGGTGCTGCGCGTCGTAGACGCTGCCATCGTCCTTGAAGTAGTGGTACATGCCGCCGCTCTTGTCGATGGCGCGCGGGTGGTAGAAGCTCATGCTGTGCTGTGCATGGGCGAGCAGCACCGCCCGAGAGCGGAAGTCGGGGAAGTCGGACATGGTGAGGTAACTGGGGGTGGGTGCGCGCTACTCGTCGCAACTGCTTTCGCGCACGATCATTTCGACCGGCAGGGTCATCTCGGTGATGGGCTCTTCGGGCTTGTGGTTCAGCAGCAGGTCGACGCCGGTGGCGCCGAGCTGCTCCTTGTCGACATGCACCGTGCTCAGAGGCGGCACGGCGGCAGCGGCGCTGCTGATGTCGTCGAAGCCCACGATGGCAATGTCGTAGGGCACTTTCAGGCCCGCGCCCAGGCAATGCTTCATGGCCACCAGGGCGGTGCTGTCGTTGTAGCAAAACACCGCGTCGGGCCGCCTGGGCAGGCTCAGCAGGCTGCGCATGGCCTCGACGACGCCGTCATCGCCATCGCCCATATTCGGCACGATGACTTCCAGGTCAGGGTCGGCATGCGTCTTGGCCTCGAACAAGGCCTGGCGGAAACCGCGGTTGCGCTGCTGGATGCTGAAGTGGGCCAGCGAGCCCGACAGCATCGCGATGCGCTTGCGCCCGCTGCGCAACAAGTGGCGCGTGGCGAGATAGCCGCCCAGCGCGTTGTCCGGGTTCACCGAGGTGAAGCCGCGCCGCTGCATGTCGACCAGCACCATGGGCTTGCCGGTCTGCTTCAGCGCTGCCAGCACCTCGGGCTCGAAGAAGCCGGCGCACAGGATGGCGTCGGGCTGGTGCAGGCGGATCTGCTCCAGCACCGGCTCCGCCGGGCCGACCACGATGAAGGACAGCGCGATGCCTTCGCGCCGGCAGGCCTCCTCCGCGCCGTGCAACACGGGCGAGAAGAAGGGGCTGGAGGCCAGCGTGTTGTGCTGGCTGTGCAGCAGGAAGGCAATGCGCCGGATGCGGCCTTTCTTCAGCTGCGAGAAGTCGTAGCCCATGCGCAGCGCGGCCTCGCGCACCTTGTTGCGCGTCACCTCGGTCATGCCCGCCTGGTTCTTCAGCGCGCGCGACACGGTCCCCACCGACAGCCCGGTGGCGTCGGCAATGTCGCGGATGGTGACTTGGCTCACGGCTGCACCTCGGCACAGCACGGCCCCATGGGCAGTGAGGCGGGCAGCGGGTTCAAGGTCATCACGGGCTTCCGGTGTTGGTTTATTAAACGCACATTGATTGTGTTTTTGCAGTTCAAAGAAGGCCTTGCTTGCCTTCTTTTCCCCAGGAAGTTTTTATATCCGTCGCGTTTTTTTGCGTCAATCGAATCGGCGCTGGAGGCGGCATATTTAGCGAGATTTACTAAACAACAGTGGCGCCTCTTCAGGGCATCGCCTGCGCAGCCGGACCGGAAGTCAGCAACTCCAGCTCTGCCAGCTCGAAGGCCGCGCCGCTTTCGAAGCGCAGCCGGTATTGCGCATAGGTGCCCGGCCGGGCAATGCGGAAGGGGCGCAATTGCCGCTCCCAGGCGAAGCCCTCGGCCCGACGCTGGTCCAGCACCGACCAGCGGCCGTTGCCGGTGCGGCCTTCCAGCGTCCAGGCGAGCTGGCGCAGCGGTGTGACGCCGCTGGTGAGGGTGTAGTGGCTGAGCAGGAGAGGCTCGGCAAACGAAGCGCCCACGACGGCCCGAGGCGGCAGCGTCAGCGAGGTCGTGGCGTCGTCGTCGACCAGGGCCGACGCGGCGGGGGCGCCGTCCACCGTGATCGCCCGGGCCTGGCGCGTCCTGTCTTCCATGACGATGGGGCGCGCGCCGGATGCACTCAGGGATGCCGGTAGCGCGTCCACACCACCGCCCCAGGAGGACGGCTGACTGCCCATGACGAACTCCAGCGTGCCGCCCGCCGCGATATCCGCGTGGCTGACCCAGGCGCGCGGCCAGGGCTTGCCGTTGAACTTCAGCGACTGCACATAGACGTTCTCATCGCTGTTGTTCTGCGCGACGACGCTCAAGGTCTTGCCGTTCTCCAGGCGCACGTCGACGCGCTCGAACGCAGGCGAGCCGATCACGTACTCCGCCGCACCCATGCGCAACGGGTAGAGGCCCAGCATGCCGAACAGATACCAGGCCGACATCTCGCCGTTGTCCTCGTCGCCCGGGTAGCCCTGCCCCACCTCGCTGCCCAGGTACAGGCGCCGCAGCACTTCGCGCGAGATGCGCTGCGTCTTCCACGGCTGGCCGGCGGCGACATACATCCACGGGATGTGGTGAGACAACTGGTTGCTGTGCCCGTACATGCCCAGCCGCACGTCGCGCGCCTCGGTCATCTCGTGGATGACCCCACCGTAGCTGCCAGCCAAGCGGGGTTCGGCCGTCTCGGGCGTGGCGAAGAATTCGTCCAGCCGCTTGGCCATCGCGTCACGCCCGCCCAGCAACGTGGCCAGCCCGGCGCCATCGTGCACCGCGGTGAAGGCGAAGTTCCAGGCGTTGGACTCGGTGTAGTCGCCGCCCCAGACGCGCGGATCGAAGCTGGCGGCCGGCTGCTGCCACTGGCCCTTGGCGTCACGGCCGCGGAAGAAGCCGGTGGCGGGGTCGAACAGGTGGACGTAGCTCGCGGCGCGGGCCCGGAAGTACTCAGCCTCCTCGCGATAGCGGCGCGCACGCACCGGGTCGGTTTCGGTCTTGGCCAGCGCGGCGCCGAACTGCGCGACACCGAAATCGTTGAGCGCCCCTTCCAGCGTCCACGACAGGCCCTCGTGCACCGAGGCGTCCACGTAGCCGCGGTACATGGCCTGCGCCAGCCCCTTGCGGCCGACGTTGGACACCGGCGGCACGGCGGTGGCGTTGCGCAGGGCGGCGTCATACGCCTGACGCGCATCGAAGCCGCGCACGCCCTTGTTCCAGGCATCCGCAAACGCCACGTCGGAGCTGGTGCCGACCATCAGGTCCGCATAGCCCGGTGACGACCAGCGCGCGATCCAGCCGCCGTCGCGGTACTGCTGCACGAAGCCGTCGACCATCTCGCCAGCCCTTTTCGGCGTGAGCAACGCGTACGCCGGCCAGGTGGTGCGGAAGGTGTCCCAGAAGCCGTTGTTGACGTAGACCTTGCCCGGCCGTACGGCAGCCGAGGTGCGCTGCGCATCGCCGCCGGTGGATTTGTCGGACCAGCTGTTCTGGTCGGCATGGCGCCAGTCGGGTCGCGCGGCACTGCCGACGTTCTCGTGCGCGACGTTGGGGTAGAGGAACAGGCGGTAGAGGTTGGAATAGACGGTAGTCAGCTGGTCGCTGCTGGCGCCCTGCACGCTGACCCGGCCGAGCTGGGCGTCCCACGCCGCCTGCGCGCGCTCGCGCACCGCGTCGAAACCGGCATTGCCGATTTCCTGGTCGAGATTGCGTCGTGCCTGCTCGACCGAGATCAGCGAGGTGGCGATGCGCATGCGCACTTCCCCACCATCTTCGCCGGTGACGAACTTGACGTAGCCGGTGGGCCGGCCGGTTTCCAGCAGACCGCTGTCGGCCCAGCGCTGGTCGAAACGGGCGAACACGAACATGCGCGTGGCGCCGTTGGACAGGCCGCTGCGGGTGTCGGTATAGCCCTGCAATGTCTGCGTGGCCGCGTCCAGCGTCAGCCCGCCGCGGGCGTCGACGTTGTCGAACAGCAGATTGGCATCGCCGTCACGCGGGAAGCGGAAGCGGAACACCGCCGCACGCTCGCTGGGCGCGATCTCGGCGCGGATGCCGTTGTCGAAGTCCACGCGGTAGGTGTAGGGCCGGGCCAGCTCGTGCTCGTGCGAGAACGGCAGCGCACGCTTCTCGCGGTCGGCGTCGGGCCGGCCGCGTGCGGCGGAGGGCATCACCTGGAAGGTCTGGCGGTCGCCCATCCACGGGCTGGGCTGGTGGCTGAGCGACAGGGCCTGCAGCCGCGGATGGTTGTTGGCGTCGTTGCGCTCGTTCCAGCTGTACAGCCAGCCCAGCGTGCCGGCATCGGTCACCGGCACCCAGAAGTTGAAGCCGTGCGGCAGGGCCGTGGCCGGGATGTTGTTGCCACGCGAGAAGTTGCCGTTGGACTGCGTGCCGCGGGTCGTCAATACATGGTCGGACGGGCGCGTGACCACCAAGCGGGGTTGATCGGTGATGGCGATGTCGTCGATCCAGCCGCTGGCGCTGACGCCCGACGCGGGGCGCACTTCCAGTTCGATGGCCTTGATGCGACGCCCCGTCAGCGCGCCGAGTCGCACCTGCTTGTGGGCCCACTGCTGCGGATAGAGCGTCTTGGACTCGGCCTGGGCGGTCGCACCGGCGCGCGCACCATGGATGTCGCGCAGGGCCGTGCCGGACAAGCGCGTGCCGTCGTCCAGCACCAGGTCCAGCGACACCCCTGTCGATGTGGCGACATCGCCGTCGACGATTTCCGGCAGCACCTGCCACGACAGCGTCGTGTCGTCGCCGATGGCAATGTCGACGGCGAACAGGCGCATGCGGCCGCCCTGGCCGTCGGCGCTGTAGCGAAGCGCGCGGGCACCGCTGTAACCCATGCGGGGTTTGGCGGCGTAGGGGTGCTCAGGGCCGTTGCCCAATTCCACGCGAAGTGCGTCACCGGCCAGCGTGGCCGGCAAGGGGTCGTTGGCCTCGAAAGACGTGACGAAGCGAGGCTCGCCCGCCACGGCGGCCGTGCTGGCCAGCAGCAGCGCCGCAGCGCAGGCACGCAACGAGTAGCGATGGAAAGTCGTGATGTCGTTCATGGAGCCGGGGGGCTTTGCGGTGAGGGGCTGCTGGCGCGCGGGATGTCGGCAAGCGAGCGGATGTGCAGGGCCGCGCGAAGGGCCGCGGTGCTGGCCTTGGAGGCCACGCGCAAGCTGATGCGCTCACCTGGCAGCAGCGTCAGCGCGTTGTCGGAGATCTCGGCGTCAAGATCGCCGAACTCGACCCACACCGCGCGAGCCAGCGCCGTCGCCGTGATGTCGAGGACATGCCCAGCGCCGTCCGGGCGCAGTTCGGCGCGCAGGCCAGCGGGACGCCAGGCCAGCTTCTGGGCCGGCGCGAAATAGACCACCTCGCGCGACGCCGCTTCGCCGTCGGCCAACAGGTCGAACACAGCGACTGTGGCGTTGCGGTCGGCGTCGCCAAGCAGCTCCGCATCGGCATCGTTCGCGACCTGTGTGGCCGACAGCGGCGTGAGTTCGACCGGCCTGCGCTTGTCGCGCAGCACCTGACCATCCAGCGACATCACACGCAGCCGCAGTTCGGCCCGCACAGCCTGCACCCGGTCATTGAGCAGGCTGACCGAAGTCTTGCCATCCGCGCCCCGCAACGCCGCGACGGCCACAGGCGCATAAAAGCGGCGGGCGTGGAAGTGCAGCGCCTTCCAGCGACCAAACCAGTCGATGCTGGACCATGACGCACCGGGCCACACGTCGTTGAGCTGCCAGTACAGCGAGCCCATGGTGTGCGGGCGGCTGGCACGGTGGTGGCGCGCGGCCAGGCCTATGCCTTCGGCCTGCATCACCTGGCTCAGGTAGAGGAAGTCGTCGAAGCTGGCCGGCTCGCCGAACTCCATGCGGATGTAGTGCAGCAGGCGGTCGTTGCCCTCTCCGCCCAGGAACTTCTGGTGGGCGCGGATGACGGCCTGGTCCAGGCCCTGCTGATCGCGCGGGGCAAAGGCGTCTACGGTGCGCCGCACCGGCCAGGCCTGCAGGCCGTACTCGGACATGAAGCGCGGCGTGATCTCCAGGTATTTGCTGGGCGGATGGGCCGGGTTGCCCCAGACCTCCCAGTAGTGCATGTCTCCGGCGGTCGTGATGTTGGCCGCGTCAGCCATATCGTTGCCCGGCGAGCTGGGCCAGTAGGCGATGCCGCCGCCCTCCTCGCTCACGAGCTGGCGCAGGTCGTGATTGAAGAGCTGCACATAGCCCTGCCACACCCGCTGGGCCAGCGCGGGGTCGGCGTCCTTCATCGTCTTGCCGTGGCCCCAGTACTTCCAGGCAATCTCTTCTTCGTTGTTGCCGCACCAGAGGACGATGCTGGGGTGGTTGCGAAGCCGGCGCACTTGGTCGCGGGCTTCGGCCACGACGCTGGCACGGAAGGCGTCGTCGAAGGCCGGTTGCATGCCGCCGCCGAACATGAAGTCCTGCCAGACCAGCAGGCCCAGCTCGTCGGCCAGGTCGAAGAAATCTTCACTCTCGTAATAGCCGCCGCCCCAGCTGCGGATGAAGTTCATGTTGGCGTCGCGCGCCGACTGCAGCACGCGGTGCAGCTGGGCGCGGGTGACGCGCGGCTGGAACATGTCGAAGGGGATGGTGTTGGCCCCCTTGGCAAACACGGGAATGCCGTTGACGACGAAATGGAAGCTGCTGCCCTGGGCGTCGGGGTCGCGGCGCAGCTCGACGCTCCGCAGGCCGGTGCGGGCACTGGCCTTGCCGTTGCCGACTTCGAGGTCGAAGCGATACAACGGCTGCTCGCCGTAGCCGACCGGGAACCAGCGCCGCGGCTGGGCGATATGCACCGGCAGCTCGACGCGGTTGCTGCCGGCCTGCAGGTCGACATGCCGCTGCATCGCCAGCGAACGCCTGCCATCCGGCGCGGTCTGCCACAGACGCAGATCAACCGCGCCGGCGCGCACCGCATCGATGGCCACGACGGCGACGACATCGGCACGCGTCGCATCCACCCGGTCCTGCCGCAGCTGCAAATCGGCGATGCGCAGCGCATCCCAGCTCTGCAGCACCACGGGTCGGGTCAGGCCGGCGGTGACATAGCGCGGGCCCCAGTCCCAGCCGTAGTGGTAGCCGGGCTTGCGCACGAAGTTGCCGGTCATCGCGTCCTTGGGCTCATCACCGTAGGGCGAGGGGTAGTTGCCCGCCAGCTGGGTCTTCATGGCCTGCACGGTCGGCAGCATCCGGGCGATGGGCGAGCGGAACACGATGCGCAGCTCGTTGTCCTGTGCGCGCAGCCTGCCCTGCACCGGCACGCGCCAGCTGCGGAAGGCGTTGTCCGCATCCAGCACCTTGTCGCCGTTCAGGTAGACCTCGGCGAAGGTGTCCAGGCCCTCGAACACGAGGTCGCTGCGCGCGCTGGCCAGCGATGCGGGCGGCGCATTGAAGCGGGTCTGGTACTCCCAGTCGGCCAGGCCTACCCACTGCAGGCCGGCCTCCGGCGTGCCGACATAGGGATCGGGAATCAGCCGGTGGGCGAGCAGGTCTGTGTGCACCGTGCCTGGCACGCTGGCCTCGTGCCACGGCGCTGCCTCGGGATGCGCTTCGATTTGCGCGTTGCCCGGCAGCAGGCGGAAGGTCCAGCCCTTGTCGATGACCAGCCCGCCCATCGGCTCGGCCACGGCCGATGTGTTGGCGACGGCAAGCACCAGCCCGGGCAACAGCCGCGTCAACGGCCCTAGATGCCCCAAAGGAGAACCCGCGCTCATGCCAGCGACGCCTTCCAATACCGGTCTATCCATTCCTGGTGCGTCGGCATCGTGTCGACCGCGTTCGCCAGCTGGGTGCGCATGCCTTCGACGACCTCGATCAGCTTGTCCTCGGGCATGTCGTCCACGATGGGGTGGTAGCCCCGCGGCAGGATGCGCTGGCCCAGCATCACCTGGACCCAGCTCGGCAACGCGAAGAAGTCCTCGCCGTGGCGGAAGTAGCGCCCGTCGACCCGGAACAGCTCGACCGTCTCGCGCAAGGTCTCGGGGATGTCCATCGTGCGGCAGTTGTTCCAGAACGGCGTGTCGTCGCGTTCAGTCGCGTTGTAGTGCAGGATGAGGAAGTCCCGCACCCTCTCGTATTCGAAGGTGGATTCGCGGTTGAAGCGGTCCACCAGCAGCGGGTTGAAGTCGCGGCCGGGGAAGAGGCTCAGCAGCCGCTCGATGCCCGCCTGGGCCAGGTAGATGCTGGTGGACTCGAGCGGCTCGAGAAAGCCGCTGGCCAGCCCGCAGGCCACGACGTTCTTGTTCCAGAACTTCTTGCGCATGCCGGTGGTGAAGCGCAGCGGGCGCGGGTCGGCCAGCGGCTGGCCGTCCAGGTTGGCCAGCAGGGTCGCGGCCGCCTCGTCGTCGCTGAGGTGGCGGCTCGAATACACATAACCGTTGCCGACGCGATGCTGCAGTGGGATGCGCCACTGCCAGCCCGCGGTGCGCGCCGTGGAGCGCGTGTAGGGCGTGATTGGATCGACACTCTCGCTGGGCACGGCCATCGCGCGGTCGCAGGGCAGCCAATGCGTCCAGTCGACATAGCCCGTCTTCAGCGTCTGCTCGATCAGCAGGCCACGGAATCCCGAGCAGTCGATGAACAGCTCGCCTTCCACGACCTGGCCGCTTTCCAGCACCACGGACTCGACGAAGCCGTCTTCGCCGCGCTGGTTCACGCCGACGATCTTGCCCTCGATGCGCTGCACGCCACGGCGCTCCGACAGCTCGCGCAGGAAGCGCGCATACAGGCCGGCGTCGAAGTGGTAGGCGTAGCCGATGTCGGCTAGCGGCGAGTTCGGCGGTGCGTTCTTGGCACCCGGGGCGAACCGGCCCCGGGGCGCCATCACGGTCTGCGGGGAGTAATCGCCGATGCCCGCCGCGCGGCCGGACAGGAAGAGCTTGAGCCAGAACTGGTGGAAGGGCAGCGGGCCGAGCGACCGGCCGATGACGCCGAAGCCGTGGATGTAGCTGTCGCCGATGCGGGCCCAATCCTTGAACTCGATGCCGAGCTTGGCCGTGGCCTGGGTGCGCTTGACGAATTCGGCTTCGACTATGCCCAGCGTCTGCGCGTTGAAGCGCTTGAGGTGCGGAACGCTGGCCTCGCCGACGCCGACGATGCCGATCTCCTCGGACTCGACCAGGCGCACCGTGGCCTGCTTGCCCAGATAGGTGGCCAGCGTGGCCGCCGCCATCCAGCCGGCGCTGCCGCCGCCCACCACCACGACGCTCTGGATTCGATTGCTGCTGTCAGTCACTGCTGGCCACTCATTGCTGGATGAAGCTCCCGATCAAGGCACCAAGGTCATCGCAAACACTTCGACGTTGGCATTGCCCGGGAGCACGACGCTCTGCACGGTCTTCGCGTTGTTCAACGCGAACGCGTAGTTGTACAGATGGAAGCTGCGGCTGTCGCGGCCGCCGTTGTTGGTGTCGCGGTAGCTCATGGGCACGGCGTCGAGTTCGCCGGCATAGCTTTGCGGCGTGAACCAGTCGCTGAGGCTCTGCGTGAAGTTGGCCGACGTGCCGTCGGTGTAGTTGACCTTGAAGGCCTGCGAGGTCTGGTTGCCGTTGACCGCGGTCGCCATCATCCGCAGCGACGAGAACTGGCCGGCGGGCAGGTTGAGGGTCTGCCCCGCCGCGCTGACGGCGTTGTTCGCGTTGACGGGCCCGTAGGCGTAGGCGACGCTGTTGAACGTGGTCGACGCGCCGAGCAGCGTGGCCGAGAAGGCATAGCCCGCGTTGTCCAGGCCGCCACCGGTGCAACTGGTTGGCGAGCAGTTGCCGAACTTCGTGCCGTCGGTATAGGCGCCGCCGCGCGTGAAAGCCGAAGACAGGCTGACGGCCGTGCCCGACGGCGGCTGCGCGGCATTGCTGAGCGCGTAGCCCAGCACCACGACATTGCGATTGCTCGGCAGCGTCAGGCTCGCGACGGTCTTGGCACCATTGATGGCGAACGAGTAACCGTAGAGGTTGAAGCTGCGGTTGTCCTTGCTGCCGTCGGGATTGTTGCGGTAGGCCATCGTGACGGCCTTGGATTCGCCCGCGTAGTTCTGCGGGGTGAACCAGTCGCTGAGGCTTTGGCTGAGGGTCGTGCTGGTGCCGTCGGTGTAGCGCACGACGAAGGTCTGCGCGGCCTGGTTGCCCTGCACGCCGGTGGCGAGCAGCTTCAGCGTGGTGTACTGGCCGGCGGGCAGCGTGATCGTCGTGTTGTACCAGGCGTCGACGGCGTTCGCTGGGCCCAGCGGGAAGCTGCTGCCGTTCCAGCTGACCGACGTGCCGAGCAGGTTGGCCGAGTAGGCGTAGCCGCCGCCGTCGATGCCGCCGTTGGCGACGGCCGTGCCGTCGCTGGCGATAGCCTGCACGTCGTAGGCGCCGGGCGGGTTGGGGTTGGCGCCCAGCGCGTTGTTGATGGCACTGGCATAGGCCAGGGTCGAGTTCTGGCCGTTGTAGGTCTTGCCGGCGATGTCGTCGTAGAGCCAGAGGAAGCCGCCGGTGATGCCGCACTGGCTCTTCCAGGTCTGCATCTGGCTTTGCACCTGCGGCGGCGTCTTGTTGGTGTCCCACAGGCCGGGGAAGACCGGCACGCTGCCGAAGTTCCAGCCCGAGCAGGGGCTGTTGCCGGCCCCGCCGTCATAGGCCTGCAGGTGCACGCCATCGACCGTGCCAGGCAGCTGCGAGTTGATGTTGGACACCACCGACGTCCAGAAGTTGGCGTTGACGTAAGGGGCCACCGTGACGTGATAGCCGAGATTGCCCAGCATCACACCGAACTGCGTCATCGTCGTGGCGTCGTAGGTGCTCTCGTCGTCGAAGTCGACGGCGTCGATGGAAGGCAGTGCCTGCTTCAGCGCCTGGAAGGACTTGTAGAGCGTGCTGCTCGGGCCGGTGCCCTGGGCTTGGATCACCGACTTGACATGGTCGAAGTCACTCGGGTTCGCATTCGACGAGCCGACGCTGAAGGTGATGCGTTTGGCGCCGCCCTGCTTCATGGTTGCCAGGTCGGCAGCGAAATTTGGCCAGGTGTTGTTGCCGATGTAGACGCCGCCCGAGGTCAGCGGGAATTCGCCGTTGAGGTTCAGGTCGCCGGCGGCGTTGACCTGCACGCTCCAGACGATGATTTCGGTGAAGCCCGAGTTCTTGATCTCCGTGATGTTGCTGGCCACGTGCTTGTACATGGGGCCGCCGCCATAGATGCCGGTGTAGCCCGTCGCGGCCCCTGCCGCGGACGAAAACGCGATACCGCTCAAGGCCGCAAGCGCTGCCGTCCCCTGCAGGAACTTGGCGCATCCATGGGCCCAGGAAGAATGGTTCATGAAGCTGTCTCCAGGATGTTTTGATCGAGGTGCGAGGCCCTCCCGGACCTGCCCGAACACGAGGGGTCTGCGGCCCGCGCCTTGTGCGTACGCGGTCCAGCACGGACCTACACGGGTCCGTGAACAACCACCCTCTCGCGCCGCGAGGCGCGAGAGGTGGAGGTGCATCAGAACTTGTAGTTCGCGCCCACGTAGACGATGCGGCCGTCGTAGTTGTTGCCGTAGAAGCGGGCCTTGGTGTCATCACCCAGATGCTGACGCGCCACCTGCCGGGTCACGTTCAGCACCGACGCGGTCACGCTCAGCTGCTTGGTGATGTTGTAGCCCGCGTTCAGGTCGATCTGGCTGTAGGGCTCGTCATACAGGAACAAGCCGCTGACCTTGCCGTTCACCACTTCGCCACGGCGGTTGTAGGAAGCACGCAGCAGGTACTGGTCGGTTTCGTAGAACACCGTCAGGTTGGCCTGGTTCTTCGCGCTGCCCACCAGCGGCGACTTGCCCAGCTTGGTGCCGTCCTCGAGGGTGATTTCGGCGTTGTTGGTGTGATTGGCCGTGTAGTTGAACTGGAAGCCCAGGCCGAAATCCAGCGTGTGCTGTGCGAACAGCTCGACGCCCTGGGAGACGCCGTTGCGGCCACCGGCCGTGGTCGAGTAGTTCTTCACCGTCACGGTCTGGCCGCCAACGGCCATGCTCACGTCCTGGATGACCGGCACGGTGAAGTTCTTGACGTTCTTGCGGAAGGCGTTGAAGCCGAGCACCGAGCCGCGATGGAAATACCACTCCAGTCCCAGATCGAACTGGGTGGCCTTGTAGGGCTCCAGCTTCTTGTTGCTGCCCGAACCCGTCCAGCCCAGATCGCAGCCGCCACCGATGATCTGGTGGTCGGTGACATATTGCTGGGCGCAGGAGGTCAGGCCGCCCGGCGACGCGATATCGCCATAGCCCGGACGCGAGATCACCTTGGACGCGGCAGCGCGCAGCACCAGGTCCTTGCTCAGGTCGTAGGCCAGGTTGAAGCTCGGCAGCGCGTCGGTGTAGGTGCGGTCCAGCGAGGTGACCACGAACGACGAGGTGTGCCCGCTGTTCGGGTTGTTGGTGTCGTCCGGCAAGGTCGTGAAACCACCCTGGCAACCCGAGCCGGCGGGCGCGCCCGCCGCCGGGGCGCCATTGCAGGGCTGCAGGACGCCATTCACGCGCCAGAAGTAGGCGTTGTAGTAGTCGACCTGGTCAGTCGAGTCGGCATGCTGCTTGGTGCGAACCAGGCGCAGGCCGACATTGCCACGCAGGCGGTCGGTCCTGATGTTGGCTTGGACATAAGCCGCGGAGATCTTCTCGTCGACGTTGTAGACGAAGTTGGGCTCGTCGCGGGTTTGCATCGCACCGTAGGTGGTGTTCAGGTGGTTGATGTAGGACGCGTAGTCGATGCCCGGGAAGATGTTGGCATTGAAGCCGCCCTTGATCTTGTCCAGGGACTGCGCGTACACATACTCAGGCAGGAACTTGCCGGCGTTGGGGTCGCAGCCGGCCTGGTAGCGCTTGGCGTAATCGCTCGGGTTGGCACCCGCGCACACCCAGTAGTTGTTGCCGGTGGCGCGGTGAACGCCGCCGTTGCGCTGCTTGAAGCCGAACTGCACGGAGTCCAGCCAGTTGCTCTCCAGATGCCAGGTGAAATCGGCCTGACCGTAGTTCTGGTAGTTGCTGTTTCGGGTCCACGACGAGTCGGTCGAGCCGGTGTCGATTTCACCGATGCCCGCACGCAGCTTGTCCAGCAGGTCCGGCGCGAAGGTCGCCGTCGGCGTGCCGACCGTGTTGTATGCAGCGACGGTGTTGCCCAGGCTGTAGCTGCCGTCCGCGTTCTGGCGGCGCGGCTTCATGGACACGCGCCACTGCTGCGGCGTGCCTTCCGCCTTGGTGCGGCCGATCTTGAAGGTGGCGTCCAGGGACTGGCCGCGCCAATCGGCCTCGAAGTCGGCCGTCTGCGACTTGGCCTTCTCGCGGTTGTAGCTGCCAGTGATCTGCGGCAGCGGCATGGCGCAGTCATCCGACCCCCAGCCGCCGGGCTGCTTGCCGGCGGCCGCGGCCTGAGCCTCGTTGCAGTAGTAGGCCTTGCCGGGATGCACGCTGTAGGCCGCCCCGGTGACGATGGTGTGGCTGGGGTCGAAGGTCAGGCTGTCGAGCATGCGCCCGCCCTTCCAATTTCCGTCCCCATTGAAGTGGGCAATGCTCCACTCCGGGATCTTCAGCGTGTTGGTCTGGGAGTTCTGCGACAGGTCGAAGCGGAAGTAGTTGCCTGTCAGCGTCAGGCTGTCGACCGGCTTGAACTGCACGGTCAGCTGGGCGCCCGTGCGCTTGCGTTCCTCCTCCTTGATGCTGAACGAGGTCACGTTCGGCATTGCGAAATGGGTGTAGTAGTTGCCGTTCTGGTCGTAGAAGCCCGTGCCACCCCAGTAGCTGCCGGGGGCGCCAGGGGTTGCGTTGCCGTTCACGTCGACCGCGCTGCCGCCTTCGTCGCGGCCATACCAGGTCCAGGACTCGGTGCCCGTGCTCATGCCGCGGCTGGTGCGCTTCTGGCTGGTCAGGCCAACCAGCACGCCGAGGCGGCTGCCCTCGTCATGCCAGGAATACTGGCCCGAGAACTGGCCGTCGACCTTGCCGGTCGTGTCGGCGGTGGTGCCCTCGGCGCTGACGAAGCCGGTGCCGGACTTCTGGTCCAGCGGACGACGGGTGCGCAGGATCACGGTGCCGCCGACACCGCCTTCGTCTAGCCGCGCCTCGGGCGTCTTGAACAGCTCGGCGCTGCCCAGCATGTTGGACGGCATCAGCGTGTAGTTGAAAGAGCGCGTCGGGTCGCCGTTGGACTCGGCTGTGGCGATGTAGTTGCCATTCAGCTCGGTCAGTGTCAGGGCCGACGACAGGCCGCGGACGCTGACGTTCTTGCCCTCGCCACCGTCGCGGTTGATGATGACGCCGGGCACGCGCTGCAGCGCGTCGGCCACGTTCTTGTCGGGGAACTTGCCGACGTCTTCGGCACTGATCACGTCGACGATCGCGTCGGAGTTGCGCTTGCGGTCCAGGCTCTTCTCGATGGAAGAACGGTAGCCGGTCACGACGACCGTCTCCAGTTGATTCGCGTCGGCCGGCTTGTCGGCCGCGGCGGTTTGCGCCTGTGCGGAGCCGAGGGTCAGCAAGGCGATGCCCACGGCGGTGGCGATGGGCGTGGCCGGACAGCGACGCTGCCGCGAAGCGAGACGGATCCTGGATGTGGCGGTCATGTTTTATCTCCTAGGCGTGCCCTATTGGGGGCTTGTTTGATTCGAAGGCGATGCGCAACCACGGCGACGGCAATCACTCGTTTCCCCGAAGTAACTCGGTAGTAACCCGGAGATTTGCCATCGGTTTACTAAACAAGTAAATGGGTCATCAACCAAGAGAAGTGGTCTGCATCTCACCCAGGAAAATTTATACAAAGGAACGTGCAGGAGCTTCAACAAACTTTCACTGTTCTGGTGCAGTTTAGTGTTGATTTAGTAAACAGCAGTCACCGGGGCTCAGGACACTTGCCTGGCCCGCGCCAACCGCAGCAGACTCCGCGTCCCTGGCGCCGCATCGGCATCGACACACCACTGAAGAACAGGCGCATTCCATGACGGCCCCCGGCACCCGCCCCCCTTTTTCCGAGCCCCGCGAGATGCTGGTGGCGGATGTCGGCGGCACCCGCATCCGCCTGGCCCGCTATCTCCACGGCCATGAATGCGAGTTGCTCGCCGATGTGCCGACCCCCGCCAACGACTGGGAGCAGTTCTGCGCCGTGTTCCGGGACGCCGTGCCTCCTGCCGCGACCGGATCTGCAGCCCTGTCCATCTCCATCGCCGGCGTCGTGTCGCCAACCGGCCAGGTCACCGCTGCCAACATCCCCTGCCTGACCTCGCGGTCCCTGGCTGATGAGCTGGCGGCCTTGCTGGGCATGCCGGTCGTCGTCACCAACGATGCGGACTGCGCCGCGCTGGCTGAGGCCCGAGCCGGCGCCGGCGCTGGTCACGCCATCGTTTTCTGCGCGGTACTCGGCACGGGGGTCGGAGGCGGGCTGGTCGTCGACGGCCAGCTCGTCCGCGGCGCCGGGGGGCTCACCGGGGAATGGGGACACGGGCCTGTCGTCAACGAAGCCCTGGTTGAAACCGGCGATGGCCGCAGCGTTCGAGTGCCGCGCCTGCGTTGCGGATGCGGCCTGACGGGGTGCATCGACACCGTGGGTGGCGCGCGCGGGCTTGAGAGGCTGCACGGCTTCCTCCATGGGCTCGAGCAGAGCAGCGTCCAGATCCTGCAGGCGTGGGCCGCGGCCGATCCTTTCGCCACGGCAACCGTCCGCGCCTACATCGATCTGGTCTCGGGCCCGCTGGCCCTGGTTGTCAACGTCACGGGTGCCAGCGTGGTGCCCGTCTGCGGGGGGCTGGGTCGCAGCCGCGAATTCGTCAGCGCCCTCGACCAGGCGGTGCGCCAGCAGATTCTGCGAGATAGCGACGCTGCCTTGGTCGTTCCCAGCACGCTGAACGATCAGGCCGGCCTCATCGGCGCTGCCTACGCCTTCGCCGGAGCCCGCTGATGCGCCTGCTGGAAGTCTGTGTCGACGGCGCTGCCGGCCTGGAGGCGGCGATGCAAGGAGGGGCTGACCGCATCGAGCTCTGCAGCAGCCTGGCCACCGGTGGCGTCACGGCTTCAGCCGGATTGATGGCTTTGGCCTCGCGCCTGCCCATTCCGGTGATCGCGCTCATCCGCCCTCGATCTGGCGACTTCGTGTATTCCAATGCCGAGGAGCTCGCGATGCTGCGCGACATCGAAACTGCCGCGGAGCTGGGCCTGGCCGGCATCGCCATCGGTGCCATGACCGGTGAAGGCCGTCTTGACCTTCCCATGCTCGGCCGCCTGGGACGGCGTGCCCAAGGGCTCCAGCTGACCCTTCACCGCGCCTTCGACCTGGTGCAAGACCAGGCCACGGCGCTGGAAGAGGCCGTCACGCTGGGCTTTCATCGGATCTTGACGTCAGGCGGAGCCCTGAGCGCGACCGCGGGCGCCGCACAACTCGCATCGCTCGTCGAGCAAAGCCGGGAACGAATCGCCATCCTGGCTGGCGGCGGCATCACGCCACGGAACGTGAGGGCCTTGCTGCAATCGACCCAGGTGAGCGAGGTGCATGCCTCGTGCCGCAGCGCGGCCGTCGAACCGGCGCCGGATCTGATGGCTTTCGGGTTTGCGGAATCACCTGCTCGCATCACCTCGGCCGCACTGATTCAGGAACTGAAGGCGAGCATCCAGCGCGCCTAGTCGTCCGGGTCATTCGAACGCCGCAATCGCAGCTTCGAGATGCGTCGCTCATCCCTTTCACCCCGAGGCCGCTCAAAATCTGTTCGCCAGCTTGTAAATTCGCAGGCATCACTCAAGCCCGCGCCACGACCTCATGCCCAAAACCCCTCACAAGCCTTTCGTCATCGGTGTCGCAGGGGGCAGCGGCAGCGGCAAATCGACGGTGACGCGTCAGGTGTTGGCCGCCATCGGAACGGAGAAGGTGGCGGTGGTGATGCAGGACGACTACTACCGGGACCAGTCCCACATGCCACCGGAGGACCGGCGCAAGCAGAACTACGACCATCCGGATGCCTTTGACTGGCCGCTGATGGCGCAGCATCTGTCCGCCTTGCGCAAGGGTGAGGCGATCGAAATGCCGGTGTATGACTTCGCGGCGGACAACCGCTCCAGCGAAACCATTACCGTGAAGCCCGCACCGGTGATCGTGGTCGAGGGCCTGTTCGCCCTGTACGACACCAAGCTGCGCAACATGATGTCGCTGAAGATCTATGTGGACACGGCCTCGGACGTGCGCTTCATCCGTCGGCTGCAGCGCGATATCTCGGAGCGCGGTCGCAGCACCGAGTCTGTCGTGAACCAGTATCTGGAAACCGTGCGCCCCATGCACAAGCAGTTCATCGAGCCGACCAAGCGCAACGCCGACGTGATCCTGCCGCACGGTGCCAACGGTCCGGCGGTGGACATCATCACCACCAAGGTGATGAGCCTGTTGCGCGATATCGAGCGGGGCTGAGCCCCGGCCGCCCATCGCTTCGGGATCCTGGCGGGCGCCCTCTTTGAGTCTTTTCCGGCCTGGGGTTGGATACCGGCCTGCGCCTGCTCACCCCATGAATCGAAGCTAGTGACAGTGGATGCTCAGACGCACGAGCATTGCCATATACCTCGCGACGGCGTTCGCGTCCCGGCCCACCATGCGCACTGCGAATTCGAGCTGGGATTCGGGCACATCGAGGACGCAGGCCCAGAAGCCCAGGTCGTCCACGACGGGGCCTTCATCGGTGTTGTGCTCGCCAGACTTCATGGCCGCAGACTCTAGGAAGTGTGCTCGCGGCTGGCTGTGGGGAGTTCTTGACGACCCTTGTGGGGGAGTTGCGCCCGCCGCCGCCTCGGCCTGAGGTCAGTCCTGCTTGAAAGCCGAGGCCGCCGCCGCTGTGTCCAGGGCTTCGCGCAGGCGCTTGATCTTGCCGTCCTCGGCGATCAACACACCGGCATAGGTCTGCCGGTAGAGTTTTCCGGTGGCGACGACCATGGCCTCGACGGAGTACTCGGCAAACACCTTGTCGGGTGTGTCGATCCAGACCTGCAGATCCTTGAAGCGGAACTCAGGCACGCGCGTGAGGATGCCGGCCACGAGGCCCTGGACCTGCGCCGGGCCGACGGCGCGGGCATTGACCGTGGGCAGCTCCAGGATGCCGTCTTCGGCAAACAACGCGGCGGCGGCGGCAGGGTTCTGGATGTTGTCCAGATAGGCCTTGAGAAGTTCGAGAGCGGTTTTCATGAGTGTCCTTGGTGAGTAGCTGGGCTCAGACCTGCGCCATGCCGCCGTCGACAAAGAGTTCGACGCCGTTGATGTAGCTGGCGGCATCCGATGCGAGGAAGGCCACCACCTTGCCGATCTCGTCAGGCTCGCCGAGGCGGCCCAGCGGCACCTGGGAGGCGAGGTAGTCGAACAGGCCCTGGCGCGTGGCGTCGTCCGGCGCCAGGCCGCCCAGGCCGGGGGTGCGGATGGGGCCGGGGCTCACGGCGTTGACGCGGATGCCGCGATCCTTCAGGTCCAGCGCCCACGAGCGCGCGAAGTTGCGCACGGCGGCCTTGCTGGCGCTGTAGACGCTGAAGTTCGCCGTGCCGAGCACCGAGGTCGTCGACGACGTCAGCACGATGGAAGCGCCCTGGGTCAGCAGGGGCAGCGCCTTCTGCACCGTGAACAGGACGCCCCGCACATTGGTGTCGAAGATGCGATCGAAATGCTCTTCGGTGATGGCGCCCAGCGGCAGCATGTCGCCGCCGCCGGCATTGGCAAACAGGATGTCCAGCCGGCCCGCCTTCCTGGCGATCTCTGCATACACGGCGTCCAGGTCCGCGAGCACCGAGGCGTCCGCGCGGATGCCGCTGGCCCGGGTGCCGATCTCGGCGACCGCCGCGTCCAGCTCCGCCTGGCGGCGACCTGTGATGAATACCTGGGCCCCCTGGGCAGCCAGTTCCTTGGCAGCACCGAGGCCGATGCCCGTGCTGCCTCCGGTGACGAGGGCGATCTTTCCTTCGAGTGGCTTGTTCATGTTCAGCTCCATGTCTATGGGTTTGGGAAACCTGCCTTGCTTGTCCGGCCCCTCAGGGAGAGTGACCGGCGCTGTCGGCATGGGCTCAATGTAGGCACGCTGGATTGAATGAAAAACAGAGAAGGATGGAATGACTATCTACACACATAGATAATCAGATGCGATCAACCGGAGGAATTGGCATGGACCAGCTGCTGGCGATACGCGCCCTCGCCCGCGTCATCGAGGCAGGCAGCTTCACGCGGGCGGCGGACTCCCTGAACATGCCCATCGCCACCGTGAGCAAGCTGGTGCGGGACCTCGAAAGCCACCTCGGCGTGCGCCTGCTGCAGCGCACCACGCGGCGCCTGACCGTGACGCCTGAAGGCCAGGACTACTACGCCAGGAGCAGCCGGGTGTTGCGCGACCTCGAGGACATCGACGGGGCCTTCAACCTGGCACGCGGCAAGCCTCGCGGGCAGCTGCGGGTCGATGTGGGCGGATCAACGGCGCGAGACGTGTTGATCCCCCTGCTACCGGATTTCATGGCGCTCTACCCGGACATCCGCCTGGAGCTCAGCGTGTCGGACAGGTCGGTGGACCTGGTGGGCGACAACGTCGATTGCGTGATCCGCGGCGGTGCGATGGAGAGTTCTTCGCTGGTGGCTCGCCGGCTCGGGGAAGCCGTGCTGATCACCTGCGCCGCGCCCGCCTACCTGAAGCGTTTCGGCACGCCCGCCTACCCTGAGGAACTCAAGAACGGGCATCGCCTCGTCGCGTATGTATCAAGCGATACCGGGCGACCGGTGCCCTTTCGCTTCGAGCGCGACGGCAAGCCAGCGGAGATCAAGGTCGACCACCGCATGGGCATCAACGAGAGCAACGCCCACCTCGCGGCCTGCGTCGCAGCGCTGGGCATTGTGCAGACCTTCGGCTACGCGGCGGCGGAAGCGCTGGGCGATGGACGGCTGGTGGAGATCCTCGAGGATTGGCGCCCGGCGCGCTACCCGTTTCAGCTCGTGTATCCGCAAGCGCGGCACGTGCCGCACCGCCTTCGTGTCTTCATGGAATGGCTGCTCGAGGTCTTCCCGGCGCGCGTGGCGGCATGCCCCGACCCAAAACTGCGCGCAGTTGCCACCACGTCGTTCACGCACTCAGCCTGAACACCGCCACCGACTGAGACAGCTCATCCGCCTGCTGTTGCAGGCTTGAAGCCGCGGCCGCTGACTCTTCCACCAGCGCCGCGTTCTGCTGCGTCATCTGGTCGAGGTTGGCGATGGCCTGGCTGATCTGGCCGATGCCGGTGCTCTGTTCGCCGGTGGCGTGGCTGATCTCGGCCACGATGTCGGAGACGCGGGCGATGGAGGCATTGATCTCCTTCATCGTCTCGCCGGCCTGGGTGACCAGGGCCGAGCCGCTGTCGACGTTCTCGGTGCTGCGCGTGATCAGGGCCTTGATCTCCTTGGCCGCCTCGGCCGAGCGCTGGGCCAGGGTGCGCACCTCGGCCGCGACGACGGCAAAGCCGCGCCCCTGCTCGCCTGCACGCGCCGCTTCGACCGCCGCATTCAGGGCCAGGATGTTGGTCTGGAAGGCAATGCCATCGATGGTGCCGATGATGTCGCTGATCTTGTGTGACGAGCTGCTGATGCGGCCCATGGTGGCGACCACCTCGTTGACCACCTCGCCGCCACGGCGGGCCACCTCGGCGGCGTCGCCGGCCAGCTTGTCCGCCTGCCGCGCCGACTCGGCGTTGTGCGTGACGCTGGCCGTCAGCTCTTCCATGGCCGAGGCCGTCTCCTGCAGATTGGATGCCGCCTGCTCGGTGCGCGAGCTGAGGTCGTGGCTGCCGACAGCGACTTCCCTGGATGCCGTGGCGATGCTGTCGGTGGCACCGCGCACCTGGCGCACGACGCCGACCAGCGAGTCCTGCATGGCGGCCATGCCACGCATCAACTGGGCCGTCTCGTCGCGGCCTCGCGCCTGCACATCGCCGGTCAGGTCCTGGCGTGAAATGCGCTCGGCCGCCGCGACCGCGCGCTGCAGCGAGCTGAGGATGGATTTGGAATTGGCCCAGAGGAGCAGCGTCAGCACGCTGATGGCCACGACCAGCAGCACGATGAGCCCGGTGCGCGCGGACGCGAAACGCGCGTCGATCTGCGCGATCTGCTGCTCGGAGTTCTCGTCGATGAGCTTGGTCAATGCCGCCAGCTCCTTGTCCAGCGCGCGCACCGGGCCCTTGATGGGCTCCATGCCCCTGTTCGCTTCGGCCGTGTCGGGGAACTCGCCTTTGCCGACGCGTTCAGCGAAAGGCAGGAAACCCTCGCGATAGGCCTTCAGCGCCCGCTGCGACTCGGCGACGGCCGTCTGGATGTCCTTGTTCAACTGCAACCCGGCGACCTTGTCCAGGGCGCCTCGGGCCTTGACCTCAGTGTCGTCCCATTCCTTGCGGTATTTGCCGACGGCGGCCGCGTCCGTCATGTTGATCAGGGTGTCCTTCTCGTAGCGCCGCAGATTGCCCACTGCCGCCCGTGCGTTGGACAGCTGGGCCTGGGCTTCGACGTCGTTGTCGACGAAGCGCTTGAGCTGGGCGCTGGCATCGGACTGGGCCAGCAGCCCGGATCCTCCGATCAGCAACATGCCCAGGCCAGCCAGCACGCCTACAGCGGCCAGCCTCGCCCGGATCGGAAATTGGTTCATGTCGATCATGGCAACCTCCTCACCCCTCCGTTGGGATGAGGAAGGGTAGCCATTTCTGATCGATTTGGGCTAATTAGTGGCCCAAAGCTCACGCATGGCGGCCTCGAAAGCATCCCCCACCCGGGTGGGAGCCCGCCAGGGCCGGGCACGGCCGGCCACCCAGACGGATTGCCAAGGCGAGCCGTTGCTGCCGAAGACGACGGCATCCAGCAAGGCTTCGTCCGGCAGGCCGCGCAGGGCGTCGGCCTCGCGGTTCAGTACCAGGCAGTCGGCACGGGCCCCGGGCGTCAGGCCCCAGGCCGAAAAACCGGCGGCACGGGCGCCGCCCTGGATAGCGGCATCGAAGAGCCGTGCCGCGCTGGACGGCTGGGCATCGGGAGACGACGCGACGTTGCGCTGACGCAGCAGCAGGCGCTGGCCGTATTCCAGCCAACGCAGCTCCTCCACCCAGCCACGCGTGACCTGGCTGTCCGAACCCACGGTCAGCGGCACGCCGCCGGCCAGCCAGCGCGGCAGGTCGGCCAGGCCGTCGCCGAGATTGGCCTCGGTACCCGGGCAGATGACGATGCCGGCACCGCTGCGGGCCACAGCCTCGATCTCGGCCGGTTCGGCGTGGGTGGCGTGCACCAGCTGCCAGCGCGGGTCGAGATGACCCTCGTCGGCCAGCCACTGGAGGGGGCGCTTGGCCGTCGCCTTCAGGCAATCGGCCACCTCGGCCGTCTGCTCGGCGACATGGATGTGGATGGGCAGGTCGGCCGCCCCGACCAGATCGCGCAGGCGGGCGATGTCGCGCGGCGAGGCGCCACGCAGCGAATGCAGGGCCACGCCGGCATTCACGCGCTGCAGGCCGGCGGCCATGATGCGCTGGCTGGCCCGCCAGGCCCAGTCGGCGTCGGCGGCAAAGCGGTGCTGGTCGGGCCGCAGGCTGTCGGCACCGAAGCCGCTGCGGGTGTAGACGACAGGAAGCAGGGTCAGGCCGATGCCGACTTCCTCGGCCGCTTCGGCGAGGGCCCAGGCCATGTCGAGCTCGTCGTCGAAGGCCTGGCCCTCGGCGGGGTGGTGCAGGTAGTGGAACTCGCAGACCTGGGTATAGCCGCCGCGCAGCAGCTCGGCATAGAGCTGGCTGGCCACCGCGCGCAACTGCTGGGGCGAGATGCGCAGGGCCAGGGCGTACATGCGGTCGCGCCAGCTCCAGAAATCGTCCTGGCCCGCCTCGCGGCGCTCGGCCAGGCCGACGAAGGCGCGCTGGAAGGCGTGGCTGTGGGCGTTGACGAGGCTGGGGATGACGGGGCCGCCCAGCTTCTCGGCGTCGGCCGGCGCCGGCAGGTTGACGGTGATCTCCGACCAATGCCCGCTCGCATCCACGGTAAGCAGCACATCGCTCTGCCAGCGGCCATCGACCCAGGCCAGGGGGGCATGAAGGCGCTTCAAGGCTGCCATGCGAGCATCTCCTGCAGCATCTTCTCGATCAGCGGCGCGACCTGGGCGGCGCGCGCTTCGTCGTAGGCCGTGCGCGGGTCGGCGGCCTCGTCCATGTAGCAGCGCTGGCACATCTCCAGCTGCACCGCATGCCAGCCCTCGGCCGGGCGACCGTAGTGGCGGGTGATGAAACCGCCCTTGAAGCGGCCGTTGACGACCTGGCTGTACTGCTGCTGGCCGGCCAGCAATGCACCCAGCCGGGCCGTGATGGCGGGCGCGCAGGCCGCGCCATCGGCGGTACCGAGGTTGAGGGCGGGCAGTTCGCCCTCGAACAGCCAGGGCAGCACGGAGCGGATGCTGTGGCCTTCGAACAGCAGGGCGCGGCCATGCTCGGCGTGTAGGCGCGTCAGCTCGGCGGCGAGGGCCTCGTGATAAGGCGTCCAGTAGGCCTCGACACGCGCATCGACGTCGGCGGCACCGGGTTCACCGCCCTCACGGTAGAGGGGCTCGCTGGTGAAGAAGCGCGTCGGCACCAGGCCCGTGCCGCCAGCGGCGCCCGGATACAGCGGCGCGTCGTCGGAAGGGCGGTTCAGGTCGATGACGTAGCGGCTGTGGCGCGGCACGATGAGGCTGGCGCCGAGCTTCTCGGCCAGCGGGCGGTAGAAGCGCTCCAGATGCCAGTCGGTGTCTTCGCTGGCCAACGCACGCGGCACAAAGCGTTCGTGCAGCTCGGGCGGAATCTCGGTGCCCGCATGCGGCAGGCTGATCAGCAGCGGGACCGTCCCCTGCTGAAGTTCAAAGACGCTCATGCTTCTCCCTGTTTCCCTTGCACGACCCGTTCTATCAGCGGGTTATGTCCAAAGCATGCAGTCAGTTCACGCGGATGTCCACTGTCCCAGACGCAGAAGTCGGCACGCTGGCCGGCCACCAGCTGGCCGCGGTCGCGCAGGCCCAGTGCCCGTGCACCGTTGACCGTCAGGCCGCGCAGGGCCTCCTCGGGCGTCAGGCGGAACAGCACGCAGGCCATGTTCAGCATCAGCAGCGGCGACAGCGTCGGCGAGCTGCCCGGGTTGTGGTCGGTCGCGAGGGCGATGGGCACGCCGGCCTCGCGCAGCGCGGCGATCGGCGGCAGTTGGGTTTCACGCAGCGCGTAGTAGGCGCCCGGCAGCAGCACCGCGACGCTGCCCGCGGCCTTCATGGCCTGGACGCCGGCGGGGCTGAGGTATTCGAGGTGGTCGCAGCTCAGTGCACCGTAGCGGGCGGCGAGTTCGGCGCCGCCCTGGTCGCTGAGCTGCTCGGCATGCAGCTTGACGGGCAGGTTCAGGCGCCTGGCCGCGTCGAACACGCGCGCGACCTGGGCCGGGCTGAAGGCGATGTTCTCGCAGAAGGCGTCCACCGCGTCGACCAGGCCGGCCTCGTGCAGGTCCGGCAGCCACAGGCAGGCGGCGGCGATGTAGTCGTCGGCGTCGGCGAACTCGGGCGGCAAGGCATGGGCGGCGAGATAGGTGGTGCGCACATCGACGCCCAGCTTGCCGAGCTGGCGGGCCACGCGCAGCATGCGCGCCTCGGTGGCGGCGTCCAGGCCGTAACCGGACTTGACCTCCAGCGTCGTGACGCCTTCGCGCATCAGCGCCCGCGCCCGCTTGGTGGCGCCCGCCAGCAGCTCGGCCTCGCTGGCCGCACGGGTGGCGGCCACCGTGGACTTGATGCCGCCGCCGGCCCGGGCGATGTCAGCATAGCTGGCGCCATGCAGGCGCTGCTCGAACTCATGGGCGCGGTTGCCGCCGTAGACGAGGTGGGTGTGACAGTCGACCAAGCCCGGCGTGACCAGGGCACCGTTCAGCTCGACAGTCTCATCGGCAGCCGGCGCCTCGGCGCTCGGCCCGACCCAGCGCAGCAGCCCGTCCTCGACCAGCAGGGCGCCGTCCTCGATCAGGCCCCAGCCGCTGTCACCGGCCAGCGTCGCGAGCACGCCACCGCGCCAGAGCTTCATGCGTCCGGGCTCCAGGTCAGCCACCAGGCATTGCCCTCACCCGTGAACACGCAGCTCTGGCCCACCGGATCTTCGCACCAGGCCAGGGTCAGCGGCGCCATGGGCATGGCGCGGTGGCCGTGTTCCAGCAGGCCGCCGCTGACGGTGAACAGGCCGACCCAGGGCGTTTTGGGCAGCAGCACATGGTGGGCCGACTCGACCTCCAGATTGCCGCGCCTTTCCATCACGTTGAAGACATCGGTATCGCCGCGAATCAACGAGGCCTCGGGAGCAAGGCCGCCGTCGAAGCGCAGGGGTTCATCGCCGACGCTCTGCGGCCAGTCGAACAGGCGCAGGCCCGAGCCGCGGATGACGGCCAGCCAGCGGTGCACGCCGGGGAAGGCCGAGAACGGGCCATCGCGCTCCACGCGCGCCACGCTGACGCGCAGCGCCCAGTCGTGGGCATGCGGCCACGCCAGCAGCTCGCGGGTGGTGCCGCCCTTGTTTTTCCAGGCCTGCGGCTCCACGTCGACCGCGCTGACCCTGCTCCAACTCATGTTCTTTTCCTCGCGCTCAACCCCGCGTTCGGGGCAACCGCGCATTTTCCGCAGCTCTGTGCGGCTCGGATCATGCCGAGAAGCTCCCTTGCAATTGGTAACGTGCGCCGGGGTGGGTCAGTTTCACGCTGGTTACGGCCACGCCGCGGCTGTAGGTGATGCGCTTGACGACCAGGCATGGATCGCGGCGGTTGATGCCCAGCAGCTTGGCTTCGACCTCACCGGTCAGCGCGGCCTCGATCATGTAGCGCGCCTCGGACAGCGGCGCCACGTCCAGCAGATAGTGGGTGGGCGTAATGCGCGTGAAATCCTGGGCCAGGTAGTCGGGCGCACAGGCCGGGTTGACGGCCCGCTCCTCGCACTGGATGGCCACGCCGTTCTCCAGGTGCACGATGAGGCTGAGGAAGACCGGCGCACCGCGCTTGAGCCCCAGCTCCGCCGCCTGCTGGGGCGTGGCCTTGCCGCGGGTCAGGGCATGCACGCGGGCCTCGTGCGTGCCGCCGCGCTCCGCGATCTCTTCGTGCACGTCGCGCACGTTCAGCGTCGACGAGATGCGGTGCAGCTGGGCCACGAAGCTGCCCACGCCCTGCACGCGCTCGATCAGGCCCTCTTGCACCAGTTCCCGCAGGGCCCGGTTCACCGTCATGCGGCTGACTTCGAACTGGGTGACCAGGGCACCTTCGCTGGGCAGCAGATCGCCGGCCACCCAATGGCTGCTGGCGATGCCTTCACGCAGATGGTTCTTGACCTTGAGGTACTGGGGTTCGGGACTGGCCGGGCTCTTGGGCATGGCGCCATCCTAGTTGACTTGACTTGTATAGACAACTAGAGTCCGCCCCGGTTCATCAGGAGAAGTCATGACCGCCCTGCCCCGCCCTGTCAAAGCACCCACCGGCACCGAGCTGCACTGCAAGAGCTGGCTCACCGAAGCGGCCTACCGCATGCTGCAGAACAACCTGGACCCCGCCGTGGCCGAGAACCCGGACGCCCTGGTCGTCTACGGCGGCATCGGCAAGGCGGCTCGCAACTGGGACGCCTTCGACGCCATCTGCAAGTCGCTGCGTGAGCTGAACGACGACGAGACCCTGCTGATCCAGTCGGGCAAGCCGGTGGGCGTGTTCCGCACCCACCCGGATGCACCGCGCGTGCTGCTGGCCAATTCCAATCTCGTGCCGGCCTGGGCCAACTGGGAGCACTTCCACGAACTGGACCGCAAGGGCCTGATGATGTACGGCCAGATGACGGCCGGCAGCTGGATCTACATCGGCAGCCAGGGCATCGTGCAGGGCACGTATGAAACCTTCGCCGAGGCCGCGCGCCAGCATTACGGCGGCGTGGCCAAGGGTCGCTGGGTGCTGACCGCCGGCCTGGGCGGCATGGGCGGTGCCCAGCCTTTGGCCGCCACCTTCGCCGGCTTCTGCTCGCTGAACATCGAGTGCCAGCAGTCGCGCATCGACTTCCGCCTGAAGACCCGCTATGTGGACGAGCAGGCCTTCGACCTGGACGACGCGCTGGATCGCATCGCCAAGTACACGGCCGCCGGCGAAGCCAAGTCCATCGCCCTGCTCGGCAATGCGGCCCGCCTGATTCCGCAACTCGCCGAGCGCTGCAAGCAGGGCACGGCCATCAAGCCCGACCTGGTGACCGACCAAACCTCGGCCCATGACCTCATCCACGGCTATCTGCCCGCCGGCTGGAGCGTCGAGCAGTGGAAGGCCGCCGCGGCCGACCCGGCCCAGCACGCCGAGCTGAAGGCCGCCGCCGCCAAGAGCGCCGCTGAACATGTGAAAGGCATGCTGGCCTTCCAGCAGATGGGCATCCCGACGGTCGACTACGGCAACAACATCCGCCAGGTCGCCAAGGACCAGGGCGTGGCCAATGCCTTCGACTTCCCCGGCTTCGTGCCCGCCTACGTGCGGCCGCTGTTCTGCGAGGGCAAGGGACCCTTCCGCTGGGTGGCCCTGTCGGGTGACCCGGAAGACATCCGCAAGACCGACGCCAAGCTGAAGGAGCTGTTCCCGCAGCACGCCGCCCTGCACCGCTGGCTGGACATGGCCGCCGAGCGCATCGCCTTCCAGGGCCTGCCGGCGCGCATCTGCTGGCTGGGCCTGGGCGAGCGCCACATCGCCGGCCTGGCCTTCAACGAGATGGTCAAGAGCGGCGAACTGAAGGCCCCCATCGTCATCGGCCGCGACCACCTGGACAGCGGCTCCGTCGCCAGCCCGAACCGCGAGACCGAAGGCATGAAGGACGGCTCGGACGCCGTCTCCGACTGGCCGCTGCTGAACGCGCTGCTGAACACCGCTGGCGGCGCCACCTGGGTGTCGCTGCACCACGGCGGCGGCGTCGGCATGGGCTACTCGCAGCACTCGGGTGTCGTCATCGTCTGCGACGGCACGGATGCCGCCGCCAAGCGCATCGAGCGCGTGCTGTGGAACGACCCCGGCACCGGCGTCATGCGCCATGCCGATGCCGGCTACGAGTCGGCCGTCGCTTGCGCCAAGAAGAACGAACTGAACCTGCCTTCCCTGTGAAGCCTGCTATGAAACTCATTCCCGGACAACTGACGCTGGACCAGCTCGCCGACATCGCCGCCGGCCGTGCCGCGCTGGAGCTGGCCGACTGGAGCGCCGTCGACAAGAGCGCCGCCCTGGTGGCCGCTGCGGCCGCCGGTGACGCGCCCGTCTACGGCGTCAACACCGGCTTCGGCAAGCTGGCCAGCACCCGCATCGCCAAGGACCAGCTCGCCCAGCTGCAGCTCAACCTGATCCGCAGCCATGCGGTGGGTGTGGGCGCGCCGATGTCACCCGAAGTCATGCGGCTGATGCTGGCCACCAAGGCCGGCAGCCTGGCGCGTGGTTTTTCTGGCGTGCGCCGCGAGGTCGTGCAGTCACTGCTGGACGCCTTCAACGCCGGCTTCATCCCCTACGTGCCCTGCCAGGGCTCGGTGGGCGCCAGCGGCGACCTCGCGCCCCTCGCTCACATGACGCTGGCCCTGATGGGCGAAGGCGAAGCCCTGGTGGCGGGTCAGCGCGTGTCGGCGCGCGACGAGCTCGCCCGCCTGGAGCTCAAGCCGCTGACGCTGGCCGCCAAGGAAGGCCTGGCCCTGATCAACGGCACCCAGGCCAGCACGGCCCTGGCCCTGCACGCCCTGCTGCGCTTCGAAGGCCTGTTCGCCACGGCCCTGGCCAGCGGCGGGATGACGCTGGACGCCGCGCGCGGCAGCGACGGCCCCTTCGACGCCCGCATCCACGCGGTGCGCGGCCAGCCGGGCCAGATCGAGGTCGCCGGCGTCTACCGCGAGCTGCTGGCCGGCAGCGCCATCCGACAGTCGCACCGCGAAGGCGACGAACGCGTGCAGGACCCCTACTGCCTGCGCTGCCAGCCCCAGGTCATGGGTGCCTGCCTGGACCAGGCACGCCACACCGCCGCCGTGCTGGTGCGCGAGGCCAACGCCGTGACCGACAACCCGCTGGTGTTCGAGGACGTCATGGTCTCGGGCGGCAACTTCCACGCCGAGCCGGTGGCCTTCGCGGCCGACAACCTGGCCCTGGCCATTGCGGAAGTCGGCGCCATCGCCGAGCGCCGCATCGCCATGCTGATCGACCCGGGCATCTCGCGTCTGCCGCCCTTCCTGACGGCCGACGCCGGCCTGCACAGCGGCTTCATGATTGCCCATGTGACGGCCGCGGCCCTTGCCAGCGAGAACAAGAGCCTGGCCCACCCGGCCAGCGTCGACAGCCTGCCGACCAGCGCCAACCAGGAGGACCATGTCTCCATGGCCACCTTCGCGGCACGCCGCCTGCACGCCATGATCGACAACACGGCCCACATCGTCGCCATCGAGATGCTGGCCGCGGCCCAGGGCATCGATTTCCTGCGTCCGCTGCAGAGCTCGGCGCCGGTGGAGGCCCTGCATATGCGCCTGCGCGCCGACTGCGCCAGCATGCCAGCCGACCATTACCTGGCGCCGGACATCGAGCGTGCAGCCGCACTGGTTCAAGCAGGCGTGCTGGTGTCGCCGCATGCGCCGCGCTTCGGCGGCTGATCCCCGGGTATGAGTGGCCTGCGCCGCGACGACTGCGGCGCAGAATCGGCGCCAGGATCGACATCCATGCGCGCCGCCCTCCGCCATTCGCTCGTCACCGCGACGCTCGCGCTGCCGCTGGCCTGCGCCGCGGGCGATGTGCTGGTCATCCACCACATCCCCCAGGCCGAGTTGACGGCCGCAGGCGTGCCCGATCTGCCCATGGGCGAGCGCACGGCGCGCTGGGCGGCTCAGGCCGGCCTGGAAGTGCGTTGGGTGCCCGTGCCCTTCAAGCGCAGCCTCGAAGAGTTGCGCCGCAACGCCGCTGCCTTCTGCCTGCTGGGCGTCTTCGACCTGCCCGAGCGGCGGCACATGGCGCGCCTGTCCGTGCCTCTGGTGCCCGGCGAGCCGCAGTTCCTGCTCGTCGCCGGTCGCGTCGCCGCGCAGATGCGGGCCTTGCGCGATGTCCGCAGCGCGATGCTGGACCCGCGCTTCGAATTGCTGGCCTTCGACGGTGTGGCCTACGGACCCACGCTGGACCGCTGGATCGCCGAGCGCCAGCGCAAGCCGCTGTGGGTGGACAACGGCACCGCCCAGGTCGTGCCCATGCTGGCGCGCGGCCGCGCAGACTTCACCATCTCCGTCGCTTCGGAACTGCAGGCCCTGCGCGCCAGCGGCGGCGCCGAGGCGCAGTCCATCGAGGTGCTGAATCTGCCTGGCATGCCGGCACCGCCCACGCGCCATCTGGCCTGCAGCCTGCGCGTACCGGCCGCCTGGCTGGCGCGCTTCGACGCGGCCGCCCGTGGCCAGCCGGCGCCTGGCACGCCCTGAGGCGGATTCGCGCCGATGGCTTTTGGCAGGACCGGGTGTCTCGTCTATCGTGACGGCATGCGCTCCTTCATCCCTGCCCTGCTGCTGGCCCTCGCAGCCGCGTCGAGCCAGGCGGACACGACCCTCCGCTTCAACATCGATCTGTCGGCCGAAATCGCCGCCGGCCGCTTCGACCCGGCCCGCGACCGCCTCGGCCTGCGTGGGGGTGCGGCGCCGCTGAGTTGGGACCGCTCCGTGCTGGCCGAGCCCGGCGACAAGCCGGGCCGCTATCGCCTGCGGCTGACACTGCCCGACGATGCCACGGGCGGCCAACCGCTGGCCTACAAGTTCCGCATCGAGCGTGGAACGGGCCAGGACGGCAGCGACGGCTGGGAGCCGGGGCGCAACCACGCCGTGGTGCTCAACGGCGGCGAGGTCCTGGTCGCGCGGGTGTTCGGCGCGCCGGCAGAGGATGTGCCGGTGTCTCGCGTGGGCACCATCGAGCGCATGGGCCTCGTCCCGTCCACCCATGTGAACCCGCGCGAAGTCCAGGTCTGGCTGCCGCCGGGCTATGCCGAACACCCCGAAGCGCGCTACCCGGTGCTCTATCTGCACGACGGCCAGAACGTCTTCGACGCGCGGGCCGCCGGCTCCGAATGGCAGGTGGACGAGGCGGCGCAGCGCGGCGTCTCTTCGGGCCGGCTGCGACCCTTCATCGTCGTGGCCGTGTCCAGCGTCGACGCCAGCCGCACGGATGACTACACGCCCAGCGTCATGACGCAGCCCGCCGAGCGTCAGGGCCAGGCGGCACAAAAGCACGGCGGCAACGTGTCCGCCTATGCGCGCTTCCTCGTGGAAGAGTTGAAGCCCACCATCGACGCCCATTTCCGCACCCGGACCGGCCGGGCAGACACCGCCGTGGGCGGCTCGTCCTTCGGTGGCCTGGCCTCGATGTGGCTGGCCCTGCACCGACCCGAGACCTTCGGCGCCGCCCTGGTCGTGTCGCCCTCGGTCTGGTGGGATGACCGCTTCATCCTTCGCGACGCGGCCGCCACGACGCCCTCGCCTCGCCCCCGGCTGTGGGTGGACATGGGCGCTCAGGAAGGCGACCAGGCCATGCAGTTCGCCCGTGAGCTGAACGAGCTGCTGCGCCGCCGCGGTTGGGGCGACGAGACCCTGCGCTTCACCGAGGACACCACCGGCCGCCACGACGAGGGCAGCTGGGCGCGACGCGTGCCGGCAATGCTGGACTTCCTGTACCGCGCCGACGGCCGGTAGTGCCCGACGGCACGTGAGGTGCCTGCAAGCTTGGGGGGCTGGCCGGGCGACCCGCGTCGCTCGGTTACGCTCACTGCAAACATCAAGCCCGTCCAAGGAGGACCTCAATGAAGGTGTCGGCTCGCCTGTTGCTTGCAGGGTCTGTCTCGCTCTGCGGCTTGCCCGTCCTGGCCCAGACCGATGAGCTGCGCCAGGCCCAGGAGGCTTTCACCAAGCGCAATTACGCCGACAGCCTCAAGCTTGCCGAGCCTCTGGCAGCGCAGGGCGACAACGGCGCGAGAGTGCTGGTGGCGCGCATGAAGCTGGGCGGCCTCGGAACGATCAAGGACGAGGTGGCCGCAGCCGCGCTGCTGAAGGCGGCCGCCGAGGCCGATCACGCACCGGCGCAGGTGCTCTATGCCGCCCAGGTCTACCAGGGCAATGGCGTCAAGAAGGACCAGGCGGCGGCCATGGCCTGGTACCGCAAGGCGGCCGAACTCGGCGACGCCGACGGCCAGGTGGCCTATGGCGGCTGCCTGTTGAGCGGCCTGTGCGGCCTGCCCAAGGACGAGGCCCAGGGGCTGCCGTGGGTGCGCAAGGCAGCCGAGCAAGGCAACCCCAATGGGCAGACACGCCTGGGCGATGTCTACACACGCGGCGAAGGTGTCGAGAAGGACCCGATCGCCGCCGTCGACTGGTATCGCAAGGCGGCCCATCAGCTCTATCCGCGGGGTGAGCGGCAGCTGGGCATCGCCTATGCCAACGGCCAGGGCGTGGCGGTCGACCCGGAGGAGGCGCTGAAGTGGCTGCAGGCCGCCGCCTACCAACGCGACAGCCTCGCCCAGGAGTGGGTGGGCTCCTTCTTCGAACGCGGTCGCGCCGTCGTGCCCGACCCCGTCAAGGCGCTGACGTGGTATCTGGTGGCCAGCAGCCGCGACAGCCGGGACTCGCTGAAGACCGCCATCGAACGCGTGCGCGGCAAGCTCAGCGCCACCCAGCAGGCCGAGGCGCAGACCAAGGCCTCTCAGTGGCCGGTGGTCGCAGAACAGATCCGGGCCCTGCTGGCGGTGGCGCCGGCCGGCACGGTCAAGCCTGAAAGCGCCACCCCTGGCGCGGTAGCCGTGACCGCGGTGGCGCCGTCCCGCAGCAGCGGCACCGGCTTCGTGGTGGGCACGCAAAGCACTTTCGTCGTGACCAACCATCACGTCATCGCCAACTGCAAGAGCCTGCGCATCCTGCCGCAGGACCTGCCGGCCACCGTCAAGGTGAAGGATGCCAAGAACGATCTGGCGGCGCTGGAAGTGCCCGGGCTGGGCCTGACCCCGCTGAAGCTGCGCAGCGGGCGCGGCGTGCGTCCGGGCGACGACCTGATCGTGCTGGGTTTTCCGCTGAGCGGCCTGCTCGCCAGCGGCCCGGGTGTCAGCACCGGCACGCTGACCAACCTGGGCGGCATCAACAACGACACCAGCCGCTACCAGATCTCGGCGCCGGTGCAGCCAGGCAACAGCGGCGGGCCGGTGCTGGACCTGCACGGCCAGGTGATCGGCGTGGTGGTGGCCCAGATCAATGCCGTCGGCGTCTCGCAGGCGACCGGGTCCATTCCGCAGAACATCAACTTCGCCGTCAGCAACAACACGCTGACCGGCTTTTTGGATGCGTCCGGCCTGGACTACGGGAGCAGCCAGCTGCAGGCCGACGCGAAAGCTAAGCGGATGTCGGCCGCCGACGTGGCGCAGCAGGCCAAACGGTCCACCGTCAAGGTTGAGTGCCGCCCGGACTGAAGCTCAGTACCGCCCCGCCGCACCCGCTACACGCAGGAAGACATAGGCGAACCAGGCCACGACGGCGCGGTGCAGCATGGCGCGCAGGCCCGTGCCGCCATGTTCTCCCACGCGGCTGGCCGCGGTGATGGAGGTGTCGATCTCGCCGGCCAACCGGGCTGCGAAGCCGGCGTCCTCGACGACGACGTTGGCCTCCAGGTTGACGAGCAGGGACAGCGGGTCGATGTTGGAGCTGCCCACCGTTGCCCAATGCCCGTCGACGACGGCGACCTTGGCGTGCAGGAAGGCCGGCGTGTATTCGTAGATCTCCACGCCATGGCCGAGCAGGTCGGCGTACAAGGCTTCGGCGGCCCAGCCGGCGATGCGGTAGTCCAGCTTCCCCTGCAGCAGCAGGCGCACACGCACGCCGCGGTCTGCCGCCCGGCGCAAGGCCTGGCGGATGCGCTGCCCGGGATAGAAATAGGGGCAGATGATGTCGACGCTGGACCGGGCCTCGCGGATGGCGTCGGCATAGGCATGCTCGATGGTGCGGCGGCGGCGGAGGTTGTCGCGCAGCACGAAGGCCGCGCTGACGGGCTGCAGCCTGGACACCGGCTCGGCCAGGCGCTGCGGGCCGCGCCAGAGCTGGTTCAGCCACAGGCTCATGCGGCGGCGCAACGGCACATAGTCGAGCAGGGCATCGTCGAACTCGCGGCCCAGCCAGGCGCGCGACCAGATCGAGCGCACGCTCTGCCCCACCAGGTCGACCAGGCCGCCCCGAACCTGCACCGCGAAATCCAGCCGTGGAAGGTCGCTGACGCCGTGATGGATGTCGAAGCGGTCGTCGAGGACATTGATGCCGCCGACGAAGGCGACGTCGCCATCGACAACGAAGAGCTTCTGGTGCAGACGCCTCAGCTGACCCGGCTGAAACCAGCGCCACCAGCGGTCCATGGGCCGGAACACGGCCAGGGCCACGCCGCTGCCGGCAAAGCGCTCGCGCAATGCCTTGATGCTGCCGTTGCTGCCGAAGCCATCGACGACGATGCGCACACGCACACCTCGCTGGTCCGCCGCAATCAGCGCATCTGCCAGCGCGAGCGATGTGGCGTCGTTGTGGAAGATGTAGGTCGCCAGCCAGATCTCGCTGCTGGCGTGGCGGATGGCGGCATGCATGCGCGGGAAGAGCTGGTCGCCGCCGCGCAGCAGCTCGACCTCATTGCCGCCAACGAAGCCAGGGTCAACGGCATGGTGCCTGCCGCGCCGCCTCGACCCCAGCCGCCTCATTCGAGGGCCAGCTCCACAATCAGCGGCAGATGGTCGGACATTCGGGCCCAGCTGGGCCCGCGTGGCACCTGAACGCCGGTGCAGCGCAAGCCGCGCACATAGACGCGATCGAGCGCGAACACGGGCAGCCGCGACGGGAAGGTGGGCGCCCGCGCGCGACCGTGCGGCGGCGTGGCGCGACGCAGGCCATGGGCACGCATCGGCGTATCCAGGCGCTCGCCCCAGTCGTTGTAGTCACCCGCGACGAGGAAGGGTGCGCCCTCGGGCACGTTGTCGCGCACAAAGGCAGCGAGACGATCGACCTGGCGCATGCGGCTGGAATGGATCAGCCCGAAATGCGCAACCACGACATGCACGACCGTGCCCTGCCAATGCACCGGCACATGCAACAAGCCGCGTTGCTCCAGAGAGTGATCCGACACGTCGTGGTGGCCGATATCGCCCAAGGGCCAGCGAGACAGCAGCGCGTTGCCGTGTTCGCCGTACTTGGTCGTGGCGTTGGTGCGGTAGGCCACCTCGTAGCCGTCGGGCGCCAGGAATTCGGCCTGGCCCTTGTCCGGCCAGCCGAACCAGGTACGGTCGAAATACGCGGCCTCGCGGTGATGGAAGAGGCGCACCTCCTGCAGACAGACCAGGTCGGCGTCCATGGCCTCGACACCCATCTGCAGGTTGTGGATCTCCAGGCGCTTGGCCGGTCCGAGACCGCGCACACCCTTGTGGATGTTGTAGGTGGCAACGCGCAGCACGTCGCCGGGCGCATGGGGGGTGGGGCGGGCAACGGATCTCATCTAGGGCATCGAGGTTGCGGCGCTGAAGCGGGGCAGTTGCAGCACGGCTTCGGCGTTGGAGGGCGAGAAGCAGCGGTCGGCCGCCTCATGCCACGGCAGCCAGAGCCACGATAGATGCTCGCGCGGCGCCAACGTCGGCGTCAACTTCTCGGGCAGTTGTAGGCCAAAGACGTGTTCGGTATTGCGCGTGACACCGGGCGCATAGCGATGCCGCCACTGCGGGTAAATCTCGTAAACATTGGCGAGGTTCCAGTCGCTCAGCTCGGCGCCCAGGGCCGCGATGTCGAAGCCTGTTTCCTCCAGCACCTCACGGCGCGCCGTCTCGTCCAGGGCTTCGTCGGGTGTGTCCTTGGAGCCGGTGACGCTTTGCCAGTAGCCGGGATGGTCGGCCCGCTCGATCAGCAGCACCTGCAGATCGGGCGTGTGGATGACGACGAGGACCGACTCCGGGATCTTGTACGGCTTGGCGGGAGGCATGCGAGCAGCATAGCCGCGCGCCTGCCGTCCCGGGGGCTCAGGGCTTGGAGGCTTCGATGCTCGCCTGCGTGAACTCCGGATAGCCCGAGGGCCGGAAGGTGTTCAGATTGGTCAAGAAATTGTTGTCGCGCAGCGGGATGGTGGCCGAGCCGTAGTCATAGGCATTCAGCTTGTTGCGCATCTGCTCGTTGCTGACCCCGTCGCCGTACACCTCGTACCAGCTGACGATGGTGGGCGTGACGAACTGGCCATAACCGTTCTCTGCCACCTCGTTGACCTTGGCCATGCGCATGGCATGCGTCGTCACGCCGTCCTTGTGATAAACGATCTTGACGTGGCCATACTGCATCGGCAACTGCGCCACGGCGACGTTGTAGAGCTTGCCGTGGGCGCTGTAGCCGGCGTGGGTGACGACGCCATTCTTCGTCCAGACCGCGGCATGCTCCCAGTCGTGGCGATGGCCGCCGCCGAAGATGGTGGCCTGGTCCTTCAGGAAATACAGCGCGTAGAAATGGCCGCAGTAGGTGTCCGCACCGCTGCGCAGGCAGGCATGGCGGTGCAAGGTGTTGGACATGTCCAGGAAGTTGTTCGCCCGGCAGCCGCCGGTGATGCTGCCGCTGGGGTTCAGGCCGGCGTTCTGGCGGCCATCGCGGGCCACGCCGGCACTGGGCAGGCAGCCGTCACCGTCGAAGTCAAACACCGGGTAGGTGGCGCGGATATCGACGGTGCGCGGCAGGGCCTCGTCGAGGCGCGGAAAGTTGTCGGCATGCGCGGCGGCGGCCAGGGCCAGCAGCGGAATCAGCGCGGAAATGGTCTTCTTCAACCGACTCTCCAACGGGAGTGGGAAAGCCGCGACTGTCGAGGCGCCGCATGTCGGCGCCGTGAAGATGGATCAGCCGCCTTGCTGCTGCTTGCGCTTGGTCGCCACCTCCGGCGGCAGCTCCTTGGCCTGCAGCTCGCGCACCTGGGCCACGAGCTGGTTGTGGGCATCCAGGAAGGCCGCGGCGATGACCTTGCCTTCGTTGGAATTGCTCCAGCCGGCACCTGCGGCGCCGCCCAGCTTGCCGAGCACGGCACCACCCACGCCCAGGTCGGCCACTTCGACGGACCCGGTGGACGCAGCGACCTGCTCGGTCGTCTCGTTATCGGTCAGCAGCAGGGCCGCCTGGGCCTGCTTGAGCTTGACCTGCTCGGCCGCGCCGACAAGCTTGTTCAGATAGGGAATCGCCTGCAGGATGCCGCCGATCTGGCGGCCGGCGTCCTGCTCGCTGAAGGTGAGGCTGGGCGTCAGGCTGTACTGGGCTTCGTAGCCCTTGCCCTTGTGCACGGTGTTGCCGTCCTGGCGCAGGATGCCGGCGTCTTTGAGCTCCTGCTCGCGCACCGTGGCCTTCAGGCCGGCGGCGCGGTCGACGACGCGAAAGCACCCGCTCTGCTGGGCCAGCAGGCGCACCAGCGGCACGGGACTGGAGGGCAGCTGATAACTGCTGGAATAGGCGTAGCCATTGGGGTTCTCGACCAGGGCCATCGTCGCCACGGGCTTGTCGCACTTCACCAGCTCGCGGCTGGCCTTGTGCGCGCCCGCGGGGCCGGCAGAGCCGCTGATGACCGAGCCGCCGTCGCCCAGCGTGGTGGACGACTTGCCACAGCCCGCGATCAACAGGACGGCGGCGATGGCCAGAAAGGAGCGGACGGGGTTCATGCAGGTCACCTCAGGAAGAGACGCGAGAGTCTGCCCTCGGCATCGGGTCGCCATGCCCCAGGGTTTGGGGACAATCCCCCCGAGCTGGGGCGTAAAAATCTATGGTCACCCCCGTTTTTGCAAGAGCTGATGGCGGGCTGAGGTGAAGGTGGCTTGCGTAAATCTATCCGGCGTCTGGATGGGGATCGATGATCCCCGCGCCACGATGAGAGTCGCGCCCGGCAGTCCTTAAAAAGCCCGCGGCTTCAAAAGCCATTTTTACGGTCTGGATGCCTGCCGGGCCGAATGGGCCGTTCACGTCATCACTGCTACAGCGGTCGCAAAACCAGTTGGGTGTTCCTGTTGTGAGGGGTGAGTCAGGCCGCAGCCGGTTCTGGCCTGAGCTTGCCCGGGTCGTAAACCGTGTGACTGCGTGCCAGAGCCCAGGCCATGCGCGCGAGCTTGTTGGCCAGCGCACACGCCACCACGTTCGAATGCCGGCGTGTGAGCAGCGAGCGCACCCAGTCGGCCAGCGGGCTGGGGTATTTGTCCAATCGCTGCATGAAGGCCCGAGCGCACTGCACAAGCAGTCGTCGCAGGTTCTTGTCGCCGCGCTTGCTGATGCCCAGCAGTGTCGACTTGCCGCCGGTGCTGTACTGGCGCGGCACCAACCCGAGCGAGGCCGCGAAGTCACGGCTGGCGGCGAACTGATGCCCGCCGCCCATCTCGGCCGAGAGCACGCTGGCGGTGATGGGGCCGACGCCTGGCAGCGTCATGAGTCTGTGGCCCAAGTCGTCCTCGTGGACTTGATGGCTCAGCTGCTTCTCGACCTCGGCGATCTGGCCGTCGAGGTACTTGAAGTGCTCGTGCAACCGCTCCAGCACCGATACCAGTTGGGGCGGCAAATCTTCATGCTCGGCCAGCAGGGCCGGCAACCGCTTGATGACGGTGAAGCCAATAGGCAGGGCAACGCCGAACTCCAGCAGGAAGCCGTGCATCTGGTTGGCAGTCTTGGTACGGTCGCGAACCAGCGACTCGCGCACGCGGTGCAGCATCGACAGCGTCTGCTGGACCTCGGTCTTGGGCGGCACGAAGCGCATCGTGGGTCGCGAGGCAGCCTCGCAGATGGCCTCGGCGTCGATGAAGTCGTTCTTGTTGCCCTTCACGAACGGGCGCACGTACTGGGGTGAGATCAGCTTGACCTCGTGGCCCAGGGCGGCGAGCTTGCGCGCCAGGTAGTGCGCGCCGGCGCAAGCCTCCATGATGGCCGTGCAGGGGTGGAACTTGGCGAAGAACTCGACGAGCTGCTTGCGGTTGCACTTCCTGCGAAACACCGCCAGGCCCTTGCGGTCCTGGCCGTGCAGGTGAAACGAGTGCTTACCCAGGTCGATGCCGACCAGCGTCACAGAGTCCATGATGACCTCCGCCACAAAGAAGAACACCCCGGCAACGTATGTCACCGGGGTGTTCGGGGCAAACACGAGATGGGGTGACCATCTCATTAAGCCCCACCGGGGTGAGGCTCTCATCAGATCGCCGCAGCTCAGGCCGCCGGCGTCGCGTTGCGCAGGCGGATGTGCAGCTCGCGCAGCTGCTTCTCGTCGACCAGCGACGGGGCGCCGGTCAGCAGGCACTGGGCGCGCTGGGTCTTGGGGAAGGCGATCACATCGCGGATGGACTCGGCCTTGGTCATCATCGTGACGATGCGGTCCAGACCGAAGGCCAGGCCACCGTGCGGGGGCGCGCCGTACTGCAGCGCGTCCAGCAGGAAGCCGAACTTGATGCGCTGATCTTCCTCGCTGATGTTCAGCGCCGCAAAGACCTTCGCCTGCACTTCAGCGCGGTGGATACGCACCGAGCCGCCGCCCAGCTCCCAGCCGTTGAGCACCATGTCGTAGGCCTTGGCGATGCACTTGCCCGGGTCCGACGTCATCAGGTCTTCGTGGCCGTCCTTCGGCGCCGTGAACGGGTGGTGAACAGCCGCCCAGCGGTTGTTCTCCTCGTCATGCTCGAACATCGGGAAGTCGACCACCCACAGCGGGGCCCACTTGTCCTCGAACAGGCCGTTGGTCTTGCCGAACTCGCTGTGGCCGACCTTGAGGCGCAGGGCGCCGATGGCGTCGTTGACGATCTTGGCCTTGTCGGCACCGAAGAAGATCAGGTCGCCATCCTGGGCGCCGGTGCGCTTCAGGACTTCGGCGACGGCTTCGTCGTGCAGGTTCTTGACGATGGGCGACTGCAGGCCTTCGCGGCCCTTGGCCACTTCGTTGACCTTGATCCAGGCCAGGCCCTTGGCACCGTAGATCTTGACGAACTCGGTGTAGGCGTCGATCTCGCCACGGCTCATGGCGGCACCGCCCGGCACGCGCAGTGCGACGACACGGCCGCCCGGCGTGGTGGCGGGGCCGCTGAACACCTTGAAGTCCACCGTCGTCATGGCGTCGGTCAGCTCGGTGAACTCGAGCTTGACGCGCAGGTCGGGCTTGTCGGAGCCGAAGCGGTGCATGGCGTCGGCGTACTTCATGACCGGGTAGTCGCCCAGCTCGACGTTGAGCGCCTTGCGGAAGACGTGGCGGATCATGCCCTCGAACATCGAGCGGATCTCTTCCTCGGTCAGGAAGCTGGTCTCGATATCGATCTGCGTGAACTCGGGCTGGCGGTCGGCGCGCAGGTCCTCGTCACGGAAGCACTTGGTGATCTGGTAGTAGCGGTCGAAGCCCGACACCATCAGCAGCTGCTTGAACAGCTGGGGCGACTGCGGCAGCGCGAAGAAGTGGCCGTCATGCACGCGGCTGGGCACGAGGTAGTCGCGCGCGCCTTCGGGCGTGCTCTTGGTGAGCATCGGCGTCTCGATGTCGACGAAGCCATGCTCGTCCAGGAACTTGCGGACTTCCATCGCGACGCGGTAGCGCAGCATCAGGTTGTTCTGCATGTAGGGACGGCGCAGGTCCAGCACGCGGTGCGTGAGGCGGGTCGTCTCCGACAGGTTCTCTTCGTCGATCTGGAAGGGAATGGGCACCGACGGGTTCAGCACCTCGATCTCGTGGCAGAGCACTTCGATCTTGCCGCTGACGAGGTTGGCGTTCTCGGTGCCGGCCGGGCGCGCGCGCACCTTGCCGACGATCTTGAGGCAGAACTCGCTGCGGACGTCTTCGGCGATCTTGAAGCTGTCGGCGCGGTCGGGGTCGCAGACGATCTGGACCAGGCCTTCGCGGTCGCGCAGGTCGATGAAGATGACGCCGCCGTGGTCGCGGCGACGATGGGCCCAGCCCATCAGGGTCACGGTCTGGTCGAGCAGCTTTTCGCTGACTTGGCCGGCATAGCAGGTACGCATGGGATTTCTCCGGATTCTTTTCAGGGGGTGTTCTGTGGGCGCTGATGAGCTCGCTCGGCTCTCAGGATTGAACGCCTGCCGGGGCGCTCAACCCTGCAGATTTCGATTGCCTTCGACGGCCAGGTCGGGCTCGCCCGGGTGCGGCAGCGGCGCGACCGTGCCCATGGAGATGATGTATTTCAGCGCCTCGTCCACCGTCATGTGCAGGGGCTTGACGTCGGCCCGCGGCATGATGAGGAAGAAGCCCGAGGTGGGGTTGGGCGTCGTCGGCACATAGAGGCTGACGTGCTCCTGCTCCAGGTGGCAGGCCACCTCGCCGCTGGGCGTGCCGGTGACGAAGGCGATGGTCCAGGAGCCGGCGCGCGGGTACTGCACCAGCACGGCTTCGCGGAAGGCGTTGCCGCTGCTGGAAAACAGCGTGTCCGACACCTGCTTGACCGAGCTGTAGATGCTCTTGACGATGGGGATGTGGGACATCAGCCGGTCCCACTGCGTCAGCAGCCACTGGCCGAAGATGTTGGCGACGAACACGCCGGTGGCCAGCAGGCCGCCAGCCAGGATGACCAGGCCCAGGCCGGGCACGTGCTGCAGGCCGAGGATGCCGGCGCGCCAGGCGCCGGGCATGACCAGGGCCAGGGCCGTCAACAGGGAGCCGAAGACACCGTTGACGACGTCCAGCACCTGGGCCAGCACCCAGATGGTGATGGCCAGCGGCAGCCAGACCAGCAGGCCGGCGACCAGGTATTTGCGAAGTGAGGCGCCCACGAAAGGTCCGGTCAGTGGCAGGCGCAGGAGCCGCCGCAGGGGGTGGAGGACGAAGCGGAGGAAGCCTCGGTCTTGGGCGCGTCGGGCTTGGCGGCCTCGCCGGCCGGCGCCGGAGCCGCAGCGGTGGAGCCGCCACGGAAGTCGGTCTGGTACCAGCCGGAGCCCTTCAGCTGGAAGCCGGCGGCGGTGATCTGCTTGGAAAAGCTCTCTGCCGAGCAGGCCGGGCAGGTGGTCAGCGGCGCGTCGGACAGCTTTTGCAGCACGTCCTTGGCGTGGCCACAGGCGCTGCAGCGGTAGGCATAAATCGGCATGGTGGGCTCGTCAGAGGCGAAAAGCCCATGATTTTAAGGGATGCCGGCCAGAATCAGGAATGCGGCTGCAGATGATGGCTGACGTGCTCTTGGCGATTGGTCAGGATCTGCGGCATCAGCGACCCGACAATCATGCCGGCCAGGGCTGCCAGCAGGCCGGCCAGCTGGCCCGGGAAGCGCTCGCCCCAGGTGGTGACCTGAGGGAAGAAAGCCACCCAGACGGCGATGCCGGCAAAGATGGAGAACACGGCGCCCTGGGTGGTCGCGCGCTTCCAGTACAGGCCGAAGACCAGCGGCACGAAGGCGGCCACCAACGTCACCTGGTAGGCCGCGCTGACGAGGTCGTAGATGGACGTGCCCTGCAGTGCGATGGCGTAGGCCAGCACGGCGAATGCGAAGATGACCAGGGTCACGCGCATGGCGACCAGGGACTGCTTGTCGCTCATGCCGGGGCGGATCTGCTTGAGGATGTTCTCGACGAAGCTGGTCGTCGGCGCCAGCAGCGTGGCGGACGAGGTGCTTTTGATGGCCGAAAGCAGCGCACCGAAGAACAGGATCTGCATCAGCAGCGGCATATGGCCCAGCACGAAGCTGGGCAGCACGCGCTGGTAGTCGTTCTGGGCCAGTTCCAGCGCCTTGTCGCCCATGACGGCCACGGCGGCCAGCACGATGAACATGGGCACGAAGGCGAAGGCGATGTAGCTGAAGCCGCCGATCATGGCGCCGCGCTTGGCCGTCTTGGCGTCCTTGGCCGACATGACGCGCTGGAAGACGTCCTGCTGCGGGATGGAGCCCAGCATCATGGTCAGGCCCGAGCCGAGGAACATGGCCATCTCAGTGAAGGTCGGGTTGGGCAGGAAGCGGCCCAGGTCCCGTGTCTTGGCCAGGTCCAGCACCTTGCCGGCGCCGCCAGCCAGGTCGGCCGCGAAGACGGCGATGATGCCCAGGCCGAAGACCAGCACGATCATCTGGATGAAGTCGGTCCAGGCCACGGCCAGGAAGCCGCCGATGACGACATAGACCAACACGGCCAGCAGGCCGACGATCATGCCGGTCTGCGGGCTCATGGCGCCGTCGGTCAGGATGTTGAAGACCAGGCCCAGGGCCGTGACCTGGGCGGCCACCCAGCCCAGATAGCTCAGGATGATGGCCAGCGAGCAGAACACCTCGACGCCCTTGCCGAAGCGCTGGCGGTAGAAATCGCCGATGGTCAGCAGGTTCATGCGGTACAGACGCGCCGCAAAGAAGGCGCCCACCAGCACCAGGCAGAAGCCGGCGCCAAAGGGGTCCTCGACGACGGCGCCCAAGCCGCCTTGCACGAACTTGGCCGGAAGGCCCATGACGGTCTCGGCGCCGAACCAGGTCGCAAAAGTCGTCGTGACAACCATGATCAGCGGCAGGCTGCGGCCGGCGACGGCGAAGTCGGCGGTGTTCTTGACCCGCGTGCCCGCCCAGACGCCAATGCCCAGGGTGCCGAGCAGATAGAGCACGACGAAGACGATGAGCGTGGTGTTCATGGGCGTGGAGCGGGTAGGACCGAAAAACGGCGCGGATTATGAAGGCGGCACCGCCTGGAAGCCCTAGGGAGTGGAACTTAGAGCGTCAGGCCCAGAAAGCGCACCGTCAGCCAGGCCGCGGCCACGCCGAGGGCAAAGCCCGCCGCACCCCAGAGCAGGCCGGACAGCAAGCGGTTGGTGCGACGCAATTCCCGCACCAGGGCGGTCATGTCGCTGTCGCCGCCGTGCTTGGCCTGGTTCTTCAGCGCGTCGTGCAGCAGGCGCGGCAGTTCGGGGATCAGCTGGGCGAAGCGCGGCGCCTCCTTCTGCAGCTGCTTGGCGAGAGCCGGCCAGCCGACCTGCTCGTTCATCCAGCGCTCCAGGAACGGCTTGGCCGTGGCCCAGAGGTCGAGTTCGGGGTCGAGCTGGCGGCCCAGGCCTTCGACGTTCAGCAGCGTCTTCTGCAGCAGCACCAGCTGGGGCTGGATCTCGACGTTGAAGCGGCGCGAGGTCTGGAACAGGCGCATCAGCACCTGGCCCAGCGAGATGTCCTTCAGCGGCCGGTCGAAATGAGGCTCGCAGACGGCACGCACGGCACTTTCCAGCGCATCGACCCGGGTCTCGGGCGGCACCCAGCCGGATGCGATGTGCAGCTCGGCCACGCGCTTGTAGTCGCGCTGGAAGAAGGCGATGAAGTTCTGTGCGAGGTAGTCCTTGTCCACCTCGGTCAGCGTGCCCATGATGCCGAAATCCAGCGCCACATAGCGGCCGAAGGTCTCGGGCGCCAGGCTGACCTGGATATTGCCCGGGTGCATGTCGGCATGGAAGAAGCCGTCGCGAAACACCTGGGTGAAGAAGATGGTCACGCCGTCGCGGGCCAGCTTGGGGATGTCAATGCCGGCGGCTTCCAGCGCAGGTCGGTGCGAGATCGGCACACCCTTCATGCGCTCCATGACGATGACCTCGGGACTGCACAGGTCCCAATGCATCTCGGGCACCAGCACCAGGTCCAGGCCTTCCATGTTGCGGCGCAGCTGGGCGGCGTTGGCGGCCTCGCGCACCAGGTCCAGCTCGTCGTGCAGATAGGTGTCGAACTCGGCGACGACCTCGCGCGGCTTCAGGCGCCGGCCATCGGACGAGAAACGCTCGATCCAGACGGCCAGCTGGCGCATCAGCGACAGATCATCGTCGATGACGTCCAGCATGCCCGGCCGCAGCACCTTGACGGCGACCTCGCGGCCGTCCTTCAGCGTCGCGAAATGGACCTGCGCGATGCTGGCGCTGGCCACCGGCTCGGCGTCGAAAGTGGCGAACAGCTCCTCCAGCGGCCGGCCGAAGGCCCGTTCGACCATCTCACGCGACAGCGCAGCCGGGAACGGAGGCACGCGGTCCTGGAGCTTGGCCAGCTCCAGGGAGACATCCAGCGGCAGCAGGTCGCGCCGCGTCGACAGCACCTGGCCGAACTTCACAAAAATGGGGCCCAGGCGCTCCAAGGCGAGGCGCAGCCGCTCGCCGCGGGGCTGCTGCCAGCGCCGACCCAGCCGGGTGAGCCGCCTCAGCAGTTGGAAACGCCGGCGCTGCAGGCCCGACAGGGCCAGATCATCGAGACCGAAGCGCCAGACTGTCCACAGGATGACCAGCAGCCGGGAGACAAACCTCATGCGCCGCTCGCGGGAGCCATGCGCGCGGCCACGCCCGACAAGGTCCGCCGCAGCGTGCGGCCGAACTGCGCCAGCTGCCGAGCCGGAAGCGGCCCGACGATGCCGGCCAGGTCGTCCTCGATGTCCCAGCGCAGGTTGTCCATCAGCCAGTGCATCTCGCCGGCAAAGGCGGCGTCGCCCTGCACGCTGACGGTGGGCGCCTCACCCGTGAGGGTGCCCAGGGCCAGCTTGGCGGGGTTGGAGGCGTCGATCTCGATGCGCAGGCCGCCAGCGCCCTGCGATGGTGCATCCAGCCGCTCGAACAGGCCGGCAGGTGTGACACCCAGTATCAAATCAGGGGCGGCTGGCAACAGCGACGGCCAGCCCGCCAGATGCACAACTAGGCTGCGCCCGGCCAGCGGCTTCAGGCGCTGGGCCGCAATGGGCTCGCGTGACACCACATGGTTAATCAGCAGGACCAGGCGGTCCTGTAGGGCCGGCATCAACAGCGGCGTGATGGACGGCAAGGGAGGCAGGGGGGGCATGGACCAGGACGCAGACATACACAAGATTGTAGGCAGCGGACCATGAACAAGGGACGTGGGCGGTCCGTCTGTCAAATTTGTTGATAGAGAATCCCTGATCGTTTTCCCGCCCCCTACCTCCCACCCCCCCGGGGGGCAACCGCATTAGCCACGATGTTTGAGGACCGCAGCTACAAAAGGACGTTCTATAGCGCACCGCAGTCGGTCGAGTCCCTGATCGCCGCTTTTCTCGAGCCCGGCATCATCGTTCTGACGTTCCTGATCGTGAACGGCCACTTCGACGAGCCGGTGCTGCGCCCGGCCCTGACGCTGTGCCTGCTCGTCTTCGCCCTCACCTTCCCCGGTCGCAACCGCTTTGGCGACCACCCGGCCAGCGCCCTCGTGGACGTGCTGTCCTCGTGGCTGGTGCTGCTGGGCATCCTGCTGCTGTGCGGCTATGCGACCAACAGCCTGCACTATTTCGAGGACGAGGTGCTGCTGTGGTGGGCCGTCATTACACCTGTCATGCAGATCGCCGCCATCGAGACCGGCCGGCGCATCCAGCTGTGGCGGGCCCGCGACCCGAGCGCCAGGCGCACGGCCGTCGTGGTCGGCGCCGGCCCGCTGGGCCATAAGGTCGCGCGCGCGCTGCGTGAATCCCAGGGCGTCATCTGCCTGGGCTATTTCGACGACCGCGCCCCGGAGCGCCTGCACCCCGAGGCGGGCGCCTCCATCCTCGGTACCCTGGCCCAGCTGAGCGAGTTCGTGCGCGACAAGGGCGTGCGCGAGGTCTACATCACGCTGCCACTGGGCTCCCAGCCGCGCATCGTCGAGCTGCTGGAGCAGGTCCAGGGCACCACGGCCTCGCTGTTCTTCGTGCCCGACGTGTTCGGCATCAGCATCATCCAGGGCCGCCTGCAGGACATCTCCGGCGTGCCCGTCGTCGGCATCTGCGAGACGCCCTTCACCGGCACCAACCAACTGATCAAGCGCGTCAGCGACATCGTGCTGGCCTCGCTGATCCTGATCCTGATCTCGCCTATCCTGCTCGCCCTGGCCATCGGCGTGAAGCTCAGCTCACCCGGCCCCGTCATCTTCAGGCAGAAGCGCAACGGCCTGGATGGCGAGGAAATCGTCGTCTACAAGTTCCGCTCCATGCGGACGCAGGACAACGGCCCGGTGGTCAAGCAGGCCACCAAGGGCGACGCGCGCATCACGCCCTTCGGCGCCTTTATCCGCCGCACCTCGCTGGACGAGCTGCCGCAGTTCGTCAATGTGCTGCAGGGCCGCATGAGCATCGTCGGCCCCCGCCCCCATGCGGTCGCGCACAACGAGGAATACCGCAAGCTGATCAAGGCCTACATGGTTCGCCACAAGGTCAAGCCCGGCATCACCGGCTGGGCCCAGGTCAATGGCCTGCGTGGCGAAACCGACACCATCGACAAGATGGTGGCACGCGTCGAATACGATTTGGAATACCTGCGCAACTGGTCGCTGGCCCTCGATCTGCAGATCATCCTGCGCACCGTGCGGCTGGTGGTCTTCGATCGCCATGCCTATTAAGACTCCCCGCAACTGCCGCCTTTCGGCGCTCACGCCGCTGATCGTCGCCCTTGCGATGGCCCAGTCCGCGCATGCCCAGACCGACGACACGACACCCTTCTACGTCGGCGGCTCGTTCGGCGCGACGCATGTCTCCAATGTGTACCGGCAGTCGAGCGCCACCAACAATGACCGGGTGACCAGCGTCGGCCTGCTCGGCGGCATCGATGAAAAGCTCGGTCGTCAACATCTGACGCTGGACGGTTCGGCGCAGGACAACCGGTACTCGCTGAACCGTGACCTGAACAACCTGTCCTATTCGCTCCGCGGCGCGCTGAACTGGCAGACGGTCGGTGATCTGTCGGGCGTGCTCAGCGCCAAGTCGGATCGATCTCTTGCCGACTTCAATATCGGCAGCGGCGTCGATCCGATTCTCAAGAAGAACATCGAGCGGGAAGATGCTTATCAGGCCTTGGCACGCCTGGGTGTCGCCACGCGATACACGCTTGAGGCGAGTTGGTCCTACCGCCGCCGGGATTTCACCGCGCCGGAATACGACCGCTTCGCCTTCCATCAAAACTCGAGCTCTGTTGGCATCTATGCCACGCCGGCAGGCAGCCTTAGGCTCGGCTTGTCTGCCAGGCATACCAAGGGCACGACTCCGCGCTATCCGGTCGGCCTGGCGCTCGATACCAACCTGCAGTTCGTGGTCATCTCCGCGCCCAATGACTACACCCGCAACGACATCGACTTCACCACAAGGTGGAGCACCGGGGGCCGAAGCGCACTCAACACGCGGATCAGCCGCAGCAGTACCAAGAACAGCCTGGACAACAAGCTCCGGGATTTCGACAGCACGACCGGCTCCATTGGCTGGGACTGGCAGCCCACGGCCAAGTTGCAGTTGAATATGCAGTACGCCCGTGATACCGGCCAGGAAACCCTGATCAGCGCGCCGGATCTGAACCGCGTCTACACCACCGAACAACTGAGCGCCACCTACGCGCTCACGGCCAAACTCAACCTGAACGCCAAGGCGAGCCGCAATCACGGCACCCGCACCAGCGCGACAGGGGCCGTCGTGCCGGACGCATTGGACGACTTCAAAACCTACAGCCTCGGCATGCGCTGGTCCTACTCGCGCGGCATCAGCCTCGGCTGCCAATACGACCACGCCGATCGCAACAACAGCGTGCCGCAATACGTCTACAGCGCCAGCAGCTATGGCTGCACCGCACAAGCCCTCTTTTTCTGATGATCACCGTCCTGCTCACCGGTGCGGCCGGCTATATCGCATCACATACCTGGCTGGCCCTGCAGAGTGCCGGCTACCGCGTTGTCGGCGTCGACAACTTTTCCAACAGTTCTCCGGCGGTCCTGGAACGCCTGGCCGAACTCGCCAGCGCGCCCATCGAGTTCGAGCGCGCCGACGTCTGCGACGCAGCCGCCCTGGACGAGATCTTCGGCAGCTATCGCCCGGCTGCCGTTGTGCATTTCGCTGCCTACAAGGCCGTGGGCGAATCGGTCAGCCAGCCGCTGGCCTATTACCGCAACAACCTGGGTGGCCTCGTCAACACCTGCGAGGTCATGAAGCGCCACGGCTGCATGCGCATGGTGTTCAGCTCCAGCGCCACGGTCTACGGCGCGCCGGAAAAACTGCCGCTGCGCGAGGACGCACCGACCTCGTCGACCAACCCCTACGGTGCCACCAAGCTGATGGGCGAGCAGATCCTGCGCGATCTCGGCGTCGCTGATTCCGTCTGGCAGACCGCCTGCCTGCGCTATTTCAACCCGGTAGGCGCTCATCAGAGTGGCCGCATCGGCGAAGACCCGCGCGGCACGCCTAACAATCTGATGCCCTATGTGGCCCAGGTGGCCGTCGGCCGCCGCCCCAAGTTGTCCGTCTTCGGCGACGACTATCCGACGCCTGACGGCACTGGGGTGCGTGACTACATCCATGTCGAAGATCTGGCCGAAGGCCATGTCGCAGCGCTGCGATGGCTGCTTTCCAACACCGGCTCCCTGACCGTCAACCTGGGCACCGGACAGGGCTACAGCGTGCTCGACTTGGTTCACGCCTACGAAAAGGCCAGCGGTCGCAACGTGCCGTACGAGATCGTGCCACGACGTGCAGGCGACATCGCGGCCTGCTGGGCCGATCCGTCATTGGCTCGCCACTTGCTTGGCTGGGAAGCCAAACTGGACCTTGCCCGCATGTGCGAAGACAGCTGGCGCTGGCAACACGACAATCCCCACGGATTCAAACCTGCCTGACACCGGCACTACAACAATGATCCAGGTCCAACCCGTCATCATGGCCGGCGGCTCCGGCACGCGCCTGTGGCCGCTGTCGCGCGCGGGCTATCCCAAGCAATTCCTGGTGCTGTCGGGCAACGAAAGCCTGTTCCAGCTTGCCGCGCGCCGCCTGGCGGCGCTGGCCTCCTCCGAGTTCGAACTGGCCGGCCCCTGCATCGTCGGCAACGAGGAGCACCGCTTCCTCGTGCTGGACCAGCTGCGCGAGACCCGCCTCGAGCCCACCAGCGTGCTGTTGGAACCCATGGGCCGCAACACGGCCCCGGCGCTGACGCTGGCCGCCCTGGCCGCCCTGGAAGGCGGCAACGACCCCGTCCTCGTCGTCACGCCGGCCGACCAGACCGTCACCAACGCCGCCGCCTTCACCGCCGCGCTGCAGGACGCCGTGCGCATCGCCGCCGAGGGCAGCATCGCCATCCTCGGCATCACGCCGGACCGGCCCGAGACCGGCTACGGCTATATCCGCACGTCGGCGGATGCCGCGGGCCTCGCGGTCGCGCAATTCGTCGAGAAGCCCAACCTCGAAACCGCCCAGCGCTACCTGGCCGAAGGCGGCTACTACTGGAACAGCGGCATGTTCGTGCTGCGCGCCAGCGTCTGGATGAAGGCCCTGGAGCGCTTGCGCCCCGACATCGCCACGGCCACGCGCACGGCCTGGGACGCCCGCAAGACCGACGCCAAATTCGTGCGCCCCGGCAAGGCCGAGTTCGCCGCCGTGCCGAGCGAGTCGGTCGACTACGCCGTCATGGAGCGCTGCCCCGGCGGCGACATCCCGCTGCGCATGGTCGCCCTGGACGCCGGCTGGAACGACCTCGGCGCCTGGGAAGCCGTCTGGCAAGTGGCCGACAAGGACGCGGATGGCAACGCCTTCGTCGGCGACGCGCTGATCGCCGACAGCAAGAACACCCTGGTGCACGCCACCAGCCGCTTGGTCGGCGTCGTCGGCCTGACCGACATCGTCGTCGTCGAGACGGCCGATGCCGTGCTCGTCAGCGACCGCTCGCGCAGCCAGGAGGTCAAGCAGATCGTCAATCGCCTGGGCGCAGAGCAGCGCGGCGAGCACGCCCTGCATCGCAAGGTGCACCGCCCCTGGGGCTGGTACGACAGCATCGACTCGGGCGAGCGCTTCCAGGTCAAGCGCATCATGGTCAAGCCCGGTGCCTCGCTGAGCCTGCAAATGCACCACCACCGCGCGGAGCACTGGATCGTCGTCAGCGGCACGGCCGAGATCGTCAACGGCGACAAGACCATCCTGCTGACCGAGAACCAGTCCACCTACATCCCGCTGGGCCAGACCCACCGCCTGGCCAACCCGGGCAAGGTGCCGCTCGAGATCATCGAGGTCCAGTCCGGCTCCTATTTGGGCGAGGACGACATCGTCCGCTTCGAAGACACCTACGGAAGAACATGACCATCCTCGTTACCGGCGGCGCCGGCTTCATCGGCAGCAACTTCGTGTTGGACTGGCTGCGCCAGTCAGACGAGACCGTCATCAACCTCGATGTGTTGACCTATGCGGGCAACCCCGAGAACTTCGCGTCGCTGGAAGGCGATGCCCGCCATGTCTTCGTCAAGGGCGACATCTGCGACCGCGGCCTGATTGATCAGTTGCTGGCCAAGCACCAGCCGCGGGCCATCGTGCACTTTGCGGCCGAGAGCCATGTCGACCGCTCCATCCACGGTCCCGGTGCCTTCATGAAGACGAATGTCGACGGCACCTTCACGCTGCTGGAAGCCACGCGCGCCTACTGGAGCAGCCTGGCGGATGACGCCAAGGCGGCCTTCCGCTTCCACCATGTCTCGACCGACGAGGTCTACGGTTCGCTGAAGGCCGATGACCCGCCCTTCGCCGAAACCAACCCCTACGAGCCCAACAGCCCCTACTCGGCCAGCAAGGCCGCCAGCGACCACCTCGTGCGCGCCTGGCACCACACCTATGGCCTGCCGGTCGTCACGACCAACTGCTCCAACAACTACGGCCCCTATCACTTCCCCGAGAAGCTGATCCCGCTGATGATCGTCAACGCCCTCGCGGGCAAGCCCCTGCCCGTCTACGGCGACGGCCAGCAGATCCGCGACTGGCTCTACGTGACCGACCACTGCAGCGGCATCCGTGCAGTGCTGGCCGGCGGCAAGCTCGGCGAGACCTACAACATCGGCGGCTGGAACGAGAAGGCCAACATCGACATCGTCAAGACGGTGTGCGCCCTGCTCGACGAACTCAAGCCCTCGGCTGAAGGCCCCTACGCGCGCCTCATCACCTATGTGAAGGACCGCCCGGGCCACGACCGCCGCTATGCCATCGACGCGCGCAAGATCGAGCGCGAACTCGGCTGGCGCCCCGCCGAAACCTTCGAGACCGGCATCCGCAAGACGGTGCAGTGGTATCTCGACCATCCCGAATGGGTCGCCCGCGTGCAGAGCGGCGCCTACAAGGACTGGGTCGCCAAGCAGTACACGCCATGAAGATCCTGTTGCTGGGCAAGGGCGGCCAGGTCGGCTGGGAGCTGCAGCGCTCGCTGGCCGTGGCCGGCGAAGTCGTCGCGATGGACCATGACGACGGCGGCGACTTCACGCAGCCCGACGCGCTGCTGGCGAAGGTCCAAGCCATTGCTCCTCAAGTCATCGTCAATGCCGCGGCCCACACGGCCGTGGACAAGGCCGAGAGCGAGCCCGAGCTGGCGCGCCAGATCAACGCCACCACGCCGGCCCTGCTGGCCATCGAGGCCAAACGCCTGGGCGCGCTGCTGGTGCACTACTCGACCGACTACGTTTTCGACGGCAGCGGCAGCCAGGCACGTGACGAGGAGGCTCCCATCGCCCCCTTGAGCGTCTACGGCAGCACCAAGGCCGAGGGCGAGGACGCCATCCGCGCCAGCGGCTGCCAGCACCTCATCCTGCGTACCAGCTGGGTCTATGCGGCCCGCGGCGGCAACTTCGCCAAGACCATGCTGCGCCTGGCCGCCGAGCGCGAGCAGCTCAAGGTCATCGCCGACCAGATCGGCGCCCCCACCGGTGCCGACCTGCTCGCCGACCTGACAACCCACATGCTGCGCGCCGCACGCGTGAACCCGGCCCTCACCGGCACCTATCACGCGGTCGCCGGCGGCGAAACCAGCTGGCATGACTACGCCCGCTTCGTCATCGAATTCGCACGGGACCGCGGCAGCGTCATCAAGGTGGCACCGGAACAGATCCTGCCGATCCCGACCAGCGACTACCCGACGCCGGCCCGGCGTCCGCTGAACTCACGCCTGTCCACGGCCAAGCTGCAGCAGCGCTTCGGCCTGAACCTGCCGCACTGGCAGCAGGGCGTCGAGCGCATGCTGACCGAAATCCTTTGATCGACATCCACCGAGGTTCCCCGATGAAAAACCGCAAGGGCATCATCCTCGCCGGCGGCTCCGGCACGCGCCTACACCCGGCCACGCTGGCCGTCAGCAAGCAGCTGCTGCCCGTCTACGACAAGCCCATGGTCTATTACCCGCTGAGCACGCTGATGCTGGCGGGCATCCGGGACATCCTGCTCATCAGCACGCCTCAGGACACGCCGCGCTTCGAATCCCTGCTCGGCGACGGCTCGCGCTGGGGCCTGAACATCAGCTACTGCGTGCAGCCCAGCCCCGATGGCCTGGCCCAGGCCTTCATCCTGGGCCGTGAGTTCGTCGATGGCCACCCCAGCGCCCTGGTGCTGGGCGACAACATCTTCTACGGCCACGATTTCGCCGGCCTGCTGAGCAGCGCGACTTCGCGCGACAGCGGCGCCAGCGTGTTCGCTTATCACGTGACCGATCCCGAGCGCTACGGCGTCGTCGATTTCGATGCCACGCAACGTGCCCTCAGCATCGAGGAAAAGCCCAAGGCGCCCAAGAGCAACTACGCCGTCACGGGCCTGTACTTCTACGACGAGCAGGTCTGCGACATCGCCGCCAACATCAAGCCAAGCCCGCGCGGCGAGCTGGAGATCACCGACGTCAACGCCCAGTACCTGCGCCAGGGCGAACTCAACGTCGAGATCATGGGCCGCGGCTATGCCTGGCTGGACACCGGCACCCACGACAGCCTGATGGAAGCCGGCCAGTTCATCGCCACGCTCGAAAAGCGCCAAGGCCTGAAGGTCGCCTGCCCCGAGGAAATCGCCTTCCGCGCCGGCTGGATCGATGCCGCCCAGCTTGAAGCCCTCGCCAAGCCGCTGGCCAAGAACGGCTACGGCCAATACCTGCTCAAACTCCTGACCGACCGCGCCTTCTGACATGAACGTCATTCCCACCGCCCTGCCCGAAGTCCTGCTCATCGAGCCCAAGGTTTTCGGCGACGCCCGCGGCTTCTTCATGGAGAGCTGGAACGAGGCACGCTTCAACGAGGCGCTGGGCCGTGACGTCCACTTCGTGCAGGACAACCACTCGCGCTCCTCGCGCGGCGTGCTGCGCGGCCTGCACTACCAGCTGCATCCCCACGCCCAAGGCAAGCTGGTGCGTTGCGTCACCGGCTCGGTGTTCGACGTCGCCGTCGACATGCGCCGCTCCAGCGCCAACTTCGGCCGCTGGGTGGGCTATGAACTGTCGGCCGAGAATCAGCGCCAGCTGTGGATCCCGCCCGGCTTTGCCCACGGCTTCGTCGTCACCAGCGAAACCGCCGACTTCCTCTACAAGACCAGCGGCCGCTACGCGCCCGAGTGCGAGGGCGCCGTGCGCTGGGACGACCCGACCATCAGCATCGCCTGGCCACTGGGCGACATCACGCCGCAGCTGTCGGCCAAGGACGTGGCTGCCCCGCTGCTGGCCGACGCCAGGACTTTCGACTGAGCGCCCGAAGCGCATCGAAGGGACGGCAGCGCCCAGGCACTGCCGCGCCACCCGCGTCTCTCAGGCGCGCGCATCACCCCATCGCAACGGCGTGACTTCATCGCCGACGTAGCTGGTGTGGCCGCTGCGATCCACGCAGTACTGCGGCGAAATGATCATCTCCCGCACCGTCATGCCTTCGCCGATCCGGGTGTGTTCCATCAACACCGACTTTTCGACGACCGAGCCGGCGCGCAGGTGGGAGCCGTGACCAATCCACGTCGGACCGATGACGCGCGCGCCAGGCTCGATGCGCACGTTGGAGCCGATATACACCGGTCCTTCGATATGCACCTTGTCCCAGTTCACCGAGGTGTTCAAACCCACACGCACCTGGGGGCGCACCTCGCGCCCCGGCATGTCCATCTGCGCCACGCCACCGGTCATGACCTGCTGCGTGACGGCCCAGTAGTCCGTCACGCGACCGATGTCGATCCAGTTGAACGGCCGGTTCTGGGCAAAGAAGGGCAGGCCCTTCTCCACCAGCAACGGGAAAAGCTGGCTGCCGATGTCGAACTCGACGCCTGAAGGGATCAGGTCGAGCACTGCGGGTTCGAAGATATAGATGCCGGTCGAAGCCAGCGTGCTCTTGGCGTCTTCAGGCTTGGGTTTTTCCTGGAAAGAGGTCACCCGGCCATCGGCATCGGCGACGACGATGCCGTAGTTCTTCGTCTGGTCGCGCGGCACCTCGAGAGTAACCACGCTGGCGATGGCACCCTTGGCCTTGTGCTCGGCAAGTGCTGCGGCGATGTCGAGATCAATGACAGCGTCGCCACAGAGCACGATGAAGGTCTCGTCGAAGAAACCGCCAAAGTCCTGGATCTTGCGCATGCCGCCTGCCGACCCGACAGGCTTGCAGACCACCTCGCCCTGCTCGCGAACGCCTTCGTAGGAATAGCCGAGCTCAACGCCCCAGCGATGCCCCGATCCGAAGTAATTCTCGATCTTCCAGTGCATGAAGGCTACGTTGACCATGATCTGCTTGACGTCATATCGCGCCAGATGCTCGACCAGGTATTCCATGACCGGCTTGCCGAGGATGGGCACCATCGGCTTGGGCGTGTGCTTGGTCAACGGGCGCACCCGAGTCCCCTGGCCTGCGGCCAGGATCATTGCTTTTGCCATACTGCTTCCCTAACTCATTGACGGGTGAGCATAGACAAGCAAACAGCACGCCCGCCGCACCAAGTTAGGGGGTCAGCTGCGACCAATGCCCTCGTACACGATGCCCAAGGTCTTCATCAGCCGGGGGTCGTAAAGATTGCGGCCATCCAGGACCACCGGCGTCTTCAATGCCGATTTGACGGCATCGAAGTCCGGTGTGCGGAACTCCTTCCACTCGGTCACGATCAGCAGCGCATCGGCGCCCTGGATCGCATCCTCGGCGCGCTTGACCAGCCTCACGTCGTCACGCGGGCCCAGCACGCGCGCCGCCTCGGGCATGGCGATGGGGTCGTAGGCCACCACGATGGCGCCGCGCCGGGTCAGTTCGTCGATGATGGCCAGCGAGGGTGCCTCGCGCATGTCATCGGTGTTCGGCTTGAAGGCCAGGCCCCACAGCGCGAAGCGCCGCCCCTTCAGGTCTGCACCAAAACGCGCCACGACCTTGTCGACCAGCACGCGCTTCTGGCGCTCGTTGGCCTCTTCCACGGCCGTCAGCACCTTCAGCGGGATGCCGTTGTCCGCCGCCGTCTTGACCAGCGCCTTGACGTCCTTGGGGAAGCAGGAGCCGCCATAGCCCGCCCCGGCATACAGGAACTGGTAGCCGATGCGCGGATCGGAGCCGATGCCGCGGCGCACCAGTTCGATGTCGGCGCCCAACTTTTCGGCCAGCAAGGCCAGCTCGTTCATGAAGCTGATGCGCGTGGCCAGCATCGCGTTGGCTGCGTACTTGGTGAACTCGGCACTGCGCACATCCATGATCAGCATGCGGTCCTGGGTGCGGTTGAAGGGCGAGTAGATGGCCCGCATCAGCAGCGTGGCCTGCTCGTCGTCAGAGCCGACGATGATGCGGTCGGGCTTCATGAAGTCTTCGACCGCCGCGCCCTCCTTCAGGAACTCGGGGTTGGAGACGACGGCGTAGGCCATGTCGCCCCGCCCGCGCTTCTCCAGCTCCTCCTGGATCGCGGCGCGCACCTTGTCGGCCGTGCCGACGGGCACCGTGCTCTTGTCGACGATGACCTTGTAGTCGGTCATGCGCTGGCCGATCGAGCGCGCAGCGGCCACCACGTACTGCAGGTCGGCCGAGCCGTCCTCGTCGGGCGGCGTGCCCACGCCCACGAACAGCAGGGTGCCGTGGTGCACCGCGTGGTCCACGTCCGTCGTGAACTGCAAGCGGCCGGCCGCGACGTTCCGGCGCACCACCTCCAGCAGCCCCGGCTCGTGAATGGGGATCTCGCCCTCGTTGAGGGTGCGGATCTTGTCCGGGTTCACGTCCAGGCAGACCACGTGGTTGCCCATCTCGGCCAGGCAGGCGCCCGTGACCAAACCCACATAACCCGTGCCGATGGCGGTGACTTTCATGCCGTGTCTCGTTCAGTGCGGTAACGGCGTTGTAATGACCGAACGTGACAGGCTTGTTGAAGCCTCGGCCCGCCGACACGGCCGTGGGCCCTTCAAAAAAATGACATGAAAAAAGCCGCCCGAAGGCGGCTTGTGTCGGGCGCGGCCCGCGCTCAGACCTTGTAGTAGTCGCGGTACCAGGCCACGAAGCGCTGGATGCCCTCGGGCACCGGCATGGCGGGGCGGAAATCCGTCCAGGCTGCCAATTCCTCGACGTCGGCGTGCGTGGCGGGCACGTCGCCGTCCTGCAGGGGCATGAAGTTCTTCGTCGCCTCGCGGCCCACCGACTTCTCGATGGCCTCGATGAAGCTCATCAGCTGGATGGGCGCGTGGTTGCCGATGTTGAAGACCCGATATGGTGCACTGGAGCGCGCCGGATCGGCCTTGGCGGGGTCGTAGTCGGGATCGGCCGTGGCGGTGCGGTCCAGCACGCGCACGACGCCTTCGGCGATGTCATCGACATAGGTGAAGTCGCGAATCATCTTGCCGTGATTGAACACGTTGATGGGCCGCCCTTCGATGATGGCCTTGGTGAACAGGAAGAGGGCCATGTCCGGCCGGCCCCAGGGGCCATAGACCGTGAAGAAGCGCAGGCCCGTCGTCGGCAACCCAAAAAGGTGCGAATACGTGTGGGCCATCAGCTCGTTGGCCTTCTTGGTGGCCGCGTAGAGGCTGATGGGGTGGTCGACGCTGTGATGCTCCGAGAAGGGCATCAGCGTGTTGCCGCCGTAGACGCTGGAGCTGGACGCGTAGGCCAGATGCTGCACGCCGGTGTGGCGGCAGCCTTCCAGGATGTTGGTGAAACCGACGATGTTGCTGTCGATGTAGGCGTGCGGGTTCTCGATGGAATAGCGCACGCCGGCCTGGGCTGCCAGATGCACCACGCGGTCGAAGCGCTGCTCGGCAAATAGCTTGGCAATGCCTTCGCGGTCGGCCACGTCCATCTGTACGAAGCTGAAACCCGGCTTGGGCGTCAGGCGCGCAAGGCGGTCGTGCTTGAGCTGAGGGCTGTAGTAGTCGTTCAGATTGTCCAGACCCACGACCTGGTCACCACGTGCCAGCAGGATCTGGCTGACATGCATGCCGATGAAGCCGGCTGCGCCGGTGACGAGAACCTTCACGCTAATTTCCTATGCTGCCCGATACAGCCTGCCATTGTCCTATACGTGATGGATTCAACGGCAGCAGCGCAGATGAGGAAAGCATCACTAACGCTGCCTACGTGTCGCGGTGTAACCGATTTTGAGGGCGTGATGGCATTCACGACGGCGCCCAGTTAGCCCAATTCAAAAGTATCGTCAACCACCTACATTGGGAGGGTCGGACTAACCCCCCATTCAGCCGCCAACTCCGATGGCGCACACCGTTGTATCTCGTGCTCCAACCTATGTATTTCCCTCTCAACGCCTCGCGCCCGGTCCTCGCTGCCATCACTGTCGCCATCGCCGCCGCCTTGACTGGCTGCGGCGGCGGCGGCGGATCGGCGACACCCACACAGCCAGCATCGAACTCTGCTGCGACGACTCAGGGGCCCAACGGGGCAACAGCCAGCGTCGCCGGCAATGAGCCGTCCAACGTGGTCATTTCAACGCCCGACGCTGAGGCGAGACCCCTGGTGAAGGAGATGGCGGCAGTGCAAGCCGAGCCGCCCTCATTGACGATTCGTGCCAGGGCCGATGTTTCCGCCGGCGTCGGCGCCATGATGACCCTGCGCATCGATGGTCAAGTCATTGGCACCGTCGAGGTGAAGTCGACGACGCTCGACGACTACAAGTTCAGCGCCGCCACCCTGAAAGGTGGCTCCAAGGTCGACATCGTCTTCACCAACGACGCTGTCAGCGGCGCCGACCGCAACCTGCACATCGCTTACCTCAGCGATGGCGTCACCACCATCCTGCCGACCACCACCGGCGCGATCGTCGACCGCGGCGCCCGCAACGCGGCCTTCGACGGCGTGGACACGTCTCCCGGCCAGAGCGGCCTCTTCTTCGACAGTGCATTGCGCCTGACCTGGCCGACGGTTGCGGCCGACGGCCAATGGAGCAACAAGATCGACGCCGTCCGCTTCCTGCAGCAGGCCACCTTCGGCCCGACGACCGAAGACATCACCAAGGTCGTCAACAACGGCTACGCGAGCTGGATTTCCACGCAGCAGGCGCTGCCCTATTCGCGCGACTTCTTCAACCACGTCCAGGCCAAATACGCGCAGGGCAATGCGTACCGCCCATACGGCGCGAACTACACGCAGATGTGGGTAGCCCAGAAATTCTGGGAGCGTGCCGCCCGCGCGCCTGACCAACTGCGCCAGCGCGTCGCGTTCGCGTTGCACCAAATCTTCATGGTGTCACAGGTCGACCTGAACCTGTACGCCCATGCCCGTGCCTATGCGCAATACGTCGACCTGCTCCACAAGGACTCGTTCGGCAACTACCGCACGTTGCTCGAAGACATGGCCCTCACGCCGGCGATGGGCATCTACCTCGCCCACATGCGCAACCGCAAGGAAGACGCCGCGACCGGCCGCATGCCCGACGAGAACTTCGCCCGGGAAGTGATGCAGCTGTTCTCCATTGGCCTTTACGAGCTGAACAACGACGGCACGGTCAAGAAGGATGCCAACGGCAACCCCATCGAGACCTACACAACCGCTGACGTCATGGCAATGGCGAAGGTATTCACCGGCTGGAGCTGGGCGTACCCCGACGCACAACTGACCGAGAGCGTTTTCCGCTTCAGCGCGCCCAGTGTGACCGCGACCAACGACATGCAGATCGATTTTCTGCCGATGAAGGCTTACGCCAGCCAGCACTCCACCGCCGAGAAGAAGCTCTTCAGCGGCAAGGCCTGGGCAACCACGATTCCGGCGGGCGGCAGCGCACAGTCGGACTTGAAGACAGCACTGGATGCTCTCTTCAACCATCCCAACGTCGGCCCGTTCATCGGCCGCCAGCTGATCCAGCGCCTGGTCACCAGCGATCCCAGCCCGGCCTACGTCGGCCGAGTCGCCAGCGTGTTCAACGACAACGGTCAGGGCGTGCGCGGCGATCTCGGCGCGGTGGTCAAGGCCATCTTGCTGGACCCGGAAGCCCGCAACACCCCGCCCGCCAATTTTGGCAAGCTGCGCGAGCCCGTGCTCCGCGTCACGCACTGGATGCGTGCGCTTGGTGCCCAGTCGGCAAGCGGGGAATATCTGATGCAGGAGAACGGCGAAGCTCAGGGTCAGCGTGCGCTGGCCTCACCTTCGGTCTTCAACTACTTCCGGCCCGGATATGTGCCGCCGAACACGACGTTCAGCGCACGCGGCGCCACGGCACCTGAATTCCAGATCATCAATGAGTCCACCGTCGCCGCCTGGCTGAACAGTGCTGAATTCATGGTGATCGGCGGCCTCGGCACGAACGGCGACATCTCCAACACTTATGCGACGCAGATCGCCATGGCGGGATACAACAACCAGGCAGCGCTTCTGGACCATCTGAACCTGATGCTTCTCGATGGCCGGATGACGTCGACCTTGCGCCAGCAGATCCTGGACATGACGTCGCAGATCAGCCTCACGACGGAAAACGGTGCCCAGCGCCGTGCGCAGATTGCGCTGTTCCTTACGCTCGCTTCCCCTGAATACATCTACCAGAACTGATTGCCATGGCTACCAACACCTCACGACGAGCCTTCCTTGCAGCTGCGGGCGGTCTGGCCGCCACTGGCCTGGGCCGATTCAGCACACCTCTGGCCATGAACCTGGCGGGGCTCGGTGCGCTGGCCGCTGGCCAAGCTTCGGCAGCAACGACCAACGATGGCTACAAGGCCCTGGTGTGCCTTTTCATGCAGGGCGGCAACGACAGCCACAACTGGATCGTGCCGACTGACAGTACCAACTACGCCGCCTACACCGCAGCGCGTCGCGAACTCGCGATTCCACTCAACAAGCTGCAGGCGATGAGCACGCCCGGCCAAGCAGCCGGCCGCACGTTCGGGATGCCGCAGGAACTGGCGCCACTGCTCGCGCTATACGAAGCCGGCAAATGCGCTGCCGTTGCCAACGTGGGCACCTTGATCCGGCCGGTCACGAAGAGCGAGGCCGTCGCGGGCGTCGGCCTGCCGACGAAGCTCTACTCCCACAACGACCAGCAAGCGATGTGGCAATCGCTCCAGCCGGAAGGCGCACCCACTGGCTGGGGCGGCCGCATGGGCGACCTGCTGATGTCCGCCAACCAGCAGCCCGTCTTCACGGCCATCTCGACCAGCGGCAACGCTGTGTTCCTGAGCGGCTCGAAGGTCACGCAATACCAGCTCGGCCTGGATGGCCCGGTACTCATCAACCCCGCAGAGGCTGGCACGCATGCGGGCAGCGCTTTGGTGCCTGGGGCCTTGAAGAGCATGCTGAGCACCACCAGCAGCCCCAACGAGTTCCAGGCGGAATACCTGAAGGTCGTCCAGCGCTCGCTCGCAACCGGCAGCACGCTGAAGTCTGCGCTCTCCTCCACGAGCATCCCGGCGCTGCCCAACGTCATCGTGACATTGCCGGACGGCACAACCCTCAATCTCGCCACCGACTCGCTGGCCAAGCAACTCCGCGTGGTGGCACAGATGATCGCCGCCGCGCCCCGCCTGGGCATGCAGCGTCAGGTGTTCATGGTGAACGTCAGCGGGTTCGACGCACACGCCTACCAGATGCGCGATCAGCCGATGATGATGGCGCGCGTCGCCCAATCCATCAGCTGGTTCATGAGTGCGCTGCAAGGTGTCGGCATGACCAACAACGTGACGCTCTTCACCGCCAGTGACTTCGGCCGCACGCTCGTCAGCAACGGCGACGGGTCAGATCACGGCTGGGGCAGCCACCACTTCGTTCTTGGCGGCGCCGTCAAGGGCAAGCAAATCCTTGGCGATTTTCCGATCACGGCGGTGGGCTCCGCGACCGACGTCGGCTCCGGCCGGATGATGCCCACCACGAGCGTCACTTCACTCGCAAGCATGCTCGGCGGATGGATGGGCCTAAGCGTGGCAGAGCGACAGCTCGTGCTGCCCAACCTGTCCAACTTTGGCGCAGGGCCCGCGATCTTCGGATGAGCGAACGCTGGTCGAGGCTCACGCCCCCTTCGGCAGCCAGCTTTCCAGCAGACGCTCGTACTGGCCGAGGATCTGTGGCCACGTCAGGCCGGCTTCATAGCGTCCCACTGAGGCCGCCTGCATGCGCGGCAGCCGCTCGGGGTCGGCGAGCGCGGCCGTCAACACCTCGTTGAATCCATCGGCACCGCTGAAATACAGCGCCTCCGGACCGGCAACCCAGCGGTTGAACCGGTTGTCGTGAGCAATCACGGCGTTGCCCGCTCCCAGCGCCTCCACGAGCGACGGATTGGTGCCGCCGACCTGATGGCCGTGGACATAGGCAGCGCTGTGGAAACGCAGCGCCTGCACCACTGGCTTGTCATAGATGGCGCCCAGGAAGCGCACCTCTGGGCCGGCCGCGGCCTTGACGGCCCGGTGATAGGCGTTCGCCTCGTTGTAATTGCCCAGCACCGCCAGCTGCAACCCGCGCGGCCGCTTGGAAAAGCCGCTCACGACCTCCAGTATGGAGTTTTCCGGCTCCGGACGAGCCACCAGTGTCAGGTATCGCCGCGGCACTAGGTCCAGTGCGCGTACGGCATCGTCGGGCATGCTGGAGACACGGTCCGCACCGTAGGCGATGGTGGTGATCTTGTCGGCGCGCACCCGCGAGCTGAGGTGGACCTTGATCTCGGGATGGTCGGCCACCAGATGGTTGCCCAGCCAGCACCCTGCCCAGTCGTTCAGCCAGAACCACGTCTTGGCGACCGGGCCCCATTTCGCCCGGGACCATTCGATGCCATCCATGTTGATGACGTTGGGCACGCCCTTCAGGCGCAACAGCGCGCAGAAGATCGCGGTGTTGTAGCCAAGCGTGAGGCACAGGTCGCGGTGCTGCGACGCGTGCACTGTCGCCTTCCAATCGAAGACGATCGTGCTCTTGGCGCCATCGCCCTTCACGGGAATGCGCACGCGCTCCACGCCCTCCCATGTGTCCTGGAAGACGGGGCCATCACCCTCCTCCTGGCAATAGACGACGACGCGCCACCCCTGGCGGACCAGATGCAGCGCCAGGTACTCGGCAAAGGTCTCAAAGCCGCCATGGGCGGCGGGCACTCCTCGTGTGCCCAGGATGCGCAGCGTAGATTTCTTCGATTGCATTTCTGTTTTCATTCCGTCGCGCTCAGCGTGCTTCCAAAAGCATGCCGTCGTAGACCTGTTCGACACCGGCGATCTGGCTTTCCGCCGAGAAGCGGCTCAGCTGGTGGCGCCGTCCCTCGGCTCCCAACCGCGCGCGCAGCGCCGGGTCATGCGCCAGCTTCAGCAGCGCCTGGGCAAGCGCCTCCACGTCGCACGGCGTGAAGAGCAGCCCCGTCGAGTCATGCTCCACGATGTCCAGCACCCCTCCGTGGCCGGCAGCGATCACGGGCACGGCGGCGGCCATCGCCTCGATCGCCACCATGCCAAACGACTCGGGCTCCGTGGAAGGCACGACGGCGATATCCGCAGCACTCCACACAGGGCGGATGTCGTCCACGAAGGGCACAAAGCTGATGTGCTCACCCAGGCCCGCTTCCGCCACCTGATCGACCAGCCGGGTGCGCCAGATCTCCTGGCCTGCAAACACATCACCCACGATCGCGACATGCAGCGCCGGCAGCATGCCGCGCGCCTTGAGACGGGCGATGGCATCGATCAGCAGGCCCTGACCCTTCAGACGATTCAGGCGCCCGGCCAGCACCACCAGAAGGTCGCCGGGTCGAGCGCCGGTACGCCGCCTGAACGCCTCTGCCGCATCCGCACTCACCTCACCCTGCGGAGGCAGCCCGTTGAACACCACCACCGACCGCGGCTGCAGCGACGGCTGCTCCGTGACGAGCCAGCGCTCGGTCAGCGTCGAATTCGAGATCACCTTGTCGGAAGCCATGCTCACCAGCCGCGGGAAGGCCTTGCTGACCAGCCGGGGCGAAATGATGATCTCGTGCACGTGCCACAAGTGCCGCACCTTCCGGCGCCAGGCCCATGCAGCACCGCCCAGCACAGCCAGCGTGTTCGAGTGAACCAGCTCGATTCGCCGGCCCGCCACCACCTTGTCGTAGTCACGTATGGCGGTGCGCATCTGCCCGATCAGGCCCAGGAAGCCACGCGGCGTGAAGACGGCACGCGCCACCTTCGCAATCTCTGCGACATGCACTTCCACGCCGCTACCACGCAGGGCCTCGACCAGCGGGCCCTCGCTCGGCACCACCACGATCGGCCAGTAACGGCCCCGCGCCAGCAGCCCCGTCACGATGTAGAGCAAGACCTTGTCGGAGCCATACATCTCCGCGGATTGATGCACGAACAGTGCGTTGCGCCGTGCGCCATCAGAACCCGCGCCCAGCGTCATTTCTTGGCTTCCCCAAACACGTCTCTCACCTTTTCCAGGAAACCGAAGCCACCCACCTTGGTCGGCTCGATGTACGAACCTTCGCCGAACTCGTTCCAGCAGCAGATCACGCCCATGCGGCGCGTCTGTGACGGCATCTGGTCCATCAAGGCGCGCGCCGCGCGCAGGTGCGCCTCGAAAGCCGCCACGTCGCCGCCCGAGCGGTCGTGATCGGGGTCCTTGCTGCCGCCCCAGGGGCGCTTGTCCCATCCCTGAGTCATCGGCACGATGTAGGGCAAGTCATTGCGTGCGGTCTGGAACTCCCAGACCTTGCGGTAGTCCGTCGTCAGCTCGCCATAGTTGCGCGACGGCCGCTGCAGCCCGGGGTAGTTGTAGGCGGACGTCGCGTCGTAACCAGACGCTGAGGCCTTGCCGCTGCTGAAGGTGCCTCCGACGAAAAAGATCGGCGGCAACTGGGCCTGCTTGACCAGATCCTGCGCCGCGGCGATCAGACCGGGGACGTCCATGCCGAAGCTGCGCGCGCGGCCCTCGAGGTGCTGGTGATCGAAGATGAACACCACCGGCCGGCCGTCGATCTTGAAGAGCTCGGGCCGACGAAAGTAGTTATCGATCCAGTAGCGCACCATGGCCTTGAAGTCGTCGGCTGACGTTGGTGCGGCATCGTGGTTGGACCACATCAGCGCAAACGGCACCTTGCTGCGGTTGGGCGCTGTGAAATAGGCCCGCAGACCATGCTCCAACTGCACCTTGCCGCCGCCCCAGTACCAGTCGAACACGACGTAGCTCAGGCCGTAGTCGTGCATCCAGCCCAGCTGCTGGTTCATCACGTCGACCGAACCGTCGTCGTACCAGCCCAGCAGCGGCTCGCGCTCCTTGAACGCCTTGATGCGCTGCCACGGCTCCATCGCCGGAGCCGCTTTCAGGCCGGAGCGCCAGCCGGGGAAGTAATAGACACCAATCTGATAACCGTCCGCCGCACGCGCTTGACTGCCCATCAGGCAGAGCACGAACAAAAGCATCCAAAACCGCTTCATGGAACTACCTCGCTCGTTGGTAATGGCTCAAGCCCTGCGCGCAGCAGATGCGTCAATAGTCGCTCTTCGCCGCAAGGATGCGGGACATGTCGAGCGGCCGCAGACCCGCCGAGAAACGGCGCATCACTTCCGACATCAACACGTCCTCATAAAGCGCCGACGCCACGAAATCGGCGAAATACAGCGACGCCCAATGCAGGGCCCGCAAACCGGCGCGGCTGACCATGTAGCCCGCAGCGCCATCGCACCAGCGCAGCGCTGCAAACCATTGATGAGGCCGCGCGTTCAACTCGGGCCGGCTGCACTTGCCGAAATGCCAGGCCCGCTCGTGGTCACCATGATGCCGGGCTCGGATCACCGAGCCGGCCTGCCCTGCGCTCTCGCCACGCACCTGCCGCCATCCGGCATTCAGCGCCGCCAGGTCAGCCAGGCGATGGTCGTCGTCGACCTTCAGCACCGCCTCCAGACTTCGCACATGCGCCAACAGCGCGAAGGCCGCCGCCATCTTCTGCGGTAGGTGCTCGTAGCTGTCAGGGACTGGCACGGTCAGCACGTTGTCGTTCAACGCGTAGGGCGAATCGTGGCCGCCCCCGATCACATGCAGATGACCCAGGCCTGAATCCTTCGCCTTGAAACTCTGCTCGCTGTGGCGTGCCCGATCGAGCCGTGGCACGCATGTCATGTGCAGCACCACCTGCGCACCCAGCTGCGCGCGAAGCGGCGCAAGCACAGCCGCGTTCTGGCGTTCGAAGACCTCGTGGTGAACCGCGAACGACAGCGGGTCTTCAACCTTGAGCTGAGCCAGCAGGCGCGCGTCGGCCATGGCGGCAGGGTCGCGATGCAGTGACTCCACGCTCGCAGACGCCAACCGACCCGCCACGGTGCTGCGCAGGCGATTCAGGTCGGGGGCGCCCTTGACCAGAGCTGGCTGCGCCGGCAATTGCTGCATCTGCGCCAGCCGCCGGTGCAGTTCGGCGGTTGAATCGCCAGCGCCGATGCCGGCCAGGTTGTGGTCGCTCCAGGCGTCCTTGATCAGCTGCCGATCCAGCGGCTGCCCCCATCGCGCCATCAGACGCTGCCAGGCTGAAAAACGCGCCGACATCAACTACCTCTCTGCGACAAACCAGCTTCAGGACTTGGCGAGCAAGGCCTGCGCCTTGGCAACCGCCTCGTCCATCGAATGCGCCATATGCACCAGCGGGTTGTCCGGGTGCCAGCAATTGATGAATCCATGAATCTTGCCGTAGTTGTTGTCCAACACGACGTGAGGAATTCCAAGCAATGTGCTCATGATGTGAGCGTGCAGGCGGTCCGTTACAACGATCTTGCCCTGGCTGAGAATATCCACGCCGCGCTGGATTCGCTCCGCGGCCAGCAGATTCAAGTGTTTCCATTGCTTGCGCTGGATGAAACCCTGGCTGCCCAAGCTCGAATGCGCCACCCGTTTCCAGAATCTCGCTGTCGAGCGCGTGGACGTACCCGGCTCCTCCAGCCAGTCGGTGATGGCGACTGTCCGCCCCGGAATCTGGAAATTCGTCAGCCCGCCGCCGCTTACTTCCTTGTCCGAGCGTGCCAGCACGAGAATATCAACCGAGGCCGGCTTGCGCACCAATTCGCCCCCCAGCATGACGGCGCCGTCAGTGCACAGAATGGTGCGTGCGCCCAGTTCCTTTTCGGCGATATTCTGGCTGCGCACATCACGCACCATCAGCGTGAAATCGGGGTGGCGCGCAATTCTCGCGGCAACCCGGTCGCGGGCCCGCTCATCCGTGAATTGAAGCGTCTGGGGCAATTGAACCACGCGGTAATCGCGCAGCCTTTCAATCACGGCCTCGCGCCAAGCCTGGTTCTCCGTCCAGATCGTGCCGAAATTGCCGCCGCCGGTCAGCAACACCTGGCCGAACGGCATCCGGCGCCGCAACACCTCTTCGTTGTAGAAGAAGATATCCGAGGAGTAATGAACCTTGGCACGAATGCGCTCGAGGTAGCGGACTTCGCCCAGCCAGATGGCACTGTCGCCAACATTGCCATAGTCCGGAAAGTCCAGCACGGCGGTCGGCATCGATGCATCGACGACCTGATTCAGAGTTGCCGCGTAATTCTGGGCAAGAGCGGATTCGCCAGCAGTCATTTTTTCCCTTAATTGCTTGGTGATGCAGCTGCATTGGCGGAGACATTTGCCGCCAGCTGCCGGAAATATTTATTCATCGGCATTTCAAAATACTTATAAACGATCGCAGCCAACGGAACCACGACACAGCCGACAAAGGCAATCAGTATGCACATGGTTGCAAACTGGCCCAACTCCGGCAACCAACCCGAAATCAGCGTGCAAAAGATAAGAAGCAAGGGCATGTGAAGTAGATAGAGCCCATAAGAACGCTGTCCAAGCCACTTTAGTGGCTGACTCGTCAACACCCGATCAATCCAACCCATGCCGTACCCACCGAAAAGTGCGCAAAAGTAGGTACCACCCCAAAGCAGCAACGAAAGCCTATTAGCGCCGAATTTTGGCAGCACCAAAAACCCCAGCACAAGGTATACGACCACCACCCACCGATTCGATGACCTGAATCGATTCCAAAATATGGCGGAAAGAATTCCAAAAATAAAAAATGGCAACCGGAAGGGCAAGAACGACGGCACCTCACCGACCCAGAGCCGCTTTGACAGCCAATAGGCAAAAACCGAAACAAGCAACACCGCCAAAGCCCAGGGCCAGCGGTTCTTCCGCTCAACATCAAGCGCAAGAATCAGAAATGGCGCCAAAAGATAAAACTGCCATTCCAACGAAATTGACCACAAAGGCCCACTAAACGTCAATGCCGCCTGCGGCAATATCGAATCAGACACTGCGCCATGGAGCATGGTGATGTGCAAGATCAAATGAGCCAAATAGCCATCGTTTTCGTTCTGAGTCCTAATCAAAAATTCCGGTGAAACCGAATTTCCCCAAAACGAAACACCAATGACCGCAGCATAGTATTTCGAAGTCAACAGCCCGAGCAGCAATGCAAAAACATAGAGCGGATATATTCTTCCAAAGCGCCGAATCAAATACGGCAGATAGGGCTCAGAGTTAGACACCCGCAACAGCCCGATGACAAAACCGCTCAATATGACAAAGAGGTCGACCGCCCATCCGCCCTGAGACAATACCGGAACTTCGTACTCACATATGAGCAGCACGTGGCTCAGCGCCACCCAAAGGGCCGCTATGCCACGCAGCGATTCAAAATGCTCAAGATGTTTTTGCAAAGAGCCCTCTAATTTCTATTTCATGCCGATCTGACGCTTGTAGCGCCCAGGGCCAACGAAAAGTTTGGGGATGCCCTCATGAAAGACAACCTTATATATAACAAAGGTCAGCACCAATCGCAGAATGGACGACACCAACATGCTGGCCGCCAAAATCACGGCGAAGTTCCGATGACTGACGAAAAACAACGCCAATATGACTGGTACGAGCGAAACCATTTGGCGAAGGAAGATTAGTCCCGGTCTTCCATCCGCAGAGAATCTTTGAGCCAATAACCAGCTTGACCCACCAATCACGCACTCGATCACAAGAATGAAAAAAATCAGTGACGCGGAAGAGAAGTCAGCGCCGTAAATTGCCGGCATCAACCAAAAGCCCGCGGAACCCATTACTACTGCCAACAAGAGAACCGGTGCAAAGCTTAATTCAAATGCAGTTCGGGTAGCACTCCCCAACTCAGCACTCGGCATTCCTGCGAAGCGGCTATACAGCGCCGCTGATATCGATTCCTGAAACACGCCGATAAAACGCGAGGTGTTGTAGGCGACTGTGTACACACCAAATTCCCTGGGCGAGCCAAGGTAGGTCAAAGCAACTTTGTCCAGGTTCTGTACCAAAATACCAAGAACAATGGTGCCGTGGTATCGAATGCCATATCCGACATAAGACTTGATCCATCCCGCTCCCAGCGAGCCCGACGCGTACAAAGGCGCAGATCGAGGACCGGCAAGGAGCAGGCCAGCACCGGCAGCTATCGCCAAGGTTGCTGCCCCGATAGCCGCCCAAATAGCTGTCTCAACGTTCAAGTGATGGGTGAAGGCCAACGCGGCTACAGCCCCTAAACCCGCGACAGCTGGGACAAGACGCACGGCGTTAAAGTCACGCACATCAGCGGTGATCTGAATTGCGTTGGAACTGTAGGTGACCGCGGCCTGCAAGAGGCTTAGGCCAAGCATGCTGAGTATCAATACCTTGGAGAGCTTCTCACCCAAGGTGGTGCCCATACCTGCTGCCAGCAGTGCTGCGAGTACGCCCACCGAGACCATTGACGCCACGGCCAACCAGCGACGTGCGCCGTGCCCCTGTTGTCGACTCGTGTAGACAAATGACTGCCCCAACCCTAGCTGAGCCAGACCAGAGGCCAACGTCACGACCAGAATGACAACGGCGTAGGTGCCTCTGCCTTCAGCGCCCAAAGCGCGCGCCAATATGACGCCAGACGCAAAGGAAACAGCCGTGATCAGTAACGACGTCGCAGCATTCCAGATGGAACTAGAAAACAACCTCATAGTGGCTAACTAGGCGCACGCCGCAACGTTCAAGACGCCAGTTCTTTAGCCATTGCCAAGTAGCCACGCGCGTACTGCCGCTTGATCGACAGGCGCATTGCATTGGCGTCATCAGTCACTTGCTCAGACGGCTGTTTCGTGATTATCGGGAAGACGATCGACCGAACGTATTTAAGGCAATATTTCAGCCAAGTGCGGCTGTTTTTCTCCATGTGCGCCTCGGATACGCCTAGCCAATACGCATAATCAATAATATATTCTTTGCGCAGTTTGTTCGCGATCTTGTGATACACGACAGCCGCGGGGGTATACCAAACCTCCCCGCCTGCTCGTCGAATTCTGTCGAATAGATCGACTTCTTCGCCGCCAAGGAGTTTTGCTCCCTTGCGGCCAAGCGCGGGGTCAAACGTCCCAACAGTTCGCACACTGCTAGCGCGCAGTGCGAAATTGGCACCCATCACCTTATCGGTAGCTCGCGCCGTATCAAAAGGATCAAAGACGCTGACCAAGTACCCGTATTCGCGAGGCAACCAATCCGGCAGCTCAGCCGAACCAAAAGCGAGGACTTTGCCGCCGACTACCGCGACATTCTGGTTTGAAAACGGCTGAATCAACTCGGGCAGCCACCTTTCGTGGACTTCGACGTCGTCATCGAGAAAAACCACCACTTCACCAGTTGCCAACGCAAGTCCAGCGTTACGCGCGTACGACAAGCCCTGATTCAGCTCACGTGCATGCGCACAAAACGGAAACTTGCTTTGCCATTTGCTCATCACCTCTGGTGTGCGGTCAGGCGAGTTGTTATCAATCAACACCACCTGAATTTCGTTCAATAGCCCGTGGCAATTTAGGTGGCCATGAAGACTAACCAGGGTTTCGTCCAGCAGTTCTGCGCGATTGTACGAGGCGATTACTATGCTGCATGAATTCGCCAAAACCTTCCCCACCTCGCTCATCACCCAACTCCAACTGCATTACCCCAAACATTGCGACGCGCGAAAGTCTGAGGATTATTTTGAACTGCCAAGACCCTCGCTCGGTCGACTGCAAATAGCAGCACACCAATGAGAATCATAAAAAACAGAAAATAATAACTAATCAGCAAATTGCCAATCATCGTAGAAAATACAATAGTGCGATAGACCGCAAATCGCGAATCACCGAACTTGGTCGAAGCATTGAGCAACGCCATATAGACGACAATTTGAACTACCAAGTAGGCAAACAGCGTTAATGGGCCGGACTCAACGAGGATTTCAACTATGTTGGAATGCCCAGCAAGAGTGCTAATTCGCTGCGCCACCCACGGCTGCACATAATTGACGGGAAGCAAATTCCCCTTGTCCATTGTAATGAAATTGCCAGGGCCGACACCCAGCAGAGGATGATCGAGGTACAGACGCAACCCTGAATACCACGACATCACTCGCGAAAATCCGCTTTCATTCCCGGTGTCCAGTGAATTGACGTGAGAGAGGATATTTTCAAATCCGAAATACGTGTACGCAAGCAGCCCGAAAGGGAGTAGCAGCACGAACGGCAACTCAAGCGCCATGACCCAACCGCGGCGGCCTTTGGTCAATTTGTAGGCCAAATGGCTACCAGCGGCGGCGGCAATCATCAACAAGCCGCCTCGCGAACCGGACAATACGATTGCGATGAATATTGCGAATGCTATCCAGTAGCGCTTCACGAGCGAATCAATTCCGGTCAACGCTTCGTTTCCGACCAAACACAGCCACAATGGAAAAAGGAGAAAGTAAGACAAAAAGTTCCCATCGCCGTACAGAGAATTAATACGGGTATACGGAATAGGACCAATGTACCGAACTTGCGGATATGTCTGGAAAATCCCCGTCGCTTCCTGGAGAAGCCCGAACAGTGCCACGAATAGTCCACTGTAGACAATGCACTTACCAGTCTTCTGGATCAACAAATCGTGGGGATATTTTGCAGAGTTGATGCTCAAATATGCGTACACCACCAGCGGCATCAAATAAATGCTGGTCGTATTCAGGGCGCGCTTTGCGGAGTAAGCCAAATCATTGCTAGCAGTAACACTAAGTGCCGTCAGGAAAATCAGCACCAAGACAGCGAGCGCAAAATTCTTAGCGCTTTTGCCGAGACTGAAGCGATAAGAGTAGCTGCCGCAATATCCAAGGTATGCGACAAAAGCGAGCACCAACAGGAACAAGCGAGTCGGCGATAGATAGAACGCGCCGAGGTCGATAAGCCGCTCGAACAACTCGGTGAGGCTGCTGAGGACCAAACCGAAATAGATCATGACGCAGCGCCCGCAGGACGTCCGAGCAGGTATGGGCGCGCATCAGGTTTGACGGCACTCAGCATCGCCTGCACAAAGCTCTGCTGCAGTTCGTACTGAGCCCCTGTGTCGTCGCCGAGGGTCGACACGCGAACCAGCAGGCCATCAGGGATGCTTCCGCCGAGCCCATAACGCACGCGGGCGATGCCTTGCTCCAGATTGCCCCGCACCAGTTCGTCGCCCATGCGCACCCAGTAGGTGATCGGCTCGACGCGGCCACTGCGGCGTGCCACCAACTGCATGGCGGGCACCGTGCCGAAAGCGGACTGAAGGGTAACCTTGGCGGCATCCTTCACCTGGAAGCCTTGGGCGGCGTAGCAGACCTCGGGCCGGTGCACCTGCAGCTCGCGGCTCTGGTCACCACCGTAGGCGAGGGCCAGCATGACGCGCTGTCCCGACGCGTTCACGTAGGTGCGCGACAGCGTCTGCGAATACAGGCTGGCGAGCTCCGCGGTGGTGGTCGGATCGGGAGCCAGCGGAATGATGGAGTCGTCGATGCGCCAGCCGGAGAACTCGCGCGGAATCAGCGTCTCCAGGGACACGCCCGCGTAACGCGCGGCCATGCGCTGAGTTGGCGCGAGGGCCTTTGACGCCACGGCGCTGCCGAGCATCAGAACGGTCGCAATGATGGCGACGGTCAGGCGGGACTTGGGTGTCTGCAGGCCCACGGGTCACCTCAGGCGGGTTTGGACGGCTGACCGCGCACCAGCGAGACGCGGATAAGGCTGTCCAGGCTGATGATCAGCACCAGCGCAGCCAGGAAGAGCACCATGCCGGCGAAGCCATGGAGGAAGCCCTGGCCCGCGGCGTCGCCGAAGTGGTAGGTGATCAAGGTGAGGATGATCACGCGGATGACGTTGGCGGTGAAACTGATCGGCACGATCAGGATGGCCAGCACGACGTTGCGTAAGGTCGACGAGTGGCGGACCAGGTTCAGGTACAGCAGGCCCAGGGCTTCGAGCGTGAACAGCGTGTGCAGCCCGGCGCAGGCATCGGCGACCAGCAGCTGGTAGGGGCCGATCTGCAGGATGACGCCGGAGCGTGAGATCGGATAGCCAAACCAGTAGAGGACGTGCTCCGCCACCACCGAGACGCCGAGCTTCATGGGCTGCGTCAGGGCGTCGACGACGACACCAGGCAGCGGCACGAGAAACACCATGAACAGCAGCGGGAACCACATGGCTGCCAGCTGCTTCGGGCCGCGCATGAGGAGCACGAGCCCGGCCAGCAGCGGGATGACCGAGCCCACCTCCAGCATGAGCACGTCCATCGCCCCGCCGATGGCATGGGTTAAGGCACCGAACAGAATCAGCGGCCAGGCGAACAGCGGCGCAGGCGCGCTGCTGGAGGTTTCGTTAACCAGCGCGCGCGCGCGCCAGATCAGCCAGACGGCGATGGCCAGGACGATGGGGCCGTGCCCCTGCTCGTCGGAACTCCAGACGGTGCGCAGCAGTCCCACGACGGTCGGCACATACATGCCCAGCACACCAACGCCAAGCAGCAGCCACGGCCGATTGCCGGGGAGCCACAGGCTTCGGGCCACCGCGGCCAGATCACTGGACCATGTCGCACCGCCGCGAACTGCCATGGATTTCACTGGTGGTCGTTGATGACGGCGCCGACCATGATGGTGGGGCTGTCGGCCACGTCAGCGAGCATGCTGGCCAGGGCCTGCATGCGCGAATTGTTGCGCCGCGCGATCATCAATGCTGCACCGCAACGGGCCGCGATGACGCCGGCGTCGCTGCCATGCTGTGCGGCCGGCGTGTCGACCACCACGTAGTCGAACTTGGAGATCAGCTCCCGGATCAGCAGGCCGAACGCAGGGCGTTCCACCAGCTCGACCGGGTTGGGCGGCGTGGCCCCGACCGGCAGCACGAACAGGCTGGGAACGCTCTTGATCTGCCGGATGACCTGGGACTCCGCCCGGCCGCTCAGGATGCCGGACAGGCCCACCTTGTTCTCCAGGCCGAACACCTGATGCAGGCGCGGACTGCGCAGGTCGGCATCCACCAGCAGCGTACGGCCGCCCAGCTGTGCCAACGTGATGGCGAGATTGGCCGCGAAGAAGGTCTTGCCATCACCCGTGTCCGGACTCACCACCGCGATGGCGCGGCGGGGCTGGGACTCGTTGAAGATGCGCATCATCAACTGGCTGCGGATGGCCCGGAAGCTTTCCGCCTGAACGCCGAAGGGCTGATTCAACGACACCAGCTCGGGGTTCTGCTTGCCTTCCTCGCCCTGCACGTAGGGGTAGTGGAATTGCTGGGCGAGCGCGAACATCACGTCGTCCGAGCTGGCGAAGCCCAGCGCAATCGCGGCCTCGCCGAAGCGGACGCCATGTGTGCGCTGGTGACTGAGGATGCGCTCGACCTGATCGGCGGACAGGTTGCGGGTTTCGGCAATGATGGCGCCGATCGAACGATCAGCTAGGGTCTGCTCGCCGAGCAGCGGGGCACTAGTTGTCACGATGTGTCCTGTCTCGTTCGATCAAGGTTGCGGCTGGTTGGCGGTCAGCGCTGGTATTGCGGCCATTGCCAGGCGTCCCGACACGAAGCGCTTGGCATTCGGGTTCGGCAGGACGCCCAGCACGGGCAGGCCAAAGGCGTTGACGAGGTCTTCCGACGAACGAGCCCGGCGATCGAATTTCTCCAGCGTCATCACTGCGGCGATCGCAATGAGAAGGCCGAAGAACACCGCCACGACCATGTTGCGCACCACCTTGGGAGACGAAGGCTCGGAAGGCGGCTGCGCCATGGTCAGCATGGTGGCGTAGCTCTGGTTGCTCTGTGCCTCCAGGGCGGTCTGGTTCAGCCGCGCGGTCAACAGGTCATAGGCCCGCTGCGAGTTGTCGACCTCGCGCTGGAGCAGCATGCCTTCGTCGCGCACGGCCTTCAGCTGCAGCACCTTGTTGCGCTGCGCATCGAGCGCGCCGCGCACCTGGGCCACACGACCCTGATTGATGGTGTTGTTGACGCCCACGCCGGACGTGACCTTCTTGGTCTCGGCGTCGATGCGGCTGCGAAGTTCGCCAATGTTGGCCTTGGCCTCCACGACCTGCGGATGGGCATCACCGAACTTGGAGTTGAGTTCCTTCAGTTTGGCTTCATTGCGGCTCAGGTCCGCCTTCAGACCGCTGATGAGCGGGTTGTTCAGCACTTCGGCGAGTTGGTCGGCACGTGCGCCCTGGGCCTGCCCCTGGCGGCTGTTGCTTTCGGCGGAGATGGCCTGCATCTGGGTGAGCTGGCTGCTCAGCTCGTTCAGGCGCGAGTTCTCGACGTCGAGGCGCTCGTCGGTGGCGATGATCCCCTTCTCCTGCTGGTAGGCGGACAGCTTGGCTTGCGCCTTCTCAAGGGACTCGCGAGCCTCCTTGGTCTGCGTATCAAAGAAGCGCCGGAAGTTCTGGGCCGGATCGGAGCGCAGCTCGAGCGTCGTGCTGATATAGGCCTGGATGAAGGCATTCGCCAGCGTCGCGGAGAAGCGCGGGTCGGCGCTCTTGTACGAGACGGTGATGACGTTGCTCTCACGGCTCGGCTTGACTTCCAGGCCCAGCTGGAAAAGCTCGATCAGGAACTGCTCGATCGTGCTGTCGCCGCCGTCCTTCTGCCATTGCTCGCGCAGCACCGGAACCTCGGTGAGTTTCAGGTCGCGGATGACGCGCAGGGCCACGCGGTCGCTGGTGATGATGTCGATCTGCGTCGCGACGAAGTTCGGCAGGCTCATCGTTGCGTTGCCGAGTGCAGACACCGGGTCTGGCTTGGCATCGATCACGACGCTGGCCTCGGCCTTGTACTTCTTGGGCAGCAGCAGGCTCAGTGCCAGAGCCAGCAGCACGACGACCGCGAAGGCGATGAACGCAGCCATCTTTCGGGCACGCAGGATCGCAAGGAATTGAGAGAAAGACATGTCCGAACCTTTAGTGAGCCGAAATCAGAACAGGCTTTCCTTGACGTAGACGACGTCGCCGTCCTTGACGCCGTCGTCCATGCCGGGCTGCATCACCTGCACCTTGCCGTCAGCACTCTTGCGGTGCACACGGATACCCCGCTCGGTGCCCCGCTGGGTCAGGCCGCCGCCGGCGGCGAGGACCTGCATGACGGTCATGCCGCGCTCGATCCGCATCGGCCCTGGACGCTGCACTTCGCCATAGATGTAGACCAGCGGCGCGCGGTCGACCCAGAGCACGTCGCCGTTTTGGATCAGCACGTCATTGGGTCGGCCTTGCTCCGCACTGGGGCCGAAGACGCTGGGCAGGTCGATTTCCATGCGGAAGGGCTTGCCCGCGCGGGTGCCGCTGAGCACCATGATTTCAGCGCCCGTGCTGGCGACGCCACCGGCATTGGCCAGCAGGTCGGTCATGCGCATGTCGGCAGTCTCGATCGGGTAGCGGCCCGGACGGTTGACCTGGCCGAGCACGCTGGCCTGGTTTCCCTTGACCTGCAGCAGCACCAGGGTCACCTGCGGCGACTTGACGAAGTTGCCGTTCTTCAGGCCGTCGGCGATGAGCTTCTCGGCGGCACTGACGCCCAGGCCGCCGATGCGCACATTGCCCAGCAGCGGGAAGCTGACGACGCCGGTTTCCGAGACGCGGGTTTCCAGCGTCAGGTCGGGGTTCTGGTAGACCACGATACGGATGACGTCGCCAGCGCCGAGGCGGTATTCGGCAGTGGAAGCAGCGGGAGTCGCGGCGGAAGCGCCTGCCTGGGCCTGGGCGCCGATGGCGCCGAGGCCGAGAGCTGCGGCGAGGAACAGTCGAGAGATACGCATCATCATTTCAGGCCCATGCCCTTGGAAATGGAAGCAGGATCCAGGCCACTGGCTGGAGCGGAAGGCGCCGCGGGCGCCGGGACGTCGGAGGCAGCGACAGGTGCGGCCGGTGCAGGCGCCACGGTGCCGGTCGCCCCGGCCGCCTGGGCGAACTTGCCGACATATTCAATCTTGGAGCTGTCGCGCAGGGACTTGAGATCCTTCTGCACGACCTCGGCCTTGCGCTGGTTCAGCAGGAAGGCTTCAATGGCGGGGCGGGCGCGGGCCTCATCGACGGGCTGGCTGCGCGAGCCGACGAGGAAAAGCACGGTCAGGCCGTTGGGGCCGGGGCTGACCATCGAGTCGCCATCCTTCATCTTGGAGATGGTGTCCAGTCCGGACAACGGCAGCTGCTCGGCGGCGCGCACGGCCTGGTTGCCGGCAAAGCGGATGTCGGCCGACTTCAGGTACTCGGCGAACTCGTTCAGGTTCTTGGCCGCCGCCAGCTTGGCGCGGATGGCTTCAAACTGCTCGGGCTTGGCCTCGATCTGCAGTTCCTGCAAGCTGTAGATGCGACGGTCCTTGAAGAGGGCCGGCTTGTCGTTGTAGTACTTGGAGATTTCGTCGGCGCTGGGCTTGGACACGCTTTCGCCCACGCGATCGGCATAGGCCCGCGCAATGATCTCGCGCTTGGCGAACTCCATCTGCTGCACGACGCGCGGGTCGCGGTCCAGCTTCTGCTCCTGGGCCTTCTGGACGGCGAGCTCCTGGTCGATCAGTCGCTCCAGCACCTGGCGGCTGGCGGCTTCAGCCTGCTCGGGCTTGAGGCCGGGCTGGCGCTGCAGCGCGAAGTTGATCTGGTGGACGGTGATCTCTTCCTTGTTGACCTTGGCTGCGGTCTGGGAGGCCTTGTCGCCCTTGTCACCACCGCAGGCCGTCAGCAGAGCCGCCGCTGCAACAACCGCCAACAACAGGGGAGAACGGTGCTTGTTCTGTTGGATTGCCATCTGATGAAGGTCCTTGTTATGCAGAGGAAGGGCACCCGCCCCACGAGCAGCAAACGAGTGTAGCCGTGCGAAATGTCACTAATCGGCGGCGCACGAAGCCATAACTGGGTTCGTGAGTGACGCGCGGTTAGAGCAAATGCAAGCGGGAAGTTCCCACACCCCCCACGTTCTTGGGGGATGGTCGCTTGCGATTGAGGATGACGCTTCCCGACGCCATTTGGTATTCGGATTCCGCATTCGGGCCGAGCGCTGGGCCGCTCCCGAGCCGGCCCGCTTGGGCGATGTGCTTGCGGCGCAATGCAGCAAGCATCGCCGTCCCCCAGGGGGCTGAGGCCGGACACAGTGAGTCCAGTGGACTCGCCGTGCCTGCTGAAGAGCTGCGGCACTGCCGCAGCGCGGTCTGCAAGACCGACTGGTCTGGCCCGCGTTCAGCGCGGCCAGACCAGGCGAGGGGTCAACACTTGATCCCGGCGTGCAGCGCCACGATCCCGGCGCTGAGGTTGTGCACATCTACATGGCCGAAGCCGGCCGTCTTCATCATGGCCTTCAGCGTCGCCTGGTCGGGGTGCATGCGGATGGATTCGGCCAGGTATTTGTAACTCGCGGCGTCGCCTGCGAACAGCGAGCCCAGCTTGGGCAGGATGTTGAAGGAGTACCAGTCGTAGGGCTTCTTCAACGGCTCGGCAATGCGCGAGAACTCCAGCACCAGCAGGCGGCCGCCCGGCTTCAGCACGCGGCACATCTCGGCCAGAGCCTGGTCCTTGTGCGTCATGTTGCGCAGGCCGAAGGCCACGCTGACGAGGTCGAAGCTCTCGCTCTTGAAGGGCAGCTTCTCTGCGTCGGCCAGGCTGGTGGGCAGGATGAGCCCCTCGTCGAGCAGGCGGTCGCGGCCCTGGCGCAGCATGGCCTCGTTGATGTCGGTGTGCACGACGACGCCGCTCTCGCCCACCTTGCGGGCGAAGGCGCGCGACAAATCACCCGTGCCCCCGGCGATGTCCAGGGCGCGCTCGCCCGGCTTCAGGTTGGCGACCTGCACGGTGTAGGCCTTCCACGCCCGGTGCAGTCCGGCCGACATGAGGTCGTTCATCAGGTCGTACTTGGACGCGACCGAGTCGAAGACGCCGCGGACCTTGCTGGCCTTCTCCGATTCGTCGACCGTGCTGAAACCGAAGTGGGTCTGTGTCATTTGGAATTCAATGCGAATGGCAGCTGCCGCCGCCCTTGACCGGCATGGCGTCGTCGCGGCCCTTACCAGCAGCGGCGAGCTTGGCCTCATAGTCGCGCCACAGCGCGTCCTGCTGGCTGCCGAGCTTGTAGAGATAGTCCCAGGAGAACAGGCCGCTGTTGTGGCCGTCGCTGAACTCGGGCCGCACGGCGTAGTGGCCCACCGGCTCCAGGCCCTTGATGCCGACCTCGCGCTTGCCGGTCTGCAGCACTTCCTGGCCCGGGCCATGGCCCATGACCTCGGCGGAGGGGCTGTAGACGCGCATCAGCTCGAAGGGGATGCTGAAACGCGCGCCGTCGTCGAAGGCGATCTCCAGCATGCGGGACCGCTGGTGGACGGTGATTTCGGTGGGCGCGGGCATGGCGTCAGTGTAGGCGCCCGCCTCAAAGCACCAGATAGGAAGGCACCACGCCGTCCTTGGGTTTGACCTGCGTGAAACGCGCGGCCAGGCGCGACTGCACGCTGACCGGCAGCGGCGCAAAACCGGTGCCGCGGGTCAGGTCGTCGCCGTGCATGAAGCACCAGTAAAGGTATTTCAGCGTCAGCGCCACCTTGGCCGAAGCCGCGGGTTCGGCGTCGACAAGGACGAAGCTGGTCAGCGTGATGGGCCAGGTCTCGTTGCCGGGTCGGTCCAGCAGCGTGGCCAGGTCGTCACCCTGGCGGTGCATGTCGCTCTCCAGGATGGCGGCACGGAAGCCCGCTTCGGTCGGCAGCACGAACTTGCCGGCGGCATTGCGAAGCTTCACGGCGGCCAGCTTGTCGCGCAGCACGCGGTCGTAGGACACATAGGCAATGGCGCCTGGCGTCGCGCGCAGCGTCTGCACCATGCCGTCGTTGCCTTCGGCCTTGAGCGGCTCGCCGGGCCAGGCCGGCGCCTGGCCGGCGCCCACCTCGGTCTTGAAGCTGGCCGACGAGCCAGCCAGGTAGCGGCTGAAGCCATCGCTGGTGCCCGACTTCTCGGCGCGCACGACGCGCTTGATGGCCAGGCCCGGCAGCCCGACGCCCGGGTTCAGCGCGGCGATGCGGGGGTCGTTCCAGCTCTTCACGCGGCCCATGAAGATCTCGGCCAGCACTTCGCCATTGAGCTGCAGCCCGGCGGGCGCGCCCGGCAGGTTGACGACCGGCACGATGCCCCCGACCAGCATCGGGATCTGCACCAGCTTTTGCTTGGCCAGCTCGGCCGCCGGCAGCGGCGAGTCGGTGCCGCCGAAATCCACCTTGCGGGCGCCGATCTGCTTGATGCCGTCGCCCGAGCCCGTGCCCTTGTAGGCCACCGCGGCGCCGCCGGCCTTCTCATAGGCCCGCGCCCAGGTGTCATAGACCTTGGCGGGGAAGGTGGCGCCCTGCCCTTGCACGGCTTGGGCAAGGGCGGCGGTGGACAGCAGCCACGAGGCCAGCAGGGCCAGCGTCGGACGCAGGAGAGCGGAAGGGGAAGCGGGCATGCGAAACCAGGGAGCTCGGGAAAAACCCGTAATCATGCCCTGTGTCTTCTGACCTTCTCTAGTGGCGCGCGCTCTAATCGTCAGCTTCTACGGCCATTCATTGCCCTGTCATGCCCCGTTTCGCTCGCCACAGCCTCGCCGCCGCAGCCACCCTGCTCGGCCTGGCCACCGCCGCACAGGCCCTCGACCTGGGCGGCCTGTCCAAGGACGTCAAGCCCTGCGACGACTTCTACGCCTTCGTCAATGGCAACTGGGAAGCCGCCACCGAGCTGCCCGCCAGCCGCGCCCGCATCGGCGGCTTCGAGGATCTGCGTCGCAGCAACGACGCTCTGCTGGACAAGGCACTGAAGGATCTGGTCGACAAGCCGGCGCTGCAGACCACGCCCGGCCTGAAGCTCATCGCCGCCTATTTCTCCAGCGGCATGGACGAGGCCACCATCGAGGCGCGCGGCATCAGCTCCGTCACGCCGCTGCTGAACCGCATCGACGGCCTGCAGCGCCGCGAGGACCTGCCCACCCTGCTGGCGCTGCTGAACCGCAGCGGCATCGACGCGCCGCTGAACTTCGGCGTGCAGCCCGACCGCAAGGACACGCGCCGCAATGTGCTGGGCCTGTCGCAGTCGCAGGCCGGCCTCGGTTTGCCGGACCGCGACGACTACTTCCGCAGCGACGAGCGCACCAAGAAGATCGGCACGGCCTACCGCGATTTCGCCAAGACGCTGCTGGCCGCCGCCAGCCGCCCGGCCAACGACGCCGAGCTGGACGCGCTGATGGCCTTCGAGACCCAGCTCGCCGAGGCCATGCGCGAGCGCGCCAAGCTGCGAGACCCCAACGCCAACTACAACCCCATGAGCCCAGCAGAACTCACGGCGGCCGCGCCGGGGTTCGACTGGAGCGCCTACCTGGCCGTGCTGACCGCCGGCGCCAAGCTGCCGCAGCGCTTCATCGTCGGCCAGCCCGAGGTCGCGACGCGCGTGGCCAAGCTGGCCGCGGACGCGCCGCTGGAGGTGTGGCGCCGCTACCTGACGCTGCGCGTGCTGGACACGCTGGCCCCCCGCCTGCCCAAGGCCTTCGCGAACGCCTCTTTCGAATACAAGGGCAAGGCCATCACCGGCCTGGAGGTGCCGCCGCCGCGCAGCGAAGACGTCATCCTGCGCATTGGTGGACGCACCGGCAGCGAGCCCCTGGGCCTGGCGCTGGGCGAGCCGTTCGTCGCACGCGCCTTCTCGCCCGAGGCGCAGAAGCGCGCCGTGCAGTTGGTGGACGATGTGCGCGCCAGCATGAAGGCCCGCATCGAGAAGCTGGACTGGATGACGCCTGGCACCAAGACCAAGGCGCTGGAGAAGCTGGCGAATATGCAGGCCAAGATCGGCGCTCCCGACAAATGGCCGCAGTACGAGGGTCTGCAGCTGAGCGGCAACGACTACGCCGGCAACTGGCTGAAGGTGGCGCTGTGGCACAGCGGCCAGCAGGTCAAGGACCTGGACTCGCCGGTGGAGCGCGGCCGCTGGCGCATGGCGCCGTACATCGTCAATGCCCAGGCCGGCGGCCTCAACGAGATCACCTTCCCGGCCGGCATCCTGCAGCCGCCCTTCTTCGACGCGAAGGCCGACGACGCCACCAACTACGGCGGCATCGGTATGGTGATAGGCCACGAGATCACCCACCACTTCGACGACAGCGGCCGCAACTTCGACGCCATCGGCACACTGACCGACTGGTGGACGCCGGCCGACGCGGCCGGCTACAAGGCCCGCTCCGACAAGGTGGCCGAGCGCTACAGCGCCATCTCGCCCCTGCCCGGCTACAACATCAACGGCCGGCTCACGCTGGGCGAGAACATCTCCGACATGTCGGGCCTGCCGATCGCCTACGAGGGTCTGCAGCGTGCGCTCAAGCGCAGCGGCGATGCCAACAAGCTCGTCGACGGCTACACGCCGGCCCAGCGCTTCTTCCTCAGCAACGCGCTGATCTGGCGCACCAAGGTCCGCCCCGAGTTCCTCATCAACCAGGTCCGCACCGACCCGCACTCGCCGGCCAAGTACCGCGTGCTGACGCCGATGAGCAACTCCGCCTATTTCGCGCAGGCCTTCAGCTGCAAGGCGGGTAGTGCGATGGTGGCGGCGGATCCGATCACGGTGTGGTGATCTGCGGTTTGCTGCTTTGATGGACGGGGCTTCGGCCCCGTTTTTTGTTGGGCGGTTGTGTTTGCCTGCGTCCTCATGACTCGCGTGCAGTGCCGCGGGAATCCGCCCCGCGATGGCGGGTAAATTTTCTCTGACGCGCCAGAGAAAAGTCACCAAAAGAGGAGCGCTGAATGCAATCCGCACTCGAGCGGCGGCACGCGCTCGCGATGCTCGGATTGGTCCGTGCCTACACGCGACCCGCTGCGCTCTCGCTGCTGTCCCTATGACGGGCATCACTGATCGCCACTTCACCACCGTTAACGCCGGCTGCACGCCGGGCTTATCAGGGAATACCGCGTCGCTGGGGCGACGGCGAGGGTAGTGGCACTCGTCGCGTCGCCCCAGCGACGCTGCAATTAGCATTTCTCGTGAGCCCGGCGTGCAGCCGCGCGTTCAGCGGACAGCTGGTGCGATGCGTCGTGCTCGTCATAGGGACAGCAGCGAGAGCGAAGCGGGTCGCGTCTTCCCGCAATGCCGGCGGATGTTTTCGCGCGCCGTTCATGGCGTCGTGATGCTGGTGTGCGGTTCAGGGCCTCTTCTTTGGTGACTTTCTTCTGGCCCCGCAGAAGAAAGTTACCCGGCCGCCGGGACGGACTCCCGGCAATGCAGCGATGAGGCGCCTGCTCCACCAAAGCACCCACCAAGACAAAAAAACGGGGCCGAAGCCCCGTTTCGCTTTTCAGGCCGAACGCCCGATTACCACTGCAGCTTCAGCGTGTAGGCGCCAGTGCCGCTGTAACGCAGCACTTGCACATACAGCGTGACCGAGCTGGAGCCGCCGTTGGCGTAGCTGGTGCTGTCGACCTGGCCGGCTGCCTTCTCGCTGCTGGCGAGCGTGGAACCCGAGCTGTTCTTGATGTACAGGTCGAAGTCGTTGCTGCTGCTGGCCATGGTCAGCGTCGCGGCCAGCGTCTTGCCAGCCGGCAGCGTCACCTTGAAGTAGTCGGTGTCGCTGGACGAGCTGATCGAGCCGGCCACGTTGGCGGGCGACGACACGGTGTTGGCCGTGCCGATCGTGCCGTTGGACTCTGTCTCGTTGACGGTCGGCAGGCCGCCGGTGCCCGTGATGGCCGTGACGGCGGCGGCGGCATCCAGGATGCCGGAGCCGCACTGCGAGCAGGTGCCAGGGAAGGCGCGGGCGCTGCTTTGCAGGGCGGCCTTGATCTGGTCCGGCGTGGCCGTCGGCTTGGCGCTGTACATCAGGGCGACGACGCCGGCCACGTGGGGCGTGGCCATCGAGGTGCCTTGGTAGTAAGCGTAGTTGTCGGCGCCTGGGCCCTGCGTGCCGGCATTGAGCGTGCTCAGGATGCCGTTGCTGCTGGACGAACGAACGTCACCACCAGGAGCGGCCAGCGTCACGATCGAACCGTAGTTCGAGTAGTAGGCGCGGCTGCCGTTGCGGTCCGTGGCTGCGACGGCGATGACGCCGGAGCAGTTGGCCGGGTTGGAGTTGCTGGCGTTCTGGTTCTCGTTGCCGGCCGCCACGACGACGGTGGTGCCACGCGAGCGGGCGCTGTTGATGGCGTTCTGCGAGGTCGTGTCGCAAGCGCCGCCACCACCCAGGGACATGTTGATGACCTTGGAAGGCGTGGCGTTGGTCGGCAGGCCCGAGACGGTGCCGCCCGAGGCCCAGATCATGCCGTCGGCGATGTCGGAGGTGTAGCCGCCGCATTTGCCCAGCACGCGCACGGGCTGCACCTTGGCGTTGAAGGCGATGCCGGCGACGCCGAGGGAGTTGTTGGTCTTGGCGGCGATGGTGCCAGCCACGTGGGTGCCGTGCCAGCTGGAGTTCTCGGCCGGTTCACCGGTGCCGCACTGGCCCGCGGTGACCCAGTCGCCCGGGTCGCTGGGGTCGCTGTCGCGGGCATTGCCGTCACCGGCCGTGGCGACGTCGGCAATCATGTCATAGCCGGCGACGATCTGGCCGGACAGGTCGGCATGGGGGCGGTAACCCGTGTCGATGACGGCAACGGTGACGCCGGAGCCGGTGGCCAGTTCCCAGGCGGCCGGGGCGCGAATGCCGCCGGTCGTCTCATACAGATCCCACTGCGAGCTGTAGTTCGTGTCGTTGGGCGTAAACAGCGGGTACATCTTGCGGTCCGGTTCCGCATAGGCGATGTTGGCGTCGGAAGCCTTGAGCTGATCGGCCACGCGCTGCATTTCGGTGTGCGTCAGCGGCTTGTTGAGCTTGAAGATGTGGGCGCCGGTACCGCTCTGGCGCACCAGCTTGGCGGTGGCACCGCGCAGGGCCAGGGCGGAATTGAGGGCGCTCAGGCGCGTGTCCAGCGCGACGGTGGTGATGGCCTGGGCGCGCATGACGCCGGCGTCCTTGGTGTCGGCGACGGAAGCGTCGCGATAGCTGACGATGAGGCGGTCAGTGCTGGTGGCACGCTGGCGCAGATTGGTCAGGCCCTGGTCAACCACGGCCTGGGACACGCCGGCCTGGCTCACGCCTGCGGTCAGCAGGCCACAGGCCAGAGCGAGCATGGTTCTCTTGTTGGCAAAAGCAAAACTCATTTGGTGATTTCCGGAAAAGTCGCCGTGGCAGACGGCGCACTGGCTCGGCCCGCGGGATCTCCACGAGAAGCGCCACTGGTTTTTCAGTTCGCCGGCGGGACTCAACCCAACAACCCAAACGCTCCCGCCGGCCTGGCGCTATCCGAAGCGGCGCGCAGTGTGTCCGCGCCGCGAAGGAAGGCTTGTCACCGGCCGCAGTGACGGAAGTAACCCTAGCGGGGAAGCCCGGATGACAGCGTCTGTGACGAATGGCATGCAGCCCTCAAAAAGTGCGATCCGGTCCATCTGCAATTCAGTCGCGCTTTCCCGCGGGTCGTCGCACGCCGACGGCAACTCATCGCTTGCGGCTTGGGCCCGCTCACTCACACGCCTAGCCTGACGACAGGTCGACGCATTTCGCGGCGCCCATCTCGCCAGAACCCCACAGGAGCTTGTCATGTCCACCCGCTACTCGATCGCCCAGCGCACCCCCCTGCTCAACAGCCTGTTTGCAGGCGCCGCCTGCGCCATCACGCTGGCCCTCGCCGCAGGTCCGGCGCTGGCCGCCCCTGGAGACCTGGAACGCGTGGAAGTCAGTGGCCGCGTCGTCGAGGCGCCGGTGCGCTACGACATCCACAACGCCTGCGCCAACCTGGACCGCCAACTGGCGGACGCGCTGCAGACAACGTGGGAAAACGAGCGCCGCGTCGGCCAGGTGAAGGTGCAACTCGTCATCGACAACGGTGAAGTTGCCGCCGTCAGGACCAGCGGCATTTCCAACCGCATCGAGCGCACCGTGCGCAACGCGACCAACATGCTGGAGTGCGGCCCGCAGCAGACGGCAGGCGCGCAGATCTATCGCTTCCGCGTCGACTTCATCAACCCCGAGGACAGCCGCTACCAGCAGCTCGCCAGCGCCAAGCGCGGCTACCGGATCGCGATGGTCAACGAGTGAAGGACGGCGTCATCGACGCGTTGAAGCGGCAGCGGTAGACGCTCTACCGCCGGGCCGCTGACCTCGCGCTGCGGCGCGGCCCAGACCGGCGCCGGGAAATGGCTGTCCCAGTCGAAACGCGCGATGACATGCCAGTGCAGATGGGGCACGACATTGCCAAGACTGGCGATGTTGACCTTGGTCGGCGACAGCAAAGACCTTAGGGCCCGCTCGATCTCGGTGACAGCGTCCATGCAGGCGTGTCTATCCGTGACCGGGAGGTCGCTGAACTCGGCGACATGCGCGTTCCAGATGAGTCGGTAGAAGGCCGGGAAGCGCTGCGCTTCCTCGCCGTCGACGACACGCACGACGCGGAACTGCGGCGTGCGGGCGACGACGAGGCCGCCGTCGCCGTCACACAGCGGGCAGAGCACGCCACTCACACCAGCACCCGCTCGATGCCGCCGTTGTTGGCCTTGGCCACGTAGTTGGGCATCCAGTTCGGCCCCAGGATCTGGTTGGCCATCTCGACGACGATGTAGTCGGCCTCGAGCAGGCCGTTCTGCAGGTCGTTGCCGTAGCGGGAGAGGCCCTGCAGGCAGCTCGGGCAGGAGGTCAGGATCTTCAGGTTTTCATCCGCGCCGACCTTGCCCGACTCGCGCAGGGCGGCCTCGGTCTTGCGCAGCTCCTCTTCCTTGCGGAAGCGCACCTGCGTCGAGATGTCGGGCCGCGTGACGCCCAGCGTGCCGCTTTCGCCGCAGCAACGCTCGCTCTTCACGACGTCCTCACCGACGAGGGCCTTCACCGTCTTCATCGGCTCCTGCAGCTTCATCGGCGAATGGCAGGGGTCGTGGTACAGATAGCTGTTCTTGGAGCCGAGCGTGATGCCCTTTTCCAGCAGGTACTCGTGGATGTCGATGATGCGGCAGCCGGGGAAGATGTCCTCGAACTTGTAGCCCTGCAGCTGGTCATAGCAGGTGCCACAGCTGACCACCACGGTCTTGATGTCGAGATAGTTCAGCGTGTTGGCGACGCGGTGGAAGAGCACCCGGTTGTCGGTGATCATCTTCTCGGCCTTGTCGAACTGGCCCGAGCCGCGCTGCGGATAGCCGCAGCACAGATAGCCGGGCGGCAGCACCGTCTGCACGCCGGCGTGCCAGAGCATCGCCTGGGTGGCCAGGCCCACCTGGCTGAACAGGCGCTCCGAACCGCAGCCGGGGAAATAGAACACGGCCTCCGTCTCGCTCGGCGTGGCCGGCGGGCGGATGATGGGCACGTAGTCCTTGTCCTCGATGTCCAGCAGCGCCCGCGCCGTTTTCTTGGGCAGGCCGCCGGGCAGCTTCTTGTTGATGAAGTGGATCACCTGTTCCTTGATGGGCGCGCTGCCGACGGTGGCGCGCGGGGCGCTCGTCTGCTTGCGGCCGGCAGGTTTGAACAGGTCCACCGCAAAGCGCTGCGCCTTGAAGCCAATGCCCACCATGGCCGTGCGGGCCAGCTTGATGGTCTCGGGATTGGTCGCGTTCAGCATGAACATGGCCGCCGCATTGCCGGGGCGCCAGGTCTTCTGGCCCATCTTGCGCAACAGGTTGCGCATGTTCATGGTCACGTCGCCGAAGTCGATCTTGACCGGGCACGGCGTCAGGCATTTGTGGCAGACCGTGCAGTGGTCGGCCACGTCCTCGAACTCCTGCCAATGCTTGATGGACACGCCGCGGCGCGTCTGCTCCTCGTAAAGGAAGGCCTCGACGAGCAGGGAGGTGGCGAGGATCTTGTTGCGCGGGCTGTAGAGCAGGTTGGCGCGCGGCACATGCGTGGCGCAGACCGGCTTGCACTTGCCGCAGCGCAGGCAGTCCTTGACCGAGTTGGCGATCTCGCCGATGTCGCTCTGCTGCATGATCAGCGACTCGTGCCCCATCAGGCCGAAGGACGGCGTGTAGGCATTGCGCAGGTCGGCCGGCATGGCTTCATCGCGGAGCAGCTTGCCCTTGTTGAAGCGGCCCTCCGGGTCGACGCGCTTCTTGTAGGCCGTGAAGTTGGCCAGCTCGTCGTCGGTCAGGAACTCGAGCTTGGTGATGCCGATGCCATGCTCGCCCGAGATGACGCCATCCAGCGAGCGCGCCAGCACCATGATGCGGGCCACGGCCTCGTGGGCCGTCTGCAGCATCTGGTAGTTGTCGCTGTTGACGGGGATGTTGGTGTGCACATTGCCGTCGCCGGCGTGCATGTGCAGGGCCACCCAGACGCGGCCGCGCAGCACTTCCTTGTGGATGCGCTTGAGCTCGGCGATCAGCGGCTCGAAGGCCGCGCCGTTGAAGAGGGCCTGCAGGGGCTTGAGGATCTGGGTCTTCCAGGACGCGCGCAGCTCGTGTGTCTGCAGGCCATCGAAGAAACCGGCATCAAGGCCGTTGAGCCATTGCTGCCACAGCTCGCCCACCTCGCGCAGCAGGGTCAGCGCCTGCTGCACCCGGTCTTCCAGCAACTCGGCCGTCGGGATCTCGCCGGCATCGTCGCTCTTGCCCAAGGGCAGCTTGCCCGTCATGAACAAGGCCTGCAAGGCCGCCACCAGGGCCAGCTTGTTGCGCAGGGAGAACTCGATGTTGATGCGCTCGATGCCCAGCGTGTATTCGCCCATGCGGTGCAGCGGGATCACCACGTCCTCGTTCACCTTGAACGCGTTGGTGTGCTTGCTGATGGCCGCGGTGCGCTTGCGGTCCAGCCAGAACTTCTTGCGCGCATCGGCGCTGACGGCCACGAAGCCCTCGCCCGAGCGGCCGTTGGCCAGGCGCACGACCTCGGAGGTGGCGCGCGCCACCGCGTCGGCATCGTCGCCGGAGATGTCGCCCACCAGCACCATCTTGGGCAGGCCGCCACGCTTGCTCTTGGTGGAGTAGCCCACCGCCTTCAGGTAGCGGTCGTCCAGATGCTCCAGGCCCGCCAGCAGCACGCCGGTGTCGGCAATCGAGAACATGTAGTCCTTGATGTCGACGATGCTGGGCACGCAGTCCTTGGGGTTGCCGAAGAACTCCAGGCAGACGGTGCGCGTGTGCGCCGGCATGCGGTGCACGATCCAATGCGCGCTGGTGATGAGGCCGTCGCAGCCTTCCTTCTGGATGCCCGGCAGGCCGGCGAGGAACTTGTCCGTCACGTCCTTGCCCAGGCCCTCCTTGCGGAAGACGCGGCCGGGGATGTCCAGGCGCTCGGTCTTCTCCAGCGTCTTGCCCGTGGCGTCGTAGTAGCGCAGCTCGAAGCTCGCGACTTCCACGTCATGGATTTTGCCGAGGTTGTGGTTGAGGCGGGTCACCTCCAGCCACTTGGCCTCGGGCGTCACCATCTTCCAGCTGGCCAGGTTGTCCAGGGCCGTGCCCCAGAGCACGGCCTTCTTGCCGCCGGCGTTCATGGCGACATTGCCGCCGATGCAGCTGGCCTCGGCCGAGGTCGGGTCCACCGCGAAGACGAAGCCATGGGCTTCGGCCAGGTCGGCCACGCGCTGGGTGACGACGCCGGCCTCGCTGAAGATGGTCGGCACCTCGCGGTCCAGGCCGGGCAGGCGCAGCATCTCGACGCCGCGCAGGGCCTCGAGCTTCTCGGTGTTGATGACGGCGCTGTTCCACACCAGCGGGATGGCGCCGCCGGTGTAGCCGGTGCCGCCGCCGCGCGGGATGACGGTCAGGCCCAGCTCGAAGCAGGCGCCCACCAGGCCGGCCATCTCACCCTCGGTGTCGGGCGTCAGCACGACGAAGGGGTATTCCACGCGCCAGTCGGTCGCGTCCGTCACATGGGACACACGGGACAGGCCATCGAACTTGATGTTGTCCTTGGCGGTGTGGCGGGCCAGGGTCTTGGCCGCGCGCTTGCGCAGGCCGGCGACGCTGTCGAAGAACTTGGCGAACTCGGTCACCGCGCCACGCGCGGCCAGCAGCAGCTCGCCCACGGCGGCGTCGCGCTGGGCGTCGCCTTCAGGGTCGCGGCGCTTCTGCACCTCGGTCAGGCGGTGGTTCAGCGCTTCAATCAGCTGCCCGCGGCGGCGTGGGTTGTCCAGCAGGTCGTCCTGCAGATAGGGGTTGCGCTGCACCACCCAGATGTCGCCCAGCACCTCGTACAACATGCGCGCGGATCGGCCCGTGCGGCGCTCCAGCCGCAGCTGGTCCAGCAGCTCCCAGGCCCGGGAACCCAGCAGGCGGATGACGATCTCGCGGTCGGAGAACGACGTGTAGTTGTAGGGAATCTCACGCAACCGGGGGGCTGCGCTCTCGTCCGCCGAATTCGAAGCATCGGCGGTGGGCATCAAGGGATGCGGTGCGTTCATGGCAACCGGCTGGGCCGGGAAAGAAGCCTGGGAAGGCTGGTTCGGGCGGGCAGCGGCTCGGGTCGGCAGCAGGGCGGGCAAGGATCGCCCGGCTTGTGGCCACAGCCCCTCGCGCAGGGGTTGGAATCCTAACCGAGGGGGGCTTCTCCCCAGGGCCGCACCGTGTTTGCCCGCCATTCGTGCCTCAGCAAGCGGCGCTATGCTGGCCCGCAAAACATCTCAAGGAGACACTGGATGAAGTCGTTTGCCCTCGCTGCGGTGCTGACCGCCCTGGCGTTCCAGGCCCAGGCACAGATCGAGATCCAGTGGTGGCACGCCATGGGCGGCGCGCGGGGCGAGTGGATCAACGACCTGGCCCGCGACTTCAACGCCAGCCAGAAGGATTACAAGGTCGTGCCCACCTTCAAGGGCACCTATGACGAATCCATGCCGGCGGCCATCGCGGCCTTCCGGGCCGGCAATGCCCCTCACATCCTGCAGGTCTTCGAGGTCGGCACGGCCACCATGATGGCCAGCAAGGCCGCCATCAAGCCCGTGCACGACCTCATGAAGGAGGCCGGCATCCCCTTCGAGCCAGGCGCCTATGTGCCGGCAGTGGCCAGCTACTACACGGCCCCCAACGGCCAGATGCTGAGCTTCCCCTTCAACAGCTCGACGACCGTCTTCTTCTACAACAAGGACGCGCTGAAGGCCGCCGGGGTCGACAAGCCGCCCAGCAGCTGGCCCGAAGTGGCTTCGGCTGCCGCCAAGCTCAAGGCCAATGGCAGCAAATGCCCGCTGACCACCTCCTGGATGAGCTGGACCCAGCTGGAGAGCTTCTCGGCCTGGCACAACGTCGAATTCGCCTCCAAGAACAACGGCTTCGGCGGCCTGGACGCCCGCCTGGCCTTCAACACGCCGCTGCACCTGCGCCATATCGAGAATCTGGCCAACATGGCCAAACAGGGGCTGTTCGTCTACAAGGGCCGCGGCAACTCGCCGGACGCCACCTTCATCTCGGGCGAATGCGCCATGACGACGGCTTCGTCCAGCATCTACGGCGATATCAAGAAGAGCGCCAAATTCGCCTTCGGCACCGCGCCTCTGCCCTATTACCCCGACGTGCCCGGCGCGCCGCAGAACACCGTCATCGGCGGCGCCAGCCTGTGGGTGATGTCGGGCAAGAAGCCGGCCGAATACAAGGGTGTGGCCAAGTTCTTCGAATACCTGGCACGGGCCGACGTGGCCTCGGAAAGCCACAAGCGCACCGGCTATCTGCCTGTCACCAAAGCGGCCTTCGTGGCCACCGAGGCCAGCGGCTTCTACAAGGCCAATCCGGGCAGCGACGTGGCCGTCAACCAGATGATCCGCAAGACGACGGACAAATCGCGCGGTGTGCGCCTGGGCAACCACCCGCAGATCCGCACCATCGTGGACGAGGAGTTCGAGCTGATCTGGGCCGGCAAGAAGACGGCCAGGGAAGGCATCGATGCGGCCATCCAGCGCGGCAACGAGCAACTGGACAAGTTCGCTCGCACCGCAAAGCTCTGATCGGCTGACATGGCCCAGGAGAAGCGCGTCGTCTTCCGCTCCCGCTGGCTGCCCTGGCTGCTGCTGGCGCCGCAGGCTGCCGTCATTGCCGTGTTCTTTTTCTGGCCGGCGGGCCAGGCCCTGTTGCAGTCGCTGCAGCAGCAGGACGCCTTCGGCCTGTCGACCGAATGGGTGGGCCTGGCCAACTTCCAGGCCCTGTGGGCGGACGCGAGCTATCTTGCATCGTTCAAGACCACGGCTCTGTTCTCCATCCTCGTCGCGGTGCTGGGACTGTCCATCTCGCTGCTGTTGGCCGTCATGGCCAACCGCGTGGTGAGCGGCGCCGGCCTCTACAAGACCCTGCTGATCTGGCCCTATGCCGTGGCGCCGGCCATCGCCGGCGTGCTGTGGCTCTTCATGTTCGCGCCCTCCATCGGCGTCGTGGCTTACGGTCTGCGCGCAATGGGCTTCGAGTGGAACCACCTGCTCAATGCCGACCACGCCATGATGCTGATCGTCATGGCTGCGGTCTGGAAGCAGATCTCCTACAACTTCCTGTTCTTCCTGGCCGGCCTGCAGTCCATTCCGCGCTCGCTGATCGAGGCCTCGGCAATAGACGGCGCCAGCCCCTGGCGGCGCTTCTGGGACGTGACCTTCCCGCTGCTGTCGCCGACCAGCTTCTTCCTGCTGGTCATCAACGTCGTCTACGCCTTCTTCGACACCTTCGGCATCGTCGACGCCGCGACGCAAGGCGGGCCGGGCAAGGAGACGGCCATCCTGGTTTACAAGGTCTATCACGATGGCTTCAAGGCCCTGGACCTGGGCGGTTCGGCCGCGCAGAGCGTGGTGCTGATGGTCATCGTCATCAGCCTGACGGTGCTGCAGTTCCGCTTCGTGGAGAAAAAGGTGCAGTACTGATGGTTGAGAGAAAGCCTTGGCTGGACTGGCTGGCCCACGCCATCTTGCTGCTGGGTGTGGCCGTGGTGGCCTTCCCGCTCTACGTCACCTTCGTGGCCGCCACGCAGACGGCCGACGCCATCGTGCATGCGCCCATGCCCCTGGTGCCGGGCGGCCATTTCATCGAGAACGTGACCACGGCGCTCGGTGGCGGCACGGGCGCGGGCTCCAGCGCCCCGGTCGCCCGCATGCTGTGGGTGAGCTTCGTGATGGCCGTGGTCATCGCCGTCGGCAAGATCGCCATCTCCCTGCTGTCGGCCTTTGCCATCGTCTACTTCCGCTTCCCGCTGCGCCAGCTCTTCTTCTGGGCCATCTTCGTGACGCTGATGCTGCCGGTGGAGGTGCGCATAGGGCCGACCTACCAGGTCGTGGCCGACCTGAAGATGCTCAACAGCTATGCCGGCCTGACCGTGCCGCTGATCGCCTCGGCCACCGCCACCTTCCTGTTCCGCCAGTTCTTCCTGACCGTACCGGACGAGCTGGTGGAGGCCTCGCGCATCGACGGCGCCTCGCCGCTGCGCTTCTTCAAGGACGTGCTGCTGCCGTTGTCCCGCACCAGCATCGCCGCCCTCTTCGTCATCCAGTTCATCTACGGCTGGAACCAGTACCTCTGGCCGCTGCTGGTGACGACCGACGAGTCCATGTACCCCGTCGTCATCGGCATCAAGCGAATGATCAGCGGCGGCGAAGCGGCCAATGACTGGAACATCGTCATGGCGACCGCGCTTCTGGCCATGATCCCGCCCGCGCTGGTGGTGATCCTGATGCAGCGCTGGTTCGTCAAGGGCTTGGTCGATACCGAGAAATAAATGGCCTCCATTTCTATTCGCAAGCTGATCAAACGGTACGGCCACGGCGCCAAGGCCGTGCAGGTCATCCACGGCGTCGACGCCGAGGTCAAGGACGGCGAGTTCGTCGTCATCGTCGGCCCCTCGGGCTGCGGCAAGTCGACGCTGCTGCGCATGGTGGCCGGGCTGGAGGAGGTCAGCGAGGGCGAGATCGCCATCGGTGCCCGCGTCGTCAACGACGTGGAGCCGGCCGATCGCGACATCGCCATGGTGTTCCAGAACTACGCCCTCTACCCGCACATGAGCGTGGCCGAGAACATGGCCTACGGCCTGAAGCTTCGCAAGATGCCCAAGGCCCAGATAGCCGAGCGCGTTCAGCGTGCCGCCAAGATCCTGGAGCTGGGCCATCTGCTGGAACGCAAGCCGCGCGAGCTGTCCGGCGGCCAGCGCCAGCGTGTCGCCATGGGCCGCGCCATCGTGCGCGACCCGCAGGTCTTCCTCTTCGACGAGCCCTTGTCCAACCTGGACGCCAAGCTGCGTGTGCAGACGCGGCTGCAGATCCAGAAGCTGCACCGTGAGCTGGGCGTCACGTCGCTGTTCGTCACCCACGACCAGGTCGAGGCCATGACGCTGGCCCAGCGCATCATCGTCATGAACGGCGGCCGCATCGAGCAGATGGGCACGCCCGAGGAGGTCTACGGCACACCGGCCTCCACCTTCGTCGCCAGCTTCATCGGCTCGCCCGCCATGAACCTGTTGGCGGGCCGCCAACACGGTGGACAGTTCCACATCGACGGCGCGGCGCTGGACGTACCGCCTGGCGTCGAGGGCGACCTCACGCTGGGCCTGCGCCCCGAGCACGCCCAACTCGCCGAACGCGGCTGGCCGCTGCACGTCGAGATGATCGAGATGCTGGGCGCCGAACGCCTGGTCTACGGCAAGCTGGGGGCCGCCACGCCCTTCACGCTGCGGCTGGACGCCACCCTGCCCTCGCCGGCCCCCGGTGATTGGCTGCACCTGGCGTTCAATCCGCTGCATCTGCACCGCTTCGACGCCAAGACGGGACAAAGGCTATGAACACGCCCTGGCTCTATCCGCTGTGGATCGCCCACCGCGGCGCCGGCAAGCTGGCACCGGAGAACACGCTGGCCTCCTTCCGCCTGGGCCTGCAGCACGGTTTTCGGGCCTATGAGTGCGACCTGAAACTGAGCCGCGACGGCCAGGCGTTTCTGCTGCACGACGACACGCTGGAGCGCACCAGCAGCGGCCAGGGCTCGCCGGCCGACCAGGACTGGGCGGCGCTGTCGCGACTGGACGCCGGCGCCTGGCACAGCCCGCCCTTCACCGCCGAGCCGCTGGCGCGGCTGGAGCAGATCGCCGCCTTCTGCCAGGCCAATGGCTGCGCCATCAACATCGAGATCAAGCCCTGCCCCGGCGAGGAGACCCGCACCGGCACCGTCGTCGCCCGCGAGGCGGCGCGCCTGTGGGCCGGCGCCCTGCCGCCGCTGATGAGCAGCTTCAAGCCCGAAGCCTTGGCCGCCGCGCGCGACGCCGCGCCCGAGCTGCCCCGCGGCTTGCTGCTGGACAAGCTCTGGGAGGGTTGGTTTGAAGCCGCCGAGGCCCTGGGTGTCGTTGCCGTCATCACCAACTACTGGCTGATGGACAAGGCGCTGATCGAGCGCCTGCATGCCAGGGGCTGGCGGGCCTTGGTCTACACGGTCAACGATGCGGCGATCGCCGAGCGGCTGATTGCAGACGGCATCGACGGCATCATCACGGACGCTGTCGATCAACTCGGACCTGCATGAAGCTTCGTCTCGTCTCGCTCCTGCTCGCCCTGGCACCTGCGCTGTGCTGGGCCGCGGCCCCCGACTGCGTCTCCTCACCCCAGATCGCCCTCGACAAGATCGAGGCCAAGATCATCGTGGTTGGCGAGTTGCGCGGCACCGAGCAGGCACCCGCCTTCGTCGGTCAACTGGCTTGTGGTCTGTTGAAGCTGAATCGCCCGGTCATCGTGGCGCTGGAACGCCATGGCTCGGAGCAGGAAGCACTGAACCGCTATCTGGCCTCAACCGGCCAGACGGCGGACGTTCAGGCACTGCTGTCGGCAATGGCGCGGACCCAGCCGCCACAGAACAGTCGCAACAGCCAGGCCCTGCTGAAACTCATCGAGCAGTTGCGACAGTGGCGGCAGACGGGCCAGCCTGTGGGCGTGCTGGCCATGCTGGGCAGTCATCAACCGGTCGCACCGCTTGAGGGCCTTCAGAGGCGATCCCTGACGGTGGATGAGCTGTACCGGTTGAACGCCCTCTCCGACCGCGGCATGGCCGACAGCGTCTGGATCGCCTCGGTCGTGCATTCCGGCTACACCGTCGTCGCGCTGGCCGGCGATGTGCAGGCAGCAGTGGGCTCGAAGGCCCGTGCCCAGTTCATGGCTACGCCCTCCTTCGCAGACGTGCTGTCAGGTTATGCGCCCATCCATGTCATCGGCCTGACCAGCGGGCGCAGCCAGATGTTCATGGCAGATTCCAGGATCGACTCCCGCGTCGAACTCGACGAAATCACCGCATCGCCGCCGGCCGGTAGCAATTGAGCAGCGCCGTCACGCGGTAGAAGTGACTGCCCGGCCGCAACCGCGCGCCATCGCAGGCCGGCTTGAAATCGGCCTCGCCCTCGTTCAGCAGCATTCGCACCAGGCGCTCGCCGTCCTGGGCACGCCAGACTTCCCACTGCACATTGGCCGCCATCGGAATGACGTTCTCGGTGCGCCAGGGGCTGGTCGCGTAGCTGTAGGGCTTGGAGCGCGGCAGCGGCTGGTGCACGCCGGCAATGCCAATGGCCGATACCAGCGGCGCGACGATCTCGGCGTGGGTGAAGCGCAGCACGGCGCCTTCGCCGTTCGCGAGCCGGTCCAGCATGTCGTCCAGCAACTGCGTCGCGACGTCGTAGGCCGCCGGACCGGTCTCGATGAGGCCCGGCCCTTTTTTGTAGAAGTCCTCGGCATCGTCATGCTCGATGAACACCGCAGCGGCTTCGGCCGACACATAGGCCGAGAAGTCGCGCGCCAGTTCCAGCCTCAGGTCGGCAGCCGCGCCGCGCAGGTCAACGACATTCTGGGCGGCGTCCAGGGGCTTGGCAATGCCGTCGACGAACTCGGCGCTGTAGAGACCTGTGAGCACTGCGCGCGCCGCGGCTGGCAGGCGCGGATCGGCATCGATGCGCTGCTGCTGCGCCGCCAGCTCCGGCCCTCGCACCCAGGCCTGGTAAGCGAGGCTGCGCTTCAGCGTGGCTTGGCGGGCCGGCGTGTCGGCCACGTCGCGCGATTCGTTGAGGCGGTGGAAGTACAGCAGGAAGCGGTCCGAACCCCAGTTCGCCGGCACGCGGGCTTTGGGCGCCGCGCGGCGAAGTGACTCGACGAAGCTGCGTGAGCTGTCCACGGCGCGGTCCACACCCGAGCTGAGAACTTCGACATTCGGGCCAGCCTCGAACAGTGCCGGCAGCCGCGCCACCATGCGCTGCGCCAACTGCTCGTGCTCGACCACGCCGAGGCGGCTCAGGTTGCCGTAGCCGATGCCTCGCTGCGCCTCGATGAAGCGCTGCAGGTCGACGCCGAACTGCTGGCCCAGCGGCGTCAGCGCGCCTTTGGACTCAGCCGCACGCCACAGCTTAAGCGCCGCCCCATCACTGCCGGCCTTGGTCAGCCCCCGACTGCCATGGCGCGCTACCAGCTGAACGGCCACCGGCGTTGAGCTCGCGGGAGGCGCCTCATAGCGGGCCACATCCTGGCGCGGCGCATAGGGCGTCTTGGAGCCGAGGTTCTGGCTTGCTTCAGCCGTGTGACAAGCCAGCACCCAGCCGACGCACAACAACAGTCGGGCGATGTCATCGCCGATTCGCATGGGCTTTCTAGGCTGCGCGGTTTTCTCTTGCATAACCAGAGCCTAGCCATGTCCCGTGACAACCTGTCGATCCCTTTGACTGTCCTCGCCGCCGCCCTGCTGGCATCCACTGCCCAGGCCCAGACCGCGCCCGAGAAGGTCGACACCGTCGTCGTGACCGGCCAGGCGTCCAGCCTGCGCAAGTCGCTGAAGATGCAGGTCGACGCCGACAACATCGTCAGCGCCGTCGTGGCCGACGATATCGGTGCCCTGCCCGACGTCAACGCCGCCGAGGCACTGGCGCGGCTGCCCGGCGTGTCGGTGCAGCGCGACCAGGGCGAAGGCCGTTATGTCGTCGTGCGCGGCCTGGGGCCCGACATGAACACCATCACCATCAATGGCTCGCTGGTGCCATCGCCCGAGGCCAGCCGCCGAGGTGTCAGCATGGACGTGCTGCCCTCCGGCCTGATCCGGTCTCTCGAAGTCATCAAGTCGCTGACGCCCGACATGGACGCCAACTCGCTGGGCGGCACGGTGGACGTGAAGACGCTGTCGGCCTTCGACCTTCCGGCCAGCCTGTTGAGCGCTGGCGTGACGGTCAGCCGGGACCAGCTGACGAAGCAGAACAGCCCCGCCGCCAGCCTGCTGGGCGCCACCCGCCTGGTGGGCGGCACCCTGGGCGTGGCCGCGGCACTGAATGTCGACCAGCGCAAGTTCGGCTCCGAGGACGTCGAGACCGACGGCGCCTGGAGCAACGGCAAGCTGACCGGCGTCGAGCTGCGCCACTACCGCCCCAACCGCGACCGCGCCGCTTTCGCCGCCAACGTCGACTACGAGCCGACCGCCGGCAGCAGCTTCTATGCGCGCGGCATCCTGGCCCGCTTCAGCGACGACGAGGAGCGCGACCGCCTGACCATCAGCAACATCACCGGCGGCTCGGTGGCTGCAGGCGCGACCGCGACGGTGCGCGCCGAGCGCCGGCTGCGCGATCGCAAATACACCCGCTCCATCGCCTCGCTGGTGCTGGGCACCGAGCAGGAATGGGCCGACTGGCTGCTGCAGGCCAATCTCGGTCTGGGCAAGGGCAATGAGCGCACGCCCGAACAGATCAACGACGCACGCTTCCGCGAGAACAACGTGGCCGGCGTGTCTTTCACCGACATGGTCAAGCCGCTGGTGACGGGCCCCGCCGCCCTCTACGACGCCAGCAAATACACGCTGAACGCGCTGACGATCCAAAAGCGCCGCAGTGACGACGACGAGCACAACGGCCGCGTCGACCTGACGCGCAGCTTCTCGCTCGCCGACGGCGGCAAGCTGGACCTGAAGTTCGGCGCCAAGCTCAGCCGCCGCGAGAAGCGCAACGACACCGACCAGTGGAGCTACACCAGCAACTCGGCCAGCAGTCCCAACTACTGGGGCGCCGGCTCGACCTCGCTGTCGGCCTTCGTCAAGGACTCGCAGCTGGACTTCGGCACCGGTGCCATCGGCTCGGCCATCGATTCGGGCGCCGTCTGGGCCCGCCTGGCAGCGCTGGCACGCGACCCCGCCAAAGTGGCCGGCGCCTCGGCCTTGGCCGACTTCCGCATCAACGAGAACATCGACGCCGCCTATGCCCAGGCCTCTGCGGACCTGACCTCGGCGTGGAACGTGCTGGCCGGGCTGCGCCTGGAGCGCACGCGCTTTGACGCCAGCGGTTTCGCGAGTTCGGTGTCCGGAGTCATTTCACCCACCCAATACGCCAAGGGCTACAGCAACTGGCTGCCGGGCCTGCACAGCCGCTACAAGCTCGACCGCGACACCAGCCTGCGCGCCGCCTGGACCAACACCGTCGTGCGGCCCAACTTCGACCAGCTCTCGCCGTCCATCACGCTGGCCAGCGCCACTGAGGCCACGGTCGGCAACCCGCTGCTCAACCCGATGCGAGCCCACAACCTGGACGTCGGCGCGGAGCATCTGCTGGGCCAGGACGGCGCGGTGTCGGCCTATCTTTTCCACAAGGACATCAAGGACTTCACCTACGCCACCAACCTCGCCGGCACCGGCGACTGGGCCGGCTACACCAGCGTGACCGGCTATGCCAACGGCCCCAGCGCTAAGGTCCAGGGTCTGGAGCTGTCGTATCAGCAGCAGCTGCGCATGCTGCCCGGCTGGATGAATGGCTTCATCGTCGGCGCCAATGCGGCCTTCACGCATTCGACCGCCGATGTCGGCCGCTATGACGTGGCCAGCAAGACGGCCCTGCTGCGCAGCAGCCGCCTGCCGGGTCAGTCGGACACCACCATCAACCTGATGCTGGGCTACGAGGCCGGCCCCTTCAGCACCCGCCTGGCCGTCAACCACAAGTCCAAATACCTGCTGGCCTTTGGCGCCGACGTGACCAATGCGGCCCAGGACCAGGTCGTGGCCGGCCAGCGTCAGGTCGACCTGTCGCTCAGCTACAAGGTGACGCCGTCGGTGCAGCTCACGTTCGAGGGCGTGAACCTCAACAACGAGCACTACTACACCTATGTCGGCGTGCCCTCGCTGAACTACCAGTACGAGCAGTACGGACGCACCTACAAGTTGGGGTTGAAGGTGGCGCTGTTCTAGGAACGGCCGAGGTGCTCAGGTTTCCGCCCGGAAGTTGCGTTCCAGGCGGGAACCGGTGCCGAAGTAGTGCCGGAACACATAGAGCAAGGGGCTCCACTGGTCGGTGTCCACGTGCTGGGTGCCGGGATGCACGATGCCACGGTGTGCATGCACCTTCACCACCTGTACTTCGATGATGCGAAGCGGCGGCGCGTTTCCACCAGCGTCAGGCTGGCATTCATGAGCCGCGAGCAGCCTGGCCTCCAACTGCAGCGGGCACTCGGCCACGCGCGGCGGCCGCACCTGCAGGGCAGGCACTGGCGTCCACCCGGCGAGGGCGAACTTGTCGGCCTCGTGCCTGTACCCCATGCCGGTCTTGTCGACAGGGACGGGCCAGCGACCCGTCGTGGGCGCCAGTCTCTCCACGGCCGCCTGCTGCGCCGGACCGGGCAGGTTCACGACGACCTCCTTCTGCGCCAGCAGATTGGCACAGCCTTGCGACGCCTCGGCCAGGCCTAGCACCAGCCGGTCTCCCAGAGCCCATATCGACGACATCGGTGTGAGATTGACCTGCCCTTCGCCGTCCGTCGTGCTGAGGATGGCGACCGGTGTGCCGAAGTAGAGGACGCTGGGTCGGATGGTGATCGAGTTGGACATTTGCAGGAAGACGATGGAGATGGCTCTCATAGTGCTTCGTTGCATGTAGGGAAAGCTTCGCCGCGCAACGAAGCTTGCGCTCTCCGAACCAGCCGTTCATGGTCTCGCCGAGAAGGCCCTTTCTCGCGGCCTCGGGAGACAACGCTTACGCGGCTACCAACCTTCCATCCAGCTAGTCAGCCTCAGGGTCGCTTTTGCAACGTGGTGATGCACGGTCGCTACGCTGATGCCGTGCAGCTTCGCAATCTCGGTATAGGGCAGACCGTCGATTCGATGTGCGAGGAAAATCACCCGGGTTCTTTCGCTCAGACGACCCACCCCCGAAGCCAAACGAGCCATGCGTTCCTTGGCCAGCAACACGGCCTCGGTGGAAGGAGCCGTGTCGATCAGCACGACGTTCTCCAGCACCTCATGCTCGCCGCGGCCTGTGCTCATACGATGCGCATCGATGGACAGGTTCAGCGCCGTACGCATCATGAAAGCTTCTGGCCGCTCGACAGGCTGCTTCTGGTGTTCATAACGGGCCAAGCGCAACCACGCCTCTTGCACCAGATCTTCCGCCTCGTGCTCGCTCCGTCCGCGCCGCCGTAGCGCGGCGCGGACCTTTGCAAAGACTTCTTGCCAGTTTTTCAGGAGCAGAGCCGACATGGCGCTCAAACGGCAACGGACAGGGCAGCGGTCGGAGCGGCGACGCCATATGGCGTCTGACCGATGCTGCTCCATCGAACATCCAGAAATTCGCGGCCCACCCGCTGAAGCGCCCGCTCGATGAAGGTAGCCTCGGCGGCGGCGTCGCCAAACGTACGGCGGTTTGGCGCGAGACGGAGCAGGCGTTCTTGCAGCAACTGCGCAACAGCGTCAGTCACGTGGGCAGTCTGCCGCATGCGCCGGCTTGAGGCAGTACTTGCGAGGCGTCCAACCGCTGCGGTGCAGAAGCGTCTCATCGCGGCAACCAAGCGGTCGTCGCCAACAAATAGATCGACTCGTTCGAGGCCTCGGTCGTGGAAGTCAGCGGCGATCAGCAACGATGTTGCAGGGCCTTCATCGCGCCAGGCGCCGAGCACCTCGGATTGACCATCCGCGCATGAGCCGAGCGCCCAATGCCATCCATGGGTGTCGGCCGCGCAGTCGTTACGCGTCGGAATTCCGAGCCAGCCGAAACGGACGACCGTGTAGCGGCGGCAGAGCGGGTAGTTGAATCGGCGAGTTGATTCCCAGCAGGGGAAGGACATAGATCACTCTCCTCACAGTGTCAGCGCACAAGGGGCCACCCTGATCATCTGTCACGTATTTCGTGACGACTAATTATGCGCCTGTTACGAGACTCGTGACATGGATGCAGGGGAGAGTTCAGCGGCAACCGTTGTCGGGCGGCGAATGCGCGCGCGCCGGGAGGCACTGGGCTGGTCTCAAGAGAAGGTGGGCGTACTCATAGGGATCGATGAGTCCAGTAGTCGAGCGAGGATTAGCCGCTACGAATTGGGCGTGCATGAACCGCCTGTCTCGACAGCGAGGCTGATTGCCGACGTTCTCGGCGTGTCACTTCCATACCTCTACTGTGAAGATGACGACGTGGCCCAGCTGTTGGAAGCCCTGCATCGACTCCCCTCCGAACAGCGGGCGCGCAGGGCGGCGCAGTTTCTTTCGTCGTTAGCGTAGTTCCATTGCTCCGGCCCAGCTGCCGCGTTGCAGACTAGACCTGCAAGTAGTGGCCGATGCAAAACACCTCCATACCCCTGATTAGCAGCTTTTCCGACAGTTGCCTGTCGAGTTCCGCTCTGCGAGCCGACTGACTCAAGTCGAACTAGCCGAAAAGCTTGCGGGGGAGCAGACCCATGTAAGCAGGTCGAACGGGGCGTGCGGCGTTTGGACGTGCTTGAACTGCGGCAGTGGGTGAACGCATTGGGTGTTTCGCTACCCGAGTCCATCGATCAGTTCGAAAACAGGCTGGAAGCCACCACACTGCCGCGTCTTTGACATCTACCGCGCACTGTCACGTGAGCTGAAGATCTCTTCAAATTCAGCGCGGCGACGATCGCCACACGGCGTGACGATCACCGCATGGACAACTTAGGGCCGGCCGGCCAACAACAGGCATCGAACTCGAAGCGCGATCAGGTCAACGTCAATCTGATGGGCCTGGGGCCACAGCTCAGGGCCTATGCAGCCCGCAACGGCATCACTTTCGCCGAAGCGCTGAGAACGGCTCTGGCACGGGCGCTCCAGGCCGATGCCGGCGATGCCGCCAATGAGCCTGGTCTTGCTGCGGAAGACGCCAACGGCGGTGAAACGGTGCGCGTACTCCTTCGCCTGCAGCCGGCACTCGCGGCCACGCTGGCGAGCAGGGCATGCGCATCCGGTGTGTCTAGAAGTCGCTACGTCACCTTGTTGATGGATGGTGCTGCCCCTCCGCCACTTCCCCAAGACCATGGCGCAATGGTGGCGGCGCTCATGGCGTCGACAGATGGAATTGCGACGTTGTCCGTCGACTTGAACGCCTTCATGCGCCTGATAGGCCAGGTGCCCTCGGCTCGGCTCGATCCTCTTCTCGACCGCATGCGCGGGCTGGTGCAGGAGGTGCGCGCCCACCTGATAGCCGCTTCGACGCTTCTGCAGGCCCTGGATGGCTGCAGGAAGGCTCGATGACGACAAAACTTTCTGTGAATGGCGTCCTGGTTCGGTGGGGAGACCGTCTTTTCTATTCACACAACCGGATCGTCAGGCCTCGGTACACACCCCGGCTGTCCGTCTGGACGCGGCGAGCCGCGGCGGTGATTCGCCGACGCATCGATGCCACCGTACGGAGCCCCCCCGAGGTCGTCGTGAAGATCGCAGGTGGAGGTCGGGGCATGCGAGCCATCGCCGCGCATTTCGACTACATCACCCGAAAGGGGACGCTCGAAGTTGAAGACGATCGAGGTGTGCGCAGTGTCGGCAAGGAGGCGGTGCGCGACTTGGTCGATCAGTGGCGCTATGCGGGATCGTTGATCGAATCCGTGTCCCACCGGCGGGAGGCGCTGAACGTCACGCTGTCGATGCCACAAGGCACGCCGCCCGTTCTGGTGATGCAGGCCGTACGCCAGTTCGCGCGCCAGGAGCTGCCCGACAACCGCTACGTCATGGTCCTGCATACGCAGCAGGCCCATCCGCACGTGCATTTGACCGTGCGCGCCCAAAGCAAGTCCGGCTCCCGTCTGAACGTCTGGGCCGATCGTCACCGCTGGCGCGAGTCCTTCGCCGACAAGTTGCGCGGCTTGGGAGTCGACGCGCAAGCCACGTCACAGGTGTTACGCGGCGAGAACCGCAGATCCGAGCCGCTGTGGCGGGCCAGCGAGAACATCCAAATCACGGTGGAGAAGGCTCGGCCAAAAACGAAATCGGGCGAGCGCTACTACGGCAACCGCGCGGAGGCCATGAAGGCCTGGGCGCACATCATGAAGGCCCTGGCCGGCTCGCCGATCGCCACCGATCGCGAATTGGCCGAACGTGTTGCCCGCTATATCAGGAGAACGCCTTTCGCCGTCGAGATCATGGGGCCTTCGCGAGAACGGCCAGCTCCCGCGCAGCACTCACGCGTGGTGCCATCGTTTCAGCCGGGCCACTCTCGGGAACGGGCCGACTGGGAAATGACACGTTGACCGCCCCGCGGCGCACGCCCCTCTCAGGGTCGACCTTGTTCATCCGGGAATGCGGGCGTAGACCGCGGTGGCTCGCGGCTTGCCGTCTGTGCCCACTGTGTCGTTACGCAGCACGCCCTCCAACTCGAACCCGCAGCGTTCGGCGACGGCGCGGCTCTTCAGGTTGCGTGGGTCCATACGGATCTCGACACGGTTCGCGGCCAGCGTGTCGAACGCGAGGGCCGTGAGCAGCCTTACCGACTCCCCGACATGGCCCTGTCCCGCCGCTTCAGGGCGAATCCAGTAGCCGATCTCGAAGCGTCGCACCGACCAGTCGATGCGGTGCAAGCCCGTCCCACCCAGCATGCGGCCGGCACCACCGTCGGGCTTGCGCGCATAGATCTGGAAGCACAGGTCGCGCCGCGCGATGAAGTCGGCCTGCATGCGGCGAACGACGAGTTCGGAAGCCTCGGCAGTCGGCGCATCCTGGGCCCAGGGCATCCATGGTCGCAGGTGGGACAGCGACTGCGTGATGACGATGGCCATCTCCGCGCCGATGCCGGCCTTGGGTGCCAACAGCACCGTCCTTTCCCCGTCCAAACGCTCGGGAACGTCGATCAGCATCGGGTCCGTCATGCCGTCACCACTTCCACCGGCTTGGGCAGCTCGCGCACGCCGCGGATGACCGGGTGCCGCCAGGCCAGGGCCGCCAGCAGGCAGGCGCCCACGCCCGAGAAGGCCAGGGCCGCGCGCAGGCCCATGTGCTCACCCAGCCAACCACCGATCAGCGCGCCGGGGCCGGCCGGCAGCAGGATGAGCCAGCGCATGGTGCTGGTCATGCGGCCGAGCATGGGCGCCGGCGTGACAGCCTGGCGCAGCGACAGGAAGTTGATGAAGATCAGCACCGCGCCGACGCCGAAGGCGAACAGCATCAGGCCAAAGCTGACGACGCCCAGATGACCCGCTGGAGCCAAGGCCAGCTGCAGCCAGCCGATACCGCAGGCCCCGTAGCCGAGCACCAGGCAGGGCCCCGGTCCGATGCGACGGCTGATGCGGTGGCCGAAGATGCTGGCCAGCACCGTGCCACCGCCCAGGGCGATATAGGAGGCACCCACCGTCTGCGGGCTCAGCTGCAGCTCGCGCGTCGCGAACAGGATCTGCACCACCAGGGCCGCGTTGTGGAAGAGCTGCCAGCTGCCCGTCGTCGTGGCCAGGCTGATGAGCAGCTTCTGCGAACGCACAAAGCCCAGGCCTTCCTTCAACGAGGCCCAGAAGGCGCCGCGCGTGGCCGAGAGCTGTTCCTTCACCTGGATGCCGCGCAGGATGACGGCCGATGCCAGCAAGGCCAGAGCATCCACGGCCAGTGCCAGCGGCGCGCCCAGCAGCTTGATCAGCACACCCGCCAGACCGGGGCCGACCACTTCGGCGCCGGAACCTGCCAGCGCGTTCTTGGCATGGGCCTCCACCAGCCGCTCACGCGGCACGACCTGGGTCAGCACGATCTGCGCCGCTGTGCCGGCCGTCGTGTGCACCGTGCCGAGCACGAAGCCGACAACGTACAGCCACCCCATGCCCAGCCAGCCCATCCACGCGGCCAGCGGCACCGAGGCCACGGCAAAGGCCAGCAGGGTCTCGCCGGCCACATAGACGGGCAGCTTGCGCACCCGGTCCAACAGCACGCCCGAGGGCAGGGAGAACAGCACGAAGGGCAGGATCTCCATGGCCTGCAGCAGGCCCATCTGCGTCGGGCTGGCGTTCAGCAGCACGGCGGCCGTCAGCGGCAGGGCCAGCATGGTGACCTGGCCACCGAGGGACGAGATGAGGATGGACGACCACAGCCGCCGATAGACCGCATCGCGCAGCAGATCGCCGGGCGCGAGGGTGAAAAACTGGATCAGACGAGACCACATGGTTTGGCTCAACTCAGGATCACTCGACACGCGGGCATCGCCCACGCGGACACAGGAACACGCTGCAGGAGCGCGGTCAGTCGAGGTCGAGGAGCTTGGTCATGCGGAACATCCTAGCAGCGCCGCCGGACGGTGACGCGTGCCGGCGGTCATGGATTGAGGATGACAAGTTCCGTGAAACCTGTTGCCGCGTCTAAGGCCCGTGACAACGAGCCGGGCGGCAGCGGCGCCACCAGCAGCTCGGCCGTCGTGAGCACCTTGCAGCCGGCGCAGACATGGCCGCCGAGCACGCGGCCGGAGGCGTCGGACACGCTGGCATGCAGGTGCGCGCCGGCCGGCGTCAGGCTGCCGCTCAGGGTCAGGATCTCCAGCGCCCCTTCGATGCGCGTCGGCCCGGGTTCGCCGGCAAAGCGCAGCTCGGCATGCGACAGGCTGCCGATGCCCGCCACGACAAAGCCTGTGCGGCCGCCCGCCTCCAGCGCACGGCGCAGGTCGTCGCCGGGATGGAGCCGCAGCGCCTCCATCGTCACCACCCCACGGCCGCGCCGTCGCGCCGCGGATCGCTGGCGGCTACATAGCCCGCGACACCGGGGTCGCCCAGGCGCCAGATGAACTGGCCGGCGCCGAAGTCCTGGTAGCTGTCGTGGATGTCGCCGATCTCGTGGCCCAGCGCGCGCAGGGTCTCGATGGTGGCTGCGGGCATGTGCGCCTCGACGTTGATCGACAGACCCTCGTTGAAGCGCCAGCGCGGCGCGTCGCAGGCGGCCTGCGGGTTCTGGCCGTGGCGGAGCATGCGCACCAGGGTCTGCAGATGGCCTTGTGGCTGCATATTGCCGCCCATCACGCCAAAGCTCATGACGGGCGCACCGTCCTTCGTCAGGAAGGCCGGGATGATGGTGTGGAAAGGCCTTTTTCCCGGCGCGACCTGGTTGGGATGACCGGCCTCCAGCGTGAAGCAGTGGCCGCGGTTCTGCAGGCTGACGCCGTAGCCCGGCAGCACCAGGCCCGAGCCGAAGCCCATGTAGTTGCTCTGGATGAAGCTGACCATCATGCCGCTCTCGTCGGCCGCGGTCAGGTAGATGGTGCCACCCTTGATGGGGTTGCCGGCACCGAAGACCTGGGCGCGCTTCGGGTCGATGAGCTTCGCACGCGAGGCAAGGTAGTCCGAATCGAGCAACTGCTCCGGGGTGACCTTCATCGCCCCAGGCTCGGCCACGTAGCGATAGACGTCGGCAAAGGCCAGCTTCATCGCCTCGATCATCAGGTGCTGGGCCTCGGGGCTGTCGACCTCGTGGACCGCCGCGCCGCAATGCTCGAGCAGGCCCAGGGCCATCTGCGCCGCGATGCCCTGGCCGTTGGGCGGGATTTCGTGCAGGGTGTGGCCGGCAAAGTCCTTGGCCAACGGCGTGACCCATTCGGGCTGGTAAGCCGCCAGATCGGCCTCGGTCAGCGCGCCGCCGGTCTCGCGCGCAAAACGGGCCAGGGCCGCCGCGATCTCGCCGCGGTAGAAGGCCTCACCGCCGGACTCGGCGATCAGCCTGAGGCTGCGTGCGGCCTCTTCGAAGCGGAACAGCTCGCCCACCTCGGGTGCACGGCCCTTGGGCAGGAAGGCCTGCGCGAAGCCGGACTGCGACGTCAGCTCGCTCAAGGCCGCGGCCATCGCCCACTTGCCCTGCACGATGGGGGGCACCGCATAGCCGCGCTCGGCGATCTCGATGGCGGGCTGCATCAGGTCGGCAAAGGGCAGCTTGCCCAAGCGCTGGCTCAAGGCCATCCAGCCGCCCACCGCGCCGGGCACCGTGACCGAACCCCAGCCCCGCTTGGGCATGACCTGACCCTGGAAAAAGTCCGGCGTCCAGGCCGCAGGCGCAGGCCCCGAGGCGTTCAGGCCGTGCAGCTGCTGCCCGTCCCACAGGATGCAGAAGGCGTCCGAGCCCAGGCCATTGCTGCACGGCTCGACGAGGGTCATGCAGGCCGCCGTCGCGATGGCCGCATCCACCGCGTTGCCACCCGCCTGCAGCATGCGCAGCCCGGCTTGCGCCGCCAGCGGATGGGAGGTCGACACGATGTTGCGCGCGAACAGCGGGCTGCGCCGGCTTGGATAGCCGGCTTTCCAGTCGAAGGTATTCATGAGGCTGGATTCTGGCCGGTGTAAGGCTTTGCAACCGGGTCAACGGCGCCCGCGAAGGCGTCGTTGTGGCCACAAGCTTGCGCAAGCCGAACTAAATCTCGAAACCACCCTGGAGCCCTCAAGATGAACACGCTGAAGACCACCATCGCCACCGCCCTCATCACGCTCGTCTCGGGCGTGGCCCTGGCGCAGAACCCCGCCCCCGCCGCGACCGCCACCCCGGCTGCCGCGAAGACCACGGCCACCGTCGCCGCTCCGGCCGCCACCATGACCGTGGCCCAGGCCGCAACCCCCGCTCCTGCCGCCGCCCCGACGGCTGCCAAGCCCGCTCCTGCTGCCACCGCAACGCCTGCTGCCCCGATGGCTGCCGCAGCCCCGGCCGAAGCCGCCAGCGGTGCCAAGCACGCCGGCAAGCATCATGGCAAGAAGCACGTTGCTGCGGCCAAGGCCGACGCGGCCGCCAAGACCGAGACCAAGACGCAGTAAGCGCATCAGCGCTCCGCGCAAGGCCGCAGCCCGCAATGGCTGCGGCCTTTTTGCTTTTGGAGCCCACCAGGCGTGAACTGCTTCGCGAAGCGCCTCGCCAACCCCCGCGTCGGGGCGTGTCGCGCGCCAGGGCCAATTTCTAGACTGGCGGGCTATGCAGTCGTCCCTCACCCGCTCGATGCGCGTCCTCGCGCTGGCCACCTCCTTCTTCGCCATCACCGCCGCCCACGCCAGCCCCATCAGCCTGGGTCTGGATGCCAGCCTCAACCTGCTGGCCTTCGGCAACATGAACGTCGGCAGCAGCGATGTCGAAGGCCGTGTGGCCGTCGGCGGCAACGCGAGCATCGGCAGCTATTCGATCAACACCAAGACCGGCTCCAGCGCGCTGTATGGCGGCACCGGCCTGACTGTGGGCGGCAATCTGAATTTCTCGAGCGGCTCGGTCTGGGGCGGCGCCATCGTCGGCGGCAGCTACACGCCCAATCCGTCGGGCACCGTGATGGGCGGCGTCACCGGTGGACAGGGCTTCGCCTTCGCAAGTGAATACCAGCGGCTGAGCTCGCTGTCGTCGTCCCTGGATGCCCAGGCCAATACCGGCATCGCGATGGACCAGTGGGGCACGCTGCACTTCAACGCCGCCGGCCTGTCGCTGGCCATCTTCGACATCGGTGCCTCCGACGCGCTGAAGAACATGCAGATCGACGGGCTGGCTGAGGGCGCCCAGGTGCTGATCAACGTCCATGGCAGCTCGGTGGACTTCGGCAACCACGGCTACACCGGCTTCAACAAGGGCCAGGTGTTGTTCAACCTGCCCGAGGCCGCCAGCGTGCTGATCAACGGCGGCATCAACGCCTCGCTGCTGGCCACCAACGCCAGCGTCGGTCAGGGCTGGGGCCAGATCAACGGCCAGGTCGTCGTGAAGGACTGGAACACCAGCGTGCAGGTCAACGACGCCCCCATGCCCACCTCTCGCCCCAACCAGCTGCAGCGCCTGCCCGAGCCGGCCTCGCTGGCTCTGGTAGGCCTGGGCCTGCTGGCGGCGGGCCTGTCCCGCCGTCGCACCTGAGCAGCCGTCGTCGGTTAGCGGATCGGGCTGATTTCCTTCAACGCCTTCACGGCGCCCGCTCCCATGGCGGCGCCAAAGCGCTTGGCCAGGCGCTCCGCGACGTTGTCGCGCGGCGTGTAGTCGATGACGTCCTCGGCCTTGACGACCTCACGGGCCACGAAATCGAGATTGCCGAAGTTGTCGGCGAGGCCGAGCTTGACGGCCTGCTCGCCGTTCCAGAACAGCCCCGAGAAGATCTCGGGTGTCTCCTTCAATCGCTTGCCGCGGCCTTCGCGCACGACGGCGATGAACTGCTGGTGGATCTGGTCCAGCATGGCCTGGGCGTAGCCACGCTGCTTGGCCGACAGCGGGCTGAACGGGTCCAGCATGCCCTTGTTCTCGCCGGCGGTCAGCAGGCGGCGCTCGACGCCGACCTTGTCCATCAGGCCGGTGAAGCCGAAGCCGTCCATCAGCACGCCGATGGAGCCGACGACCGAGGCCTTGTCGACATAGATCTCGTCGGCCGCCGCGGCGATGTAGTAGGCCCCCGAGGCGCAGATCTCCTCGACGACGGCATAGACGGGCTTGTCGTACTGCTTCTTCAACCGCAGGATCTCGTCGTAGACGATGCCGGCCTGCACGGGGCTGCCGCCCGGCGAGTTGATGCGCAGCACGACGGCCTGGGCCGCGTCGTCCTTGAAGGCGTCCTTCAGCGCGGCCAGCAGCAACTCGGCGCTGGCCTCGGTGTCGGCGGCGATCTCGCCCCGCACTTCGACCAGGGCCGTGTGCGGCGCCGTGGAAGGCGTGACGTGGCGGCCCTGCAGCCACAGGGTGTAGACCAGCAAGGCGGCCAGCGTCAGCCAGAACAGGCGGAACACCGTGCGCCAGCGCCGCTCGAGGCGGCGCTCCTGCAGGAAATCACGGGCCAGCTGGGCCAGCACGGCCTCATGCTGGGGCGCCACCAGGGGCGGTGGCGTGGGCACGCCCACGGGCTCTTGCATGGGAGGCGGCAGGTCATCGTCGGGGGTGCTCATATCAACCTTCGAAAGCGGGTTTGGTGTCGCGTGTCGGGTGCCAAAACACCTCGCCGTCGCGCTCGGTCAGCTCGATCTTGGTCAGCCGGCCGCGGTTGCAGGGGCCCATCAGGCAGTGGCCGGTCAGCGGGTCGTAGACGGCGCCATGGATGCTGCACATGATGAAGCGCTTGTCACTGTCCAGGAACTCGCCTTCCTTCCAGTCCATCTCGGTGGGCACATGGGCGCAGCGGTTCAGGTAGGCGACGGCCTGGCCGTCGAAGCGCAGCGCGAAGGCTCGCACATGCTCACGCCACTGGATGACGTCGAAGCTGACCGCCTTGCCGCGCTCTTGCAGTTCGGCGGAAGCGCACAGGCGCTGCAGTGGGGCGTCGTCTTGCTCAGGCATGCTGGATCAGCCAGTCGTGCAGTTCGCGCGTGGAATGCGCGACGAAGAGCGGCTTGAACTCCGCGAACGTCTCGTGGTCGTGAGCGCCGAAGCTGACCGCCACGCAGGGCACGCCGGCATTCATGGCCAGTTGCAGGTCGTGCGTCGTGTCGCCGACCATCAGCGTGCGCTCGGGCTCGGTGCCGAACTCGCGCATCAGCTCCAGCAACATCTGCGGGTGCGGCTTGGAACGGGTCTCGTCGGCGGTGCGGCTGCCATCGAAGAGATGGCCCAGTTCACTGGAGGCCAGCACCCGGTCCAGGCCCACGCGGTTCTTGCCGGTGGCGACAGTCAGCCAGTGATGGCGCGCCTTCAAGGCCTCGAGCATCTCCAGCGTGCCGTCGAACAGCGACACCTCGTGTTCCGAGGACAGATAGTGGTGGCGGTAGCGCAGGCCCAGCTCGGGGTAGCGCTCTTCCGGCAGGCCCGGCACGGCGTGCTCCAGCGCGTCGCGCAGGCCCAGGCCGATGACGTATTTGGCGCGCTCGAACTCGGGCTCGGGCAGGCCGATGTCAACGGCGGCGCGCTGGATGCAGCGGGCGATCAACGCCGTGGAATCGAACAGCGTGCCGTCCCAGTCGAAGGCGATCAGGTCGAAGCGTTGGGGTCTCATGGGTTCATCAGCTTCGCACACTCGGGTGGCAGGGGCGCTTCGCAGCTCATCTCTTGCCCGGTGGCGGGGTGGTTGAAACGCAGGCTGCGGGCGTGCAGGAACATGCGGTCGAACTTGGCCGCACCACGCGCCAGTTCGCGGTTCTTTTCAAAGTCGCCGTACTTCGGGTCACCCACGATCGAATGACCGGCCTGCTGCAGGTGCACGCGGATCTGGTGGGTGCGACCGGTCTTGATGGTCACGTCGAGCAGGCTGAATTGCGGCGTCTTCTGCATCACCTTGACAAGGCTGATGGAGCGCTTGGCTTCCTCTTCACCTACCTTGCCCGGACGCACCCAGCGCTCGCCGTCGCTGCCGACGAACTTCACCAACGGCACGTCGATGACCTTGAGCTTGGCCGGCCAGTCGCCCCAGACCAGAGCCGCGTAGGTCTTGCCGGTCTCGCGCTCGCGCAGCTGGTCCTGCAGATTGACCAGGGCGCTGCGCTTCTTGGCGATCATCAGCAGGCCGGAGGTTTCCTTGTCGAGGCGATGCACCAGCTCCAGGAACTTGGCCGTCGGCCGGGCGCGGCGCAGCTGCTCGATGACACCGAAGCTGACGCCGGAACCGCCATGCACGGCCACGCCGGCCGGCTTGTCGATGACCAGCAGGTGCTCGTCCTCAAAGACGATGGGGAACTCACGCGCAGGCGCGGCGGGAGCCTCGGCTCTCTCGGGCACGCGCACCGGCGGGATGCGCACTTCGTCGCCAATCTCCAAGCGCGTGTCGGCCTGAGCCCGGCCCTTGTTGACGCGCACCTCGCCCGCCCGGATGACCCGATACACATGGGTCTTGGGCACGCCCTTGAGTTCGCGAAGCAGGAAGTTGTCCAGGCGCTGGCCGGCCGAACCTTCGTCCACCACGACCCGCCGCACTGCGGGTTTGTCCGTACTCACGGCGGCTGCCGACCCCGTGGCAGGGGCGCCATTGCCTACCCCTATAATCCTTTTCACCACGTTGCTGCCGTAAGTGTTTGATTCTTTTGATTTTAGCGGCGGCGGCGCGGCGTCCGAGGGGCTGACCCCAAGGACACAACAGGCGATGCAACGCATCCTGCGGCCGACAGGCAGTTTCCCCAAGTGAAACGGCGGTCAGCGGCACGGTGTGGCAGAGCGATGACACCCGGAACCCACCCGGTCTCTCTTCAACGGCTCGAAGCCCAAAGAGATCCGGTTGCCGAACAAGGTTTTCACGGTGCGAGAAGGCGCGGCCTGATTCAACGATCAGGCCACAACAGCTCGCACCAGCGTCCAGCCCTCCTTCGCGGATGAGCCCCTTCCTCCCCCACCCGATGCGCCCCGCCGCGCGACCCCAGCCAGAAGCTGCGGTGGTCGTCCGGCCCGGCGCGCTCGCGTTCACGCGCGGCTGGGACGAGGCAGAGCTTCCCTGCGGCATGAAGGCCCGGTCGCATGCGCCAACGCCGCTCGGCGTCTGACCTTCCGTCAGAAACCCGAGCGGTCCAGGGCACTCCTTCCACGGTTCCACGCTGTCGCTCGTGCGTCTTGAACGCCACCCTGGGGTGGCATGACGTGGCGCGTTCCTGCACGGGACGCGCGAAGGAGTGATGACATGAAACGCATGCTGATCAATGCGACGCAGCCGGAAGAGCGGCGCCTCGCGATCGTTGATGGCCAGAAGCTGCTGGACTTCGAAACCGAAATCGAAGGCCGCGAACAGCGCAAGGGCAATATCTACAAGGCCGTCGTGACGCGGGTCGAGCCCTCGCTCGAAGCCTGCTTCGTCGACTACGGCGAAGACCGCCACGGCTTCCTGCCCTTCAAGGAAATCTCACGCACCTTCTTCCGCGAAGGCACCGACGTCAAGAACGCGACCATCAAGGACGCGATCAAGGAAGGCCAGGAACTGCTGGTCCAGGTCGAGAAGGAAGAGCGCGGCAACAAGGGCGCCGCCCTGACCACCTTCATCTCGCTGGCCGGCCGCTACCTCGTGCTGATGCCCAACAACCCGCGCGGCGGTGGCGTTTCGCGCCGCATCGAGGGCGAGGACCGCGAGGAACTGAAGGAAAACCTCGACCAGCTCGAGTACCCCAAGGGCATGTCCCTGATCGCCCGCACCGCCGGCATCGGCCGCTCGGCTCCCGAGCTGCAGTGGGACTTGAACTACATGCTCAAGCTCTGGACCGCGATCGACGACGCGGCCAAGGGCGGCAAGGGCGCCTACCTGATCTACCAGGAGTCGTCGCTCGTCATCCGCGCCATCCGCGACTACTTCACGTCCGACATCGGCGAGATCCTGATCGACACGGACGACCTGTTCGAGCAGGCCCACCAGTTCATGAACCACGTGATGCCCGACCAGGGTCATCGCGTGAAGCGCTACCGCGACGACGCGCCGCTGTTCAGCCGCTTCCAGATCGAACACCAGATCGAAACGGCCTTCAGCCGCACTGTGAACCTGCCCTCGGGCGGCGCCATCGTCATCGACCACACCGAAGCCCTGGTCTCGGTCGACGTCAACTCGGCGCGCTCGACGCGCGGCACCGACATCGAAGAGACCGCCACGCGCACCAACCTCGAAGCGGCCGACGAAATCGCCCGCCAGATGCGCCTGCGCGACCTCGGCGGCCTCATCGTGGTCGACTTCATCGACATGGAGGAGAGCAAGAACCGCCGCGATGTGGAACAACGCCTGCGCGACGCCCTGCGCCAGGACCGCGCCCGCGTGCAGTTCGCCTCCATCAGCAAGTTCGGCCTGCTGGAAATGAGCCGCCAGCGCCTGCGCCCGGCCCTGAGCGAAGGCAACCACATCACCTGCCCACGCTGCAACGGCACCGGCCACATCCGCGACACGGAAAGCAGCGCGCTGCAGATCCTGCGCATGGTCCAGGAAGAGGCCATGAAGGACAACACCGCCGCCGTGCATGTGCAAGTGCCGGTGGAAGTGACCTCCTTCTTGCTGAACGAGAAGCGCACCGAGATCACCAAGATCGAACTCAAGCAGCGCGTCACGGTGCTGCTGGTGCCCAACAAGCACCTCGAGACGCCCAACTACAAGCTGGAGCGCCTGCGCCACGACGACCCGCGCCTGGAGAACCTGCAGGCCAGCTACACGATGATCGAGGAGCCGGACGACGAGGTGGGCATCACCCGTCGCGACGCCGGCGACAAGAAGAACAAGCAGGAGCCGGTCATCAAGGGCATCCTGCCCGAGCAGCCCGCACCGGTGGCCGCCCCGGCACCCGTCGTTCCCGCACCGGCCCCCATCGTCGCCCCGCCGCCCCCGGCGCCGGCACCGGCGCCCGAAGCGAAGGGCTTCTTCAGCCGCCTGTTCAGCTTCTTCGGTGGCGGCACGCCCGCGCCGGCTCCCGTGCCGGCCGTCGAGGCTCCGGCTGCTGCCCCCGCCACCAGCGACAAGCCCAAGCGCGAAGGTGGCCGTGACGGCCGCCGCGATGGTGGCCGCCGTGGCGAACGCGGTGAGCGTGGCGAGCGCGGTGAACGCGGTGAACGCAACGAGCAGCGTGGCCAGGGTGCCCGCCGCGATGGCAAGTCCGGCGAAGGCCGTGGCGACCGCGGTGACCGCAAGCCGCGCGGCGAAGGCGGCGACAAGCCCGAACAGCAGCAACCGCGCCCGGAGCGCGGCGAGCGTGCCGAACGCGGCGAACGCGGCGAACGCAATGAGCGTGGTGGCGAGCGCACCGAACGTGGCGAACGTCGTCCGCGCGGCGAGCGCCAGGAGCGCCAACCCACCGAAGCCGTGGCAGCCCCGCTGGCCGCACCGTTGAGCGAAGAACTGGCCGCCGTCCATGACGCGCCGCCGGCCTTCGTCGACAGCCAGGCCGAAGCCGCCCTGCCCCCGACCGGCGACACGCCGGCCGGCGAAGAGCGCCAGGGCCGCGGCCGCCGCCGCCGCCGTGGTGGCCGTGACCGTGACGACCAGGCCGGCGCCGCCACTGAAGGCACCACCGAGGCCAGCGCAGAAGCGCCGGCCGAGGCCGAGGCCGTTGCTGAAGCCGCCCCGGCCGTCGAAGGCGATGACGCTGGCGAAGGCCATGGCCGCGACGGTCGCCGTCGTGGTGGCCGCAACCGCAATCGCAATCGCCGTGAGGAAGGCGCCGTCGAAGGCCAGGAAGCCGCGGCGGGTGAAGCCGCAGCCCCGATCCAGAGCTCGCTGATCGAAGACGCGATGGCCAGCACGGCTGCGCCTGCCGCGCCGGCCCCCGTGCAAGTGATTGCTCCGCCGCCGCCCGCTCCGGCACCGGCCCCGGTCGTCGAGGCCTTCAAGCTGCCCATGGGCGAGCTGCAAGCCATCGCCGAAGGCGCCGGCCTGCAATGGGTCAATTCCGATGCCGACAAGATCGCCGCGGCCCAGGCCGCCATCGCCGCCGAACCCGCACCGGCAGCGCTGGGCCGTGAGCCCGCGCCGGTCGTCGTCGTCGACGAAGGTCCGCTGGTGCTCGTCGAGACCCGCAAGGACCTGAGCCAGGTCAAACTGCCGTTCGAGGCATGACCCTTCAGGGTTGATCCCTAGAACGCCGCTCGGTCACAAGCCGAGCGGCGTTTTCCATTCAGAGCTTCATCGAGGCTGACATGACCACCATCACCGCGACCACCGACGCGACCACCCGGCCGGCCAAGATGCCGCCGCAGATTCCCTACATCATCGGCAACGAAGGATGCGAGCGCTTCAGCTTCTACGGCATGCGCAACATCCTGACGGTCTTCCTGATGACCAGCCTGCTGCTGGCCGTGCCGGAGAGCATGCGCAAGGCCGAGGCCAAGGAGGTCTTCCACACCTTCGTCATCGGCGTCTATTTCTTCCCGCTGCTGGGCGGCTGGCTGGCCGACCGCTTCTTCGGCAAATACCCGACCATCTTCTGGTTCAGCATCGTCTACTGCGCCGGCCACGCCTGCCTGGCCCTCTTCGACGACAACATCAAGGGCTTCTACTTCGGCCTGTTCCTGATCTCGCTGGGCTCGGGCGGCATCAAGCCGCTGGTGAGCAGCTTCGTCGGCGACCAGTTCGACAAGAGCAACCGCACGCTGGCCCAGAAGGTCTATGACGCCTTCTACTGGATCATCAACTTCGGCAGCTTCTTCGCGTCGCTGTTCATGCCCATCCTGCTGAAGGAGTTCGGCCCGCGCGTCGCCTTCGGCATCCCCGGCCTGCTGATGCTGGTCGCCACCGTCATCCTGTGGAGCGGCCGCCAGAAGTATGTGCACCAGCCGGCCCGCGGCGCCAACCCGGACAGCTTCATCAAGGTGGTGTGGACGGCGCTCAAGGCCGGTGGCCTCGGCATGGGCGTCGCACTCCTCGGCCTGCTCGGCGCGGCCTACAGCCTGAGCCAGATGAATGGCCTGGGCTTCGTGCCGGCGGTCTGCCTGGCCCTGGTCCTCGTCATGGGCTTCGGTGGCCTGGGTGCCTCACTGCAGTTGGACCGCGCCCGCGGCAAGCACGCCGACGAAGCCGTCGACGGCGTGCGTGCCGTGCTGCGCCTCTTGGTGCTGTTCGCCCTCGTCACGCCCTTCTGGTCGCTGTTCGACCAGAAGGCCTCGACCTGGGTGCTGCAGGCCGACCAGATGACCAAGCCCGAGTGGTTCCAGTCGTCCATGATGCAGGCGCTGAACCCCCTGCTGGTGATGATCCTCATCCCCTTCAACAACCTGGTGCTCTACCCCGTGGTGGAGAAGATGGGCATCAAGGTCACGGCGCTGCGCCGCATGGGCCTCGGGATCGCGCTGGCCGGCGTGGCCTGGATCGTCGTTGGCATCATGCAGCTGTGGCTCGACAGCGGCGACAAGGTCAGCATCGTCTGGCAGATCCTGCCCTATGCCATCCTGACCCTGGGCGAGGTGCTGGTCTCGGCCACCGGCCTGGAGTTCGCCTACAGCCAGGCGCCGCTGTCCATGAAGGGCACCATCACCAGCTTCTGGAACCTGTCGGTGACCATCGGCAATCTGTGGGTGCTGCTGTCCAACGTCAGCGTGAAGAGCCCGAGTGCGCTGCAGGCCATCAAGTCGACCGGCTACAGCGAGACAGCCTGCCTGATGTTCTTCTTCGCCGGCTTCGCGCTGCTGGCCGCCACCCTGTTCGGCCTCGTGGCTCGCCGCTATCCGATGCAGGACAACTACCGCGGCTGACGCACCCGGGAAGATCAGGCGACCCGCGCAATGCGGGTGAAATTACCTGCGGTGTCCCTGCGCGACGCCGCTGCTGCGCTCTACGATGCCGCCCGGTTGCTTGACCGAGCGGCTTTTCTTTTTCTGCCCACGATGAACGACGCCAGTCCTCACCGCCCCTACGTCGACCCCACCCAGGTCGACTTCAGCCGGCCGCCCGTTGCGCCCCAGCCGGCGCCCGAGCCGGCCGCGTGGCAGCAGGCCTCAAACCGGCCGCGCCCGCCCGGCGCCTCCCAGCCGACGCGGCCGCGTGCGCCGAAGGACTCGCGCCGCGGTTATTTCGCCCGCCACTGGCACGGCGAAATGAGCCTGGTGCGCAGCTACTGGGTCAACAACATCGCCGTGGCCATGCCGCTGGCCTTCCTGATCACGGGCTTGATGACCTGGATCAGCGTCAAGGGCGACTCGCTGCAGATCAGCGCCATCGTGCTGCTGATCGGCGTGCCCTTGCTGATGTCGCTGGACGTGTGGAGCATCGTCGGCGGCTGGCGCTCGGCCAGCAACTATCTGCGCGAGGATGGCTCGCTGGTCTGGGGCTGGCTGGCGCGCATCTCGCTGGCAATGGGCGCGCTGCAGCTGGCGCTGTCCATCGTGTTCGGCTTTCTGCCCAACCTGGGCGAGTACTGGTCGATGGCCCGTGGCGTCGACCCGCTGGGACAGGCCAAGTTCACCTTCTCCCCCGACGGCCGCAGCCTGAAGCTGGAAGGCGTCATCGGCATGGGCGACGGCGAACGCCTGCGCCAGTTGCTGAACAGCGAGGCCGCGAAGGAGCTCAAGCGCGTGGAGCTCGTGTCGCCCGGCGGCCGCGTGCGCGAGGCCGAGCGCATGGCCGCAGCCATGAAGTCCCATGGCCACGCCAGCCGTGCGGTCGGCACCTGCGCCAGCGCCTGCACGCTGGTCTTCTTGGCCGGCCAGCCGCGTCATCTCACCCCGACGGGCGAGCTGGGCTTTCACCGCGCCTCCACCGGCACTTACAACCCCGTCTTCGAGGAACTGGCCAACCAGCAGCTGGCCAAGACCTATGCCGAGCTGGGCCTGCCCCAGCCCATGATCGACAAGACGCTGCGCACGCCGTCGCGCAGCATGTGGTTCGTGCCGCGCGAGGAGTTGCTGTCCTACTCGCTGATCGCGCCGTCGCCCCGCACGCTGGCCGTGCCCCTGCCCGAGGTCGATGCCAAGCCGACCGACCTCAACGACGCGCTGCACATGCATCCGGTCTGGGAGGCGCTGGACCGGCGCACGCCGGGCACCGTGGACGACGTGGCCAAGCACATGTGGGAAGCCCGCACGGCCGGCGCCAGCGCCGAAGCGGTGCAGGCCACTGCCCTGCCTCTGCTGGCCCGCCAGATGCCGGACCTGATCAACGCCACCGATCCCATCCTACGCCGCCGCTATGTGCAGCTGGTGTCCGAACAGCTGAAAGCCCTGCGCGGGCCCACCGGCACCGGCGCCTGCCGCGATCTGCTCGAGGGCCGCATGAGCGCCCGCCCGCAGCTGCCCGACGACCTGCAGATCCAGGAAGCCCAGTGGCTGCAGGAAGCGGCCGACGGCACGCCGCCGCGCCGCCAGCCCAAGCCGCCCAGCGCCATCGAGATGGAAGTGCTGGAACGTTCGGTGGGGCCGACCGCCCTGGGCATGCTGTCGCGCATCTGGGCCGACACGCCCGATGCGGCCAAGCCGGGACCGAGCTGCGCCCCTGTCATCGCGATGCTGGACCGCCTGCAGGCCCAGCCGCCGGCCCGGCGCGATCTGGCCGCGCGGCTGCTTTTCCAGCCACCGCACTGATCAGGACTGCATAAGTGCCGGTGGGTGAAATTACCCCGGCGGGCTGACGCAGCCCCGCTCCTCGCGCCTTCTACGATGCCGCCCGGCTGCCAGCCCGGCGGCATTTTTCTTCATGGAGCTGTCCTCGTGACCCTTGCACTCCCGCTGCGCCCGCTGTTTGCCGGCGCCCTGCTCGCCCTGAACCTGGGTGCCATCGCGGCGCCGACGTCCATCGTCTTCGACACGACGCCGCGCGCCGGCCAGCATCAGCGCCAGCTGATGGACATGCAGGCCGTGATGAAGATGCGGGTCGAACCCGGCGAAGCTGCCACGGAAGAAGAGCGCGCCAAGATCGCCCAGGCAGCCGAGCGCATGTCCCAGATGGGGCCGATGAAGATGTCCATGCAGATGCAGCAGACGCTGAAGGTGGGGCAAGCGGATGCAGACGGCTGGCTGCCGATGACCGTGGCCACGGTCGGCCAGGGCGTCAAGCTGGAAGTGGGTGGCAAGGCCGTGCCTGTGCCGGCGCCCAAGACCGATGTCGGCTTTGTCGCCCGCTTCAATCCGCGCGACTTCGCCTTCGAGATCCGGGAAGTGCAGGGCTCACCCGAACTCAGCGAAATGATGCGCCAGCAGGGCAACACGACGGTGGCCCAGGCCCTGCAGCTGTTCAAGACCCTGAAGGAGAGACCGCTCAAGGTGGGCGACAGCGTCGACGTGCCGCTGAAGATGAATCTGCCGGTGCCCATGCCGGGCGCGGCGGGCGGTATGGATGGCGTCGTGCACTACACCCTTGCACGCCTGGAGCGGGGCGTGGCCTATTTCGATCTGGCCATGGACCTGAAGCTGGACATCAACACGCCGATCCCCACGCCGCCCGGCGCCGCCTCCGCCCCGCAGGGTGAAGCGGCCTCCGCGACTGCGACGCCGCCCAAGATGCTGCACATGGTCATCAACGGGGGCGGCAAGGGCCACAGCGCGCTGCGGCTGGCCGACCGCCTGGCCCTGAACAGCAAGCTCGACATGGACATGCAGATGACGGTGGACATGCCCGACAACGGTCGCATGCTGATGGACATGAGCATGGTCATGCAGTCCAAGGGCGAATCCCTGGCCAAGCCCGTTGCGGCCAAGAAAGCGCCTTGAACCGGCGCGGCGGCCGATGCCTGAGGCCGCGCCGGTGGCGCGAAGTCCTCAGCCCTTGGTGCCTTCCCGGATCCGGCGCAGTCCACGCAACAGGATGGGAGGGAGCCAATCCTTCATCTGGTTGCCGCGTCGCTGGCGCCGCGCCTCGGCCCGCACGGCGGCATCATCCGTCGGCCGGGCACGGTAGTCCGTCGAGTTCGCGGGCACTTCCTCGTAGATGCCTTTCGAACCGGTGTAGTAGTACAGCGCGATCGACTTGCGAGTGACGTCCAACGGGCAGGCCAGGGGATCGGGATGACCATGGAAGGAAGTGGCATCGGTGCTGAAAACGACGCAGCGATTGAACAAGGGCGCCACGCCCTTGGCCTTCCCCTGCATCTGGCGATCCCACAGCTCGAGCTCGCCGCCCCATTCTGGCTGCCAATCCTTGTTCAGGTAGATCAGCATATTGAGTCGGCGCTGCAGGTGCAGCCGCTCGTTGACGCGGAAATCGGCATGGATGCCCAGCTTTCCTCCCGTGCTGATTTCGTGATAGCCGCCACCGTCGAAATACGGGTCGGAAACCAGTCCCTGGATCGTCGTCAGGCCTTCCAGGAATTGCAGCACCGGTGCTGAATTGAAGAAGCCGAACAGGTTGCGGTGATAGGCGGAACAGTCGCCGGGAAACACCTGCCGCTTGTGCAAGCCGGTGTAGCCATCTTCAAACCTCTTGTCACGGGAGCTCGCCTGAGGAAAGTTTTGCAGGATGGCCTCGGCCAACTCCTTCGGCAGGAAATCGTCAATGACGATGTGAGGAAATGGCTCAGCGAAGCAATAGTCGCCGGCAAGGTCCTCACCGAGCGCCCTCGCGATCTTCGGGTCGAGCCGGAGGTCACCTCCATCCACAGGTAGCGTTGCCTTGATCTGGTCCATCTCTTCTTGATTCCCTGATATCACTTCAAATCGACTGTTCACTTCGTACAGTCTTGCGGCGCTCGCGGCGCACTCGATTCAACAACGACGAAGCTGACCGCATAGTCGCTCTCGTCGCTCAACGTCACCTGGCCGCAAAGGTTTCGTTCGGCGAACCAGATAGCCAGCGCACCAGACAACCGAAGCACCGGCTTGCCACTGGCTTCGTTGAGTATCTGGCAGTCGGGCATGCGCATCGGCAGATGCAGACCGAGACCGATGGCCTTGCTGAAGGCCTCCTTCGCCGAAAACCGCGTCGCGAGAAACCGGATACCGCGCGCTTCGGCGCGAGCGCGGCGAGCCCGAAAGACGCGCAGCTCCTCGAGGCCCAGCACCTTCTCGGCAAAGCGCTCGCCGCGACGCGCCAGCGCGGCTTCCACGCGGCGGATGTCGCAGATATCGGTGCCGATGCCGTAGATCATGGGAAGGCGATGACCTCGTTGGTGATGGCCTGGCCATCCAGCATGAAGTGGGTCTGGCCGATGTTCTGGCCCCCCTCTCGGGCATAGAAGCGCAGCGCCCCCGCGTTGCCCACCCAGACGCTGAGCCACAGACCTTCGCCAGGCCAGGTCTCACGGGCGGCCTGCAGCAGCAGGGAGCCCAGGCCGCGGCCGGTGCAGGGCGGCGCGACGTAGAGCCGCTTCAGCTCGTTGCGCGGCACTGCGGCGGGCACCGGCGCCGGCACGCCGCGCCCGATCTGGGCGAAGCCTTGCAGGGCAGCGCCCTCCTCCAGCAGCCAGATCGCCTGTGCGGGGTCGGCGATGACGTCTTCAAAGGCGGCGGGCAGGAAGGATTCGGCCAGATAGGGCAGGAAGCGCTGTTCGACACCCTCCGCCGCATAACTGTCCAGCCACACCCACTGGGCCAGTGCGGCGAGACGCGGCGCATCGTCCGCGCGAGCACGGCGCAGATTCATGTGTAGGCGGTAGCGATGACGCGCAGATAGGCCTGGACCGTGCCGGCATAGCCCAGCTCCAGCGCGTCGGCGATCAGGGCATGGCCAATCGAGGCCTCCTGCACGCCGGGCACATGGCGCAGGAAGACACTGAGGTTGTCGCGGTTCAGGTCATGCCCGGCATTGATGCCCAGGCCCACCTTCAGCGCTGCTTCGGCCGTGGCCGTGAAGCCCGCCAGCACGCCGTCCTGGCGCTCGGTGCCGAAGGCACTGGCAAAGGTCTCGGTGTAGAGCTCGATGCGATCGGCGCCCAGCTCGGCCACGGCGGCCATGGCCGCGGGGTTGGGGTCCATGAAAAGGCTGACGCGCACGCCCAGATCTTGGGCTTCCTGGATCAGCGGCTTCAGGCGCTGGGCGTCCTGCGGCAGCGTCCAGCCGTGGTCGGAGGTGAACTGGTCTTCCGAATCGGGCACGAAGGTGACCTGGTGGGGGCGGTGCTGGCGCACGAAGTCCATCAGGTTCTGGGTCGGGTTGCCTTCGATGTTGAACTCGGCCTGGGGCCAGTCCTTCAGGAAGGCAGCCAGGTCGTCGACGTCGCCGGCGCGGATGTGGCGCGCGTCGGGCCGCGGGTGCACGGTGATGCCCTGGGCCCCCGCCAGTAGGCATTGCTCGGCGGCGCGCAGCACGCTGGGAATGCCCAGGTGGCGGGTGTTGCGCAGCAGCGCGACCTTGTTGACGTTGACGGACAGGGCGCAGCGGGCGCCGGCGTGAGCGAGCGGGTTCATGGGGTCACGAATCGAGCAGTTGTTGCACGTCCACCATCAGCGCGCGGGTGCGCAGCGGCTGGTGCCCCAGATGGTAGTGGAGCAGCCCGCGCAGCGTCGTCTTCAGGGTCTGGGGGGCGGTGGCACAGGCCTGGCGCAGCGCCGCCATGCTGCCGTGCAGCAGCGCGGCCTGCAGCTGGATCAGCAACGCGCCCGGCAGGCTGGCGTCGCTGGTGGGCGGGATGAGGCCGGACTCGGCCGACAGCTGGTAGCGGCGCACGGGATCGATGGGCGCCTGTGTGGGCGTGACGACGCTGAGATCCGGCAGCAGGCCCAGTTCGGCCAGCAACCTGATCTCGAAGGCGCGCAGCACCGCATCGCCCTCCGCCAGATGGGCCAAGGCATCGGCATAGGCGTCGAAGAGCTGGGGATGCGGGTCATGACGGGCCAGCAGCTTGAGCAGCAGCTCGTTCAGGTAGTAGCCGGAGAACAGCGCGGCGCCGCTGGGTAGGGTCGCACCGCCGCCCCATTCGGCGCTGCGCAGCGTCTGTACCTCGCCACCTTCGGCTGACGACGATTTCCCCGGCTTGCTCAGGGAGACGTTGATGCGCTGCAGCGGCAACAGCACCGCGCGCAGCTGCGAATAAGGCCGCTTGGCGCCCTTGGCCGCGACCGCGATGCGGCCGGACTCGCGCGTGAACAGGTCCAGGATGAGGCTGGACTCGCTCCAGTCATGCTGGTGCAGCACATAGGCGGGCTGCACCGAGGGCGTTCTGAGACTCACTCGTAGCCGTAGGAGCGGAGGTGTTCCTCCGTATCCGCCCAGCCCGAGCGGACCTTGACCCACAGTTCCAGGAACACCCGGCCATCCATCAGATGCTCCAGCTCCTGGCGCGACTCCGAGCCGATGCGCTTCAGGCGCTCGCCGCCCTGGCCGATGATCATGCCCTTGTGGGCGTCGCGCTCGACGACGATGCTGGCGCTGATGCGGCGCAGCTCGCCCTCCTCTTCCCATTTGTCGATGACGACGGTGGAGGTGTAGGGCAGCTCGTCGCCGGTCAGGCGGAACAGCTTCTCACGGATGATTTCGCTGGCCAGGAACTTCTCGCTGCGGTCGGTCAGCGCGTCTTCCTCGTAGAACCAGCCCTGCTCCGGCAGATAGGGCTTGAGGATCTTGAAGAGGCGGGTGACGTCAGCCTCCTTCTTGGCCGACAGCGGCACGAACTCGCTGAAATTGCGGCGCTCCTGCATGCCCTTGAGCCAGGGCGCCAGCTCGGCGCGGCGGTGCACGGCGTCGAGCTTGTTGGCGATCAGCACGACGGGCTTGTCTTCCGGCAGCAGGCCCAGCACCTTGGCGTCGTCCAGGCCGAAGCGGCCGGCCTCGACGACGAACAGCACCAGGTCCACGTCGGCCAGCACGCCATGCACGGTGCGGTTCAGCGTGCGGTTCAGTGCAGCGTTGTGCTTGGTCTGAAAGCCGGGGGTGTCGACAAAAACGAACTGGGCCTCGTCGACGGTGCGCACGCCGGTGATGCGGTGGCGGGTCGTCTGGGCCTTGTCGGAGGTGATGCTGACCTTCTGGCCGACCAGGGCATTCAGCAGCGTGGATTTGCCGACGTTGGGGCGGCCGACGATGGCGATGAGGCCACAGCGCTGGGGTACTTCGGTGTCAGGCTTGGGCTCGGTGGTCATGGTTTGCCTCGTTCGGCGGTCAGTCTATCCAGCAGGCGGCGGGCGGCCTCCTGCTCGGCGATGCGGCGCGAACGTCCTTCGCCCAGTTCGGCCACGTCCAGGGCCGGCACGGCGCATTCGACCTCGAAGGTCTGGGCATGGGCCTGGCCGCGCGTGGCGACGATACGGTAGCTCGGCACGGCGATGCGGCGGGCCTGCAGCCATTCCTGCAACGCGGTCTTGGCATCCTTGGCGAAGTCGCCCGCGCTGGCGGACGTCGCGATGGTTTCACCCAGCAGGCGGCGCACGATGGCCAGTGCCGCGTCGTAGCCGGCGTCCATGTAGGCCGCACCCAGCACGGCCTCGACGGCATCGGCCAGGATGGACGGACGCTGGGCGCCGCCGCCGCGGGCCTCGCCGTCGGACATCTTCAGCACGGCCGGCAGGCCCAGGGCCAGGGCCAGCTTGTGCAGACTGTCCTCGCGCACCAGATGGGCTCGCACACGGGTCAGGTCGCCCTCGTCGGAGCCGGCATAGCGCTCGTAGAGCAGGCTGGAAACCGCCAGGCTCAACACCGCATCGCCCAGGAATTCCAGGCGCTCGTTGTGGTCGGCACCGTAGCTGCGGTGAGTGACAGCTCGCGCCAGCAGATCGGGCCGCTGGAAGCGGTGGCCGATGCGGCGTTGCAGGTCGTCAAGTGCAGCGCTCATCGTCGCGACATCGGCGTCACCGCCGTCAACGAGACTTGCCCCGGTACTTGATCAGCAGATAGACCGGACCGAAGAGATCGACTTCCTTGTCCCAGGCGAACTCGATGACGAGCTTGTCATTGGCGTCCTTGGTGACGACCAGATCGCCGGAGGTGATGCTCTGGATGGAGTATTCGACCTGCCTGGACTGGTCGAAGGCCGCGCGCACGGCCGGCACGGTCGACGGGTTGCTCGCCGCGATGCGGTCGACCACACGCTGCACGGTGTAGTACTCCAGCACCGTGGGGAAGACCTTCATGCCGACAACGGCCGTGACGGCAATGATGACGCCCCAGAACAGCAGGCCGAACAGCGTGACACCACGCTGGCTGCGGGACGGGGAAGACGGTGAAAGGCGGCAGCTGCTCATCTGGGGTATCAATTGAAGAAGGTACCGATGCGCTTGAGATTACCGAAATTCATCCAGACCAAGAAGGCCTTGCCGACGATGTTTTCATCAGGCACAAACCCCCAGAAGCGCGAATCCCGCGAGTTGTCGCGGTTGTCGCCCAGCATGAAGTAGTGGCCGGCCGGCACCTTGCAGGTCACGCCTTCGATGGTGTAGCGGCAATTCTCCTGGAAGGGGAAGGGGCCGTCGGCACGGTCGGCGCGGAAGAAGGTCTGGGCTTGCGGCTGCACCAGGATCTCGTGCTCCTTGTCGCCAAGCTTCTCCATGAAGCGGGGGCGGTAGACGCGCGGCGAGCTGCTGTCGTCGTAGAAGGTGCCCAGCGGCTGGGTCGGTGCCAGCTGGCCGTTGATGTAGAGCTTCTGGTTGACGTAGCTGATCTCGTCGCCCGGGATGCCGGCCACGCGCTTGATGAAGTCGGTGCTGGGGTCCTCGGGGTAGCGGAACACCATCACGTCGCCGCGCTTGACATCGTTGTTGGCGATGATCTTCTTGTTGATCACCGGCAGGCGGATGCCGTAGTGGAACTTGTTGACCAGGATGAGGTCGCCCACCAGCAGCGTCGGCACCATCGACCCCGACGGGATCTTGAAGGGCTCGAACAGAAAGCTGCGCAGCAGGAAGACGACCAGGATCACCGGGAACAGGCCGGCCGTCCAGTCCAGCCACCAGGGCTGCTGCAGCAGCTGCTGGCGCGCCGGCTCGATGTCGCCGTCCACCCGGGCGATGCCCTGGGCGGCGAGCGTCTCGCGGCGCTTGGCGTCGTTGGCCGCCAGCGCATCGGCGGCGGCGCGGCGGGCCGGCGCAAAGTGGAAGCGCTCGGCCAGCCAGTAAAACAGCGTGACCGCCGTCAGGACGAAGAGCAGCAGCGCGAAGTTGCCATTCCATCGACCGGCGTACCAGCCGCCCAGATAGGCCACCAGGGCCGCATACAAAACGCCGGTGAGAACGCTCATCGATTGAAAGGGCATGGGGAGTTAATCGTCGACCTGCAGGATGGCGAGGAAGGCTTCTTGCGGCACTTCCACGGAGCCGATCTGCTTCATGCGCTTCTTGCCGGCCTTTTGCTTTTCCAGCAGCTTGCGCTTGCGGGTGATGTCACCACCGTAGCATTTTGCCAGCACGTTCTTGCGCAGCGCCTTGATGTTCTCGCGGGCGATGATGTTGGCGCCAATGGCGGCCTGGATGGCCACGTCATACATCTGGCGCGGGATCTGCTCGCGCATCTTGGCGGCCACGCCGCGGCCGCGATACTGGCTCTGGCTGCGGTGCACGATCATCGACAACGGGTCGACCTTGTCGCCGTTGATCAGGATGTCGACCTTGACGACGTCGGCGGCGCGATATTCCTTGAACTCGTAGTCCATGGAGGCATAGCCGCGCGAGACGCTCTTGAGCTTGTCGAAGAAGTCCAGCACGATCTCAGCCAGCGGGATCTCATAGGTCAGCATGACCTGCTTGCCGTGGTAAGCCATGTTGAGCTGCACGCCGCGCTTCTGGTTGGCCAGCGTCATGACGACGCCGACGTAGTCCTGCGGCATGTAGAGATGCACCGTGACGATGGGCTCGCGGATCTCGCGCATGGCGCCGATCTCGGGCATCTTGGACGGGTTCTCGACCTGGATGACCTCGCCGGTGTTCAGCTCGACCTCATAAATGACGCTGGGCGCCGTCGTGACGAGGTCCTGGTCGAACTCGCGCTCCAGGCGCTCCTGCACGATCTCCATGTGCAGCAGGCCGAGGAAGCCGCAGCGAAAGCCAAAGCCCAGGGCCTGGCTGACCTCGGGCTCGTAGCGCAGCGAGGAGTCGTTGAGGCTGAGCTTTTCCAGCGCGTCGCGCAACTGGTCGTATTCGCTGGCTTCGGTCGGGTACAGGCCCGCGAACACCTGGGGCTGGATTTCCTTGAAACCGGGCAGGGCCTCGGTCGCCGGGCCGGCGTTGTTGGGCAGCTTCTTTTCCAGCGTGACGGTGTCACCCACCTTGGCCGCGGCGAGTTCCTTGATGCCGCAGATGATGAAGCCCACCTCGCCGGCCTTCAGACCCTCGCGGTTCTCGCTCTTGGGGGTGAACACGCCCAGGTGGTCGATCGGGTAGACCGTGTTGGTGTTCATCATGCGGATGCGCTCGCCCTTGCGCAGCTCGCCGTCCACCACACGCACCAGCATGACGACGCCGACGTAGTTGTCGAACCAGGCGTCGATGATCATGGCGCGCGGTGCCGCGTCGGGGTTGCCGCGCGGCGGCGGCATGCGGGCGATCACGGCCTCGATGATCTCGTCGATGCCCATGCCGGTCTTGGCCGAGCAGGGGATGGCATCGTCGGCGTCGATGCCGATGACGTCCTCAATCTCGGCCTTGGCGTTGTCCGGATCCGCCGACGGCAGGTCCATCTTGTTCAGCACCGGCACCACCTCGACGCCGAGGTCCAGGGCCGTGTAGCAGTTGGCCACCGTCTGGGCCTCGACACCCTGCGACGCGTCGACCACCAGCAGCGCGCCTTCACAGGCCGACAGCGAACGGCTGACTTCATAAGAAAAGTCCACATGCCCCGGCGTGTCGATCAGGTTCAGGTTGTAGACCTGGCCGTCCTTGGCCTTGTACTGCAGCGCGGCGGTCTGGGCCTTGATGGTGATGCCGCGTTCGCGCTCCAGATCCATGGAGTCCAGCACCTGCGCTTCCATCTCGCGATCGCTCAAGCCTCCGCAACGCTGAATGATGCGGTCGGCCAACGTGCTCTTGCCGTGGTCGATGTGGGCAATGATGGAGAAGTTGCGGATGTGGTTCATGCTGAGAACTGCGCTCGGCGCCGTAAACGCAAAGGCTTCAGCCGATGCATGGAAGGCTCACGCGCGACAAGCGACGTGAAGGCCCGCGAGGGCCGTGCCGAAAATAAAAAAAAGGCACGTCGAAGAGGCGACGTGCCTTCCAACAAAAGGTATGGCAACTGCTTGTTGGGCTTTCATTGTAGCCAAAAGGCCCGGCCGGGAAGCCGCACCAGCATTGGTTTTCCGGCCGTTGCAGGCTGCCAACAAGGAATTTTAACCACAGCTTATCCACAAGTTCTTGTGGATCGCCTGTGGAAGAAATCCCGGTGTCATGAACGGCCTTCGATTCCACCGTTGGACACCGCTTTCTAAGGCGCGTCGAGGCCTGATTTTAGCGGGTTGCGCGAACAATCCGAGCTCGAATACATAAGTTAGCAGGCGCCAACTTCAAAAAACGGTGGACAACTTCGGCCGCCGGCCGACCCGGCCTTGCCGCATCGCGGAAAGCCCGAGGCGGCGGCTGAGGTTTTGCGCTAGTTCAGCGGGCCGGCTTCAGCAGCACGAAGCTGGTGACGTCGTCCCGGCGCACGACCAGGTTGAGGGTCTTGTTCTTGTCGGCCTTGGCGATCAGCGCCTGGAAGGCCTTGACGGACGCCACCTCGACGTTGTCCACCGACAGGATGAGATCGCCCTCGCGCAGACCGGCACGGGCGGCGGCACCGGTGGCGCTGTCGACCATGACGCCGGACTTGAGCTTCATCTCCTTGCGCTGAGCCTCGGGCACGTCGGACACCTTCAGCCCAAGTGCCGTGCTCGGAGCAGTGGCGGGTGCCGGCTCCTTGCTGCCTTCATCGCTGCCGCTGCCGGGCTTCTTGCTGCGCTCGTCTTCGCCGATGGTGACGACGATGTCCTTGGTGGTGCCGCGGCGGAAGACGGTCAGCGTGGTCTTGGCGCCAGGCTTCACATTGGCCACCAGGCGGCGCAGGTCGGCGGCCTTGTCCACCGTCTTGCCGTCAACCTTGGTGACGACGTCGCCCCCCTCGACACCGGCCTTCTCGGCCGGGCTGCCGGCGACGACGGAACGGATGACGGCGCCTTGCGGCTTGCCCAGGCCGATGGCCTCGGCGATTTCCTTGGTCAGGTCATCCGGCAGCACGCCGAGGTAGCCGCGCACCACGCGGCCGCCGGCACGCAGCTCATCGGCCACGCGGATGGCATCGGCGATGGGAATCGCGAACGAGATGCCCATATAGCCGCCGTTCTGGCTGTAGATCTGCGAGTTGATGCCGATGACTTCGCCGCGCATGTTCACCAGCGGGCCGCCGGAGTTGCCCGGGTTGATGGCCACGTCGGTCTGGATCAGCGGCAGCAGATCGCCGGTGTCGCGTTGCTTGGCGCTGATGATGCCGGCCGTCACGGTGTTCTCCAGGCCGAAAGGCGAGCCGATGGCCATGACCCATTCGCCGACCTTGGACTTGTTGCTGTCGCCGACCTTGACGACCGGCAGGCCCGTGGCCTCGACCTTGACGACGGCGACGTCGGAGCGCTGGTCGGCGCCGATCAGCTTGGCCTTGAGCTCGCGCTTGTCGGTCAGCGTGACGATGACCTCGTCGGCGCCCTGCACCACGTGGGCATTGGTCAGCACATAGCCGTCGGCGCTCAGGATGAAGCCCGAGCCGACGCCGCGGCGCATCGGGCCGTCGTCGTCCGGCGTTCCACCACCGCGCGGCGCACCGCGACGCTGGTTGGGCACGGGGATGCCGAAGCGCTTGAAGAACTCCTGCATCTGCTCGTTCATCTCTGCCTGGCCTTCGGTCATCTTGACCTTCTCGGCGGTGCGGATGTTGACGACGGCCGGGCCGACGCTTTCGACCAGGTCGCTGAAGTCCGGCAGGCCGCGCGGCTGGGCGGTGGCAGGCGTCTGGCCCAGGGCCAGGGCGAGGGCCAGCGCTGTGCCGGAGAGCAGCAGGCGCGTACGCGCGGGAGTCGAACGGTTCTCAGCGTGCATATCGGATTCCCAGGATTCAGCGGGCAAACAGTCGGGGCAAATGGGGGGCCTGCGCCGGACTTCAAGGACGGGCTTGAGAGGCTGCGGGCTCCGGCAGGGTCAGGTTCCAGTCGATGACCTCGGGCGGCGCATCGGGCAGGGTACGGCCTGCGACGGTCTGCGCAAAGCTCAGGCCACCAAGGCCCTGCGCCCGCGGTGTTGCTATCGGTGCAGAAGCCAGCTCGACGTCCCCGGGGGGCGCCGGCCGCAGCAGGCCGACGCCCAGGGCCAGGGCCACGAAGCTGGCCGCCACCGCCAGCGGCGCCAGCCACTCGCGGCGGCGCCGGGGCTGGGTCGCCTCGACGGGCATCTGGGCATGCAGGGCCGCGAGCAAGGCCTCGGGCTCGCGACGCAGGGGCGGCAGTTCGGCGCGCAGGCCGTCGCCGGCGGCGTGCCAGAGGGCCCAGCGCTCGCGCAGCTCGGGGTTGCTCGCCCAGGCTGCATTCACGCGCGCCCATTCGGCCGGCGTCGCGCGGCCGTCCATGACGGCGGACAGGGCCTCGTTCAAGGCATCGTCGACAGGGCTCACCATCGCCGCCCTCCCCCGCCGCCCAGCAGCGGCCGCAGACGCGCGGCCACGGCTTCACGCGCACGGAAGATGCGCGAACGCACCGTACCTGGCGGGCAGTTCATCAGATCACCGATCTCGTCGTAGCTCAAGCCATCCACCTCTCGCAGCAGCAGCGCACGGCGCTGGTCGTCGGCCAGGTCTGCAACGGCGTTGTCCAGTTCCCGGGCCAGCTGGCGACCCGCGAGCAGGGCCTCAGGGGTCGCATCGTCGCTTGGAGCCGCGTCGGTGCCGAAAGTTCCCTCGTCGTCGTCCAAGGATTCCATCGGCCGCTGGCGGGCGCGGTGGCGCTTGGCGGCATTGATGGCGATGCGGTAGATCCAGGTGTAGAAGGCGCTTTCGCCACGGAAGGCCGGCAGGGCCCGGTAGGCAGCCAGGAAGGTTTCCTGGCAGAGGTCGGCCACGTCTTCGGGCGAGCGCACGCTGCGCGACAGCAGGCGCTCGACGCGGCGCTGGTATTTCAGCACCAGCATGTCGAAGGCAGCCCCGCTGCCGGCCTGGGCTTCGCGCACCAGCAGGGCGTCGGCGTCCGATTCGCTCATTGCGGGGCTCGCGGCGCGGAGAACAGCGTCGCGCGCAGCGCTGTCCACTGCGACTGTTGCTGGCGCCTTGACAGCGGCAACCAACGCGGACCGGGCGCGGCGCGCAACAGCAACCAGGCATCGAGGTCGATCAGCACGGCAAGTTGGACAGCGGTTTCATCGTCCTGGCCCGGCTCGGCCAGCCACCAAGTCTGGCCGTCCCAGCGCAGGCGGCGGGGCAGCACGGCGGCGGCCCGCCAGGCATAGGCGATGCAGATCGGCACGGCCAACAGCGTGGGCCATGCCGACAAGGTGTAAATGAGGACCCAGGCGGCCAGGCCTCCCGAGGCCAGCCCGGCAACGAGGGCCACGGCGGCCTGAACGGCCGGCTGGGGCTGCAACTGCACGACGACCGGCGGCGTGCGGCGCATCGCCGGCGCTCGCGGTCAGACGCGCTTGAAGATCAGCGTGCCGTTGGTGCCGCCGAAGCCGAAGTTGTTCTTCGCCGCGACGTCGATCTTCATGGGCCGCGCCTCGTTGGCGCAGTAGTCCAGGTCGCACTCGGGATCCTGGTTGAAGATGTTGATCGTCGGCGGCGCGACCTGGTCGCGGATGGCCAGGGCCGTGAACACCGACTCGATACCACCCGCCCCGCCCAGCAGGTGGCCGGTCATGGACTTGGTCGAGCTGATGACCATGTTCTTGGCGTGATCGCCAAAGGCCAGCTTGATCGCGTTGGTCTCGTTCACGTCACCCAGCGGCGTGGACGTGCCGTGGGCGTTCATGTACTGGACCTGGTCGGGGTTCATGCCCGCATTGCGCAGCGCCGCGCGCATGGAGCGCTTGGGGCCGTCGACGTTGGGGGCGGTCATGTGGTACGCGTCCGCACCCATGCCGAAACCAGCCAGCTCGCAGTAGATCTTGGCGCCGCGCTTCTTGGCGTGTTCGTACTCTTCGAGCACCAGCACGCCGGCACCCTCACCCAGCACGAAGCCGTCACGGTCCTTGTCCCAGGGTCGGGATGCGGTCGCGGGATCGTCGTTGCGGGTGGAAAGCGCCCGGGCTGCGGCGAAACCGCCGATGCCCAGCGGCGACACCGCACCTTCAGCACCGCCCGCGATCATCACGTCGGCGTCGCCGTACTCGATGAGGCGGCCGGCTTCACCGATCGCATGCAGGCCCGTGGTGCAGGCCGTCACGATCGCCAGGTTGGGTCCCTGGAAGCCGAAGTTGATGGAGACATGGCCCGAGATCATGTTGATGATCGAGGCCGGGATGAAGAACGGCGAGATGCGGCGCGGGCCGCGGTTCATCAGCTCGGTGTGAGTGTCTTCGATCAGCGGCAGGCCGCCAATGCCCGAACCCACGAGCACGCCGATGCGCTCGGCCTGTTCTTCGGTCAGCTGGTCTCCGGTAGGAATGCCGGAGTCACGCACCGCCTGGAAAGCCGCCGCCAGCCCGTAATGGATGAAGCCATCCATGTGCCGGGCTTCCTTGGCGGGGATGTAGTCCTCGATGTTGAAGCCCTTGACCTCACCCGCAAAGTGGCATGCCAGGTTGCTGGCATCGAAACGGGTGACAGTGGCAATGCCGGAACGACCGGCGAGGATATTGGCCCAACCCTCGGCAACAGAGTTGCCGACGGGACTGATCAGGCCAAGACCGGTGACGACAACGCGACGACGGCTCATGCAGTGCGGATCAGAGTTGCGAGAGAAAAAGGCCTCAGGCCTTCTGGTGCTTGACGGCGTAGTCGATCGCCAGCTGCACGGTGGTGATCTTCTCGGCTTCTTCGTCCGGGATCTCGATGCCGAACTCGTCTTCGAGGGCCATCACCAGTTCCACGGTGTCGAGAGAATCGGCGCCCAGGTCAGCAACGAAAGCCTTCTCGTTGGTGACGTCGGCTTCCGCCACGCCGAGTTGCTCGGCAATGATCTTCTTCACTCGTGCTTCGATATCGCTCATGAAACTCCTCCAGGAGAGGTTTGCAGAAAACAGCCCGGCATTCTACGGGCACTAGATGGACGCCCCTAATTCAAGGCGTCCGGGCCAAATTCAGGCCATGTACATGCCGCCGTTGACGTGCAGCTCGGTGCCCGTAATGTAGGCACCACCCGGTGACGCCAGGAAGGCAACGGCCGCGGCGATTTCCTCGGGCGCGCCGAGACGCCCCAGCGGGATCTGGGCCAGCAACGCGGCCTTCTGGGCCTCGGGCAGGACCTCGGTCATGTCGGTGGCGATGAAGCCCGGCGCAATGCAGTTGACCGTGATGCCGCGGCTGCCCAGCTCACGGGCGAGGCACCGGGTCAGACCGGCCACGCCGGCCTTGGCGGCGGCGTAGTTGGCCTGGCCGGCATTGCCGGAGGCGCCGACGACGGAGGTGATGTTGATGATGCGGCCGGAGCGCTGCTTCATCATCGGCTTGGTCGCCGCGCGGGCGAGGCGGAAGACGGCCTTGAGGTTGGTGTCGACGACGGCATCCCAGTCGTCGTCCTTCATGCGCATGGACAGGCCATCGCGCGTGATGCCGGCGTTGTTGACCAGCACATGCAGGCCGCCTTCCTTGGCGACGATGTCGTCCACGGCAGCCTGGCTGGCGGCGGCGTCGGTCACGTTCAGCGCGATGCCGCGGCCGCCATGGAGCGCCAGGGCCTCGGTGATGGCGGCGGCGCCGGATTCGGTCGTGGCCGTGCCGACGACGCGCCAACCTTCGTTGGCCAGGGCCAGGGCGATGGCGCGGCCGATGCCGCGGCTGGCGCCGGTGACGAGGGCGACTCCCTTGGATGCGGATTCAGTCATTTCAGCCACCTCCCAGCAGCGCACGGGCTTCGGCCAGCGAAGCGGGATCAAAGACGCATGCGGCCTGCAGTTCGCCGTCGATGCGCTTGGCCATGCCGGTCAGCACCTTGCCGGGGCCGGCTTCGATGATGTGGCCGACACCACGGGCCTTCAAGGCCTGCACGACCTCGACCCAGCGCACCGGCCCGAAGGCCTGGCGGTAGAGGGCGTCGCGCAGCGCGGCGTCGTTGTCGGTGACGGCCACGTCGATGTTGTTGATGACGGGGAAGGCGGCAGCCTGGAACTGCACGGTCGCCAGCTTTTCCTTCAGGCGCTCGGCCGCCGGTTTCATCAGGCTGGAATGAAAGGGTGCCGACACCGGCAGCGGCAGGGCGCGCTTGGCGCCAGCGGCCTTCAGGATCTCGGCGGCCTTGTCGGCGCCGGCCTTGCTGCCGGCGATCACCGTCTGCTTGGGGTCGTTGAAGTTGACGGCCTCGACGGCTTCGCCCGTTTCGGCAGCAGCTTGGGCGCAACCGGCGCGGACGGCATCACCGTCCAGGCCCAGGATGGCGTACATGGCGCCAGCACCCACGGGCACGGCTTCCTGCATGGCCTGGGCGCGGAAGCGCACCAGCGGCAGCGCGTCGGCCAGGCTCAGGGCGCCGGCCGCAACCAGAGCGGTGTACTCACCCAGCGAATGGCCGGCGGCAGCGACGGGCCTGGCACCGGTCTCGGCGACGAAGGCGCGCCAGCAGGCGATGCCGGCGGTCAGCATGACGGGCTGGGTGTTGGTCGTCAGGTCCAGTTGTTCCTTGGGACCGGCGTGGATCAACGCACCGATATCCTCGCCCAGGGCGGCGGAGGCTTCTTCCAAGGTACGGCGGACTTCGAGGTGGTCGCCCCAGGCGTCGAGCATGCCGACGGCCTGCGAGCCTTGGCCGGGAAAGACAACGGCGAAAGGTGCAGTCATGAGATCAATTCCAGTTGATGCGCCGGCGCAGCCGGCGTCGCTCAATATTTGAGCAGGGCGGCGCCCCAGGTGAAACCGCCGCCGACACCTTCCAGCAGCAGGGTGTCGCCACGCTGGATGCGGCCGCTGCGGATCGCGACGTCCAGGGCCAGCGGCACGGAGGCGGCGGACGTGTTGCCATGCTCGTCGACGGTGGCGATGAGCTTGTTCAGGTCCATCTTCAGCTTCTTGGCCGTGCCCTGCATGATGCGAATATTGGCCTGATGCGGGATCAGCCAGTCGATGTCGGCGTCCGTCATGCCCGCCTTTTCCAGCACCGAGCGGGCGACCTTCTCCAGCACGCCGACGGCGAGCTTGAACACGGCCTGGCCGTCCATCTTCAGGAAGGGGCTGCCAAGCACCTGGCCGCCGGCGACGGTACCGGGCGTGCACAGGACGTCGACATGGCGGGAGTCGGCATGCAGCTCGGTGGCGAGGATGCCGGGCTCAGAGCTGGCGCCAAGCACCACGGCACCAGCACCATCGCCGAACAGCACGCAGGTGGTGCGGTCCTTGAAGTCGAGGATGCGCGAGAACACCTCGGCACCGACGACCAGGGCCTTGTTGGCGGCACCGCTCTTGATCATCGAGTCGGCCACGCTCAGCGCGTAGACGAAGCCCGAGCAGACGGCCTGCACGTCGAAGGCCGCGCAGCCATGCACGCCGAGCTTCTTCTGCAGCAGGCAGGCGGTGGACGGGAAGACCATGTCCGGCGTGGACGTGGCGACGATGATGAGGTCGATCTCTTCGGCGGCGATGCCGGCGGCTTCCAGTGCAGCTTGCGCGGCCGGGAAGGCGAGGTCGCTGGCGCCCTGGTCGGCCGCCGCGAAATGGCGGGCGCGGATACCGGTGCGCTCGACGATCCAGTCGTCCGAGGTCTCGACACCGTCGGCCGCGAGGCGATCGGCCAGGGCCTGGTTGGTCACGCGGTCGGCCGGCAGGAAGCTGCCGGTGCCGAGGATGCGGGAATAGCGGGGAGTCAAGGTTCCAGTAGGGCTCATGCAGCCTGCGCGACGGAGTTCGCCGCGTTGTCTCCAGCATCGTTCGCCTTGGACTGAAGCGTGGCGACGATGCGGTCGTGGACCCGGTCAAGCAGCCGGTTGCGGGCGGCATCATAAGCGCGGGCCAAAGCCTGCTCGAAGGCGAAGGCATCGGCCGAGCCGTGGCTCTTGAAGACCAGGCCGCGCAGGCCCAGCAGGGCCGCACCGTTGAAGCGGCGGTGGTCGACGCGGTCCTTGAAGGCCTTCAGCACGGGGAGAGCGATCAGGGCAGCGGCCTTGGTCAGCAGGTTGCGGCTGAACTCTTCCTTGATGAAAGCGCCGATCATGGTGGCCAAGCCTTCCGACGTCTTGAGCATGACGTTGCCGACGAAGCCGTCGCAGACGACGATGTCCGTCGTGCCCTTGTAGATGTCGTTGCCTTCGACATTGCCGAAGAAGTTCAGCTGGCCAGCCGCACCGGCGGCACGCAGCAGTTCGCCGGCCTGCTTGATGGTCTCGCTGCCCTTGATGGCTTCTTCGCCGATATTGAGCAGGCCCACGCTGGGCTCTTCATTGCCCTCGACGGCCGATACCAGGGCGCTGCCCATGACGGCGAACTGCAACAGATGCTCGGCCGTGCAATCCACGTTGGCGCCGAGGTCCAGCACCGTCGTGAAGCGGCCACGCTGGTTGGGCATGACGGTGGCGATGGCCGGGCGGTCGATGCCGTCCAGCGTCTTCAGCAGATAGCGGGCCACGGCCATCAAGGCGCCGGTATTGCCGGCGGACACGCAGGCATGGGCCAGGGCCGGATTGCCTTCGCGATCGACCTTGAGCTGCTGGAGGGCGACGCGCATCGACGAGTCGCGCTTGCGGCGCAGCGCGACTTCGACGGGGTCTTCCATCGTGATGACCTCGCTGGCCGCGACGATGCGGCAACGCGGCCAGGCAGCAGCGGCGGTCAGCGCTTCGGGCTTGCCGACGAGGATGAGTTCGGCGCCAGGATGCTTGTCGAGAAAGGCGCGGCAGGCCGGCAGCGTGACCGAGGGGCCGTGGTCGCCGCCCATGCAGTCGACGGACAGGCGGATCGGTTCAGACAGGGGGGCGGCGGTCATCTCAGTGGTTTTCGTGAGCCACAAAGACCAAACCCGGCGCTGCGCGGTACGCAGGCCGGGTCGGCAGATTCATCGATGGTTTGGCGCCGCACCAGGCGGCACCCGGCACCATCAGGCCGCGTCGGCCTTGCTCTTCAGCACCTTGCGACCACGGTAGAAACCGGTCGGGCTGATGTGGTGACGCAGATGCACTTCGCCGGTCGTCGGCTCGATGGCCGTGCCCGGGGTCACCAGGGCATTGTGGGAACGGTGCATGCCGCGCTTGGAAGGCGACTTCTTGTTTTGCTGAACAGCCATGAAATTCTCCAGAATCTGCGGGTTTTGGGGGCGGACATTGGGGCACTGCCCCGGGGAGTGAGTTCAAGGCTCGAACTCCAGACCGCAGAAAAGCCCACGAGTGTAGCACCGGATGCGCAGTCCGCCAAGCCAAGCCCGTGGGCGGCGCGGAAGAAGGCGCATGGAACATGGCTTCAGGCGCTGCCGCCGCGCTTCAGGGCCGCAAGTTTGGCGAACGGATTGGGGCGCTCGTCCTCTTCCGGTTCGGACTCGTCGTCTACAAGGGCCAAGGGCTCCGGACAGACCTCATGGCGCGGCACCAGTGGCAGGGCCAGCAGCAACTCGTCTTCGATCAGCTCACGCGCATCGAGATGGCGCGGCAGGGCCAGCACATCGTCGTCGCTGTCGACGTCCAGCGCCGCCGCTTCGGCCTCGGTGTCGACGAAGCGGATCCAGCGGTCGATGTCGATGTCCTCATGCACCGGCTTCAGGCAGCGCTGGCAGGTCAGCGCGACCTGGCCGGAAGCGGTCAGGTGCAGCCAGGTCTGGGCCTTGCCGCCTTTGGGCTGGCGGATCTCGCCGTGCAGGCTCCATTGCAGGGCCGGCCAGCCACTGGCGGGAGCCTCGGGAGCGGCCGAATCGGCCAAGCGCTCGAGCGAGGCGGCCGGCCATTCGCCAGCCAGGCTGGCGTCGTCGTGGGCCAGGGCGGCGACGTCGAGCTTCTCGGGAACAAAGGCGCGCGATTTCATGGTCGAGAGTTTAGGCGGGGGAGAATGCCGCCATGCCCCAGTTGATCCTCGCCTCGACCTCGCGCTACCGACAGGAATTGCTGGCCCGGCTGCGCCTGCCTTTCGAGGCTGTCGCTCCCGAAGTCGACGAAACCGCTCTGCCCGGCGAGGCGCCGGCAGCCCTGGCTGAGCGCCTGGCCCTGGCCAAGGCGCGCGTGGTCGCAGCCAGGTTTCCGGGTGCCATCGTCATCGGCTCCGATCAGGTGGCCGATCTGAGCGGCGAAGCCATCGGCAAGCCGGGCACCCACGAGGCCGCCACGGCGCAGCTGCGGCGCATGAGCGGCCGCGAAGTCGTGTTCCAGACCGCCGTGGCGGTGGTCGCACCGGGCCTGGCAGCCATCGAGCGCGCCGAGGTGCGGGTGCGACTGCGCGAGTTGAGCGACGCCGCCATCGAGATCTATCTGCGCGCCGACGAGCCCTATGACTGCGCCGGCAGCGCCAAGGTCGAAAGCCTGGGCATCGCACTGCTCGATGCCGTCGAATCCGATGACCCAACCGCCTTGATCGGCCTGCCGCTGATCCGCACCTGCGCCCTGCTGCGCCGCGCCGGCCTGGAGCCGCTCGCATGACGAAGGGTCGCCTGCTCCTGATGCCCAACACGCTGGACTTCGGCGTCGACGATTCCCTGGACCTGCGCGAGGTGCTGCCGCAGCGCGTCATCGAGCAGGCCGCCAAGCTCACGCATTGGGCGGCCGAAAACGCGAAGACTACGCGCTCGCTGCTCAAACGCGTCGACGCCGTCGCACCGCTGGTGCAGCCGTTGCAGGCCATGCAGATCACCGAACTGCCGCGCCCACCCAAGGGCGGCCGAGGCGGCGGCGATGACGCGGCTGCCTGGCTGGCGCTGCTGGAACCGGCGCATGCCGGGCACGACATTGGATTGATCTCGGAGGCCGGCCTGCCCGCCGTGGCCGACCCGGGCGCTCGCCTCGTCGCGCTGGCACACGAGGCCGGCATCGAGGTGGTGGCCCTGTCTGGGCCCAGCTCGCTGTTGCTGGCCCTGGCGGCGAGCGGCCTCAATGGGCAGAGCTTTGCCTTCGTCGGCTATCTACCGGTTGATGCCAGCGCACGCACGGCCCGCATCCGCGAGCTGGAAGCCCTGTCCGCCAAGGCCCAGCAGACCCAGCTGCTGATCGAGACGCCCTACCGCAACGAAGCGCTGCGCCAGGCCTTGCTGGCGGCTCTGAGGCCCGGCACGCGACTGTCGATCAGCGTTGGCCTGACCTTGCCGGGCGGCTGGACGCAGACCGCCACGGTGGCCGACTGGCGGGCGAATCGCATCGCCCTGCCCGACCGCATCCCTGCGGTGTTTGCCATCCTGGCTTAGGACTCGGCCGGCGCCGGCTTCTTGGCGCCGAACAGCGCCGCCACCTGCTTCTTGGGCTTGATATAACTGGACAGGCCCTTGGCGGCCGGCGTGGCAGCCTTGGCCTTTTCCCAGGTGGGCGGCTCGCTGCCGGCGGCGCTGGCCTCGTAGGGCTTGTCGAAGAACGGATCCTTCGACGGTGCCGGCGGGCGGAAGGCCGGGCGCGGCGCAGGGCGGCTGCTGGCGGCCTCGTCCTCCTCCGGGCGACGGCGCTCGAAGCGCGGCGGACGGCTGTCCTGCAGCTCGAAGGGATCGAGGTCGATCTTGCGCTTGATCAGCTTCTCGATGTCGGCCATCAGGCGGGCATCGGACTTGGTGACCAGGGTGACGGCCAGTCCCGAGGCGCCGGCGCGGCCGGTGCGGCCGATGCGGTGGACATAGTCCTCGGCATTGAAGGGCACGTCGAAGTTGAAGACAGCTGGCAGGTCGGCGATGTCCAGGCCGCGGGCGGCCACGTCGGTGGCCACCAGCAGGTCGACTTCGCCGCGCTTGAAGGCGTCCAGCGACTTCAGGCGCTCGTCCTGGGACTTGTCGCCATGCAGGGCCGCCGTGCGCAGGCCGTCACGCTCGAAGGAGCGCGCCAGGCGGGCGACGCCCAGCTTGGAATTGCCGAAGACGATGGCCTGGCGGATGGCGCGGTCCTTCAGGATCTGCTTGACCACGGCGCGCTTGTCGTCATCGGTCACGCTGATGAAGCGCTGCTCGACGGTCGACGCGGTCTGGTTGGGACGCGCCGTCTCGACCAGGATGGGGTCCTGCAGATAGCTCTGGGCCAGGCGCTTGATCTCGGGCGAGAACGTGGCCGAGAACAGCAGCGTCTGGCGGGCCTTGGGCAGGAAGCTCAGGATGCGCTGCAGGTCGGGCAGGAAGCCGATGTCCAACATGCGGTCGGCTTCGTCCAGCACGACGTACTCGACCTGGTTGAGCACACAGTTCTTGGCCTCGATGTGGTCCAGCAGGCGGCCCGGCGTGGCGATCAGCACCTCGACACCGGCCTTCAGCGCCGCCGTCTGCGGCTTCATGTCGATGCCGCCGAAGACGACGGTCGAGCGCAGATGCGTGTGCTTGGCGTACTTCTTGACGTTCTCGGCGACCTGGTCGGCCAGCTCGCGCGTTGGCGCCAGTACCAGGGCGCGCACCGGGTGGCGGGCCGGCGAGACGCTGGGGTTTTCGTGGCGCAGCATGCGCTGCAACAGCGGGATGGAGAAGGCGGCCGTCTTGCCGGTACCGGTCTGGGCAGCGCCCATGACATCGCGGCCTTCCAGAACGATGGGGATCGCCTTGGCCTGGATGGGCGTCATCATCAGATAGCCGGAATCGGCCACCGCACGCAGCAGTTTGGCGTCCAGAGGAAGGGTGTCGAAGCGGGCAGGCGCCAACTCAACGGGCGCCGCCGCTGCGGACTCGGGGGTTTCTTGCATCCCGTGATTATCCGGGATACGCGAAACCTACTCCGGCCGGGCTACCGGCGGCTGCGATTCCGCCCTCGGATGGAGCACCATCCAGCGCGGCGTACGGAAGCGAACAATGCGCCAGTACAGCAGCACGTAGAAGGCAACGAACAGGCCGAGGCTGATCTGCAGCGCGACGGTGTCGTCCCACCAGATCGTGGCCGGCACGACGGACAGGCTGCACAGCACCCAGAGATAGGGCGCGGTCAGCGCATTGCGGCGCGTCAGCACCGCCGCATCCTTGCTGCCGATGGCCCAACGCATCAGACGGCGGTAGATCAGGCTGTGCAGGTGGATGCCGTCCGGCATGCCGACCGGTCGACCGCGCACCACCTTGCGGCGGTACATCGAGAACACCGTCTCCCACACCGGATAGGCGCAGAGCAGCAGCGGGAACATCGGCGAGACGTCGGGGTTGCGCACCAGCAGCAGGATGGCCAGTTCAGACAGCATGAACCCGAGGAAGTACGCGCCTCCGTCGCCCAGGAAGATCAGGCCGAAGGGGTAGTTCCACATGAAGAATCCGAGCACCGCACCGATGACTGCGATGGCCATGGCCGCGACGAACTGATCGCCGGCCTGCAGGGCGACATATGCCAGGCCCGCCAGCATGAGGGTCGAGCACATCGAGGCCAGGCCATTCATGCCGTCGATGATGTTGATCGAATTCGACACGCCGCTGACGACGAGCAGCGCGAGCAGGTAGCCGCCCACCGCCGTCGCGGCGACGAGGTCCAGGCCCGGAATGGCAGTCTGCTTGATCTGGGCGCCGAGCAGCCAGGCGCCGAGGGCGGCGGCCAGCAGAGTGGCCAGCATGCGGCGCAGCGGGCTGACGCGCTTGGTCAGGTCTTCGACGACGCCCGAGGCGAAGGCGGGAACGCTGCAGGCCAGCAGCACGACCGCCATCTGGCGCATGGCCGGGTAGCGCCAGGCCAGCAAGGCGGTGCCTACCGTGAACCCACCGAAGATGGCAAACCCGCCGATCCGCGGCACCGGGCGCGAATGAAACTTCTGCGGTCCCGACAGATCATGGTCGGCCGACAGAACGCCGTGCAGGTGCGACGAACGAATGATGAGCAGCGTCGCTGCTGTCGCAATGGCGAAGCTCAGGGCGAGGATGGGAAGCATGCGATTTCGCGGACCGTGGGCACCAGTGCTCGACGGCCAGCCCACTGTCGACCTAAAGATGGAAGTGTAGCCAGTGGGCCCTCGCCATCCGGCCGCCGACGGCGCGCTGGCTAGAATCCGCGCCGCCTTTGCCCGTCTCTTGATAGACGACGTGCGCAAAAAGTCAATCCAAATGAGCTTCCGTCAATGAATATCAGCGCGCCCGGGGATCAAAAACCATATCTGACTGGGCGGCCGAGCGCGGGCGCACGCTGGATCGCGCTGTCCAAGGGGCTGGCGGCGCTGGCTGTGATGGCGGGTGTGGGCCTGCACGGCGCCGCAGTGGCTGCGGAAGACAACGACCCCACGTCCGTTGGCCCCGTGCGTCTGATGGTGCCGAACAAGCAGGGCGTCAACAACAGCGCCGACATGCAGAACTCGGCGCCGCTCTCGCAGTCGCAGCGGGAGCTCGTGCTCCAGCAGCAGCAGCAAATGCTGCTGCAGTTGCAGATGCTGCTCCAGCCGCTGCCGGGCCAGCCGCTGACCCGCGAGCAGCTGGCCATCCGTGCCGCGCAGCAGACGGAATTCGAGCGCTATGTCCAGCGCGCCGTGGGCGATGACGTCGAGATCAAGCGCTTCGGCGCCGAGTTGATGACGCCCGCACAGCCTCAGGTGTATGACCTGCAGCAGCCGCAGCAACAACTGCAGTTGCAGCAGCAGCGGGCCGGCCAGGCCTCGATGGGCGAGACCTCGAGCCAGATCCCACCCGACTATGTGATCAGCGTCGGCGACGAGGTGCAGGTCAATATCTGGGGCTCGGTTGAAGCCGATCTGCGCTTGACCGTCGACCGCGGCGGGCGCATCACCATCCCGCGCGTCGGCCCGGTGCTGGTCGCCGGCGTGCGCTACGCCGACCTGAATGCCACCCTCGAACAGCGCGTTGGCCAGGTGTTCCGCAACTTCAAGCTCAGCGCCGCGCTGGGCAAGCTGCGCGGCATCCGCATCTACGTAACGGGCTTCACGCAACGCCCCGGCGCCTACACCGTCAGCAGCCTGTCGACCATCGTCAACGCCATGATCCAGGCCGGCGGCCCGTCGGCTTCGGGGAGCTTTCGCAATCTCGAACTGCGCCGCGGCGGCAAGCTGGTCGGCAGCTTCGACCTCTATGACCTGTTGCTGCGCGGTGACCGCAGTGGCGACCGGGTGCTGCAGGCCGACGACGTGGTCCACGTCGGCCCTGTTGGACCGCAGGTGGCCTTGATCGGCAGCGTCAACCGCCAGGCCATCTTCGAACTCAAGTCCGGCGAGACGGTCAACGACCTGATGCTGATGGGCGGCGGGCTGAGCGCCGCGGCCGAACGCGGCCGGGTCGCCATCGAGAGCATGGAAAAGCGCAACGACGGCCGCGTCGCCGAGGTCAAGCTGCCCCAGCAGGGCAACCTGGCTTTGCAGGGTGGCGACGTCGTGCGCGCCTTCAACGCCCTCGATGCCCTGCTGCCTCAATACAAGCAGAACAAGCGCGTCCGCGTTGATGGCGAAGTGCAGCGCCCCGGCGAATACATCCTGCCGCCCAACAGCACGCTGGGTGATGCGATCAAGGCCGCGGGCGGCCTGACGCCGGCCGCCTTCATCTACGGCTCCGAACTCAGCCGCGAGAGCGTGCGCGTCTCGCAGCAGGCCCAGTACGACCGGGCGCTGCGCGACCTCGAGGGCGAATTCGCCCGCGTCATGGTCAAGCCCCGCGCACCGACGACGGCCGACGATCCCACCACGCAGAGCAACCGCGGTCAGGCTTCCGGCCGCCTGATCGACCGCCTGCGTGCCGTCAAGCTGACAGGCCGCATCGTGCTGCAGTTGCCCCCCACGGCCAGCAGCCTGCCCGAGTTCGCGCTCGAAGATGGCGATCGCCTCACCGTCCCCGCGCGGCCCACCACCGTGGGCGTGTTCGGCAGCGTCTACAACACCGGCAGCTATGCCTACAGCCAGGGGTCCAGCGTGGACGACATGCTGCGCCTGGCCGGCGGCCCGACGCGCGGCGCCGACGCCGGCAGCACCTTCGTCATCCGCGCCAACGGCAACGTGGTCAGTTCACGCCAGCACAGCAGCGGCTGGTTCAGCACCGGCACGGGCCTCTCGGCCGTTGCCGCCCAGCCGGGCGACACCATCTTCGTGCCCGAAGACCTGACCAAGGTCACCTTCAGCCAGGAGGCGAAGGAGTGGACGCAGATCCTGTACCAGTTCGGCCTGGGCGCTGCGGCTCTGAACTCCCTGAAGAACTGATCATGAGCAGTTCCTCGCTTGACATGACCACCCACGAAGCTCAGACCGAGTCCACCCCGCTGCTGCGGATCCTGACCCCCCATTGGCGGCAGATCGCCGTGGCAACCCTGGCCGCCGGCGTGCTGGGGGCGGCGGGCAGCTTCCTGATTCCGCCGACCTACACGGCCCGCATGTCCTTCCTCAGCCCGCAGCCTCAGCAGGGCGGGCTGGCCGCGGCGGCGCTGGCTTCGCTGGGTGCCTTGTCCGGCCTGGCGGGCGCCATGACAGGTGGCGGTGTGAAGAGCCCGGCCGACCAATACGTCGCCCTTCTGAACAGCGCCAATCTGTCGGACAAGATCATCGACAAGTTCGGCCTGGTCGAGGTCTACGACGTCAAATACAAGATGGACGCCCGCAAGCGGCTGGAAGAGAACACCCGCTTCGGTGTCGGCAAGAAGGACAACATCATTGCCGTCGAGGTGGACGACCACGACCCCCAGCGTGCGGCAGACATGGCCAACACCTATCTGCAAGAGTTGCGCAAGCTGAACGACACGCTCACCATCGGCGAGGCCAAGCAACGGCGCGTCTTCTTCGAACAGCAGCTCAAGCAGACCCAGGTCAACCTCGGCAATGCGCAACTGACCTTGCAAAAGAGCGGCTTCAATCCCGGCGCGCTGAAATCCGAGCCCAAGTCGGCCGCAGAGATCTACGCCAAGCTTCAAGGTGTCACCGCCGCCGCCGAGGTCAAGCTGGAGGCACTGCGCCGCAGCATGAACGACTCCGCCGCCGAAGTGCAGCAGCAGATGGGTGTCGTGGCAGGGTTGCACAGCCAACTGGCCAAGCAGGAGCGTCCGGCCTCCTCCCAATCCGATCAGGACTACATCGCCGCCTACCGAGAGTACAAGTACCACGAAGCCCTGTTCGACATCTTTGCCCGCCAGTTCGAATTGGCCAAGGTGGACGAGGCCCGCGAAGGCAATCTCTTCCAGGTCATCGACGTCGCGACAGCCCCGGAGCGCAAGAGCAAGCCCAAGCGCCTGTACATCGCGGCAGGTGTCGCCTACGCCGGCTTCATGCTGGCCTGCTACTGGTTCTGGCGCAAACACCACAAGCAATCCGCCGCCCGATAGGCCCTGAGAGCGCCTCGTGCTGCGTCAGGTCAGCCTCTACTTTCTGTTTCGCGCCGGAAACGGCGTCGTGGCCCTGCTGAGCCTGATGCTGCTGACTCGCTGGCTGACGCCAGAACAGTACGGCCGCTATGCCCTGGGCATCTCGACCGCCAATGTCATCTCCGCCCTGGGCTTCCAGTGGCTGAACGTCTCCGTCGGTCGTTTCTACAGCAGCCGTTCCATCTCGCCGGCGCGGCTGCTTGAAGCCGCCCACCGTTACGCCGCAGGCGTGAGTGCCATCGTCCTGGTGGGCGCGATCGCGCTGGCTGGCAGCGCCCTGCCGATCCACACCACGCCCACATTCATCTTCGCAACGGCCGCACTTGGGGTCGCCCTGGGATTTCACAACCTGCACATGCAGTTCCTCAACGCTCAGCAAAACACCTTGCGCTACGGCTGGCTGACCGCCTCGCGCGCCTGGCTGGCCCTGGCGCTGGCGCTGGGCGCGATCTGGTACGGCTGGCAGGCGACCGGCGCGCTCGCCGGCGTCGCCATCGGCAGCGTGGCAGCCATCCTCATGTGGGGCGTCCGACGCCAGGGCCTGAGTGCCGTGGACAGCGACACCGCTGAGCAGAACATCGGCGGCAAGTTGCTGCGCTTCGGACTGCCGCTGTCCCTGAATTTCCTGGCCATCGTCGCGCTGGATACCGTGGACCGGTTCATGCTCAACCACTGGCACGGCCCGGCGGCCGTCGGTGCCTATGGTGCCGCCTTCGACCTCATCCAGCAGACGATGGGCGCGACCCTCAACGTGCTCTATCTGGCAGCGTATCCACGGGTCGTCGCCGCCTGGGAGCAAGGCGGTACTGAAGCCGCCAAGTCCGCACTGCGCCCGCTCAGGTCTGCCATGCTCGTCGTGGCACCGCTGGCCGTCCTCTTGTTCGCGAGCCTGTCATCGGACATCGCGCATCTGGTGCTCGGCGCCAATGTTGCCAGCCAGTCCGCCGAGGTCATGCTGCCCGTCGCGCTTGCCGTCGCCTTCAGCGGCATGCGGGCCTTCTGCTTCGACATCGCCCTGCACCTGCATCAATCGACCCGCATGCAGGTCGTGATGGCCGCGCTGATGGCCGGCGTGAACGTGGTGCTCAACATCCTGCTGATCCCTCGCTTCGGCCCGGCGGGCGCTGCATGGGCCTCGGCCGTCGCCTTCGGTTGCGGCATGGTGATCAGCCTGTGGTTCGGGCGCTCCGATCGGCTGTTTGCCGGCATCGGCGCGGAACTCGCCGCCGCCGTCCTGGCTGGCGGGCTGGCCTGGCTCGCCGCCAGTGCCCTGCCCACCGTCTTCGTGGCCGCCGCCGCGGCCGCGCTGGCCAAGGCCCTGGTATTGATGCTGGTCTTTCTGGCGACTTTCCACGCCGCCAGGCGCCTGATGGGCAGGCACGCATGATCGCCTTCATCTTCGCCATCGCCCTCACCGCCTTGTTCATTCCCGTGACGAGCCGCTGGCAGGCTCGCGTCACCCTGGCAGTCCTTGCGCTGGGCTTCGCAGTCGCAGCCGGCCTGCGCAGCGGCGGCTTCGACTACGACGAATATGTCTATCTGATCGAGACCCTGAGGACCAACCAGGATCTGGACTACGCCGTGCGCTTGTATGTGGCCAAGGATCCCTTGTTCCTGGGCTTCATCGACGTCACCAATCTGCTGGACTTCAATGACAGCACCTCGGTATTCCTGCTGTTCGCCATCACGTCGCTGGCAGCCCGCTACTTCTCGGCCTTGCCGCTGGGGCGCCTGGGCGTCGTCTACCTTGGCACCTATATCCTGCTGCTGGCGCCTGCGCTCGAGCTCGCCGCGATACGCGCGGCGCTGGCCATCTCGCTGCTGATCTGCGCCATCGCCTACCGACGGTCGGCCTGGATACGCGTACCGCTGGCTGCCATGGCGACGCTCTCGCACATTTCGGTGCTGCCAGCGGCCGCCCTGCTCGTGTTCTCGAAGATCTGGAACACGCGGGTCCGCATTCTTGCGTTCGGCTCGATCGCAGCCGCGCTGACCCTGGTGGCGACGAACTTCCTCGCCGATCTGGTCCGTGCTGAAGGCCTGACCAACAACCGCGGCAATCTCTCCGCCCTGTTGTTTCCGCTGCTGACGCTGGGGCTGCTGACTGTCCAGTTGCGCGTGACCCGTGCCAGCGACCTTCGCATCCACGCGCTGGCCAGCGTGTTCGTTGCGCTTTCGCTGGGCATGGTGCTGCCGGCCGTCACCATCTCCATCCGGCTGCTGGAAATCGGATGGTGCGTGATGCACTACGGCATGTTCGTCGACCTGCTGGCCCCGGAGAACCGCGCCGTGCAGCGCCCGCTGAAGACGACGCTGGGCGCCTTCCTGTTCATGCTGCTGATCGCCAACCTGTTGCGCGCGACCTTGCTCACGGCCGTGACGCTCTAGCCCCGAGAAGTCAGCCCCGGCATGAAACGACTCGCCGCGCTCACCCAAGGCGCCAACATCCCGTCATCGCGCTTCAGGATCAGGCAGCTGCTGCCCGCCTGGCAGGCCAGCGGCCTGGATGTCCAGGAGCTGGTGGCCCGGCCCATGGCCTATCCGCCACCGGGCCTGCTGGCCCGCCTGGCCTGGGCGCCTCAGGTGCTCGCCAACACCACGCGGCGCGTGCTGCAGTCCAACGCCTTCGACGCCGTCATCGTGCAGCGCGAGCTGGTCTCGACGCTGCCCACCGTCGAAGGTCTGATCCGCCGCCCGCTGATCGCCGATGTGGACGATGCCATCTGGCTCTACCGCCAGGGTCGCGCCGCCCGCAACCTGGCCCGGCACGCGGACGCCGTCGTGGCCGGCAACGGCTTCATCGCCGACTACTTCGCGTCACTAGGCGCGAGCGTGCACATCATTCCCACCGGTGTCGACACGACGCGCTTTCGCCCGCTGGCCGCGCCGGCACCACGCGGCTACGGCGTCATCGGCTGGTCGGGCACCTGGGGCGGCTACGCCTATTTCGAACCCTTGCAGCAGATGCTCGGCGCCTTGCTGCGCAGCCACCCCGACTGGAAGATCCGCTTCGTCTCCGATCGTCCCCCGCAACTGCCCGCCCTGCCCCAGGCCCAGGTCGAATACCGCCCCTGGTCACCCACGACCGAAGCCGAGTTGACGGCCGACATGGACATCGGCCTGATGCCCCTGGACGACAGCCCGTGGTCGCGCGGCAAATGCAGCTACAAGATGCTGCTCAACATGGCTTGCGGCGTGCCCGTCGTCGCCAGCGCCATCGGCATGAATCGGGACATCCTGGCCATGGCCGATGTCGGCCTGGGTGTGCAAGGCGCCAACGATTGGGCGCCAGCCCTGGAGGCGTTGATGGCCGATGCCCCGCGGCGCCAGGCCATGGGTCAGCGCGGTCGCAGCACGGTCTGCGAGCATTTCAGCCTCGACGCCGTCTGCCAGCGCTGGCTGACCGTTCTGCAGCCCTTTCTTTCATGACCCCGCCTCTGTACATCGATCGCACCAGGTTCGGCCTGCGGCTGCGCGACCTCTTCTTCGCGGACGGCCGCGACCTGTCCCCGGCCGGCATCGATCTCATCCATGCCGTGCAGCTGCCCACGCCGCTGCCGGGTTCGACGGATTTCTACACCTCCCTCATCGACCTGAAGCAGGACGAGGCCCAGCTGCTGGAAGGCATCGGCAAGGGCTTTCGCTACGAGATCCGCCGCGCCGCCGACAAGGATGGGCTGATCACGCAGTTCAGCACGCCCGATGTCCAGGCCCTTGCCCCCTTCCTCGGCCACTACGACGCCTTTGCCGCTGGCAAGGGACTGGCGCCTGCCAACCGGGCCAAGCTGGCCGCGCTCGCGGCTCGGCAGGCCCTCGTGCTCGCCATCGTCAGCACGCCCGACGGTGCATGGCTGGCGGCCCACCTCTACCTCGTCAACCACGAGCGAACCCGCCTCTATCACTCCGCCAGCCTGACCGCCGAGGGCGCTGATCGCCAGCTCGTCGGCCGGGCCAACAAGCTGCTGCACTGGCGGGCCCTGCAGCATTTCAAGGCCGCGGGCCTGAGCACCTACGACATGGGCGGCATTTCGATGGGCGAGGCACTGAAGGCCATCGACGACTTCAAGCAGTCCTTCGGCGGCCAGCTCGTGCGTGAGTACAACTGCCTGGTGCCCGTGAGCTGGAAGGGGCATCTGGCATTGCGCCTGATGCGCCTGGCGCAAGCGGCCCGGCGCCTGCGCGGCAGCCAGTGATGAGCACCTCCCGCCCGCTCGTGCATGTCGTCGCCGGCCTGGGCGCCGGCGGCGCCGAGACCTTTCTGCTGCGACTGCTGCGCGCCGACCCGGTCCTGCGCCAGGCCTCACGCATCGTCTCGATCCGCCCGCTGGACGCCTTGTCCGGCGAGTTCGAGGCCCTGGGCGTGCCCGTGCTCAAGCTGCCTCTGGCGGCAGACCTGCACCTGCCGGGCCGGGTCCTCGCGCTGCGGCGTGTGCTGGCCCAGGATGACACGCGGCTGATCCAGAGCTGGCTCTATCTCTCGGACACCTTGGCGGCACTGTTCGGTGCCGGCAAGCCCGTGGTGTGGGGCATCCGCAGCAGCCACGGCGCGCGCGGCAAGCGCCTGACGGGCCTGCTGGCGCGTCGCCTCAATCCGTGGTTGTCCTCACGCATCCCTGCGGCCATCATCTGCTGCGGCCAGCAGGCCCTGGACGCGCACCGGGCCTTGGGCTACGACGCCAAGCGGCTGCAGTGCATTCCCAACGGCTACGAAACCCAACGCTTCCACCGCGACCCCGCCGCCGCCGCTGCGCTGCGCGACGAGCTGGGTATCCCGGCCGACGCCTTCGTGGTCGGCATGGCTGCGCGCACCGACATCTACAAGGACCACGACACCCTGTTGCAGGCGGTGGCCCTCGCCCGCCCAGTCATCCCCAACCTGCGCCTGCTGCTGTGCGGCAAAGGCACAGAGGGCGCCGAGATCGCGGGGCTGATCGAGCGCTATGGCCTTGCGGGCATCTGCATCCCGCTGGGTTTGCAAAGCGACATGCGGCGCTTCTACTCGGCCCTGGATCTGCACCTTCTGTCCAGTCTCTCCGAAGGCTTTCCCAATGTGGTCGCCGAGGCCACGCTCTACGGCTGCGGCAGCCTGTCCACCGATGTCGGCGAGGCGCGTGCGCTGCTCGCCGACCCGGCGACGCTGATGCCGCCGGGTGATGCCTCGACAATGCGCGACCGCATCCTCGCCTTTGAGCGCCTGTCACCCGCCGAGCGGGCGCAACAGAGCGCCGCCAACCGCGCCGTCGTCGCCAGTCAATTCGACATGAACCGCATCGTCCAGCTCTACCGAGCCGCCTACGAAAATCTTGTCCCCGGCCTGCTGGGAGAAGCCGCATGAGCCGCTTTGTCATCCGCTTCGACGACGTCTGCCCGGGCATGGCCTGGGCGCGCTTCCAGCCCTTCCTGGACTTTTTCGACCGCCATCCCGGCGTCAAGCCGCTGCTCGGCGTCGTGCCCGACAACCGCGACGCCAAGCTCGACGTCGCGCCGCCACGCACCGACTTCTGGGACCTTGCGCGTCAGTGGCATGCACGCGGCTGGACCCTGGCCCAGCACGGCACCACGCACGAATACAGCCAGCCCGGTGGCGGCCTGCTCGGCGTCGGCACGAAGAGCGAGTTCACCGGCCTGCCACTGCAGGCGCAAAAGGAAAGGCTGGCACGCGGCAAGGCCATCCTCGAGCGCGAAGGGGTCTGGCAGCCCTGCTTCATGGCGCCGTCGCACAGCTTCGATGACAACACGCTGCGCGCCCTGCGCGAACTGGGCTTCGAGGCCGTCACCGACGGCTACGGTATGTATCCCTACGACATCGAAGGCATCACCCTGGTTCCCCAGCTGTTCAGCACACCGATGCATCTTGGCTTCGGCGTCTACACGCTGTGCCTGCACGTCAACTCAATGAGCGACGACCGCATCGCCAAAACGCTGAGCTTCATGACGCAGCACACCGACCGCCTCATCGGTTTCAACGAGGCCCGCCGCGCCCGGGCGCCGCGCCTGCTTTCGTCCGCGGCACGCGCCGTCAGCAGCTCCGCGCTGCGCGCGCTGCGCAACGCACGACGGGGATCCTGAAGCATGTGCGGCATTGCAGGCGACTGGGATTTCCAGGCCCGACGCAGCGAAAGCGACACGCTGCAGCGGCTGCGGCAGATGACGGACGCCATCCTGCATCGTGGCCCCGATGGCGACGGCTATTGGTGCGACCCGGCACGCGGCATCGGCCTGGCTCATCTGCGCCTGGCCATCGTCGACCTGACGCCGGCAGGCGCACAACCGATGGTCTCGGTCTCGGGGCGCTACACCATCGTCTACAACGGCGAGATCTACAACCACGCCGCCCTGCGCCAGGCCGTGGATGCCATCCGCCCAATGGCGTGGCGCGGCCATTCCGACACCGAGGCCCTGCTCGCCGCTATCGAATGCTGGGGGTTGGAGAGTGCCCTGCAGCGCAGCGTCGGCATGTTTGCCTTCGCGCTGTGGGACGCACAGGACGAGTGCCTCTACCTCGTGCGCGACCGCGCCGGCGAGAAGCCGCTGTACTACGTCAGCAGCGCCAACGGCCTGGCCTTTGCCTCCGAGCTGCCGGGCCTGCGCGCCAGCGCCCGCCTGCCCGGCCAGGTCGATGTGCAGGCGCTGGCCAGCCTGCTGCGCAATGGCTACATCGCCGGCGGCCTCAGCATCGAGGCCGGCGCGCAACAGGTGCCGCCGGGCGAATGGCTGCGCGTTGCCCGCGACGGCACACACACGAGGCACCGCTACTGGTCGGCGCCCGCGGCCCCGCAGGCCAGCGAGCTCAGTGACGCCGAACTGCTCGACCATCTAGAGCAGCTGCTCGAAGACGCCATCGGCCTGCAGTTGATGGCCGACGTGCCGGTCGGCGCCTTCCTGTCCGGCGGCGTCGACTCCTCGCTGATCGCAGCGCTGGGTCAGAAGCGGTCGAACGGCCGGCTGCGCACCTTCACCATCGGCTTCGACGAAACCGCCTACGACGAGTCTCCCCACGCCGCCGCCGTGGCCCGCCACCTCGGCACCGAGCACAGCGCCGTGCAGGTCAGCGGCCGAGACGCCCTCGACCTGGTGCCGCGCCTGGCCACGCTCTATGGCGAGCCCTTCGCCGATCCGTCGGCCCTGCCCACCGCACTGCTGATGCGGGCGGCACGCCGCCATGTCACCGTGGCGCTGTCGGGCGATGCTGGCGACGAACTTTTCGCCGGTTATGCGCGCTACCGGCAATACCCGGCCAGCTTCGGCAGCACGCGCCGCCTCCCTGGTCCGCTAAGGCGCGCCCTGCCACCGTTGCTGGGCCACGGCCGCAGCCCCATGTTCGATCGCCTGGGACGGGGCCTGGGTCGGCCCCAGCTGGGCGACCGGCTGCACAAGGCCCTGCCCCTGCTCGGCGCGGAGGACTTCCCGCAATTTGCGCAGGCCTTTGCCTCGCTGTGGCGCGACCCGGCCGAGCTGCTGGCCGCCCCTTTTGCGCCGCTCGCACCCGGCTACGGCTGCATGATGGACGCAGCGACGGCCATCGGCCGCGCCGACGCCATGAGCCGGCACGACTTCATCGACTACCTGCCGCAGGACATCCTCGTCAAGGTCGATCGCGCGGCCATGGCCATCAGCCTGGAAACGCGCACCCCGCTGCTCGACCACCGCGTCATCGAGTTCGCGCTGCAATTGCCCATCGAGCGCAAGCTGCGCGTCGGCCGCAACGGCCTGCAGGGCAAATGGCCGCTGCGCGCCCTGCTGTCCCGCCATGTGCCGGACGCCATCATCGACCGCCCCAAGCAGGGCTTCACGGCCCCCATCGGTCCGTGGCTGCGCGGCGAGCTCAAGCCGTGGGCTGAGGGGCTGCTGTTCGACGGCAGCACCCAGCGCAGCGGTTTGTTCCGCGACGATGTGTTGCGCGAGCACTGGCTGCAGCACCAGGGTGGCCAGCGCGACTGGTCACGCAAGCTCTGGCCGGTGCTGATGTTCCTGCAGTGGCAGGCCGACCGCGCCGCCCCTTCGCGAGTGCCGCGGCCATGAAGATCGCCATCATTGCCAACTCGGCCTGGTATCTGCACAACTTCCGGCTGAACCTGGCGCAGGAACTGCGGGAGGCCGGCCATCAAGTGCTGTTCATCAGCGCGGTGGACAGCTACACGGTCATGCTGCAAGCCGCCGGCTTCGAGCACATGAGCTGGGACGTCGCCAGCGCTGGCATGAACCCTCTGGCCGAGCTGGGCGCGGTCTGGCGGCTGCGCAAGCTGCTCGTCAACCAGCGCATAGACGCGCTGCTGTCCTATACGCCGAAGGCGAATATCTACAGCGGCCTCGCGCTGTGGGGCCAGAAGACCCTCTTCCTGCCCAATATCTCCGGCTTGGGCCGAGCCTTCATCCAGCCCTCGGCCATCACCCTGCTGGTCGTGCAGCTCTACCGCCTGGCCCTGCGCCAGGCGCACCGTGTCATCTTCCAGAACATGGACGACCTCGGCGTGTTCACGACCCGGGGCGTGATCCCGCGCAGCCAGGCGGTGCGGGTGCCCGGCTCCGGCGTCGACCTGCGGCGCTTCGAGCCTTCCGCGCGCGCGCCTAGGCCGGGGCCGCAGACGCATTTCCTCTTCGTGGGGCGGCTGCTCAAGGACAAGGGCGCCGTCGAGTTCGCCGAGGCCGCCCGCGTTCTCAAGCGCGATCACCCCGACCTGCACTTCACGATGCTGGGTTCGTCCACGTCCGACAATCCCACCGCAGTGAGCTCTGCACAACTGCGCGAGTGGAAGGCCGCGGGCCTCATCGAGCACCAGGAGCATCTGGACGACGTGCGCCCCTTGCTGGACGCGGCCGACTGCGTGGTGCTGCCGTCCTATCGCGAAGGGGTTCCGCGCAGCCTGCTCGAAGCCGCGGCGATGGCCAAGCCGCTGGTGACGACCGATGCACCGGGTTGTCGCGACACCGTGGTCGACGGCGACAACGGCTATCTGTGCCAGCCGCGCTCGGTGGAGTCGCTGGCCCAGGCCATGCGTCGCTTCATCGACCTCGACACCGACGGCAAACGCGCCATGGGTCAGCGCAGCCGGGCCCTCGCCGAGACGACCTTCGACGAGCGCATCGTCATCGACCAGTACCTGCGCCTGTTGAGCCATCCCACGCCGCCACGGGTGGCACCGCAAGCCACGACGGCGCCGATGCCCTACGTCAGCGGGCTGCCCACGGTCCACGTGCTGCTGGCCACCTATTGCGGCGAGGCCTGGCTGGACGACCAGCTCGACACCCTGCTCGGCCAGCAGGGCGTCAACCTGACGGTCACCGCGGGCGACGACGCGTCCACGGACGGCACGCTGCAGATCCTGAAGCGGCGCGCCGCCGCGGACCCGCGCCTCACCGTCACCGTCAACGACAAGCGACTGGGCTCGGCGGCGGCCAATTTCTATCATCTGCTCAAGCGCTTCGCCCGAAGCAGCACCGCCGACTACATCGCGCTGGCCGACCACGACGACGTCTGGGAGCCCAACAAGCTGGCCCGGCACATCGCGTTGGCGCGCAGCCAGGCCGCCGCGGGCGTGTCCTCCGACGTCATCGCGTTCTGGCCCAACGGCCGCCGCATCTACATCCGCAAGTCCCACCCGCAGCGGCGCTGGGACCACCTCTTCGAGCCGCCCGGTCCGGGCTGCACCTTCCTGATGACCCGCGCCTTCGCCTGCGAATGCGCGGACTGGATCGAGCAGTTGGAGCGCAACGGTGTCGGCCCCCTGCCCAAGCACGACTGGTTCATCTATCTCGTGGCGCGCTCCAGCGGCTACCGCTGGCATGTCGAGAACGCCAGCAGCATGTTCTACCGCCAGCACCCGCACAACGAGGTGGGCGCCAATGCCGGCGCCAAGGCCGCCTTGCTGCGCCTGCGTGAATTGGCCCGCGGCGGCTACCACCAGCAGATCCGGCAGGCCATCCACGTCTCGCGCATCGTCGCCGGGCAGCGCGGGCAACCGCTGCCGCCGGCACATCTGAACGCGCTGCAGCTGCTGCGCCATGGTAGGCGCCGTCGCCATGAGGCGCTGCTGCTGGCCGTTTTCTCTCCGTTTGGCATCCGCGCGAGCGCATGACGAGGTCGATTCCTCCCCACGAGAGTCTCCCGCTCTGGCGTCGCGGGCTGTACCGACTCCGCCGCGCGCTGGACTACCGCCTGCTGCACTGGCACCGGCTGGGCAAACACCAGCAGGTCGATTACCTGCGACAACTGTTCGACAGGCTGGAGATCGACCTCGTCATCGACGTCGGCGCCAACCGCGGGCAGTACGCCGACTTCATCCGCCAGCGCGTCGGCTACCGCGGCGAGCTGCTCAGCTTCGAACCCATCCCCGCGCTGGCTCAACAACTGGCGCGGCGCGCTTCGCGCGATCCGAAATGGACGGTGCGGGCGAACGCGCTGGGCGCGCACGCCGAGACCCGCCCCTTCCACATCACCCAGAGCTCGCCGATGAGCTCGCTGCTGAAGCCCTCGGCGCAGGCGACGTCGCGGCTCGCCGGCTTCAACAAGGTGCAGCAGACGCTGGACATCGCCGTCGACACGCTGGACGCCGCACTGGCCAGCTTCCCGCACTGCCGCAACGTCTACCTCAAGCTGGACGTGCAGGGCTACGAACGCCAGGTGCTGGACGGCGCGACAGCCAGCCTGCCGCGCATCGCCGCCCTGCAGTCTGAACTCAGCGTCGTGCCGCTGTACGAGGGCCAGCCGCACTATCTCGACCTGATGGGGCATATCGAGGCGCTGGGCTATCTCCCCTCGCTGATCCCGGCCCACGACCCGGAGCACTTTCCGCTGCTCATCGACTTCGACTGCCATTTCGTCAGCCGCGAGCGCCTCGCCGACCTGGGTGTGTTGAACCGTGGCTGAGGTCCATCTTTTCGCGCCGCCCGCCCAGCTCAACGACGCCACCCGGCACTACCTCGCCAGCCTGGGCGGCGCGCTGGAAGAACTCGGTCACCGCCTCGTGCACACACCCGATCTGTCCGCCATCCCGCATCAGGGCAATGTGCTGACCGTCGAAACCAAGAGCGCCGCCTGGATCGGCCTGCGCCGGCCAAGGGTGAAGTTGTGGCAATGGCTGCAAGGCCTGTATCCGGAAGAAGCGCGCTGGCAGTTCGACAGCCGGCTGCGCGAATTCGTCTGGAACCGCCTCGAAGGCTGGACCCTGGCGCGCAGCCAGGGGGCGCTGATGGTGTCTCGGGCCATGCAGCAGCATTTCGCCGCCAAATACCCGCGGCTGCGCCTGGACAGCGAGGTCATGCCCAGCGTCAACGCGACGCCGGTCCCGGCCGCCTTCCGTGGGGCGGGCAAGTACGAGCGGCCATCCTTCGTCTACGCCGGCGGTCTGCAGCGTTGGCAGTGCATGCCCGCCACGCTCGCCGCCTTCGCCGCCATCCACCGCCGGCTTCCCGAAGCGACGCTGACGCTGCTGACGGCCGACCATGACGGGGCCAGCGCCCTCATCCGGTCGCTGGGCACGCCGGCCACCACCATCGCCTACGTGCCGGTCGCGGAGCTGCCGCAGGCGCTCGCCACCTTCAAATACGGCTTCGTGCTGCGCGAGGAGCATGTCGTCAACCGCGTTGCCACGCCCACCAAGGTGTCGAGCTATATGGCCGCCGGCGTCATCCCGGTGATGACGCGCGCCGCCCAGGACTTCGCGCAGCAGCTTGCGCCCACCGCGCCCATCGTCTGGCTCGACAGCCTGGATGCCGACCACATCGCCCAACGCGTGCTCGCCCAGCAAGCGCAACGTCTGGCCGCCGAAGACGTGCTGGCCGCCTACCGCTCGGCCTTCGATCGCTATCTCGATCACGCCGCCTATCGACCCGCGCTGCGCGACTTCTTCCTGCGCACCGGCCTGGCGGCCGCCTGACCTTCATGTGGCGTGAGTTGCTGTCCCGCTCGGCCTGGCTGACCGCCGGCAGCGTCATCGGCCGCCTTGCACCGTATGCCGTGCTCATCGCCCTCGGGCGGCGGCTCGACGCCGTGGCCTTTGCGTCGCTGTCCATCGCCTTCGCCTGGGCCTCCGTGGCCGCCAGTCTCGCAATCACAGCCTTGGGCACCGTCACCACGCAGCGGCTGGCGGCCGATCCTGGCCCGGCGCGGCGCGGTCTGGCGCTGCGCGCGCTGAGCCAGGGCACGATCTGGACTGGCCTGTTGACCGGCGTCGTCGCGGCCCTCGGTGCACCGGTCGCGATGCGCGCCTTCGGCGATCACCTCAACCCCGTCGCCTTCTGGCCCGCGCTCGCCCATGGTCTGGCCTGGTCGCTGACGCTGCTGATCGCCGCCATGCTCAACGGCCTGCATGCGGTGCGGCGCTCGGCCCTGCTGCTGGGCCTGGGCGGCATTGGCCAGGCGGTGGGCATGGGTCTCAGCTTCATGACCGACCACAGCCTCACGGCGTCGCTTTGGGGGCTGGCCTTCGGCAGCTCGACAGCGCTGGCGCTGGGGCTCGTCCTGTTGCTTGGGGCGCTGCCGGTGCGTGAATCCAGCCGCACTGCAGCGAAGCCCCACAGCAGCCTGGACGTGGTCTGGAGCACCCTCGCCAATGCTGCCGTCACGCCCGTCGCGTTTGCGGCCGCCGCGCTCGTGACACGGCATGGCGCGCAGGCCGCCGATCTCGCGCAATACCAGGCGCTGGAACAACTCCACCAACTGCTGCTTTACGCGCCCGGGCTGGTGGGCCAGGCCCTGCTGCCGCTGCTGGCGGCGCATGACCGGGGCGCCCAGGCCCAGCGCGCCTTGCGGCCCTGGGTCTACCGCAGCGCTGCGGCAGGGTTGTTCATCGCGCTCCTGATCGGCTGGCAGCCTCAATGGCTGCTGCATCTCATCGGCAACCCGGCCTTGACCGACCCCTGGGCCACGCGCTGGATGTTGTGCAACGCCAGCCTGGCGCTGTCGCTGAGCCTGCTGCACAACGAGTTGATGGCGCGCAGGCTCTATGCTTGCGCGGCCCTGCTCAGCCTGTCGTGGGCAGCCGTCTTCCTCGGGCTGGGCAGCCTGCTCGGCGGCGTGGCCGGCATGCAGGCCGGCCGCCTCATCGCCTCGCTGCTGCTGTTTGCCGTTGTCTGCGCCCTCACCTCGCGCCCTCCCCGACCCGCATGACCCGCCTTCGCATCCTGACCGTCGTCGGCACCCGGCCCGAGGCCATCAAGCTCGCGCCGGTGATCCAGCGCCTGCAGGCCCACCCCGATGTCGACCACCTGCTGTGCGCCACCGGCCAGCATCAGCAGATGCTGGCCCAGGCCCTGCAGGTTTTCGGGCTGGCGCCCGACGAGAACCTGGCACTGATGCAGGAGCAGCCCGACCTGAACCAGCTGGCAGCCGGCACGCTGACCGGCATCGGCCAGCTCATCCGCACGGCGCGTCCCGATCGCATCGTCGTGCAGGGCGATACGACGACCGCCTTCGCCGCCGGCCTGGCGGCCTTCCATGCGCAGGTGCCGCTGGCGCATGTCGAAGCCGGCCTGCGCACCGGCCAGCGCGATTCGCCCTGGCCCGAAGAGGTCTACCGCCGCACGCTGTCGCTGCTGGCCGACCTGCATTTCGCCCCCACGCCCTGGGCGGCGGCCCAGTTGCGTCGCGAGGGCATTGCCGACGCGGCCATCCTCACCACGGGCAACACCGTCATCGACGCGTTGCAGTGGGTCTGCACCCGCACTGATCTGGATGAAAGGCTGGAACGCACCCTGGGCCCAGCCCTCAGTGCCGAACTGGCCCAGGGTCGGCGCCTCATCCTCGTCACCGGCCACCGGCGCGAGAACCTCGACCATGGGCTGGCCGCCACCTGCGAGGCCCTGCGCCAGCTCGCGGCGCGCGGCGACGTGGACATCGTCTTCCCGGTCCACCTCAATCCCCGCGTGCGCGAAACAGTCGCCACGCTGCTGACCGGCACATCGAACGTCCACCTCATCGAGCCGCTGGACTACCTGGGCTTCGTCGCACTGATGCGCCGCTGCCATCACATCATCACCGACAGCGGCGGCATCCAGGAGGAGGCGCCCGGCCTGGGCAAGCCCGTGCTCGTGACCCGCGACACCACCGAGCGCCCCGAGGCCATCGAAGCCGGCACCGCCCTGCTCATCGGCCAGCAGAGTGCCCCGCTGGTGGCGGCAAGCACCCGCCTGCTCGACGAGCCGGCCGCCTATGCTGCCATGGCCGAAGCCCGCCATCCCTTCGGCGACGGCCACGCCAGCGAGCGCATCGTCACGGCCCTGCTGCAGGCCGGCGCACGTCGATGACGCCTCAGTACACGTTGATCACGCCGCGGCTGGATGCCACCGGCCCCAACAACGTCGCCGCCGAACTCGCACGCGCCGCACTCGATAGGGGCTGGCAGGTGCGCTGGCTCTATCTCTCGCACGGCCCCGGCCGAGACGATCTGGCCGGGCTGGCCGAGGTGCGCCGCTTCCGGCTGTCGGACCTCTGGCGCCTGCGCGGCCTGGTCCACACCCATTGCCTGCGCCCCGACCTGCTCGGCGGGCTGCTGGCTGGATCGAGCCGGCGCACCGTCATCACCACGGCCCACAACAACTTCCTGGCCGACCTCCGGCATGGCTATGCCCGCTGGAAGGTCGGCCTGTCCTGGTCGCTGTGGCGGCGTGCCGTCGCGCGCATGGATCGACGTTTCAGCGTCTCCCGCGCCAGCCAGCGGCATTACGCGCGGCTGGCACCGGAGCTGCATTTCGACGTGGCCTACAACTTCCGGGCACCGGTCGCCGCTGCTGCCCTGCCATCGCCCATCGCCACCTGGCTGGCCCGGCAGCGCGCCGCCGGGCGCACGGTGCTGGCTTATGTTGGCACGCTGTCCACGCTGAAGAACGTCAGCGCAATGCTCCCGAGCCTGGCGGCCGATCCCGCGCTGGCGCTGGTGCTCTGCGGCGACGGCCCGCTGCGCGCCACGCTCGAAGCCGCTGCGACCGAACTTGGCGACCGCGTCCTGCTCGCAGGCCACGTTCCTCAGCCCGGCCCCATGCTGGAACAGGTGGACGCATTGGTGCTGCCCTCGCTCACCGAAGGCCTGCCCCTGGTCGTCGTCGAGGCACTGCGCGCCGGCTGTCCCAGCCTGCTGTCCAATATCGCGGTCCACCGCGAGCTGGCCGCGCTGGGCGCCGGCCTGACCTTCGACCACCGCCGCCTCACCGATTTCCACGCCCAGTTGCGCGCGCTGCTCGCCCGCGCCACGCCTGAGCACCGGGCCGGCTTGAAGCGGCTATGGGAAAATCGCTTCTCGCCTGCGGTCGGGTTCGCGCCCATCGCCGCACTCGCTCGCTGACGCTCATGCCCTACGCCTATCAAGCCCTGGACAGCCAGGGCCGCCTGCAAAAGGGCGAACTTGACGCCTCCACCGAAGAAGAAGCCACCCAGGTCCTGGCGCGGCAGGGTCTCAGCCCCATCGAGCTGAAGCCGCTGCGCGCGCGCCGAACGGCACCCGGCCGCAAAGGTCGCCGCGAGAAACCCCGTGTCGCCACCATGCTGCTGGTGCGCGAACTCTCCTCCCTGCTGCAGGCGGGTGTCACGCTGGAGGAATCGCTGCGCACCCTGCTCGAAGGCCGCCGCGACAGCCCCCAGGGCGAACCCCTCACCGCCGTGCTGTCCGCCGTGCTGTCGGGCGAACGCTTCTCCGCCGCCCTGCAATTGCAGGCGCAGTCACCGGCGCTACCGCTGCCGCCTTATGTGCTGGCCCTCGTTGCGGCTGGCGAATCCACGGGCGACCTGCCGGCCGCGCTGACCCGCGCCGCCGAACAGCTGGACTTCGACGAACAGATCCGCGCCGAAACCTCTGAGGCCCTGGTCTACCCGAGCATCCTGATCGGTGCCGGCGTCTCGGCCGTGCTGTTCGTGTTCTCTTTCGTGGTGCCGCGCTTTTCCAGCCTGCTGGCCGGCAAGAACGTCGAGCTGCCGTGGCTGTCGGCCGCGGTGCTGACCATCGGCACCTTCTTCAACGAGCACGTCGTCGCCGTATTGCTGGGCATGGCCGCGGCCGCCGGCATCTTCATCGCGGTGCGCCGCGCGCTGGGCCCGCAGCGCATCCGCAGCATGCTGTCCAAATGGCCGCTGCTCGGGCCCTGGCTGCATCAGCAGGAGCTGTCGCGCTGGACCGGCATGTTCGCGCTGATGCTGCAAAGCCGGGTGCCCATCCTCACCGCACTGGACCTGACCGCCGCAGCCGTCACCTTGCCCGACGTTCAGCAGGGTCTGCGCGAAAGCATCGCCGACGTCGGCCGCGGCGAATCGCTGTCGCGCTCGCTGCAGGAGCGCGATCTGCTGTCCGCAACCGCGCTGAGCATGGTGCGCGTCGGCGAGCGCACCGGGCAGCTGGGGCAGATGATGGGCCATGTGGCGGCCTACTCGCTGGAGGCCAACCGCAGCACCCGGCGGCGCCTCGTCGCCCTGATCGAGCCGGCGGCCATCCTGATACTGGGCGGTATCATCGCCCTCGTCGTCGTGGGTGTCGTGCTGGCGCTCACGTCCCTGTCTGAAGTGAAGTTCTGAACATGTCCAACAAGGCCCGCCGCATCCGCGGCTTCACGCTGCTCGAAATGCTGGTGGTCCTCGTGATCATCGGCCTTGTCGCCGGCCTCGTCGGCCCGCGTCTGTTCGCCAAGGTCGACTCCTCCAAGGTGCAAACGGCCGGCGTGCAGATCAAGCTGCTGCGCGGCGCCGTCGAGTCCCTGCGCATGGACATTGGCAGCTACCCGACCACCGAACAAGGTCTGGAAATGCTCAGCACGCCGCCCACCGATCCCAAGCTGCGCGAGCGCTGGAAGGGCCCTTATCTCGACGAGGCCGTGCCGCAGGACCCCTGGAACAACCCCTACCAGTACCGCGTCCCGGGCGAGGATGGCCGCCCCTTCTCCATCATCTCGCTGGGTGCCGATGGCAAGCCCGGCGGCGAGGGCATCGATGCCGACATCGGCCTCGCCAAGAAGCCGGGCACCGACGCGCCGAACTGATACCGCCGCGATGCCCGGCCGCCTGCGTGCCCACGGCGGCTTCACGCTGATCGAAGTCGTCGTGGCACTCGCCATCATCGGCCTCGTGGCCGCTGTCGCCGTGCCGGCCCTGGCGCGCCGGCTCGACGCCGCCTACCGGGCGGCCGACCTGGCCCAGGTGGCGGGCAGCGCCCGCCTGCTGCCGGTGCGCGCCGCAGCGATGGGCGTGGAACTCAAGCTCGATGCCGCCGGCCTCGCCCGGCCCATGGCCGATGGGCTGCCGCCTGTGGAGCTCCCGCCCGGCTGGACGCTGAAGCCGCAGGACCCGGCACCGCGCCTGGGCCGCGCCGGCAGCTGCACGGAGGGCGCCCTGCTGCTGACTGCCCCGTCCCCTGTGCAGCAATGGCGCCTGCAATTCGGCGCACTCAGCTGCGAGCTGCAGATCACTGACCTGGGAAGCGGTGGATGAATCGTCACCGCGGCATCGCCCTCCTCGAAGTCATCGTGGCCCTGGTCATCGTCGCCACCTTTGGCGGTGCGCTCTTCAGCTGGGCGGCCCAGACCTACCGCACCGCCAACCGCGCCGTCGAATTGCTCGACGAGGCCGAAATCGAGCGCAATCTGATCGAGTTGAGCCAGGCCATCAATCCCGTCCTGCAGCCGCAAGGCAAGCTGCAGACCGAGCTCTATGTCTACGACTGGCAGTCGCAGCCCGTGCGTCCGCTGGTGGACCAGGTCCGGCACCCGATGGGCCTGAGCCCCTATCAAGTCGCCATCTACAAGGTCAATCTGCGCGTGCTGCGCCGCGCCGACCAGGCCCAGGTGCTGCAGCGCGAGCTGCAGGTCGCGGGGTACCGGGCGGCACGCGCGCGGCCGTCGGGCATCTTTGGCACCAATTCGCCATGAAGCGCGCCCGGCCGCTCCACCGGCAGCTCGGCCTGTCGCTGCTCGAAGTGCTGGTCACGGTGACCATCTTCGCGATGCTTTTTGCTGTCCTCACCCTCGGCTGGCATCAGAGCATGAACGCCCAGGCCAAGCTGGGCGAGGCCGCCGAGCATGCCCGCACCCACCAGCAGCTCGCCCTGCTGCTGCGCCAGCTCATCAGCGAAACCCTTGTGCCCGAGTATCAGGCCGGCACCGAGTTCAGCGCCGATGACAAGGGCTTCGTCGCCGAGACCAGCACCTCGCTGCTGGCCACCGTCGGCGCTGCGCCGCTGGCGGTCTCCGTGAAGCTGGAAACGACCTCCGAGGGCAAGCGGCTGCAAATCACTCACGGCGAGGCCGACAGCCGGCCCCTGCCCTGGCGTTTCAGCGAAGCTCGCTGGCGCTACCTCGACAACGCCGGCCAATGGCACGACGACTGGCCGCCGCCGTCGCCCATCGCGGGCATGCCCTTGCCTCGGGAGCGCGACAGCTATCTGCCCGCGCTCGTGGCCTTTTCCTACACGATCGTCGGCGAGAGCCGCTCCCACGAACTGCTGGCCGCGCCGCGCGCCTCCGGCTGGCGTCTTGGCGAGCCCAGTTCACCGATTGCTGACCTGAACCGACCATGAAGCCGCGCCAGACCAGCCGCGGCTTCGTGCTGCCCGTCACCGTCGCCATCCTTGCGCTGATTTCGGTTGGCATCGCGATGATGGCCCACCGCAGCGACGAGCTGCGCCGCCTGGTGCTGACCATCGAGGCTGACCGCATCGCCACCCGCCAGGTCGCAGAAGCCAGCGCCGACGCCCTCTTCCTCAGCGGCGCCCTCTACCGGCGCGGCGACAGCATGGGGTCCATCAAGCTAGACGGCCGCCCCTATCTCAGCCGCTCCGGCGCTGTCGTTCACTACACCGACGCAGGCGCCCTGCTCGGCCTGCGTCGCGCTTCTCGGCTGGAGATCTATCAGCTGCTGGTCGCCCTGGGCCTGACCGACCTGGGCCAGGTCGACCGGCTGACTGATGCGCTGCTCGACTACACTGACAAGGACGACCTGCAGCGGCTCAACGGCGCCGAGGCGCCTGAATACTTCGCCGCCAAGCTTCCGCCGCCCCGCAACGGCCGCCTGCTCACACCGGCCGAGTTGCATCGGCTTGTGGGCTGGCGGGACCTGCCTCAGGACTTCCTGGAGCGCTTTGTGGCCCATGTCCACACTGGCCCCCTGGGCACGGTTAACCGCTACACCGTCCGAGGCCCGGTGCTCTCCGCCATCTCCGGCCTCGACCCGACCGTGGCGGACGAACTCGTCAAAGCTCGCCCTCCGGGCACGTTCCTGAATACCGACGCCCTGCCCACCCTCGCCGAAACCAGCATGTTCGCGATGGGCCGCTACATCACCCTGCCGTCCAACGAGGTCTTGGTCACAATCTGCCCCTCCGGCGTCGACTGGTGCCAGCAACTGTCAGTGTCGAGCACGGGCGAGAGCGCCTTCACGCCCCTGCATACCAACTACAGCTACCGCCTGCCGCGCCGACAACCTCTGCCTGATATCAAGAAGCTTCAGCCCCTGCCCGACCAGTTGCCCGATACCCCGCCGCCGCCGCTGTGGTCTCCCTTCAGCGACGTCCTGTCCAGCCCCTCCTCGCCGCCCTGACGCCTCCGCCAAGGAATGCTCACCCGTCCCAGCCTTGTTCCCATCGAGCGCAGTGAACTGCGCCATGTGACGCTCAAGCTCCCGCCGCTCAAGGGCCGTGCGCTGCAGTCCGCCATGCGCCTGCAGTTGCTGCCGTATGTCCCGGCCGGCTCCCGCCTGGCCTTTGCCTACCGCGAGCAGAGTGACGGTCAGCTCCAGGCCTGGCTGTGGCAACCTGCCTCCGACGTCCAGGCTCGTGACTTGCGCCAGCACTGGCCGCAACCCCTGCTCGAGCAGCCCGGCCAGGGCCTGCGCCTGCTGGCCCGCGGCGCCGGCAGCGAAGCGCAATATTGGGTCGACGGCGAACTGAGGCTGACGCGCTGGTGGCCCGCCGTACCGTCGGAGTCGGACTGGGCCCTGTTCGTACGCGCTGCGGGCCTGCAACCCGACGATCACCCCCGGCCCCAGCGCAGCTCGCCGGTCCAGATCGGCACCCCCGCACGCGGCTGGCTGCGCGGCGACAACCTGCCCACGCCCGACCCCTGGGCCGGCTGGCGCTGGCAAGCCGCGCTGCTGCTGGTGGGCGGTCTCGTCGCTGTCGGCATCGGCGTCCATCTGCAAACCGTGCATCAGCTGCGCGAAGACCAGGCCCTGCTCGCCCGGCTGCGCAGCGAGCGCGAGCAGGCCCTGGGTCAGCGCAGCCGCTATCTGGCGCTGCGAGAGGACTTCGACGCACTGCGCGCCCTCGCCCCGCGCAGCTCGCAACTCGAACTGTTGGACAAGGTGGTCGCCAGCGGCATCCTTGCGGCACCGCCCGGCCTGCCCGCGCCGGCAGCCTCCGCAGCGACCAACGCTGCCCCCGGCACGATCACCGCAGCACCGGCGGGCGCCACAACCGCAGTGCCGTCCGCGCCCAGCCTCGCCGAATGGGACTATCGCAATGGCCAGCTCAAACTCGCGCTCGACATTCCGGAAGGCCAACTCGTCATGCTCGACATCACCCGGCGCATCGAGAAGCTGCAGGGTTTCAGCGAGGTGCGCATCGGCCTGGACTCCAGCAACACCAGCCTGATCCTGAACATGCGGGTGGCTGCGCCATGAGCACGCTCGTCACCCAGCTCTCCGCCCAGTGGCAGCAGCTGCGAGCCCAGTTGCGCCCCAGCGCCCAGAACCGCACGCTGTGGCTGCTCGTCGCCGTCGGCCTGCTCGCTGTTGCGGGGGAACTCGGCATGCGCGCCTGGGAGCACCAGCAGAAACTCGATCGCGACCTCGTTGCGCTGCGCAAACGTGTGCAGGCCCTGCAGGTTTCTGCCGATCGGGTTGACTGGGTACAACTCAGTGGCCAGCTGGGCACCGCCCAGCAGTCCTTCCAGGACCAGCTCTGGCATGCCCCCTCCGAAGCCCAGGCCCAGGCCATGCTGCGTGACTGGCTCAGCAGCATGCTGAAAGACGCCGACATCGCCCGCCCGACGCTGCGCCTGCAACCCGTGCAAGCTGCTGCTCCGGCGCAGGCAGCTTCGGCCGGCGAGCCAGCTGAAAATCCCAACCCGAACGGTCTCGGCGCCCGCCTGGCCCGTGAAGCCGTGCGCGCCCGCGCACAGATCAGTTTCGAGCTCGTCCCGGGCTCGCTGGAGACCGTGCTGCAACGGGTCGAGCGCGGTGGTCAGCTCGCCAGCGTCGACGCACTGTCCGTCTCCAAGCGCAGCCGGCGCATCGAAATAACCATTTCCGTCCCCGTCATCATCGAAGCCCAGCCCGCTGACAAGGCGGCCGCCAAGCCGTCGTCCAAATGAACGCGCTGATCGCCCATCCGCTCGCCCGCCTAGCCGCGGCATTGCTCGCCTGGCTCGCCCTGGGCGCCTTCGGCTGGTGGTGGCATCGGCCGGCACCGTTGGCCCAGTCCGCCACTGCAGCGGCACAGCAACCCACACCGCCTTCGCTGCGGGGCACGGCCGACCTGTCCCGCGACCCGCTCTGGTCGCGCCTGCAGGCGGCTGACCCCTTCGCTTTGCAGCGCGCCGCGCCCCCGCCAGCAGCCACGACGGCTGCCGGCACCGCAGGTAGCGAAGAAATCGTCTGGCGCTTCGCCGCCCTGACCGAGAACCACGGCCAACGCCAGTTGGTGATGACGGCCAACGAACAGCCGCCGCTGCTGCTCAAGGCCGGCGACAAGCTGCCCAACGGCGAACGCCTCACATCCCTCAATGCCACCAGCGTCCAGCTGCAGGACGCCAAAGGCCGCAAGCGCACCATCCAGTTGATCGAGCCATGACCAAGCACGCCCTACTCACGCCTCGACTGCTGCCCCGCGGCATGTTCTCCACGGCCGTCGCCGCCGCGGTGGCGACCACCCTCAGCGGCTGCCAGCACCTGACCACTCCTGTCCTGCCCGATCGCCGCGACGAAGCGCCCGTTCCCTTCCCATCTCTGGTTACGGCAGCGGAAGCCGCGGCCTCCGCTGGCGCGGCCGCGGACCCGGCACCGCGCAGCAATGTCCGTCTTTTCCAGACACCCGGCGTCCAGCCCAGCACGCGCAGCGCCACGCGCACCAACCCCGCGAACAGCAATCCTGCGGAACCCGAGATTGCCGCCGCGGTCTCGCTGGAACAGCTGCCGCTGCCCGTCTTCATCGACACGGTCTACGCCACCATCCTCAAGCGCAACGTCTCGGTCGACCCTTCCATCGCCACGCGCAAGGAACTCGTGTCGCTGAAGTCCGGCAAGACGCTTTCCGCCACCGCACTGTCCGAAGCCGCCCGCGCCGTGCTCAAGAGCTATGGGCTGGCCGTCACCGAGTTCGACAACCTCGTGCGCGTCACCCCTGCCGGTGGCAACGCCGGATATCTACCGGAGCTGCAGCGCGGCCGCGCCTCGCCCGACGTGCCGCAATCTCTGCGCCCGGTGTTCTATATGGCCGAACTGGAGAGCGTCAGCCCCAGCAACGTCGCCGGCTGGCTCAAGACCTTGTTCGGCCAGCGTGTCAATGTGCAAGAGGACCTCGGCCGCCAGGCGGTGCTGCTCAGCGGCCAGACCGATGACGTGAGCGCGGCTCTCGAGGCCATCCAGGTGCTGGACCAGCCGCAGATGCGCGGCCGCAACAGCGCCCGCATCGCCCCGTTGTACTGGTCGGCCGATGAACTGTCCAAGAAGCTGACCGAGATTCTCCAGGCCCAGGGCTACAACGTCGGCAACTCCGGCACTGCTCAGGCGCCGATCATCCTGCTGCCCATCGGCCCGCTGAATTCCGTCATCGTCTTCGCCGCCTCGGACGATGTGCTCAACCATGCGCTGCGCTGGGCCAACGAACTCGACCAGCCGGCCAGCGGCCGGGGCACGGCGGGCTACTTCACCTATGCCGTGCGCAATATGGACGCCGGCGAGCTGGCCAAGACGCTGCAGGAGGTGATGAACCCCGCTGCCGCCACTGCCACTGCCACGGCCACGGCGACGGCCACGCCAAGCAGCAGTTCATCCGTCAGGTCCCGCGTCGTCGTCAACGCCGCCAGCAACACCCTCATCATCCAGGGCAGCCCTACCGAGTACCAGCAATGGTTCGGCCTGCTGCAGGAACTGGACCGCCCCGCCCGCACCGCCCTCGTTTCCGTCACCGTCGCCGAAATCGCGCTGGACAACACCGAGACCTTGGGCTTCAGCTGGATCCTCGACCAGTTCCGCATTGGCGGTTTCAACATCAACCTCAAAAGCGCCAACAACACGGGCAACTCCTCCGGTGCGGTAGCCCAGATCAGCAGCCGAACCAACAGCACCACTGCGCTGATGAATGCGCTGGCCGCCGCAAGCAAGGCACGCATCCTGGCCAACCCCAGCATCCTGGCCCGCAACGGTGAAACTGCTTCCATCCAGGTGGGTCAGGACGTTCCCATCATCACGCAGCAGCAGCAGTCCACTACCGGTACGGGAGTCCCAGGTGGTGGTTCCAACGTGCTGAATTCCATTCAGTACCGGAATGCCGGTGTCATCCTGCAGGTCAAGCCCGTCATCCACTCCGGGGGCCGCATCGACCTTGATGTCAGTCAGGAAGTTTCAGCGGTTGTCGCCACCGATCTCGGTGTGCAGGTCAGCCCGACGTTTTCAACGCGCAAGCTCACGACCAAGCTGTCCGTCTCCGACGGCACAACGGTGTTGCTTGGCGGCTTGATGCGCGAGGACAACACCCTTACGAACAGCGGCATTCCGCTCATCAAGGACATCCCTGTCGTCGGTCACCTCTTCAAGAGCAGCACCGATAAACGCATCCGCACCGAGCTCGTCGTCCTCGTGACCCCCTACGTCGTCAACGACGAGTTCGAGGCACACGCCATCACCGATGCCTTCCGGCGCCAGTTCAGCTGGGACAGCAACACCCCGCTCCAACATCTGCGCCCGCCATTGGTGGACACGGGCAACCGCCCACCAGAGGGCATCCGCCCGGGTGACACCAACGCCAGCAAGCCCTATGTGCTGCCGCCTGCCGGGACACAAACTCCCGCCAAAGCCGGTTCCAGCGCATCTGGCGTTGGCACGCAACAACAATCGCCTCGGGACTTACCCGCGGGTGCCAGCGCCCGGCCGGCTGCCGTCCTCGACTCTTCCGCTAACGTCCGATCCCAAGCGGGTGCTCCCGCGACGCCCGCCTCGGGCGTGCAGCCTCGACTACCCGGCGATAAACCGGGCCCGGGCGCAGGCAAACCCGTGGAAGACCCCCAGCTACTGAAGGAGCTCATGGATGCCGTGAACCGCAAGCGATGAACCCAAACCCTGCGGTGACTCGGTTGTGCCTTTCACACACGCAAGACCGCACCCCTCCATGGGCTAACCCCCCTCAGACAAACCCCGACACCTGCAACAAAACCTGTATTCGAGCCCGTTTCACCATTGCTGCCCCTTGGGCTGTGGGTATACTGCTCGGTAGCTGTCACATCAACCAACGGTGCAGCGGCGTGTCCGGTAGGAAAACCTAGGTAGCCGGCATGCTTGTTGAGGTGTCAACTTCAAACGTTCTCTTGATCGAGGAAATTTCAATGAAACAAAAGCTTCTTTCTGCACTGGTCGTGGCCGCTGTCGCTGGCATGGCTGTGAATGCCAACGCTGGTGTGATCCAGTCGTCTTACAAGAACTACGCTGCAGAAGTGTTCGGTGACAACACCGTTGTCCTGACCGCTCCGACCATCGGTTACGCCCTGGCTCTGCCGCTGACCGGCACCGCCGCCAACCCCAACAGCTTCACCATCCAGTGGACCCTGTCGGGTGGCGCTGTGTGGAATGCAGCTCCTGCCGCCGCCACCATCGTGCTGGCCCAGCCTGATGGCACCGTTGCTGCCCAAAGCGCGACGACCTATCAAGTTGCCGCCCCCACGCTGAGCGCCGACAAGACGACCCTGACCGCCGTGGTCACCGTCTACTCCAACTACACGACCGGCTCGCAAGTCGTGCTGGGCGGTGGCGGTGCCGTTCAAGTTACCAAGGTCGGTACGACCCTGGGCGCCCCGGCTCTGTCGACTGATGGTTGCAGCGATGCTGTCGCTTCGGTCAACGTGACGGCCAAGCTGACCAACGCCGCTGGCACCGAGTTCGACTCCAACTTCACCCTGGCTCCGCTGCTGAACACGACCCCCATCGTGCAATCGCGTCGCGCCATTGAAGTGCTGGCCCTGGCTTCCTCCGCTTTCCCGCGCACGACCGCTGGCGCGCTGGACACCGACATCGAGCAATCGAAGGTTGACGTCCTGCTGCCTTCCGCTGGCAAGCTGTTCACGAACACGCCGGCTGACATCACGGCCAGCACCACCGTGCTGAACCTGGGTCAAGTCATCGTGCGTGACCGCGCCGTCCTGTTTGACCTGAACGGCACGAACCCGTACAGCGTTGGCACGGCTGGCTTCGGCACGAACCCCGCCACCAGCGTCGGTATCGTGGAAGCCAACGGCATCACCTTCAAGGTCGCCGGCAAGTTCGCCACGGGCGGCACGGTGACGGTCAATGCCAACACGATCGCTGCTGGCGGTGCCACCGTGGTCGGTGCAGCCATCCCCTCGACGGTTACGTTCAATGCTGACCGCACGGAAGCTACCGTCACGGTCGCTGCTGCTGACCTGACCGACGCAGCGTTCACGAAGGACACCAACGGCTCCACGCCGACGGCTCGCCGCCTGAACGTGATCTACACGGTCACTGGCACGGCTCAAGTCCCGGTTGCTCAGTTCAAGCTGACCAGCGGCCAGCTGAACAAGGCTGCCACTTCGCTGGAAGCGCCGAACGTTGCTTGCCCTGGCAACCTGTACAACCTGCTGGCCAATGGCGTGCAAGTTGACGTGCGCAACTACGTGCCGGACGTGGCTGCTACGCCGTCGGGCGGCTGGAAGAGCATCGTCCGCATCATCAACACCGACGAAGCCCAATCGGCTGACGTGTCGGGCACGGTGCTGCACCGCAACGGCGACCTGGGCGCTTCCGCTGTCCTGGTGACCCTGAAGCCGCGTGAAGTGGTTTACATGCAAAGCGCCCAGATCGACGCCAAGCTGTCTGCCGCTGCTACCGCTACGGCTACCGCCTTCGGCGCTGATGACATCGGCCAAAACGCTCGCCTGCGTCTGACCGCTGCCACCTCGTCGATCCGCGTGCAGAACTACCTGTACAACCCGGCCAACGGCAACTTCATCGAAGGTTCGTCGGCTCAGGGCGACGAAGGCCCGACGCTGGCTGTTCGCGACTCGGTGAACAAGTAATCTCTTCGGAGATTGCAACTAAAGCGGAGGGCTTCGGCCCTCCGTTTTTTTTGCCTATGCGGCATGTGATGCGGCGTAGCGCAACCTGCGGCAGCCGCAGATATTCCTCGCCAAAGGGCGATGTAGGGTGAGCTACCACCGCATATGCGGCGCGGACCTATTGAATGAGCAGGTCCGTGAAGCGACCGTCTACCCCGAGACGTTGCCACACAGCGTCAAAGGCCGCTTCCGAAACCGGTACAGGCCCTGCGTCCAGTTCAAGGTCGTGGAAGTGTGTGTAGCCCGACTCCAAGATGGCCTGCTTTAGCACCTCATAGGACCTGTTGCGCTGCATGCCGTAAGGCCAGAACTCGACGACCAGCGGCGGCCGGCCCTTCAGCGTGCGGGCAGCGCCCTGCAGGACGTAGCCTTCAAAACCCTGCGTGTCCATCCAGATCAGGCAGCCCTGCTGCTCGCCACCGATCTGACTGTCCAGGCTCTCACAACGCACGACGGTGCGTTCACGGCGCGCTTCACCGAAGCGGCCGTCTTCAGTGCCCAGGCTGACGCGATGGTCTCCATAGTTGTCTTTGGACAGCTCGAAAACCAGTTGCTCGCCATCCCGGGCACCTAGCGCCATATGCCGCGCCTCGATGCGCGACGCCAGTCCGTTGAGATGGATGTTGGCCGCCAGCAGCGAGTAATTGAAGCTCTCGGGCTCGAAGGCTAGGGCTTTCTCGAACAGGCCACGCTTCACGGCGGCGATACAGATACAGCCGATGTTGGCACCAATGTCCAGCAGTAAACCGGGTTTGGAGGTTGGGCCCAAAAGGCGCATCACCTTCTCGAACTTTTCGAAATCAAACTGCCCCCGGACATACAGCTCGCGAGCGATGGCCTGGTCTCCCGACGACACCAGGTAGGTCTCCTGGCCCCGTTGGCTGATCAACACAGAACCCTTGGGCGCGGCATCGAAAACCGCCATGCGCCACGAAGCGCTGTGCTGCAGGCCCGCCCAGTGAAGCGCACGCGCAAGCGCTGTGGCCGCCACCCGCAGGGTCTTGCGCACAAGGCGCTGAGGTGAGGCGGTCGATGAGGACGCCGGAGAACTAGGAGCAGAGGACATGCAAGGGGGCGCGGGGGGCGTGAAGCAACATGCGATTCTAGAAAGCCCTCAGGGCGCGACTGAAGCCGACTCTCGCCCCCGCCTATGATTCGGACCGCGACGTCCTTTCCTCTCCGGTACCCATGCGCCTTGGTGAACTCCTGATCGAACGCAACCTGCTTGATGCTGCAAGCCTGAGCCAGGCGCTGCAGCAGCAGGCCGGCAACGCTGCGGGCCAGCGGCTGGGCGCGATCCTGGTGCGAATGGGACTGGTCTCCGAGCCCAGCCTCTACAGCGCTTTGTCGCATCAGCTGGGCCTGCCGTTGTGGGATGCCAAGGAGCAGCCGCAGTGGCTTGAACATGCATTGGCACCGGCTGCCGCAGCGTCGCAGTTGCCTGCCGCACTGGCGCGGCGCTGGAGCGCCTTCACGGTGCCGGCCGATGGTTCGCTGTTGTTGATCGCGCGCGACCCGCTGTTGCCCGAATTGCAGGAATTTGCGCAACGCCTGGCCGGCACACGCCCGTTGCAGCCCTGGCTGGCGCAGAGCGCCGACATGGCCCGCGCGCTGGCACAGATTCTTGACGACGCAGCGCCGGCCGCCATGGCGTCCAACGACCTGCGCCAGCTCGCCCAGGACGCGCCCATTGTGGAGTTCGTCGCGACGATGCTGTCGCGAGGCACCGACCAGCATGCCTCCGACATCCATATCGAGCCGGCCGAAGGTGCCTTCAATGTGCGCTATCGGGTGGACGGCCAGTTGCGGGCGACGGAGACCCACGCACGCGAGCGTTTCGATGCCGTGGTGAGCCGCATCAAGCTGGTCAGCGGCCTGGACATCGCGGAGCGCCGCCTGCCCCAGGACGGCCGCTTCTCGACGCGCGCCGCCGGCATCGAAACCGAGGTGCGGGTGTCGGTGATTCCCTCCGTGCATGGCGAATCGGTGGTCATGCGTCTGCTGCCCAAGACCGCGCACCGGCGCTTCCGCCTGGACGCCCTGGGCTTCGAGCCCGATCACCTCGCGGCGCTGCAGGCCTCCCTCACCGAGCCAGACGGCATCATCCTCGTCACCGGCCCGACCGGCTCCGGCAAGAGCACCACGCTGTACGCCGCCTTGGCTGCAACCGACACGGCTTCCACGCGGGTGCTGACGGTGGAGGACCCGGTGGAGTACCAGCTGCCGGGCATCACGCAGTTCCAGGTCCAGGCCGACATCGGCTTCACCTTCCCGGCAGCGCTGCGCTCCATCCTGCGCCACGATCCCGACACGGTGATGATCGGCGAGATCCGCGACCCCGAGACGGCCGGCATCGCCATCCAGGCCTCGCTGACGGGCCACAAGGTGCTGTCCACCTTGCACACCAACGATGCACCGTCGGCCTTCGTGCGCCTGATCGACATCGGCGTGGAACCCTTCCTGTTGGCGGCCAGCGTGCGCACGGTGATCGCCCAGCGGCTGATACGCCGGCTTTGCCCGCATTGCGCCACGCCCATCGTCCTGGAGGCGCTGCCCACCAGCCTGCGCAAGCAAGCCGAGATGCTCGGGCTGACCGCCGCGGACTATGCCGGCCGCGAGCCCCAGGGCTGTGCCGAATGCGACGAGACGGGCTATCGGGGCCGCACGGGCGTGCACGAGGTGCTGGCCGTGACGCCGGGGCTGCGCGCCGCGCTGTCGGGCGGCCGGATTTCCGATCATGAGGTCCGACAGCATGCCCAGCCGGGCTTTCGCAATCTGTCACAGGACGCGCTGCTACGATTCTGGCGCGGCCTGACCAGCGCTGCCGAGGTGGTCGCACTGGCCAGCAGCCAGGCCGACCTCCACGAAACGACTTGACATCGTCCTCCTGGCTGCCCCGCGCGGCTCATTCGCCATCTCATGTATCGCCAACTCTCTCTTCTCGTGCTGGCTGGCCTGACGGCCGGATTTGGCAGCACCAGTGTTTCCGCCCAGACCGCCGCTGCACCCGTGGCCACCGCTGCGTCGGGCCCGGCTGCCGTCGAACGGCAGGAATGGGAATTGCGCCGCCAGCGCTTCCTGCAAACCCTGCAGTTGCTCAAGCAGAACGATGCACTCGCGCGCCGCGACTTCGAACGCCAAGTTCGCGCTTTCGAACAGCGCCCCTTCTCGCTGACGCCGCTCGAGGCGATGGATTACATCGGTGCCGTATTCGTTCCCCAGGCGGGGGTCGAGAAGCTGCTGCCCCTGGTGGCCGCACAAGCGGCGCTGGGGCTTTACGACGTCCAGCGTTTCGGCAGCACGCTGAGCGAGGCCCATCTGATGGAAGTCGAGGGCTTCCTGCTGCGGCCGCTGGTCCTGGTCGGCGCTGAACAGACCGAGAAGTCACGCGCCTTCCTGCGCGACCAGCCGGAGCGCGCAGCGCAGCTCGTACAGGAAGGGCTGCAACTGGCCAACGGTGAACGCATCGGCCCCGCCTATGACACGCACTGGGTGCGTGCCTTGGGTCGCTGCGCTCCGGAAATCGCCGCCAACTGCCCGCCGCTGCGCGACGTGCCCGTCGCCGAATGGGACGACATCTGGGCCAAGGTCAAGCAGCGCGTCACGGGCTACTACCGGTTCGCGACCAAGGCCGCGCCCGCTGCGAGCGCCCCGGCCGCCAGCACGCCGGCCTCCGCGGCGCGCTGATCCCGACGGCTCAGCGCCGTTCAGCGGGGCTGTATTCGGGCAGCCAACGCTTCAATTGCGCCCGCAGCTCGAGCTCGCTCAAGGGTGGCTCGGCCGTCGCGCCCTGCGCCGGCAACCATTGCACGATGCTGGAGCCCGCGGCTGCGTCGCCGGCCGCCCCCAGCTGGGCCAGGCGCAGTGCAGCGAACGGCGTCGCGAGGGTGCGGTCACCATCGGCGAGCAATTCCTCGTAGAGCTTCTCACCCGCGCGCAGGCCGGTGAACTCCACGCGGATCTGGTCGGACGAGTGCCCCGACAGCCGGATCATGTCGCGCGCCAGGTCGACGATCTTGATCGGCTCGCCCATGTCCAGCACAAAGACCTGGCCGGTGTCGCCGATGGCACCGGCCTGCACGACGAGTCGCGCCGCCTCCGGGATGGTCATGAAGTAGCGCGTGATGTCGGGGTGGGTCACCGTGACGGGCCCGCCGCGCGCGATCTGTTCTTTGAATTTGGGGATCACGCTGCCGCTGCTGCCAAGCACATTGCCAAAGCGCACCGCCATGAACTTCGTGGCGCCGCCCTGCCCCGCCATGTAGCTCACCACCAGTTCCGCCGCGCGCTTGGTGGCACCCATCACATTGGTCGGGTTGACGGCCTTGTCGGTGCTGATGAGCACGAAGCGCTCCGCGCCGCTTTCTGCCGCGGCCGTGCAGGCGTAGTAAGTTCCCAGCGTGTTGTTGCGCAGCGCGGCCCAGGCGTTTTCTTCCATCAAGGGCACATGCTTGTAGGCCGCGGCGTGAAAGACGATCTGCGGCCGGTGCTTGCCGAAGACGAAGCGCAGCTGCTGCAGGTCCTTCACGTCGCCGATCAACCGCACCAGCGGCAGATGCGGGAACTTCTCGGTGAGTTCCTGCTCGATCGTGTAGAGCGCGAATTCGCTGAGCTCATACAGCACGAGGCGCGAAGGGCCATAGCGTGCGACCTGGCGGCAGAGTTCCGATCCGATGGAACCGCCGGCGCCGGTGATCAGCACGACCTTGCCGCTCAGGCATTCGCTGATGCCGCCTTCGTCGAGCTGGACGGGCTCGCGGCCCAGCAGGTCTTCGGGCTCGATGTCGCGCACCTGGTTGACCGAGCGGCCGGCGAGCAGCTCCTGGCTGCTCGGGACGGTCAGCACGGCCAGTCCGCTCTGGCTGGCCAGGTCCAGCGCATGGCGGCGCGCCGGCACGCTGGCGCCGGGCATGGCGATGATGACGTGGTCGACCCCATGCAGCTGCGCGAACTCAGCGGCCTGCTCCAGCCGCCCCAGGACAGGCAGGCCCGCAACACGACCACCCAGCTTGGCGGGGTCGTCGTCCAGGAAGCCGACGACCACCCAGCCCTGGCTGTGCTGGATGCCGGCGACCAAGAGCCGGCCCGCGTCGCCCGCGCCCATCACCAGGGCGCGGCGGCGCTCCTGCGCGCTGCCACTGATGCGGCTGCGCATGTGCTCGTAAAGCATGCGGTAGCCCATGCGCATCATGGCCAGCAGCATCAGCGTGAAGAGGGGGTGCAGGGCCAGCACGGCGCGTGGCACCGCATGCAGATGCGCCATCAACACCGCGGCAGCGCCGATGAGGCCGGCCAGCGCACAGGCCAGGGCCAGCCGCTTGACCTCACCAAAGCCCGAGAAGCGCCACATGCCCTTGGGCACGTGCAGCATCCGCAGCACAGCGGTGTAGATGACCAACAGGCCCAGCAGCACCCAGCCGTCGTAATCCGGGCGGGCAGAAAACCAGCGCTCGAAGCCGAGGCGGAAGAGGTAGGTGGCCTGCCAGGCGACGGCGACGACGAGAACGTCGAGCAGCAGGGCCAGCGCCTCGCGACGGGGTCGCAGGCGGGTCAGCAAGGTGTCGAGAAACAGCCAGTTCATCGGGGTGGGATTGTCAGCCGCGCCGAAAGCGGATCACACGGGCCAGCGTCGCCAGGATCAGGCGCAGGTCGGTCGCCAGGCTCGCCTGCGCGGCATAGTCGGCCGAGAGCTTCAGCTTGGCCGGCATGACGACCTCGCGGTATTCGCGCTCGGGGTCGGCGGCCGCCGCCAGCAGTTCAGCCTCGTGGCTGAAGGCCAGCGAGGCCGGATCGGTGATGCCGGGTCGCACGGCGAGCACGCGCTCGCGCAACTCGGCCGGGTAGAGCTCCACATAGCGCGGCAGTTCGGGCCGCGGGCCGACCAGGCTCATGGCGCCGCGCAGCACGTCCCAGAGCTGGGGCAGCTCGTCGAGCTTGGTCTGGCGCAGGAAATGGCCCGAGCGCGTGATGCGCGGGTCGGCGCCGACGGTGATGGCCGCACCCGGCTCGACGCGCATGGTGCGGAATTTGTGGATGCTGAAGGGCACGCCGAAGCGCCCGACACGGATCTGCCGGAACAGCGCCGGGCCGGGTGAATCGAGCTTGACCCAGGCCGCCGCCAGCAGCAGTACGGGCGCCAGCACCAGCAGGCCCAGCGCCGCGCAGACGATGTCGAACAGGCGTTTGATCAAGCCAGCACTCAGCCGAGCAGCGCGCGCACGGCGGCGATGACGCGCTCGACATCCGCATCGCTCATGGCCGTGTACAGCGGCAGGCTGACCGTGCGCTCATAAGCCTTCTGCGAGTGCGGGAACTGCTCGGGCGTCAGGCCGTAGCGGTCACGCCAGTAGGGATGCTGGTGCAGGGGCACGTAATGCACGCTGCAGCCGATGCCGGCGGCGTACATGCCCTCGATGAAGGCGTCGCGCGTGATGCCGGCCTCGTCGGCCAGGCGCACGACGTAGAGATGCCAGGAGTGCGTATCGCCCTCGGGCGCTTCCGGCGGCAGCACGAGGGGCAGGTCGGCGAAGGCCTCGTGATAGCGCGCCGCGATCTGTTCGCGGCGGACCTGGAAGCCCGGCAGGCGCTTGAGCTGGTGCAGGCCCAGGGCCGCGGCGATGTCGGTCAGGTTGTATTTGAAGCCGGGCGCGACGATCTCGTAGTACCAGCTCGGCGTCTTGGCCGTGAAGCGGTCGAAGGCATCGCGGCTCATGCCGTGCAGGCGCATGACGCGGGCGCGCTTGGCCAGCTCGGTATTGCGCGTGACCAGCATGCCGCCCTCGCCCGTCGTCATGGTCTTGTTGGCGTAGAAGCTGAACACCGTGGCATCGCTGCCGAGCGTGCCGATCAGCTCTTTCTCCAGCGTCGTCGGCAGCGCGTGCGCCGCGTCCTCGATGACGCGCAGGCCATGGCGGCGGGCGATGTCCAGGATGGCCAGCATGTCCACGGCCAGGCCGGCGTAGTGCACGGGCAGGATGGCCTTGGTCTTGGGCGTGATCGCGGCCTCGATGGCGGCGACGTCGATGTTGAGCGTCGCCGGGTCGATGTCGACCAGCTTCACATCGGCACCCAGATAGCGCACGACTTCGGCCGTGGCCGTGAAGGTATGGGTCGTCGTGATGACCTCGTCGCCCGGGCCCAGGCCGATGGCCTCCAGCGCCAGATGCAGGCCGGCCGTGGCCGAGTTGACGGCGATGCACTCGATCTGCGGGTCGCCGAGGAACTCGGCAAAGGCCTGCTCGAAGCGCTTGGCCTTGGGGCCGGTCGTGATCCAGCCGGACTTCAGCGTGTCGACGACCTCGGCGATCTCGTCGTCGCCGAGCTCGGGAAGGGCGAATGGCAGGAAAGGGAGAGGGGGCTGGGTGCTCATCGGACGGGATTTTCGACGATCAGGGTTTCTCGATCAGGACCAGGCGGTGCGTGCGCAGCCAGGGGATGAGATTGAAGAGGCCATAGGCGGCCGGCAGGGCTCGCGCCAGCGGCGGTGCCAGCGTCACACGGCGCGCAGTGAAGCGGCCTTGCGGGAACAGCTCATGCACGCGCTGCAGCGGCACGCCGCGCACATCGGGGTTGCGCGGGTTGTTGACGGTGAAGTCGTACCAGACGACGGCGCCGCCCGGCTTGAGCCAGCGCCACATCGCCTCCGCCACACGCTGCTGCAAGACATCGTCCAGGATGGACGAGAAGACGGTGGACTGCAGCACCAGGTCCTGGCTGGCGGGTGCGATGTCCGCGGCGGACGCATCGCCCACCAGCAGGCGCACGCCTTCCGGCAGGGCCGCCCGCGCGGCGGCCAGGCGCTCGGGCAGCAGCTCGATACCCGTCAGGTGGGCTGGCATCAGCCCCAGGCGCAACAGGTCCAGCAGATTGCCCCCGGCGCCACAGCCGACCTCGGTGGCACGCCAATCGGCGGGGCGGCCGGGACGGGTCGCCAACAGCTGCAGCAACGCGCGCTGGCGCTCCTGCCACATCTGCCAGACCTCGGGGCGCAGCAGGCTGTAGCGGTCGCCTCCATCACCGCGAGCTTGGCGGCGGGCATAGCGCTGGGCGATCTGCTCGAGTTCGCTCACGACAGCGCCTCGATGAATCGGGCCGCCAGCACGGGATAGGCATGGTGGGCCATCGCGAAGGCGCGGCCGCGCTCGCCCATGGCCGCGCGCTCGGCAGGCGACAGCGCCGCGAGCTTCAGCAGGCCCTGGGCCACGGCCTGGGCGTCCTCCGGTGCCACGGTCAGCCCGGCGCCGGCCTCGGCCACCGGGTCATTGCCGGCCTCGACCGAATGCAGCACGGCACGGCCCGCCATCAGGTAGTCGATGAGCTTGTTGGGGGCGATGCCGAAGCGGTAGATGGGCGTGCGCTGCCAGCCGATGTAGGCGATGTCGAAATGACTCAGCAGCGTCGGGATCTGCGCCTTGGGAATGGGTGCGAAGAAGCGCACATGCGTCAGCCCCTCGGCGCTCGCGCGATCGGCCAGCCGTGCCGCCTCGTGGCCGCTGCCGACGAGAACAAAGCTCAACGGCGCATCCTTCACCTTGGCCGCGGCATCCAGCAGCACGTCCAGCGCATTGGGCAAACCCATGGAGCCGGCATAGCCGACGATGATGCGGCCCGCGGCGCGCTCGGCCTCGAGATGGGCCTTGAGCGTTGCCCCCAGCGGCGCGCTGTCGCCCTGCCATTCCTCAGGCGCAAAGCCATTGGGCACGATGCGCAGCCGCTTCAGGTCCAGGCCGCGGGCCGCCATGTGCTCATGCACGCAGGGCAGCATGGAGACGACGACGTCGGCATCGCGATAGGCATCGGCCTCGGCCTTGCCGCACATCATGGCGAAGGGGTGGCGCGGAGACATGCCGGACAGTTCGATCAGCGACAGCGGCCAGAGGTCGTGCACCTCATAGACCAGCTTGGCCTTGGCGAGCTTGGCCAGCTTCTTGGCCACCCACACATCCATGGGGTAGGTGCTGGACGCGATGACGGCATCGGGCCGGAACTCGCGCGTCAGCCGCCAGGCGTCGGCACGCAGCTGGCGCAGGAAGGACAGGATGTTGCGCAGCCGGCCCACACCATTGCCCTGGTAGCTCGGCACCGGCAGCCAGCGATAGCGGATGCCGTCGATGATTTCCTCGCGCGCCAGGCCCGACATCTCGGGCTGCACGGCCCGCACGTGCGAATGGCTGGCCGCGACGATGGTGACCTCATGCCCCGCCTTGACCCATTCGCGGGCCAGGTAGTAGGGCCGGAACTCCATGCCATGGGCGGGCGAGCCGGCGTAGTGGTTGACGAGGAGGATCCTCATGTGGGTGTCAGCTCCTTGAGCCTGGTCAGGAAGCGCTGCACATGAGGCTCGAACAGGCCGTTGGCCGCGACCCAGTCGCGATTGACGACGGCGAGCTTGGCGGCGTCCAGAATCGCCATGCGGGTCGGCAGATCGTCCAGCGAGCCGACGATGAGCCCGCGCGCGGAGTCGCCGATCAATTCGCGGTTGGCGGGCAGTTCCGACAGCAGCGGCACGCAGCCATGGGCCATGGCCTCCAGCACCGAGACCGACACGGAATCGCTTTCGGGCAGGCTGATGAACCAAGTCGAGCGGGCGTAATGGCTGGCCTGGGCTTGGGCATCGAGCCGGCCGACAAAGCTGACCTTGCCGGCCAGGCCGCGGGCAGCGACGTCCGCCTCCAGCGTCTGGCGCAGCGAGCCGTCGTTGGCGACGACCAGCCTTGCCTCGGGTTGCGCCGCCGCGATGCGCGCGAAAGCGTCGATGACGAGTTGCGGCCGGTAGATGGGCTCCAGGCCGCGGTTGGCGAAGCACAGCCAGGGCTGCTTTTTCGCGTTCTGCTTGGGCAGGGCTTCCAGGCCGAAGGGGAAGGTCATCACCTCCTTGGCTCCCAGTTCACGCATGCGCTCGGCCATGTGGATGGAGTCCGACGTCGTCACCGCGCATTCGCGCAGCACCTTCTTCGTCATCCAGCGCCAGGCGCCGCCGCGATAAGGCGTGACGAGGATGTCGCTGCCCCAGGCCGAGCCGGCGATCTGGGCTCGCAGCCGCCAGCCCATGCGGGCCGCCCAGGCCAGGCTGCCGTGGGAGGTCAGGTAGTGGGCATGCAGCCAGTCGGCGTCGGTCTCGGCCAACCAGGCACCAACCTTGGGCAGCTGCTTGATCAGCGCGACATTGCCGCCGCCATGGTCGGGCGCGGTGTTCAGCGCCAGGCGCTGCGCATCGGGCAGCAGTTGCTGGAACTCCGGCAGGAAGCCGCGGGAGGAGATGGCATGCAGCTGCACGCGCGGCTTGAGTGCACGAGCCCACTTCAGCAGATGGGGGCTTTCACCGTCGCCGATGAGGACGAGCTTGAGACCACCGCCGAGACTCACAAGCTGACTCCCGACCAAGCAGCGTAGGCCTCGCGCAGCTCAGGATGTTTGGCCATCAGCGCCGCATCGCGCTCGCGCGTGTCGCCCACCTGGCGGGCCGGCTGGCCAGCCATGATGGCGAAGTCGGGCGCCACGCCGCGCAGCTGCGAGTAGGCACACAGGATGGCGCCCTTGCCCAGGCTGCTGCCGGGCTCGATGAGGCTGTGCGGGCCGACAAAGCTGTAGGCGCCGAGGCGGATGGCGCCCTTGCGGTAGCCCGCCAGTTCGCCGCCCCGCAGGGCACCGAGCCGGCCATTGATGCGCAGCGCATCATGGGTGCTGTGGGTCACGATGGAACAGAAGTTGGTGATCTGCACGCCTTCCTCGATGACGAGGCCGGCACCGGCGTCGATGAAGTTGAACTGGCCGATGAAGACATGGTCGGCCAGCTGCAGACCCGCCTCGCCTTCGATGCAGGTGCTGGGCGCGATGCGCGAATACGGCGCGCCGGCCTCGCCAAAGAGCATGCGAAAGCCGAGCAGCCGAACCAGGCGGCGACGCAAGCGATTGAGGAACACGCGCATCATTCCCAGGTCCACAGTGCCCAGAAGAAGTAGCCGAAGTAGAGCAGCATCGCCGCCGACACGCCCCAGCCGGCGCCGGCCAGGCCGCCCAGCCAGAGCCCGGCCGCGAGGCCGCCGATGAAGAGCACCTGGCCAACCAGGGCCAGCTTCAGTCCCCAGGCCTGGGCGCCCCAGGCCATCATCACGACGGACAGCGGCGCGGCGATGAAGTGCAGGGCCACATAGGGCGCCAGCGACCGTGCCAGCTCACCGGCACCCTGCCATTCAGGCCCGAAGACGGTGGCGAACAACCAGGGGCCGAAGGCCAGCAGGGCCAGCATCAGCGGCAGCGCGATCGCCGCCAGCAGCAGCAGGTTGTGTCGTACCAGCGTACGCGCATCGGCGAAGCTGGCGGCCTGGGTCAGCCGCGGGTAGAGGGCCTGAGACAGCGAGCCGCCGACCAGCGAGGCCGGTGCCTTCAGATAGCGCAGGGCCAGGGCCCAGGCGCCGGCCTCGGGCGAGCCCAGCCAGGCCGTCAGCAGTGCGATGGCCAGCGTGTCCTGCAGCGCACCGGCGAAGGCATGCGGCGTGTTCAGCAACGGGAAGTCGCGATGCTTGGCGGCCATGTCACGCAGCGGCAGCGGCCTGAGCAAGCCGCGCCATCCGCCGGCGGGCGACGGTCGGGCCTGCATCACGGCGGCCACGGCGGTGGCCAGCGCGGCACCGCCAATCAAGCCCCAGGGGCCCGCCTGCAGCAGGCCGAAGCCGACCTGGGCCAGGGCACCGCCGCCCCATTGCACGACCCGGGCCCGCGCCAGGGCGGCGAACTGGCCCGCTCGGGCCGCCCACTGGGCCAGGGCCTGGCTGGACGAGGCTGCCAGCACGATCAGCGGCAAGGCCATGGCCGGCGACAGATCCGCCCACAGCATCCAGGCCCCGCCGACAAGGAGGGCCATCGCCGTCATCGCGAGCAGCATGCGCAGGCACAGCGCCAGCAGGGCCGCGGCGCCCGATTCATCCTTCTCCAGCGCCAGCGCAAACTCGTAGCGCGCGCAGCCGACGACGGCCAGATTGCTGGCCACGGTCCACACCAGGGAGAACTGGCCGTACTCGGCCGGTGTGTACAGCCGGGCGATCCAAGGCCCCAGCAAAAGCGGGATGGCCTGGGCCAGCGCGCTGCCGGCAAGCAAGGTAAGTGTGGCGCGCTTCAGGCTCATGGGGCGCGAGATTCTAGAATCGCTGGTTCGACTGAAGGCCCGCAATGACCACGACCCCTCCGACTCCCGCTGCCGACGACAACCAACTGATCGCCGAGCGCCGCGCCAAACTGGCCGCGCTGCGGGCCGCCACGGCGGTGCCCTTCCCCAACGATTTCAAGCCCCAGCACCGCGCCCAGCCGCTGCAGGCCCAGTACGGCGAGGTGCCCAACGAGGAGCTGGAGCCCCAGGCCGTCAAGGTCACGGTGGCCGGCCGCATGATGCTCAAGCGCATGATGGGCAAGGCCAGCTTCTGCACGCTGCAGGACGCCACCGGCCGCATCCAGCTGCGCGTGACCATCGACAACGTCGGCCCCGAGGTCTACGACGCCTTCAAGCACTGGGACCTGGGCGACATCCTGGGCGCCGAAGGCACGCTGATGCGCACCAAGACGGGCGAGCTGTCCGTCGCCGTGACCACGCTGCGCCTGCTGACCAAGAGCCTGCGCCCGCTGCCGGACAAGTTCCACGGCATGACCGACCAGGAGCAGAAGTACCGCCAGCGCTATGTCGACCTGATCACCGACGAGGACGCCCGCAAGCGCTTCACGGCCCGCTCCAAGGCCGTGTCGGCCATCCGCAGCTTCATGGTCGAGCACGGCTTCCTGGAGGTCGAGACCCCCATGCTCCACCCCATCCCGGGTGGCGCGAATGCCAAGCCCTTCAAGACCCACCACAACGCGCTGGACCAGGAGATGTTCCTGCGCATCGCGCCGGAGCTCTACCTGAAGCGCCTGGTGGTGGGCGGCTTCGAGCGCGTGTTCGAGATCAACCGCAACTTCCGCAACGAAGGCATCTCGGTTCGGCACAACCCCGAGTTCACGATGATGGAGTTCTATGCGGCCTACTGGACGCATCACGACCAGATGGACTTCACCGAGGCCGTGCTGCGCCACGCCGCCGTCGCTGCCACCGGCAGCGCCGCGCTGACCTATGCCGGCAAGCCGGTGGCGCTGGACAAGCCCTTCGCCCGCGTGTCGGTGCGTGACTCGCTGATCCAGTTCGCCGGTTTGACGGGCGAGGAGGCCGACAACCCCGAGGTGCTGCGCGCCAAGATCGTCGCTGCGGGTGAAGAAGCCCCGGCACGCTGGAGCCTGGCCGAGCTGCAGTTCGGCCTGTTTGAGGCCGTCGTCGAAGAGAAGCTCTGGGAGCCCACCTTCATCATCGACTACCCGGTTGAGGTCTCGCCGCTGGCCCGCGCATCGGACGCCAACCCCAAGATCACCGAGCGCTTCGAGCTCTTCATCACCGGCCGCGAGTACGCTAACGGCTTCTCGGAGCTGAACGACGCCGAGGACCAGGCCGCGCGCTTCCACGCCCAGGTGGCCAACAAGGACGCCGGCGACGAGGAAGCGATGTTCTTCGACGCCGACTTCATCCGCGCGCTGGAGTACGGCATGCCCCCGACCGGTGGCTGTGGCATCGGCATCGACCGGCTGATGATGCTGATCACCGACTCGCCGTCGATCCGCGACGTGATCCTCTTCCCGGCCTTGCGTCGGGAAGCCTGAGCCTCAGCGCTTGGCCAGCGCCTTGATCCGGGCCCACAGCTGGGCCTTGGACAAGGTCGTCATCTGCATCGCCCCCATGCAGGCATCCAGCCGATGGGGACGATCGCGCAAGTCCTGCACGGCACTGGCCAGGCTGCTTTCGACGCTGTCGCCATAGGCCGTCGCCGCCTTCGCGATGGCCGCACGCAGCAACGGCTTGTCTGGCTGCATCATGGCCAGGTCGATGAGGTCTCGGCTGAAGACGCCGTCGTCACGCCAGCGGTCGGCCAGGGCCAGCAGCTTGCCTGCGGCGAGGTCCAGCGGTGTCAGCCCCAGCACGCCGGCGATGGCGTCGGCCGGGCCTGGCGGGTCGAATGCGATGCGCGCTTCCAGCACGATCTCGAACTTGATCGGCACACCGCCTTCGCGAACCAGCGTGCGCAACCCGTATTGGTCGGCGCGGAGCTCCCGCGCCAGCATGAGCTCCGCGCCGGGCCGAACCAGCGCGCCCAGGCCCGAGGGGCCCGACAGCAACTGGCGCAGCGCCCGGTAGCCGGCGAGATCGGACACGAGAAAGTCGATGTCCACCGACTCGCGGTACTCGCCATAACGCAGTGCCATGGCGGTACCGCCGCCAAACCAGCAGGCGTGGGCAGCCAGCACGTCGGCATCCAGCGCACCGAGCACGGCCGCAATGCGGCGGTGGTGCTCGCGCTCAAACAAGCAGCCGCCCTCCGCCCAGCTCGTCGACGAGCGCCTGAATCAACCGCCGCTCGTGCGGCGTCAGGCGCTCGCGGTCGAGATGGCGCCAGTTGCGCTCGTAGAGGTCAAGCGCCTGCGCCGGGCTCAACTCGGTCACGCCAGGCAGCTGCCAGGCCAGTTGTTGGAGTGCGGGGTAGTCGTCCAGGCGCACCACGTCTGGCAAGGCAGACACCAAGGGCGCCTCGGGTTCGCGCACTTGCAGGCTCAGACCGACGGCCGACATCGCGCTCAGATAGGCACCCATCGTCACCGAAGGCTCACCGCGCTCCACGCGGTGCAACGTCACGCGCGACATGCCGGCGGCTTCCGCAGCGTCGATCGCGGTTACCTTCTGCCGCTCACGCTCGGCGCGGATGCGCTCGCCCAGCATGGCCAGCTGGGTGGCGACATGGGGCGGCACGGGTGGGGCTTTGGCGGGCATATGTTTCTCATTTTAGTCAAAATACCCGCCATGTACAGAATGAGAAACAACTATAGGGCGAGAGCGGCAGGCGCCTTGCCCGCAATGATCATCGCCAGCACCTCATCCTCATTGACCTCTGCAGTGCGGCAGACACCCACCAGGCGGCCGTTCTTCATGACAGCCAGGCGGTTGGACAGCGCAAAGACATCCGGCATGTCGTGAGTGACCAGCAGAATGCCCACGCCCTCGGCGCTGAGACGTCGAATCAGGTCGTGAACCATGGCTGTCTCCGCCGGACCGAGAGCCGCACAGGGCTCATCCATGATGAGCACGCGAGCCTTGAACTGCAGGGCTCGAGCGATCGCAACGACCTGTCGCTGACCACCCGACAGAGACATCACCGGGTCTGCGATGTTCTTGAAGTTGGGGTTCAGCCGTGCAAACAGCGGCACAGCCGCAGCGCGCATGGCAGCGTCATCCAGCAAACCGAGACGCGTGCGGAGCTCGCGCCCCAGGAAGAGATTGGCAACGGAGTCGAGGTTGTCGGCCAGGGCCAGCTTCTGGTGGATGGTCTCGATACCCGCAGAACGCGAGTCGGCCGGGCTGGAGAACTTCACCGCCTGGCCGTTCAGCAACAGCTCGCCGCCATCGAAGGGCAGCGCTCCCGCGATCATCTGCATCAGCGTGGACTTGCCGGCACCGTTGTGGCCCAGCACGGCCAGCACCTCGCCCGGCGCCAGATTCAGGGAGATGCCATCGACCGCATGCACGCCGCCAAAGGATTTGCGCGCGTCGCGCACTTCAAGCAAGGCCGTCATTTCTGCACCACGCGATCAAACACGACAGCGGCCACCAGCACCTGGCCAAGCACGACCATGCGCCAGCCTATGCCCACATCGGTCAACAGCAGGCCGCTGTCGATGCTCTGAATGATGAGGGCGCCCAGCACCGTGCCGCCGACGCTGCCGCTGCCACCGGCGAGGCTCACGCCGCCGATGACGGCCGCTGCGATGACCGTCAGCTCCATGCCCGTGCCCATGGAGTTGGTGCCGGCATTCAGGCGCGCCATCGCCACGACAGCAGCCAGGGCCACGAGGGCGGCGAGCAGCAGGTTCAGCTGGACCATCACGCGCCGCACCGGGATGCCCGCCAGGCGTGCAGCGTCCGGGTTGCCGCCTATCGCATAGACGTAGCGGCCAAAGCGCGTGTGCTTGGCGATGAAGCCCAGCAACAGCACGACGGCCACCCAGATCACGAGGGGCAGCGGCAGGCCCTGCCCTTGCTCCTGGCCCTCGATCTTGTAGGCGTTGAAGACGGCGACACAGCCGAACACGGCCAGCGCGGCGAGGCCGCTCTTGATCAGCTCATGCTTGATATCGCTGGGCACGCCGCCGGCACGCAACTGCGCGCGGCGTTGCACGACCTGCCAGCCCCACAGCAGTGCGACCAGGGCGACGCCCAACAGCCAACTGCCGCTTTCGCCGAGAGAACCATCCAGCCCGCCACCCAGGGCCAGCAGCCAGGGCTCGGTGACGGGCTGGGTCTTGCCATCGGCGATCAGGAAGGCCACGCCGCGCAGCGACACCAGCCCTCCCAGCGTCACGACGAAGGACGGGATGCCGATGACGGCCGACAGCCAGCCCTGGAAGAGGCCCACCACCAGCGCCAAGCCCAGGCCCGCGAACAACGAGGCGACAACCGACCAGCCGTGGGTGTACTGCAGCCAGGCCATCAGCACGCCGACGGCACCGAGCAGCGAGCCCACCGCGAGGTCGATCTGGCGTGCCACGATGATCAGGGCCATGCCACTGGCGACGATGCCGACGACGGCTGTCTGCTGGGCGATGTTGTAGAGGTTCTCGGCCGTCAGGAAGCTGCCGGTGAGCACATGAAAGCCGATGGCGATGGCCACCAGCACGGCCGCCATGACGGCGAGCCGCTGGGTCTGGGCGCTCATCGCCTCTCCTATTTGCAGGCCGCCGGGGCCTTGGCGGCGTCGACGCCCTTGCAGACGACAGCCTTGCTGACCCAGCCGGCGCTGATGACCTGATCCAGGTTGGCCTGCGTGATGGCGACCGGCGCGAGGAACTTGGCCTGCAGCGACACCTTGCGCTCACCGCCCGCCCAGGGCGCAGCACCATCGACCTTCTGGCCATTGGCGAGCTGCACGGCGGCCGAGGCGGCCTCCTTGCCCAGCGAGCGCGAGTCCTTCCAGACCGACACGGTCTGCGTGCCCAGGGCCACGCGGTTCAGCGCGGCATGGTCGGCGTCCTGGCCACTGACCGGCACGCCCTTGACGCCACGGCCCGCCAGCGCCGCGATGGCGCCGCCGGCGGTGCCGTCATTGCTGGCCACGACCGCGTCGACGCCGCCCTTCAGGCGGGTCAGGATCTGTTCCATGTTCTTCTGCGCCACCTCGGGCTTCCAGCCGTCGGTGTATTCCTCGGCGACGATCTTCACATCGCCCTTCTTGACGGCCTCGGCCAGCGCATCTTGCTGACCGGCACGCAGGAAGTCGGCATTGGGGTCGCTGGCCGAGCCCTTGATCATCACGTAGCGGCCCTGCGGCTTCACGGCCAACACGGCCTTGGCCTGGAGGCGGCCCACTTCACGGTTGTCGAAGGTCAGGTAAAAGACCTCGGGCGCTTCGATGAGGCGGTCATAGGCGACGACCGGCACCTTGCGCGCCTTGGCCTTGTTCAGGGCCGGCGCGATGGCGTCCTTGTCCATGGCCAGGATGATGAGGACCTTGGCGCCCTTGGCGAGCAGGGACTCGACGTCGGCGATCTGCTTCTCGGGCGACCCGCCAGCGTCGGCCGACACATAGCTCGCCCCCAGGCGGCCCAGCTCGGCCTTGATGGCCGCCTCGTCGGTCTTCCAGCGCTCTTCCTGGAAGTTGGACCAGCTCACGCCGACCACGGGGCCGGCCGCAAGCGCTTTCAAGGACGCCGCCAGCAAGACGCCAGCCGCCCACATCTTCTGCATTCCCATCGTGTCTCCAACGCCCGGTTGTCTGGTGGGCCGCGGATTCTAGGAACGCGGGCAACAAAAAAGCGACCCTCTCGGGTCGCCTTTCATCGGTTTGAAACCGCTTTGTTTCAGCGCAGAGCTTAACGGGAAGCCATGCCGGTGGCCGGGCGGCTGATGCGGGCCGGGAAATCACCCAGTTCGCGGGCAGCGTTCTCGCCGTGGTCGGCGGCCAGGGCAGCGGCCGTCTTCTCATCGGCGCGCACTTCGGTCGGCTTGACGGCCAGGATGGCTTGGCGCGGCAGCTTGACGTTGGCGGTGGCGGCGGCCTTGGCCGATGCGGCGGTCGTCACTTCGACGCCCTTTTCGCCTTGGATGGCAGCCAGTTCACCACTGTTGCGGGCGGCAACCAGGTCGGCAATGACTTGCTCGCGGGTCAGCGGTGCGGTGGTTTGGGCGGAGGCGGCACCAGCGGCGACGAGAGCGATGGTGGCGATGACGGTGGACAGCTTGCTCATGACGGGCTCCTTCAGCTACTGCAGGAACGTCCTGCTTTGGACACTTGGGACACCGCGACCGCGGTGTCCATGGGTCTGAACTGTAGGCAGCCAATCTCAGTAGAAATACTAGGCTGGCGGGAACTGACTATTCATTCAACGCAAATAGTCATCCCTAGGTCGTCATCGTTCCGCCACACACGATCAACGGTGTTCGAAGCTCGGTGCCCGCTTGGCCAGGAAGGCCTCCATGCCCTCGCGCTGGTCATGGCTGCCGAACAGCGCATGGAAATAGCGACGCTCCACCGCAACGCCATCGGTCAGCGGCCCCTGGTAGGCCAGGTTGACCAGTTCCTTGATCAGCATGACCGAAGGCCCGCTGAAGCCGTTGATGGTTTCGGCGGCGGCCAGCACTTCTTCCAGCAGCTTGTCGGCCGGCACGACGCGCGAGACCAGACCAGCGCTCTCGGCCTCGGCTGCACCCATCATGCGCGCGGTCAGCAGCATGTCCATGGCCTTGCTCTTGCCCACTGCGCGCGGCAGGCGCTGGGTGCCGCCGGCGCCGGGCACGATGCCGAGCTTGATCTCTGGCTGGCCGAACTTGGCGGAGTCGGCCGCGATGATGAAGTCACACATCATGGCCAGCTCGCATCCGCCGCCCAGTGCAAAGCCAGCCACGGCGGCAATAACGGGTTTGCGCACCTGCAGGATGGTTTCCCAGTTCTTGGAGATCAGGCCGCTCTTGAAGGCCGTTGCGAAGGTGTGGGGCAGCATGGTCGGGATGTCGGCGCCGGCCGCGAAGGCACGTTCGGAGCCTGTCAAAACGATGCAACCGATGCTGTCGTCGGCATCGAAAGCCAGCAGCGCTTCACCCATCTCGTCCATCAGTTGGTCGTTCAGCGCATTCAGGGCCTTGGGGCGGTTCAGGGTGATCAGTGCAGTCTTGCGCGGGCCGTCGCCATGGACGGCGGTGAGGATGCATTCGTAGGTCATGGGTTGGGTCTCCGGGGCATGTCGTTGGACGATTCTGGCGCGGCCTGCAGCGGCGCGCTCTTGAGCATGAGGTCGATATAGGTGTCGGCGTTCTGGCGGATGACGAGACGGACCGGCAGGTATTGCAAGGACGCCGCGAACCAGACGTCGGCGACCAAGTCGTTGCCGCTGGCCGCCTGCCTCGGCTTGAGATGCCAGGCCGCCAGCGGCCCCATCGGGGTCTCCAGCATTTCTTCGCCCACGACCTCGTAGGCCCAGTCATAGGGTTGACTCGGCAAAAGGAGCCGGAACTTCACGACACGCCCAGGCTGCAGCGTTTCGCGACCGGTCAGGAACAGCCAGGTCAACTGCACGAACTGGCTGACCGAGTCTTGAGCACCACGCGGTGCGGAGCCACGCACACCGGCAGCGGTTCGCACCTCGCCGCCAAGGAACACCATGTTGAATCGCTGCGGCTCTTTGAAGAGGAGCTTGGTCTCTTCGTCATAGCGCTGGGGTGCAATGCCTTCGGGCGTCAGCATGCCTTGGCTGCTCATATGCCGTGTCACGAGTGGCGCGAAGCTCGGACCGATGCCGACGTCCAGGTGAATCTGGTAGTCGCTGTCCTTGCGCAGCCACTCGACCTGTGCCTGCCCGCTGACCGGGCCCCGGTAGCTGCCGGTCAACACATAGCTGAGCCGCGTGGACAGGGGCCATTCCGGGCCGGGTTCGCTGTCCAGAGGGGCCGAAGCTGCACTGGCCATGGGCGCCGTCGACTCCACCGTTGTCGCGGCAGCCCCATTGGCGGGCTCGACCACGGCTGCTGGCACGGAAGCTGGCGCCTGCACGGGCTCGGCCGCTGAGGCAGCCTGGGCCAGCGCACGAGCCTTGTCCGGCCTTGCGGGCGGCTGAGCGGCCAACGCCGGCGGGATGGAACGCACGGTCACCGGCGGCTTCGGTGTCATCTCCTGCGTGAACTCGGCCCGCATGCGAGGGGGCATCGTGGATGAGCCCTCGCCCATCCAGCCCGCATGGATGCGCAGCACCTCGTGCGCACCCAACAGATGCAGGGCCAGCACCACCAGCACCAGCAGCACCGGTGGCCGCATCACCCGCATGGACGTCTCAGGCGCCGAGCCAGCGGCGGCGTGCGGCATGCACGCCGTCGGCCAGACCCAGCGCGACGGCCGCCGACTGGGCAGAAGGCAGTTCGACAGCCAACTCCAGCAAGCGTTGGTCACGGCTGATCAGCAACCGCAACCGGTTCTCACCTCCGGCCTGCAATGCCGGAATATCGTCCAGTCGGCGCAAGCGCCAACCGTTGCAACCGATGACCTCGTCACGTGCATTGAGACCTGCGGCCTCCGCGGCCCCTGCGCTCAACACATGGGTGACCGCTATGCCGGTCAGGGCACTCTCGCGAACGCGCAATCCGAGGCGTTGGGCGACGCTCTGGCGGCCGTCATCACGCCAGCTCACGCCATGGGCATCGAGCAACTCACGCAGCGGCAGCTCGCCGGTGCCATGCACCCAACGCTGCAGCTGTGCTGCCAGGTCACTGCCCCCCAGAGCCGTGACGGCCGCGATGATGTCTCCCTCGCTGACTGGACCGCCCGCACTGTCCTTCCACAGCCGCGCCATCAGCGCATCAAGGCTGGACTTGTGCTTACGCAGACCGAGGTCAAGACAGAGCGCCACCAACGCGCCCTGCGCGTAATAGTTGCTCGTCGCGTTGACACTGTTTTCGTCGGGGCGGTAGTACTTGGTCCAGGCCTCGAAACTGGCCTGAGCCAGAGGCTGCACGTGGCGGCCAGGCGAGGCCAGCACGCCGTTGACGCTGGCCGCCAGCAGCTTCAGGTAGCGCGGCGCGTCTACCAGGCCTGCGCGGCGCAGCATCAGCTCGTCGTAATAGCTCGTGAAGCCTTCAAAGAACCAGAGCAGCTCGGTGTAGTTCTCGCGCTGGTAGTCAAAGCTGGCGAACTCCGCGGGGCGCAGTCGCTTGACGTTCCAGGCGTGGAAGTATTCGTGGCTGAACAGGCCGAGCAGGCGCACATAGCTGTCGCTCGGTATGACGCCTTCGGCCGCAGTTGGGAGCTCGCGCCGGGCGCAGATCAGGGCCGTGCTGGCCCGATGCTCGAGACCCCCATGGCCATCGTCCACGGCCCAGAGCAGGAAGCTGTAACGAGCAAACGGTGCCTCGCCCCAGAAAGCGATCTGGGCCTCGCAGATGCGCTGCACATCGGCGAGCAGGCGCGCCCCATCGAAGCTCGGCCAGGCGCCGGCCACCACGATGCGATGCGGCACGCCCGCCGCGACGAACTCGCCCTGCCAATGCGGGCCGATCTCGAAGGGATGATCGAGCAGTTCATCGTAGTCGGCGGCCTCCCAGCCTCCGTCGGCGGCGCGCATTTCGGTGGCGATGTGCCAGCCTTGCGGCACGCTCGCGAGCTTCAACTGATGCGCAACATGCTCACGCCCGTGCGCACGCAGGCACAGACTGCTGGCATTGAAAAAGGCTCGCTGGCTGTCCAGCCACGCCGTGCGCACCGAGGCATCGCAGGCATAGACCTCGTAGCTCAGCGTCAAAGTCGCGCGGCCGCTGCAGCGCACGCGCCAGCTGGCCTTGTCGAGCTGATCGACGACCAGCTCCTTGCCGCCCTGATGGGCCGTCAGCCCGCTCAGGTGCTTGGCGAATTCGCGCACCAGATAGCTGCCGGGAATCCAGACCGGCAGGCTGAAGATCTGATCTTTCGTGGGGCTGGCAAGCGTCAGCGTGACGCGATAGCGGTGGGCCGCGATATCGGCCAGCTCGATCCGGTAAGTCGGTCCGTGCATCAGCTGCCCGCGGCTGCGAGGAAGCAGCTCAGCGCTGCGACGGCGGTGAGCCGAAAACGCAGGGTCAGCCAATCCGCCGCACCGAGTTGCGGGTAGACGCGGCGATCGACGAGATAGCAGGCGATCAGCACGCCGCCATGCAAGGCCAGTCCTGCATAGGGCGGCATCACGACACCCAACCAGCCTAGCAGCACGGCGCTGACGCCCCATACGAGGGGCTGCCGGCCGGGCAGTCCACGGATGATGGCGAGCCCCCAGTGGATGCCGCCGAGAAAAGCGACGACGAGGCCGGCATAGACCGACATCGCCAGGCTGACAAAGGTGTGCTGATCCAGGTCGCGATCGCCGATCAGCCAGATCAGCGCACAACCCAGCAGGAAGGGGATGAGCCCGGCATAGCCCAGGCGATGTGCGAACTGGCGATGTTCGGCGCCCATCGGATCAGGACTTGCTGGCCGGTGCGGCCAGGGCTTGCAGGCGCTTTTCCAGCTCCGCCGGGCCGACAGCACCTGGAATGCGGTTGCCGTCCTCCAGAAGGATGGCCGGCGTGCCGTTCACGTGGATCTTGCGCGACAACGCGAGATTGCGCTCGATGGCCGATTCGTCACACGGCGTCGTCGCCTTGGCGGGCTGTTCGCCCTTCAGCATCCAGCTGAGCCAGGCATTGGCGTTGTCTTTGGAACACCAGATGGCACGCGCCTTCTCGGGCGAGTCGCCGCCGAGAATGGGAATCAGGAACGTGTAGACGGTCACATCCTTGAGTTCCTGCAGCCCCTTCTCGAAGCGCTTGCAATAGCCGCAGTTGGGGTCTGCGAAGACAGCGATGCGGCGCTTTCCCGTGCCGTTCTTCCACATCAGCGCATCCTTGAAGGGCAGTCCGGCGAAGTCGATCCGGTTGAGCTGGGTGACGCGCTCCTCGGTGAGGTTCTTCCTCGCCTTCAGGTCAAAGAGTTCGCCCTCGATGAGAAAGTTGGCTCCGGCGTCGGTGTAGCGAATCTCGTTGCCGATCCGCAGCTCCCACAGCCCGGGCATGGCCGACGGCCGAACCTCGTCGATCTTGGGGGCATTGGGCATTCGTTCGGCGAAGGCTTTGCGGATGGCAGCCTCGTTCGCGAGGGCGGGCAGGCTGGCTGCGGCAAGGACGACGGCGAGAACGCGGAAAACGAGAGAGCGCACGATGAAAAGGCCGGTTGGAGGTCAGAGCCCGAGAGCACGCTGGGTCAGCCAGCGCTTGACGGGGGAAAGTTGGTTGAGCGCGTCCAGGCCGCGATTGCGAAAGCCCTGGACGGCGGGAGACGAGTTGGCGAAAAGGCGCTGCAACACGTCGGTCAGCTCGCCCATCGCAAGCGTCGGCGCGAGGCGCTCGCGGGCGTAACGCCGCAGCAGGCGTTCGTCACCGAGCGGTCGCCACGCCTCGCGCCCCGCCAGGACGCGAGCGAGCGCAGCGACGTCACCAAGGCCAAGATTCAAGCCCTGGCCCGCCAGGGGATGGACGATGTGGGCGGCATCGCCGAGCAGCACCCAACCCGGACCACTGACCGTATCGGCCCGGGCCAGGGCCAGCGGCCAGCTCGACCGCTCGCTACCCAGGCTGAGTTCACCGGCGGCACCGGCTGTCGCGGCATTGAGCTCGCGCTCAAATTCAAGAATCGACATGGCCTGCAACGCGTCGGCTCGCGCTTGCTGGCACGACCAAACCAAACCATATGACGACCCAGGCGTCGGCTTCTCGAAGGGCAGCAGGGCCAACACCTCACCGCCCGGCTGGAACCACTGGCGTGCGACGCCCTGGTGGGGCCGGTTGGAACTGAGCCGCGCCGCCAATGCACGATGTCCGTAGGATTTGGGTTTGAAGTCCACGCCCAACGCGGCACGCGCAGCCGACTCACGGCCCTCACAGAGCGCCGTAAGCGCCGCCGGAGTGGTATCCGCGACGCTGTGGACGTGTGGTGAAAAGCGAAGCGCCGTCGCGAGTTGGGCATCCAACGCTGCGGCATCAACGATGACGGCCAGTTCGCGCTGGCCTTGCTGCCAGGCTGAGAAGGTCAGCCTTCCGGCGGATTGCTCAGCCACCGCATCACCGCTGATGACCATGTCATAAACCGGGCAGATGGCGTCGGCCGGCAGGCTGGCCCAGATCTTCAGTTCGGTCAGCAAAGTGACGGAGGCGGCATTCAAGGCGTAAGTCCGCACATCGTCGCTGCGCGCGACCTCCGCCGCTCCACTCATGCCCACGGTCAGGCCTTGAGCGGCGAGGCTGAGCGCCAAGCTGCTGCCGACAGCACCCCGCCCTCTGACCAACACGTCCACACTTTGCATCCGCTGATTGTAGGCAGGGGGTTAGACCGCATCGCGGCACGGGGTCGAGCTGGCCAGGCCTTTGGCGGCGCCCGATTAAAATCACCTCTTTGGCGCCGGCTTGCTGTCGGTCGCCCCTCCCAACGGAAAGCCCTGCCATGAGCCTCAAATGCGGCATCGTGGGCCTGCCCAATGTCGGCAAGTCCACGCTCTTCAACGCCCTGACCAAAGCCGGCATTGCCGCCGAGAACTATCCCTTTTGCACGATCGAGCCGAACGTCGGCATCGTCGAGTTGCCCGACCCCCGCCTTGCGGCGTTGGCCGAGATCGTCAAACCCGAACGCGTCATGCCGGCCGTTGTGGAGTTCGTCGATATCGCTGGTCTTGTGGCCGGGGCAAGCAAGGGTGAAGGGCTGGGCAACCAGTTCCTGTCACACATCCGTGAGACGGACGCCATCGTCAATGTCGTGCGCTGTTTCGAAGACCCGAACGTCATTCATGTGAACGGCAAGGTCGATCCGATCTCGGACATCGAAGTGATCCAGACGGAGCTTTGCCTTGCCGACCTCGGCACTGTCGAGAAGAGCCTGCACCGCTACAACAAGGTCGCGCGCGCTGGCGACAAGGAAGCCATCGCGCTGGTCAAGGTGCTGGAGAAATGCCAAGTCGCTCTGGACCAGGCCAAGCCTGTGCGAACCATTGACTTCAGCAAGGAAGAGTTGGCCATCCTCAAGCCTTTGTGCCTGATCACGGCCAAGCCTGCGATGTTTGTCGGCAATGTCTCGGAAGACGGTTTTGAAAACAACCCGTTTTTGGAACGGCTGAAGGAATACGCGGCAGCCCAGAACGGTCCGGTCGTGGCGATCTGCGCGAAGACCGAATCGGAACTCTCTGAGATGGAAGATGAGGATCGCGCCATGTTTCTGGCCGAGATGGGTCAGGACGAGCCTGGCCTCAACCGCCTGATCCGCGCCGCTTTCAAATTGCTGGGCCTGCAGACCTACTTCACCGCCGGCGTGAAGGAGGTCCGAGCCTGGACCATCCACATTGGCGACACCGGCCCGCAGGCAGCCGCTGTCATCCATACCGACTTCGAACGCGGCTACATCCGCGCTCAGACCATCGCTTACGACGACTTCATCCAGTACCGCGGTGAGCAGGGAGCCAAGGATGCGGGAAAGATGCGGGCGGAAGGCAAGGAGTACGTCGTCAAGGATGGCGACGTGCTGCACTTCTTGTTCAACGTCTAACTTTCCGGTCAGCGGCCGATCGTGCCGCTGACGCAGCCGAGCGACTTATCCAAGTGGCCATTCCGCGATGGTCTCGTGCTCCGTGCATCCCTTGTGGCTGAGGATCAGGCTCAAGCAGTGCGTAACGCAGGACAACGTCTCAACAACAATGTCCCGCGGCATGCGGGCAGGATCGTAGTAAGCCGTCATGTGAGACGAGCTGACGGATGCAGCCTTGATCTCACGCTGCTTCAGCAGCTTCCTAAGAAGCTCTCGCACTGTGATGACCCGCCGATGGGAATCGGCGGTGCAGCCGAGCACGCACGCCGAATGGTTGGCGAAGCTTTTCAGTCGATCGAACTGGAGGCTGATGGAGCCACTATCGCTGAGTTGCGCGCCGGCGGCCGCTGCCCCCTCGACGACAGACAGCGGCGGCAGGCGATCCTCCGTGAACTCCACGACTTCAATCAAGGATACGTGCAGACGGGCTGCGGCCATCACCTGCGCCTCCTTGGCTGAAGCATGGCGGCCACAGAGCTCAGCGACCTATTCGACGCAGCGGGGCAAATCCGCAGCGCTAGGGCGCAGCGCGAAAAACAAGGAATAGCTCTTAGGCTTGCAGCCGCTGGGTAGCGCGCGAGGAACGAATAGCCGCCTTGGCGGCTCGTCGCCAAAAAGACCCAGTTGATCGTCCATTGCGTGCGGGGGAGGAGTGCGTGAGTAAGCTTCGAAGGATACGGCTTGCCGGGCCGTCGTTCGCCTGCAAGTCACCCTCGATTTGGGCGCGCGCATGAATCGCCGGCAAAGGTGCAAGACCAGCCGAATGTACGGCGCTGCAAGAAAGTCTAGGGTTCGCGGCGACGAATAGTTACTCGGAAGTGCTCAGGGCCTGATCAGTCCGGCCAGCAACTAGCCGCACGTGTCGCTGAGCTACTGGGGCGCACCGGACGGTCCAATCAGCCACGTCACGCCGATCAAGTGGCTGATCGACCGTGTTATTGCAGTCGAGGGCTGGAAACAGGGGCGAAGGTACCGCTATAGAGAGGTGGCGGGCGTCAATCTGAGGCCGTCGCCACCTGCATCGAAACAGCAAGAGTTGTTCTGACTTCGGCTGTCACAGCGACACTTCGCGAGCTGATCTGCTCTGGAACGCGCTCTTGATTTGAAGCCGCAAGTATATTCAGCGCCCCAAAAGCAAAACCCCCACCAGCGTCAGCTGATGGGGGTTGGCTTGAATAATAGCCTGACGATGACCTACTTTCACACGGGAATCCGCACTATCATCGGCGCTGGCTCGTTTCACTGTCCTGTTCGGGATGGGAAGGAGTGGGACCAAGTCGCTATGGTCGTCAGGCTTGACTGGTTGGCTTATTGGCGTGGCCAATAAACCCAATTCGTAGAGTCAGCAGATTTATATCTGCACGCCACATGTTGTCAAACATGCAGCGGAATCAGTTTAATTTGATTGCGTCTTCAGACTTCTGAAGAACAGCATAACTTGAATACCCACCTTGATCTGCAATCGCAATGATTCGGCAGTCAAAGTTATAGGGTCAAGCCTCACGGGCAATTAGTACTGGTTAGCTTAACGCATTACTGCGCTTCCACACCCAGCCTATCAACGTCCTGGTCTCGAACGACCCTTCAGGGGGCTCAA